>NZ_JBIBST010000012.1:0-200784 GCF_043077765.1 Streptomyces sp. NPDC015661 | reverse complement strand
AGGCGGACGCCGCGGACGAGCCGCAGGCCGAGGCCACGGCCCCGGCCGAGCCGGAGACGACCATCGCGGTGGACACGGACGCGCCCGAAGCCGCCCCGCAGGAGACGGCGGAACCCGAGGCTGACGCCGTGGACAAGCCGCAGGCCGACGCCAGTGCCCCGGCGGAGCCGGAGGCGGACGCCGCGGACGAGCCGCAGGCTGAGGTCGCCGCCCCGGCCGAGGCCGAGGCCGAAGTCACCGCCACGGCGGAGCCCGAGGCTCACGCCGCAGACGAGCCGCAGGCCGAAGCCGCCGCCCCGGCGGAGCCCGAGACCGAGGTCGCCGCCCCGGCGGAGCCGGAGGCCGAGGTCGCCGCCCCCGCCGAGTCGGAGGCGGACGCCGCCGAAGCGGTCGAGCCCGAGGCCGCCACCCCGGCGGAGCCGGTTGCGGCTGTCGCCGCAGATGCGGACGCGCCCGAAGCTGCTGCGGAGCAGCAGGAAGAGGCGCCCGCCGCCGAGGCCGCCGAGCCGGTCGCCGAGGTCGCCGCCGAGGCCGCCGAGCCGGACGCCGAGGTCGCCGTCGCAGACGCCGAGCCCTCGGCCGACGTCCCCGCCGAGCCGGAGGCTCGGGCCGACGAGGCTCGGGCCGACGAGGTGCCGGTCACCGAAGGCGCCCCCGCCCTTCCCCTCGCCGCCCTCAAGGCCTCCGCCCCGCATCTCGCCGACGCGTACAAGGCCGCCGGGGCGCAGCTCAAGAAGCAGGGGCTCACGGGGGCGCGGGCCGCCGTGTACCTCGTCGTCGACCGGTCCGGGTCGATGCGCGGGTACTTCAAGGACGGTTCCGTGCAGCGCCTCGCCGAGCAGGTCACCGCGCTCGCCGCGCACCTCGACGAGGCCGCCACCGTCACGACCGTGTTCTTCTCGACGGACATCGACGGCACGGTCGACCTGACCCCCGCCGACCTCACCCCCACCCGCATCGACGAGGTCAACGGCACCCTCGGCCGCCTGGGCCGTACCAACTACCACCGGGCCGTCGAAGAGGTCCTCGCGCACCACGAGAAGCACGACCCGGCCCGCCCGGCGCTCGTCGTGTTCCAGACGGACGGCGCCCCGGAGTCGAAGACGGCCGCCACGCAGGCGCTCGCGGAGGCCGCCGACCGCCCGCTGCACTGGCGGTTCGTGGCCTGGGGCGAGGAGGACAACAAGGCCTTCGACTACCTCCGGAAGCTCGACGGCACCCCCCGTACCGCCACGTACTTCGCGGGCGTGACCCCCGTCGAGACGGCGCACGCGGCCTTCTACCGGGGTCTGCTCTCCGGCCTGGAGTTCTAGGAACGGGAAGGGGAGGTGGTGACGGTGACCGGCAGGGTCACCGTCACCACCAGCCCACCCCCCTCCCCCTCGCCGCGCGCCACGGCCCGCACCGCACCCCCGTGCGCGACGGCGACCGACCGCACGATGGACAGCCCGAGCCCCGCGCCGGGCCCCATCCGGTCCCGCCCTTCCCCCCGCCGGAAGGGCTCGAAGAGCCCGTCGACATCGCCCTCCGGAACGACCGGCCCCGTGTTGACGACGGTCAGGACCCCGGGCTCCTCGACCCGTACCGCCACCTCGCCACCGCCACCCGGCAGGTTGTACGCCTCCGCGTTCGCGACGAGGTTCCGTACGAGCTGCGCGAGCAGCACCCGGCTCCCCCGTACGACGCCCCCGTCACCCACCACGCGCGCGTGCGCGTACTCCTCCGAGACGACGTCGCCGAAGCGCACGTCCTCCCGTTCGGCGAGCCCCCGCTCGCTGCGCGCGAGGAGCAGCAGCCCGTCGATGAGGCGCTCGCTGCGCCGGTTGGCGTCGAGGAGGACCTGCCGCACCTCGCAGTCGTCGTCGAGCCCGATCTGGATCGCGGCGCGCTGGGTGGCGAGCGGGGTCCGCAGCTCGTGGGAGGCGTTGGCGATGAACCGGCGCTGGCTGTCGAAGGCGGTCTCCTGGCGTCCGAGCAGCGCGTCGATCGTGTCGCCGAGCTCCTTGAGCTCGTCGTCGGGCCCGCGCACGGCGAGCCTCTCGTCGAGGCCGGAGAGCCGCCGGGCCCGCGCGGTCATCTCGTGGACGGGCCGCAGGACGCGCCCGGCGGTCCACCACCCCACCACGACGGCGCCACAGGCGATGACGAGCAGGGCGAGGGAGGACCACATGAGCATCTGCTCGCCGGCGGCCCGGCTGACGTCGTCGCCGATCCGGTACGCCTCGACGACGGCGACGTCGTCCGCCCGCGCGACGATGGCCTCGGTGTCGGCGTCCGTACCGGCCCTGACCAGCAGGTTCACCACGAGCAGCAGGAGGGCGCCGAGGACCAGGAAGACGGCTCCGTGGACGAGCGCGATACGGGTGCGGATGGTGGACCCGGCGCCGAGGATCGACTCGCTCACAGCACGTACCCCACGCCCTGCACGGTCCGGACGAGTCCCGGCTCGCCGAGCTTCCCGCGCAGCTTGCTCATGCAGACCCGTACGGCCCCGGTGAAGGGGTCGGCGTGGGCGTCCCAGGCACGATCGAGGAGCTCCTCGGCGGAGACGACCGCGCCGTCGGCCTCCAGGAGGATCTGGAGGACGGAGAACTCCTTGGGGGAGAGGTCGAGGTCCCGCCCGTCACGGGCGGCGGTCCGCCGGACGGTGTCCATGACGAGCCCGTGGCGTTCGAGGAGGGGCGGCAGGGCGGGCCGGGCGGAGCGCCTCCGGAGGGCGCGGACCCGGGAGACCAGCTCGGGGAAGTCGAAGGGCTTGCCGAGGTAGTCGTCGGCGCCGAGGTCGAGGCCTTCGACGCGGTCCTCGACGGCGGAGGAGGCGGTGAGCATGAGGATCCGGGTGGGGGATCCGGCGGCGAGGAGCCGCCGGGCCACGTCGTCACCGTGGACGCGGGGCAGATCACGATCGAGAACGAGCACGTCGTAGGGGCTGGACGGAGCGGGGCCGGCGGTACGGGACGGAGCGGGACCGGCGGTACGGGACGGAGCGGGACCGGCGGTACGGGACGCAGCGGGGCCGGCCGCGACCGGATCGCCCGGGGCACCGTCGTCCACGTACAGTCCCAGCCGCTCCAGGGCGTCGTCGCCCGCGTGGACGGTGTCGACGGCGAAGCCCGCCCGCCGCAGGCCGGTGGCGAGGAGCGCGGCGAGGTCCCGCTCGTCCTCGGCTACGAGTACACGCATGCGGCCCATCCTCCCGAGGAGGAGCACGGGGACGGCCCCCACCCCCACACCCACCGTTATCCACAACCCCGCTTTATGGATGTGAGTGGATCTTCGTCGGGCCGTTAGGATTTCGACCATGGCGGCCACTGGATCCGAGAAGCAGGGGGCGAAGGCGTTCTACGTCACGACCCCCATTTACTACGTCAACGACGCTCCTCACCTGGGCCACGCCTACACGACCGTCGCAGGCGACGTGCTCACGCGCTGGCACCGTCAGCGCGGCGAGAAGGTGTGGTACCTCACCGGCACGGACGAGCACGGTCAGAAGATCATGCGCACGGCCGAGGCGAACAACGTCACGCCCCAGGCCTGGTGCGACAAGCTCGTCGAGGAGGCGTGGAAGCCCCTCTGGGAGCACCTGAACATCGCGAACGACGACTTCATCCGTACGACGCAGAAGCGTCACACGGACCGCGTCCAGGAGTTCGTGCAGGACCTGTACGACAAGGACGAGATCTACAAGGGCGGGTACGAAGGCCCGTACTGCGTGGGCTGCGAGGAGTTCAAGCTCCCCGGCGACCTCATCGAGGCGGAGGACGGCACCAAGCTGTGCCCCGTCCACAAGAAGCCGGTGGAGATCCTCAAGGAGGAGAACTACTTCTTCAAGCTGAGCCAGTACGGCCCGAAGCTGCTCGAGTTCTACGAGGCGAACCCGGGCTTCATCCAGCCGGAGTCGGCCCGCAACGAGGTCGTGAACTTCGTCAAGCAGGGCCTTGAGGACCTCTCGATCTCCCGCTCGACCTTCGACTGGGGCATCCCGGTCCCGTGGGACGAGAAGCACGTCATCTACGTGTGGATCGACGCGCTCCTGAACTACGCGACGGCCGTCGGCTACAACGAGAACCCGGCGAAGTTCGAGGAGACCTTCCCGGCGAACGTGCACCTCATCGGCAAGGACATCCTGCGCTTCCACGCGGTGATCTGGCCGGCGATGCTGATGGCGCAGGGCCTGCCGGTCCCCGGCCGGGTCGCGGCCAACGGCTGGCTGATGGTCGGCGGCGAGAAGATGTCGAAGTCGAACCTGACGGGCATCAAGCCGCAGGACCTGACCTCGCACTTCGGCGTGGACGCGTACCGCTGGTACTTCCTGCGGGCGATCGCCTTCGGCCAGGACGGCTCCTTCTCGTGGGAGGACTTCACCGCCCGCTACACGTCCGAGCTGGCGAACGACTACGGCAACCTGGCGTCCCGCGTCGCGGCGATGGTCGGGAAGTACTTCGGCGGCGAGCTGCCGGCGTCGACGGCCGACGGCGACGCGGAGAAGGCGATCCACGAGGGCCTGGCGAAGGCCGTCGCGACGGCCGACGCGAAGATCGGCGAGGAGCTGGACTTCCAGGGCGGCATCCTGGCGATCTTCGACTTCGTGAAGCAGGTCAACGGCTACATCACGGAGCAGGAGCCGTGGAAGGTGGCCAAGGACGAGTCGGAGGAGGGCCGGGCCCGCCTGGCGACCATCCTCTACACGGCCGCCGAGTCCCTCCGCGCCGTGGCCGTCCTGCTCAACCCGATCATGCCGGAGACCTCGCAGGCGCTCTGGGAGTCCCTGGGCGCCGAGGCGTCCCTGGGCGCCCTGGCGGCGCAGCCGGTCCAGTCCTCCGCCACGTGGGGACAGCTCCCGGCCGGCGCGACGGTGACGAAGGGCGCGGTGCTGTTCCCGCGCCTGGAGGACCCGAAGAAGGACTGACGTACGACACCCGTACGTCCGTACTGACGCACGAAGAAGGCCGCCGTCCCGGTGTCTGTCCGGGAGGGCGGCCTTTTCCGTGCGGGTCACCAGGTCAGGGCGAGGGCGGCGACGGCGGGCGCCATGTAGACGACCGGGAAGGGAGCGTGAGCGTAGGCGCGGGCCCGGACCACGGTGATCACCGCACCGAGGAAGTACAGGATGAGTCCGATCGCGGCGAGCGTCCCGATGACCGGGATGTAGAAGCCGACGACGAGCCCGACGGCCCCGGCGGCCTTGGCGGCACCGAGCCAGTTCCACCAGGCCTGCGGAACCCCGTACTCGGCGAGGGGCTCGACGGTGAACTTGGCCTTGAAGAAGATCGAGGCACCGGAGAACCCGGCCATGAACGCGGCGACGGCGGTGACGACGATGGCGGTGGTGGACATCTCGGCGAACATCTCGGCTCCTTAGGCCTTCCCGTGTCCGCCTCGTTCGAGCCGGACACTGCACTGACGGAGACGAGGAGGAGTGTGTGACAGCTGCCGAGAAGTTTCTTTCCCCGGCTCTCTTCAGCAGGCTCCGGGTCCACGAGGTGGTGGCACCGGGCGACGCCGCCGACGGAGGAATCTGCGTGGATCGTCGTGCAACGCTTCGGCGAAGAAGACCGAGGAGCCTGACTGCCGGCGACGGACGGAGGGTTCGCGGCGGACTGGTCGGACCGGTCGGACCGGTCGGACCGGTCGGACTGGTCGCGACCTCACGGACACCGCACCGCGGGAGGCGATCCGTACCCTCCGGCCTCACCCGCCCGGGGAGCGCACAGCGGGCTCACAGGCGGTCCCGACGCAGGGCTCAGGTTCGGTGCCTAGCGTGCGCCGCATGGTCGTGACGCGTGAGGACGAGAAGCTGGCCGGGGCCGCCGTGGAAGGCCTGTCGGCGGGGGTGGAGCTGACGCCCAAGCCGGGGCTTCCCGATGCGCGGGAGGCGGATCTGCCGGGGCTGCGGTGGTCCGCGCGGGCGCTGGAGCCCGGGTTCGCCGCGATGGCGGCGGCCGCACGGCGGATCGGGGAGCCGGGCCGGGCGCTCAGGGCGGAGCTGGGCGCGATCGGGCGGGCCACGGAGCGCGACATGGCGAGGGCGGACGGCGGCACGGGGACCCACCACGGGGCCGTGTGGCCGCTGGGGCTGCTGGTGGCGGCGGCCGCGCTCGCACCCGCCGGGGACCTGGACGAGATCACCGCCCTCGCCGGACGGATCGCCGCGCATCCCGACGCGCGGGCGCCCCGCCGCCCCTCCCCCGGTTCGGCGGTCTCGGTCCGGTACGGGGCGGCCGGCGCGAGGGGCGAGGCGCGGGCCGGGTTCCCGCACGTACGGCGGGCGTCGGCAGCCCTCCGTACCGCCCGCGACGCCGGGGCCCGCGAGCCCGAGGCCCGTCTGAACGCCCTGCTCACGGTCATGACGACCCTCCAGGACACGGGCCTGCTCCACGCGGCCGGTCCGCACGGGCTGCGGGAGGTGCAGGACGGAGCCCGGGAGGTCCTGGCGGGCCGCCTGCCGCTGACGTCCTTCGACGTACGCCTACGGGAACGTGGCCTGAGCCCCCGGGGCAGCGGCCACCTGCTGGCCGCTGCCCTCTTCCTGGACGGGCTCCGTTAGGAATCCGTACCGGTGTGGGTCGCGTCGGGGTCGACGCCCAGGGTCAGGGTGGCGAGGACACCCTTCTCGATCTTCTTCGCCCGGTACTTGAGCGTGAGCAGACCGCCCTCGGACCCGTTGCCGGGGTAGATCGTGTCGGCGTCGAGCGTGGTGCGCTCGGTGGTGCTGGTGGAGTACGGGGCGACCTCGGCCGAGTCGAGTACGGCGCTCTCGGCGAAGAAGAGCTGCCCGGTGTGGCAGGTGTGCCCGCCCTCGTACCCGGCGGACGTCATCGTCCCTCCCACGTGCACCTTGGTGTGGACGTGCACGCAGCGCCCCCGGTACCAGCCGGGGAAGACGGTCGTGAACTCCACGTACCCGTGCTTGTCGGTGAGCTGCGTCCCGCGCAGGTACCGCTTGTCGTCGGTGGGCTCCTCGTGCCCACCGCCGCCACCGCCACCGGGCCCGCCGGAAGGGGGCGTACCGGTGGGAGCGCCGGTGGGCGGGGTCCCGGTGGGCGCATCGGTCGGAGGCGTACCGGTCGGCGGCGTACTGCCCCCGGGGGCCCCGCCTCCGCCCCCCGTACTGAGGCTCTCGTACCCGGAGTAGATCCCGAGCGCGTCGCAGTGCCAGATGTCGACGGCGGCGCCCTGCAGCGGCTCGCAGCTCTCGGAGTCGATCACCTTGAGGCGGACGGTGAGGGGAATGCCCTCGCGGTCCTCGGTGATGTCCTTCCGGATCTTGTCGGCGTCGATGTAGTACGGACCTTCGGTCGTCTCCGAGGTCAGCCGGTAACAGGCCTCGCCGGACGTCGTCTTCTCCGTGGCGCCCGCCGAGGTCGTGTCGGCCGAGGCGCTGGAGACGACCCCGGCGCCGATCCCCGCCGCGACGACGACGCCACCACCGGCGGCGAGAACCCGCCGCCGTGTCATGTCCCGCCTGTGCTTCTGGTTTTCACTCATGGGCGAGGACCCTAGGAACGGCACCTGTCAGGAACATGGGAGCGGGCTGTGGGTTCCTGTGCGTGCTGTCGGCGTTCACGGCGTCGACCTGACGTGGACGCCGCCGAGCCGCGCAGGCCGCCACGAGGCTGTGGCCCACCCGGCGCCGGTGGCCCAAGGACCGGTACACCAGCGGAGTTCGCACCGGACCCGGACAAGCCCGCGCGGCCAGGAGCGGCCAGATCGGACGAAGCGGCCCGCACCAGCGACTGCCCTGAGCCGGCGCGGTTGCTGGGGGGCAGGGGCCGCTGATCGTTCGCGCAGCCGGGAAACGACTGTGGGGCCCGGAACCGTCATCGCGGTTCCGGGCCCCACAGGTGCCGAAAGGCTGATTAGCGGCCCGCCTCCGGGTGGACCGACTCCGTCACCGGGCGGTCTTCCGTGACGACCTTCTTCTCGACCGGCTTGCGGAGCTGGATGTTCAGTTCGCGCAGGCGGGACTCGTCCAGCTCGGTCGGGGCGCCCATCAGGAGGTCCTGGGCGTTGCCGTTGAGCGGGAAGGCGATCGTCTCGCGGATGTTGGGCTCGTCGGCGAGGAGCATGACGATGCGGTCGACGCCCGGGGCGATGCCGCCGTGCGGCGGGGCGCCGTACTCGAAGGCGCGGAGCATGCCGGCGAACTCGGACTCGACGGTCTCACGGGAGTAGCCCGCGATCTCGAAGGCCTTGAACATGATCTCGGGCTCGTGGTTCCGGATGGCGCCGGAGGAGAGCTCGATGCCGTTGCAGACGATGTCGTACTGCCAGCCGAGGATGTCCAGCGGGTCCTGGGTCTCCAGGGCCTGCAGGCCGCCCTGCGGCATGGAGAACGGGTTGTGCGAGAAGTCGATCTTGCCGGTCTCCTCGTCCCGCTCGTACATCGGGAAGTCGACGATCCACGCGAAGCGGAAGACGTTCTCCTCGAACTGGCCGGCGCGCTTGGCGGCCTCGACCCGGACCGGGCCCATGATCTTGGAGACCTCGTCGAACTCGCCCGCGCCGAAGAAGATCGCGTGGCCGGGGGCCAGGCCGAGGCGCTCGGTGAGGACCTTGACGTTCTCCTCGGTGAGGAACTTGGCGATGGGGCCGGTGAGGGCGTTCTCCTCGCCCACGCGGACCCAGGCCAGGCCCTTCGCTCCGAGGGAGACCGCGAAGTCGCCGAGGGAGTCGAAGAACTTGCGCGGCTGGTCGCCGGTGTTCGGGACGGCGAGCGCGCGGACGTGCTTGCCGGCGAAGGCCTTGAACTCGGAGTTCTCGAAGACGTCGGAGATGTCGACGAGTTCGAGGTCGGTGCGCAGGTCCGGCTTGTCGTTGCCGTACTTGAGCATCGACTCGCGGAACGGGATCCGCGGGAACGGCGAGGTGACGTGGCGGCCGCCGCCGAACTCCTCGAAGAGCTCCGTCATGAGCTTCTCGATCGGCTGGAAGACGTCCTCCTGCTCGACGAACGACATCTCGACGTCGAGCTGGTAGAACTCGCCCGGCGAGCGGTCGGCGCGGGCGTCCTCGTCGCGGAAGCAGGGCGCGATCTGGAAGTAGCGGTCGAAGCCGGAGATCATCAGAAGCTGCTTGAACTGCTGCGGCGCCTGCGGCAGCGCGTAGAACTTGCCCGGGTTCAGACGGGACGGGACGACGAAGTCGCGGGCGCCCTCGGGGGAGGTCGCGGCGAGGATCGGGGTCGCCATCTCGTTGAAGCCGAGGGCCACCATCTTGGAGCGGATGGAGGCGATGACGGCGGAGCGCAGCATGATGTTGCGGTGCATGCGCTCGCGGCGCAGGTCGAGGAAGCGGTACTCCAGGCGCCGCTCCTCGTTGACGCCGTCGTCGGCGTTGATGGTGAAGGGGATCTGCTTGGCGGCACCCAGGACCTCGACCTCGGCGGCCTCGATCTCGATCTCGCCGGTCGGCAGCTCGGGGTTGACGTTCTCCGCGCCGCGGGAGACGACCTTGCCGTCCACGCGGACGACGGTCTCCTTCGTCAGCTTGTCGAGAACCTCGGCGGCGGGGGTGCCGGGCCGGGCGACGAGCTGCGTGATGCCGTAGTGGTCGCGCAGATCGATGAAGAGGATGCCGCCCAGGTCGCGCCGATTGTGCAGCCAGCCGCTCAGCCGGACGTCGGTGCCGACGTCAGAGGCGCGGAGCTCGCCGCAGGTGTGGGACCTGTACCGATGCATCGTCGTTCATCCAGTCTTCGGGATCTTGGGTCGTGGGGCGTCGCCCGGCCGTGACCGCTGTCACAGATGTCACAGGACACGAGGGCAGACCCACCCAGAGTACCGGCCGGGCCAAGATCGCATTTCGAATACTCTCGGTGGCGACCTCCTGTCCGATATTCATAAAGTGGGGCAATGCGCACCGAGGACGTCCTGGCCGCGATCGCGACCGGCCTGTGGCGCTGGGACAACGCGTCCGGGATCGTCTCGCTCGACGCCGAGGCCGCCCGGCTGCTCGGGCTGCCCGCCGAGCCCGTGCGACTCACCGAGGCGGCCGTGCGGGCGCGTTTTCATCCGGTCGACTGGAACGAGATCGACGGGGTGGTCAACCTCGCCGTCGCCGAGGGCACCCTCGCCGAGGCCCGGCTGCGGATCATGGACGGGCACGGCCGGGTGATCCGTACCGTACGGAGCAGGTCGAAGCCGCTCATCGAGGGGAACGACTACCAGCTGGTCGGCACGCTCCAGGAGGTCGCCGAGCAGCTGCCGGGGACCGCGGCCCGTACGCCCATCACGGGCGACTGGCGGCGCTCCCGCGAGGCCTTTCTCCTCGACGCGGGGCGGGCGCTCGCCGAGGCGCGGTCGACGGCCGAGGTGCTGCGGGTGGCGGCCTCCCTGTCGATGCCCGGCTTCTCGCCGGACGGGCTCGCCGTCTTCGGCGTGGCGGGCGAGCGGCTGACGGTGATCGGCCACCACGGGCACAGCGAGGGCGACGAGGGGCCCTTCTCGTCGATGTCGCTGGACACGGACTATCCGGCGGCGGAGGTCGTACGGACCGGGCGGGCGATCTACCTGCCGACGCCGGAGGAGTACCTGCGCCGCTTCCCCATGACCTGGCCGCTCGCGCAGCGCTTCGGGCGCCGCTCCTGGGCCTTCGTGCCGCTCGTCGTCGCCGGGCGGACGATGGGGGCCTGGATGGCGGCCTTCAAGCATCCGGTGGCGTTCACGCCCGACGAGCGGTCCGTGCTGACGACGGTGGCGCGGATGCTCGCGCAGGCCCTCGCACGCGCGGGCGTGGCCGAGTCCGAGCGCGAGCTCTCCCTCGGCCTCCAGCGGACGATGATGCCGGTCCTCGGTCCTGGCATCCCCGGCATCCAGGTCGCCGCGCGGTACGTGCCGACCGGCGGCGGGCTCCAGGTCGGCGGCGACTGGTACGACATGATCCGGCTGCCCGGCGGCTCCTCCCGCACCGGCGGCAGCGGGCCGGGACGGATCGCGCTCGTCATCGGCGACGTGCAGGGACACGACGTGCGGGCAGCCGGCCTGATGGGGCAGCTGCGGATCGCCCTGCGCGCGTACGCCTCCGAGGGCCACCGGCCGGACGCGGTCCTCTCCCGGGCCTCGCGTTTCCTGTACGGGATCACGGACGGGGACGACGAGGATCCCGGGAACGGCGGCGGGCCGCGCTTCGCGACCTGCCTCTACCTGGAGGTCGACCTGGAGACCGGGTCGGTCGACATCGCGCGGGCCGGGCATCCGGATCCGGCGGTGCGGATGAACGACGGAACGGTTCTCCTCAGGCCCACCGCCGGGGGGCTGCCGCTCGGCATCGACCCCGACACCGACTACCCCACCACCCGGCTCACCCTGGACCCCGGCGAGACCCTCATGATCTGCACCGACGGGCTCCTGGAGACCGGCGGGCACGACCTGGACAGCGGCTGGGAGCGCGTACGGACGCTCCTGGAGTCCCACGACGGCGAGGACCTGGAGAGGCTCGCCGACGCCCTCGTGGAGGCCGTCCACGGGCCCGGCTCGCACCACACGACCGGCCCGCTCGCGGACCGCCGCGAGGACGACATCGCCGTCCTGCTGCTCTCCCGCCGGCCCGCCGGGACCGTGCGGGAGGCCCCCCGCCGCACCCTCATGTCGATCGCCCAGGCCGAGCCGGAACGGATCGCCGAGGCCCGCGAGCAGGTCCGGCAGCTGCTGCACGACTGGTCGGACGAGGACCAGCTCGACTCTGCGGTCCTCATGGTCTCGGAGATGGTCACGAACGTCCTCGTCCACACCGACGGCGACGCGCTCCTGGTCGCGGAGGTGGCGTGCGCCGAGAAGTCGCGGCGGCTGCGGGTGGAGGTCTCCGACGGCAGCGACGAGCTGCCGCACAAGCGGCACCCGGGCGAGATGGCGTCGAGCGGCCGCGGCCTGGTCCTGATGGAGATGCTGGCGGACGCGTGGGGGGTGGATCCGCGGGGCGAGGGCAAGGCGATCTGGTTCGAACTGAACGAACCGGAGTCGGAGGACGGCTGCTGCGCCTAGCCTCCGCCGGGCCTGCCGTTGTGGGGCCTACGTTCCGCCGGGACGGCACCCACCCACCCGCCCCCGTTGTGGGCAGGCGTTCCGCAAGGAGCGATTGCCCACACGGGGGTGAACGGGGGCAACGCCCCACCGGGCGCGGGCCCGCACGGGCGTGGTGCGGGGGCCGTGTGGGGATCGGTGTGGTGGGACCGCGCGCGGGGGGCCTTCACCCGGCGCAGACTGGTTTCGTACGCGGTCGCGCGGGGGACCACGGAGTGCGCCATGGACACCCACAAGGTCGGCAGCGACACCACGGTGATCGCCGACAGTCTCGACGTGCCGGGCATCGGCCACATCCCGGTCAACGCCTACGTCCTCACCGCCGCCGAACCCGTGGTCGTCGACACCGGGCTCTCGGTCGAGGACCGCGATTTCGTCGCGGCGCTCAGCGGGGTCATGGACCCGGCCGACGTCCGCTGGATCTGGCTGACCCACCCCGACCGGGACCACACCGGCGGGATCTTCGATCTGCTCGACGCCGCCCCACGCGCGCGCGTGATCACGACGTTCCTCGGCTTCGGGATCATGACGACCGAGCGGGCGCTGCCCATGGACCGGGTGTACTTCCTCAACCCGGGCCAGTCCCTCGACGTCGGCGACCGCACGCTGCACGCCTTCCGGCCGCCGCTCTTCGACAGCCCGGCGACCGTCGGCTTCTACGACGACCGGACCCGGATCTGCTTCAGCTCCGACTGCTTCGGCGGCCCGATGCCGAGCGCCGAGCTGGCCGAGAGCGGGCACGCGAGCGATCTCAAGCCGGAGGAGCTGCGGCAGGCGCAGCTGCTCTGGGCGACGCTCGACAGCCCCTGGGTGCACCTGGTGGACGCGGAGAAGTACCGGGCGACGCTCGCGCCGCTGGCGGAGATGAACCCGGAGATCGTGCTGTGCACGCATCTGCCGCCGGCCGTACGGATGACGAACCGGATGCTGGAGACGATCGCGTCCGTCCCGGACGCCGACCCGTTCGTGGGCCCCGACCAGGCGGCCCTGGAGCAGCTGCTCGCCTCGTTCGAGCCGGGCGGTCTCACGCCGGCCTAGTCCGCCCCGGAAGGCGTCCCGGAAGGCGTCCCGTACCGCGTCCGCAGCTCCCCCAGGATGCCCGTCGCGGCGGCCGTCAGCGGTACGGCGAGCAGCATGCCCAGGATCCCCGCGACGGACGCCCCCGCGGTGATCGCCAGCATCACCACCGCCGGGTGCATCTGGACGGTCCGGCTCTGGACCATGGGCTGGAGGACGTTGCCCTCGATGACCTGGACGGCCAGGACGATGCCGAGCACCCACAGCGCGATGACGAAGCCGCGGTCGGCGAGGGCGACGAGGACGGCGATCGCGCCGGAGAGGAAGGCGCCGAGGTACGGGATGTAGGCGGTGACGAAGACGAGCGCGGCGAGCCCGACCGCGCCGGGCACGTCGAGGACGACGAGGCCGATGCCGATGAGGACGGCGTCGACGAGGGCGACGAGCGTCGTGCCGCGCATGAAGCCCTCGACGGCCTCGAAGGCGCGGCGCGCCATGGCCTCGACGAGGTCGCCGGTGGCGCGGGGGGCGAGGGAGCGCAGGATGTCGGCGGCCCGGTCGGAGTCCTTGAGGAAGAAGAAGATGAGGAGCAGGGCGAGGACGGCGGTGGCGAGCGCCTGGCCGACGACGCTCAGCCCGCTGATGACCCCGGAGGCGGCGGTGCCGCCGAACTCCCTGAGGAGTTTCTCGGCGTTCTTGGCGAGGTCGTCGAGGGAGGTGCCGGCCGCGCCGAGGTGCTCGGCGATGTCGGAGGCGGCCTGCCGGAGCGAGGCGACGATCTGGTCGCCGGTGTCGATGAGCGCGACGACGACGATGTACGTGGCGCCGCCGACGACGACGAGGACGGCGACGACGGTGAGCGCGGCGGCGAGTCCCTTGCGGACCTTCATCCGCAGCAGGCGCCGGTAGAGCGGTCCGAGGAGGGCGGTGCCGAGGATCGCGAGGAGGACGGGGGTGACGGCCGTCTTGAATTCCACGCAGAGCCAGATGAAGACGGCGGCGACCCCGGCGGCGAGCAGCAGGACGACGCACCAGGCGGCGAACCGGCGGACGGGGTCGGGGAGGAGCGGCTCTCGGCTGGTCTGCACCTCATCACCGGACCACGGCCGTCGGCGTGTCGTCGCGCGCTGACGGGCCGTACGGGTGACGCCCCGTCAGCGAGCGCGAAAAGGCGGTACGGGACGGGGCAGGGAGCCCCGTACGGCCGGTGCGGGCCCAGGCCGGGCGCCCCGTACGGCCGGTGCGGGCCCAGGCCGGGCGCCCCGTACGGCCGGTGCGGGCCCAGGCCGGGCGCCCCGTACGACCGGTGCGGGCCCAGACCGGGCACCCCGTACGGCCGGTGCGGGCCCAGACCGGGCGCCCCTTACGGCCGGTGCGGGCCCAGACCGGGCACCCCGTACGACCGGTGCGGGCCCAGACCGGGCACCCCGTACGACCGGTGCGGGCCCAGACCGGGCACCCGGTACGACCGGTGCGGGCCCAGGCCGGGCGCCCCGCAACACGGAGGCGGTACGGCATCGGGCGCCCCGTGCCGTACCGCCTCCGTCGTACCGTGCCGCCTTCCTCGTACCGCCTCCCCCGTACCGTCCCGCCGTTACTCGCCCATCCCGTGGACCGCCGGGATCGTGCCGAGGCGGCCCGCCTGGAAGTCCTCGAAGGCCTGGCGGAGTTCGGCCTGCGTGTTCATCACGAACGGGCCGTAGTGGGCCATCGGCTCCCGGATCGGCTGCCCGCCGAGGAGGACGACCTCCAGGTCCGGGGTGTTGCCGTCCTGCTTCTCGTCCGCGCGGACGGTCAGCGCGCCGCCCTTGCCGAAGACGGCGGTCTGGCCCATGTGGATCGGCCGCCGTTCGGCACCGGCCGTGCCGCGGCCGGCGAGCACGTACGCGAGGCCGTTGAAGTCCTCGCGCCAGGGCAGGCTGATCTCGGCGCCGGGGCGCAGGGTGGCGTGGATCATCGTGATCGGGGTGTGGGTGATGCCGGGGCCCTCGTGGCCGTCGAGCTCGCCGGCGATGACGCGGAGCAGCGCGCCGCCGTCGGGGGAGGTGAGGAGCTGGACCTGGCCGCCGCGGATGTCCTGGTAGCGGGGGGCCATCATCTTGTCGCTCGCGGGCAGGTTCACCCACAGCTGGAGGCCGTGGAAGAGGCCGCCGCTGACGACGAGGGACTCCGGCGGGGCCTCGATGTGGAGGAGGCCGGAGCCGGCGGTCATCCACTGGGTGTCGCCGTTGGTGATGGTGCCGCCGCCCCCGTTGGAGTCCTGGTGGTCGAAGGTCCCGTCGATGATGTAGGTGACGGTCTCGAAGCCGCGGTGGGGGTGCCAGGGCGTGCCCTTGGGCTCTCCGGGCGCGTACTCCACCTCACCCATCTGGTCCATCATGATGAACGGGTCGAGGTACTGGTAGTTGATCCCGGCGAACGCGCGGCGCACCGGGAATCCCTCGCCCTCGAAGCCCGAGGGGGCCGTGGTGACGGCGAGCACGGGGCGGGCGACGGCGTCGGCCGGGGCGGCGACGCGCGGCAGGGTGAGCGGGTTCTCGACAGTCACAGCGGGCATGACCGGACCTCCTAGGTGCGACCTTGTACGACCACTTTAGTTGAACACTGAACTTCTTGCTACCCGGAACGCGGATCCGTCCCGCACCATTCCCGCCCCCTCCCCGCCCCTTCCCCCGGACGACCGAAAGTCGCCCACCCGTCCGGGTGAGTCACACCCCCGCACCCCCGCCCACTCGGGCACGCTGTCCCCGCCGGGCGGACCACCCGGCACCCCGACGGCCCGCGAAGGAGCCCGCATGTCGAACTACCCGGCGCACCTGAAGTACACGAAGGACCACGAGTGGGTGGAGCGAACGAGTGACAAGCGCGTCCGCGTCGGCGTCACCGACTTCGCGCAGAAGCAGCTCGGCGACATCGTCTTCGTGGACATCCCGACCCTGGGCCAGGACGTCGGGGCGGGAGAACCCTTCGGCACCCTGGAGTCGGTCAAGTCGGTGAGCGATCTCTACGCGCCCGTCCCCGGCCGGGTGGTGACCGAGAACCCCGACCTCGAAAGCGACCCCGAGAACATCAACACCGACCCGTACGGCGACGGCTGGATCGTCGAGATCGAGATCGCCGGCACCGGCGCGCTGGACGGCCTGCTCGACGCCGCGCAGTACGAGAAGCTCCTCGCCGAGGACGCCGAGGACTAGGAGCGGGCCCCAGGAGACACGGGCGGGCCCGGCGACCCCTCAGAAGCCGCCGGGCCCGCCCGTCCGCGCGCGAGGATCAGCCGTACATCCGCCGCATCGCGAAGTCGACCATCTGCTCCACGGCCTTCGCGTCGAAGACCATGCGGTGGTCGCCCTCCATGTCGAGGACGAAGCCGTAGCCGGTCGGCAGCAGGTCGATCACCTCGGCGCCGGTGATCACGAAGTACTTCGACTCCTTGCCCGCGTACCGCCGCAGCTCCTTGAGCGAGGTGAACATCGGGATGACCGGCTGCTGGGTGTTGTGCAGGGCCAGGAAGCCGGGGTTGTCACCGCGCGGGCAGTAGACCTTCGAGGTGGCGAAGATCTGCTGGAAGTCCTCGGCGGCCAGGGTCCCGGTCGTGAAGGCGCGTACGGCGTCCGCGAGGGAGGGCGGCGAGGGCTCCGGGTACAGCGGGGGCTGCTGCTGGGCGTACCCGCCGCCGGCCATCCCGGCCTGCATGCCGCCCGGCATCCCGGCCTGCTGCTGGGCGTACTGCCCCTGCTGGGGCGGCGCGTACTGCTGCTGGGCACCCGGGTTCTGCTCGTAGCCGTACATGGGGCCAAGACTATCGAGACGCGTTCGCACACCTCTACAAGTCGGGGCATGGAGGGTTCTCCAGGGGAGGGGGGTGGCCGCCCGCCGGCACACGAGGGACGGACGCTCGATCACCCACCGTAGCCGAACGGTTACGAACGATGCCCCACCTGCCGAGATTCCTCACCCTCGCGTGGGCGAGCCCTCCACCTGGCTTGACGGCGGCGATTGACGTCACGGACGTCACAGATGGCCGGATAGGGGTTGCTTCTTATTACCGGTGGGTAGCATCATCGGAGAGAGCGTGTTGCTACTCGCTGGTACGTGTACGAGGAACCTGTACGGGAACCTGCCTCCCCGAGCCTTAACGGAGCCGTCGCCATGGGGCACTACAAGTCGAATCTCCGCGACATCGAGTTCAACCTCTTCGAGGTCCTCGGCCGCGACAAGGTGTACGGCACCGGTCCGTTCGAGGAGATGGACGTCGAGACCGCCAAGAGCATCCTCGACGAGATCCGCCGTCTCGCCGAGAACGAGCTCGCGGAGTCCTTCGCCGACGCCGACCGCAACCCGCCGGTCTTCGACCCCGAGACCAACACCGCCCCGGTCCCCGCCACCTTCAAGAAGTCGTACAACGCCTTCATGGAGTCCGAGTACTGGCGCCTGGGCATCCCCGAGGAGATCGGCGGCACCGTCTCCCCGCGCTCCCTCATCTGGGCCTACGCGGAGCTCCTCCTCGGCTCGAACCCGGCCATCTGGATGTACTCCTCCGGCCCGGCCTTCGCCGGCATCCTCTACAACGAGGGCAACGAGGCGCAGAAGAAGGTCGCGCAGATCGCCGTCGAGAAGCGCTGGGGCTCCACCATGGTCCTCACCGAGCCCGACGCGGGCTCGGACGTCGGCGCCGGCCGCACCAAGGCCGTCCAGCAGGAGGACGGCTCCTGGCACATCGAGGGCGTCAAGCGCTTCATCACCTCCGGTGAGCACGACATGGAGGAGAACATCCTCCACTACGTCCTCGCCCGCCCCGAGGGCGCCGGCCCCGGCACCAAGGGCCTGAGCCTCTTCCTCGTCCCGAAGTACGAGTTCGACTGGGAGACCGGCGAGCTGGGCGCCCGCAACGGCGTCTACGCCACCAACGTCGAGCACAAGATGGGCCTCAAGGCCTCCAACACCTGCGAGATGACCTTCGGCGACCAGCACCCCGCCAAGGGCTGGCTGATCGGCGACAAGCACGACGGCATCCGCCAGATGTTCCTCATCATCGAGTTCGCCCGCATGATGGTCGGCACGAAGGCGATCTCCACCCTCTCCACGGGCTACCTCAACGCCCTGGAGTACGCCAAGGAGCGCGTCCAGGGCACCGACCTGGCCAACTTCATGGACAAGGCCGCGCCCAAGGTCACCATCACGCACCACCCCGACGTCCGCCGCTCGCTGATGACGCAGAAGGCGTACGCCGAGGGCATGCGCTCCCTCGTCCTCTACACGGCCTCCGTGCAGGACTCCATCCAGGAGAAGGAGGCCGCCGGCGAGGACGCCAAGGCGCTCCACGGCCTGAACGACCTGCTCCTGCCGATCGTGAAGGGCTACGGCTCCGAGAAGGGCTACGAGCAGCTCGCGCAGTCGCTCCAGACCTTCGGCGGCTCCGGTTTCCTGCAGGAGTACCCGATCGAGCAGTACATCCGGGACGCCAAGATCGACACCCTCTACGAGGGCACCACGGCCATCCAGGGCCAGGACTTCTTCTTCCGCAAGATCGTCCGCGACCAGGGCGCCTCCCTGAACGCGCTGTCCGAGGAGATCAAGAAGTTCCTCGCGGTCGGCACCGGCGGCGAGGAGCTGGCCGGCGCCCGCGACGCGCTCGCCAAGGCGGCCGTCGACCTGGAGGGCATCGTCGGCAAGATGATCACCGACCTCACCGCCACCGGCGAGGACGTCAAGAACATCTACAAGGTCGGCCTCAACACCACCCGCCTGCTGCTGGCCTCCGGCGACGTCGTCGTCGGCTACCTGCTGCTGCGCGGTGCCGCCGTCGCCGCCGAGAAGCTGGCCGCCGGAGCCACCGGCAAGGACGTCGCGTTCTACCAGGGCAAGATCGCGGCCGCGAAGTTCTTCGCCGCCAACGTCCTGCCCGGCGTCTCCGCCGAGCGCGCGCTCGCCGAGGCCGTCGACGGCTCGCTGATGGACCTGGACGAGGCCGCGTTCTAAGACGCGTCTCGCTCCGCAGGCACGGCCCGTCCCCGGGGAGGGGGGCGGGCCGTTCTGCTGCCCGGGACGCCCCCGGTTCCTCATTTCCGGGGTCCCGTATTCGGATTCCGGTCCCTGCGTAAGGTGAACCCATGAGCAGCGCAGCTTCCCGTCCCACCGCCGGCCCCTTCGACCGCGGACACACCGACGACCTCATGGCCTTCCTGACGGCCTCCCCCTCGCCGTACCACGCGGTGGCGAGCGCCGCCGAGCGGCTCGAGAAGGTCGGCTTCCGCCGCGTCGAGGAGACCGCGGCCTGGGAGGGGACCAGCGGCGGCAAGTACGTGATCCGCGGCGGCGCGATCATCGCCTGGTACGTGCCGGAGGGCGCCGCCGCCCACACCCCGTACCGGATCGTCGGCGCCCACACCGACTCCCCGAACCTGCGCGTCAAGCCGCAGCCCGACATGGGCGCCCAGGGCTGGCGCCAGGTCGCCGTCGAGATCTACGGCGGGACGCTCCTCAACACCTGGCTCGACCGCGACCTCGGCCTCGCCGGCCGGCTCACCCTCCGCGACGGCAGCCACCACCTCGTCAACGTCGACCGGCCGCTGCTGCGCGTCCCCCAGCTCGCCATCCACCTCGACCGCCAGGTCAACGACGGCCTCAAGCTCGACCGCCAGCGCCACATGCAGCCCATCTGGGGCATCGGCCAGGTCCACGAGGGCGACCTGATCGAGTTCGTCGCCGCCGAGGCCGGCGTCGACGCCGAGGACGTCACCGGCTGGGACCTCATGGTCCACGCCGTCGACGCGCCCGCGTACCTCGGCCGCGACCGCGAACTCCTCGCCGGACCGCGCATGGACAACCTGCTCTCCGTCCACGCCGCCACCGCCGCGCTCGCCTCCCTCGCGGGCCGCGACGACCTCCCGTACATCCCGGTCCTCGCCGCCTTCGACCACGAGGAGAACGGCTCCGAGGCCGACACCGGCGCCCAGGGCCCCCTCCTCGGCAACGTCCTGGAGCGCTCCGTCTACGCCCGCGGCGGCTCCTACGAGGACCGGGCCCGCGCCTTCGCCGGCACCGTCTGCCTCTCCTCCGACACCGGCCACGCCGTGCACCCCAACTACGCGGAGCGCCACGACCCGACGCACCACCCGCGCGTCAACGGCGGCCCGATCCTCAAGGTGAACGTCAACCAGCGGTACGCCACCGACGGCAGCGGCCGCGCGGTCTTCGCCGCCGCGTGCGAGAAGGCGGGGGTGCCCTGGCAGTCCTTCGTCTCCAGCAACGACATGCCCTGCGGCACCACGATCGGCCCGATCACCGCGGCCCGGCACGGCATCTCGACGGTCGACATCGGCGTCGCGATCCTCTCCATGCACAGCGCCCGCGAACTCTGCGGCGCGGACGACCCGTACCTCCTCGCGAACGCGCTGGTGGCGTTCCTGGAGGGCTGACCTCCGGGTCGCGAAACATCCGCGAAAGCCCCCGCCTGGCAGCGTCGCCCTCATGCATCGTCATGAGGGCCCCCCGCGGGGGAAGTTCGCCGTCGCCGTCGCCGCCGCCGTGGTCCTCGCCACGGCGACGGCGGGAGCCGTGATCGCGCGCTACGACGAACAGCCCCCGTGGGGCACGGACATCGCCTACGAGGGCGGCTACCTCCAGGCCGTGCGGATCGTGAAGTGGCGCGCCCTGCGCGAGGGCGAGTGCGCGCTCATGGAGCGGCAGGGGATGGGCGGCGACCGGGCCGTGCACGACCCGGCGGCGTGGGTGGCCGGGTGCCTGGACGGGGCCGCGGGGCGCCCGTCCAGGAACCAGGGGATCGTCCGCTGATCAGCCGTCCATGCCGGCGAGGATCAGCGGCAGCCGGGCGACACCGCTCTCCGTGACCTTCACGGGAACGCCCCAGTCCTGCTGGTGGACGTGGCAGGCCGGGTACTCGTTGGCCGGGTCGTCGTCGCAGGACGCGGCCATCGCGGAGACGTGCAGCACGCCCTCGGTCACGTCCGGGTTCAGGTCGAGCTCGCGGAAGAGATCGGTCCCGGTGCCCTCGCCGCCGAGGAGCAGCTCCGGCGGGGTCGAGGAGACCAGGAGGCGGGTCGAGGGGCCGTAGCGCTCGTCCAGCTTCTGCCCGGTCGGCGCCTGGAAGACGACGTCGAGGCGGAGGCGGCCCGGGGCGACCTCGGTGGCCTCGCGCTGCGTCCGGTAGGCGGCGGACTCGACCTGGACGGCCTCCTCCGGCAGCCGCAGCCGGGTCAGCCGGTGCCGGGCGGACTCGACGACCACGATGTCGCCGCCGACGAGGACCGCGTCGCTGGGCTCGCGCAGATCGGTGGCGAGCGTCGTGACCTCACCGGTCGCCGGATCGAAGCGGCGCAGGGCGTGGTTGTACGTGTCGGAGACGGCGACCGAGCCGTCGGGCAGGGCGGTCACGCCCAGCGGGTGCTGGAGCAGGGCCTGGTCGGCGGCGCCGTCGCGGTGGCCGAAGTCGAAGAGGCCGGTGCCGACGGCGGTGTGCACGACACCTTCGGTGTCGATGTACCGCACGGCGCTGGTCTCGGAGTCGGCGATCCACAGCCGGTCCTCGGTGGCGGCGAGCCCGGAGGGCTGCGCGAACCAGGCCTCGGCGGCCGGGCCGTCGACGAGCCCCTCGTTGGTCGTCCCGGCCGCGACCCCGACGGTCCGCGTCTCGGGGTCGTACGTCCACAGCTGATGCACACCGGCCATGGCGATCCACACCTTGCCCTGCCACCAGGCGACGTCCCACGGCGAGGACAGGTCGACGTCGAGGGCGGGCCCGGAGGTCGGGGACCCCTGCCACCACTGCTTCCCGGTGCCGGCGACGAGCTCGATCGCGCCGGTCTCCGGGTCGTACGTGCGCAGGGCGTGGTGCACGGTGTCGGCGACGACGACCTTGCCGTCCGGGAGCAGGGCGAGCCCCTGCGGCTCCCGGAAGACACCCTCGCCGATCCGCCGCACCACGCTCTCCCCGTCCTCGGCGAGCTCGACGAGCTGGTGCCGGGTGGTGTCGGAGACCAGGAAGTTCCCGTTCTCCAGCACGACGGCCTTCCCGGGGAACCGCAGATCGGTCGCGACGGGTTCGGGCGCCACGTACGGCCCGTCGCCGCGCCGCAGCGTCCCCTTGGCCTCGTGCTCGGCCTCCAGCTCCTCGACGAGCGTCCGGATGGCGTTGGCGTGCCCCTCACCGGCGTGCTGGGCGACGACGTACCCCTCGGGGTCGATGACGACGAGCGTCGGCCACGCGCGCACGGCGTACTGCTTCCAGGTCGCGAGCTCCGGGTCGTCGAGCACGGGGTGATGCACCTCGTACCGCTCGACGGCGTCGACGACGGCCCGGTGCTCGGCCTCGTGCACGAACTTCGGCGAGTGCACCCCGACGATCACCAGCGTGTCGCGGTGCTTCTCCTCCAGGTCCCGGAGCTCGTCGAGGACGTGCAGGCAGTTCACACAGCAGAAGGTCCAGAAGTCGAGCAGAACGATCTTTCCTCGCAGGTCGGCGAGGGTCAGTTCTTCTCCGCCCGTGTTGAGCCAGCCGCCCTTGCCGATCAGCTCGGGGGCGCGGACACGGGCACGTCGGGGCGCGGGGGTGGGCGCGGAGTCGTTCATGGTTCAAGGGTGCCGTACGGGTGGAGAAAGGGGGCCGGGTGGGGGGCGGGCGTTCGTGTTCCCCTTCGGGTGAGAAAGCCACGGGGCCGGGCAGACATAGGGCCGTGAAATATCTCGTACGGGACAAGATCTTCGCGATCGGCGACGACTACTGGATCGAGGACGAGCAGGGGCGCCATGCCTTTCTCGTCGACGGCAAGGCCCTGCGGCTGCGGGACACCCTGGAGCTGAAGGATCCCGACGGGCACGTGCTCGTCACCCTGCGGCAGAAGATGTTCAGCCTGCGGGACGCGATGACGATCGAGCGGGACGAGCGGCCGCTCGCGACCGTCCGGCGCAAGCGGCTCTCCCTGCTCCGCAACCACTACCGGGTGACGCTCGTCGACGGCACCGGCCTCGACGTCAGCGGGCGGATCCTGGACCGGGAGTTCACCGTCGAGTACGAGGGCGAGCTCCTGGCGCACATCTCCCGGCAGTGGTTCCACGTCCGCGAGACGTACGCCGTGAACGTGGTCCGCGAGGACGCCGACGCCGCGCTGCAGATCGCGGTCGCCGTGTGCGTCATCCGGATGGCGGAGCGGGAGAGGGAGGACTAGACGGCCTTCGTCAGCGCCTGCTCCAGGTCCGCCCACAGGTCCTCCACGTGCTCGATGCCGACCGACAGCCGGACCGTGCCGGCGCCGATGCCGGCCGCCGCGAGCGCCGTCGCGTCGAGCTGGTGGTGGGAGGTGGACGCCGGGTGCATCACCAGCGTCTTCACATCGCCGAGGGAGACGCTGAGGGAGGCGAGCCGTACCGCCTCGACGAAGGTACGGCCCGCCTCCCGGCCGCCGGCGAGGTCGACCGAGATCACCCCGCCGCCGCCCGCCGGCAGCAGGCGCGCGGCGATCGCCCGTTCCGGGTGGCTCGCGAGGGACGGGTGGCGGACGGCCTCGACCGCCGGGTGCGCTTCGAGCCGGGCGGCGAGCTCGGCGGCGCTCGCGCACTGGCGTTCCATGCGCAGGGAGAGGGTCTGCATGCCGCGCAGGGTGAGCCAGGCGGCGAACGGGTCGGTGGACGCGCCCTGTTCGACGGCCTGGTGGCGGACCCGACCGTACAGCTCCGCGTCCTTGAAGACGGCGATGCCGCCGAGGACGTCCGCGTGCCCGGCCAGGTACTTGGTGGCGGAGTGGACGACGATGTCGGCGCCGTGGTCGAGGGGGCGGCAGAGCAGCGGGGAGGCGAAGGTGTTGTCGACGGCGACGGGGACCCCGGCCTCGGCGGCGACGGCGGCGAGCGCGGGGATGTCGGCGACGCGGGTGGTGGGGTTGGCGATGGTCTCCAGGTAGAGGAGCCGGGTCTCGGGGCGCAGGGCCGCCCGCACCTCCTCCGGGTCGGTGCCGGAGACGTAGGTGACGTCGACGCCCCAGCGGTTGGCGAGGTCGGTGAGGACCGCGTACGTGCCGCCGTACAGGCAGGTCTGGGCGATGACGTGGTCGCCGCTGCCGAGCAGGCCGAGGAGGACGGCGTTGATGGCGCCCATGCCGGAGGCGAAGGACTGGGCGGCGGTGCCGCCCTCCAGGCGGGCGACGGCTTCCTCCAGGGTGCGGACGGTGGGGTTGCCGTGGCGGGCGTACATGAAGGTGTCCGGGGAGGTGAACCCCTCGGCGAGGGTGTCGGCCGAGTCGAAGGCGAAGACGTGCCCCTGGTGGAGGGGGACGCCGAGGGGCCTGCTGCCGGTGATCTCGACGTGGGGCGGGTGGACGGCGAGGGTCTCGGGACGGATGTCGCTGCTCATGAAGCCAGTCTGGGGAGGCGCCGGTTGCCCCTCACAGATCCAATCCGGGCAGATTGGTTCGGTGCGGTACTGAGCCGGGCTAGTCGTCCTCCGGTCCGTACGGCTCGAAGTCGATGACGTCCAGCGGGTCCTCGTGGGGGCGTACGAGGCCGGGGAGGCCTGCCGTGCGGAGTTCGCCGCGCAGCCAGGCGAGGAGGGTCGCGGTGAGGGTGCCGGTGAGCGGCGGGCCCTGGTCGGCGTGGCGCGGGATGACGATCAGCGGCCAGTCGTCGGGGGTGCCGCCCTCGGTGAGCCAGCACAGCTGGTCGCCGTCGATGGAGTCGGCGAAGGGCAGGAAGCCGCCCGGTTCGGGCCAGACGGGCAGCGGGTGGTACTGGGGGTGGTCGGCGCGCAGGCCCCGGTAGGCGTCGCCGTACCACTCCTCCGTGCCCGCCAGGTCGTACCGGCCGGTGCCCAGCGGCACGCTGAAGCGCAGCCACTGGCACCACTCCCCGCCGCCGTACGTCTCCGTCAGGCGGACGTACTCGGTGGGGAGCCGGGTGCCGAGGCGTTCGTACAGCCACTCCCAGCTCTCCGAGCCGAGGTACGGCCGGGCGGGCGGCGGGATCAGGGCGGTGAGCGCGTCGAGGCCGGTGCCGCCGGAGACGAGCGCGGCCCGCTGCTCGGGGGTCGGTTCGGGGCGGCGGGGCGGCGGGGTCCAGGCGGACAGCGCGCCGGCGGCGACGCCGCTGCGGGCGAGGTGGGGGCGCAGGCCGTCGGAGACGAAGCCCTCGAGGGTGGGCAGGAGGGTGGTGCCGGGGCGGAGCCAGGGGTCCTTGCCGGCGTTCGCGAGGTTCTGCACGTGGACGACGACGGGCCACTGGTCCGGGTCGTCGGAGGCGGTGGTGTCCCAGAAGAGGGTGTCGGACATGCGGGTGGCGCCGAAGGGGAGGACGCCGGGGGCGGCGCGGCGGCCGCTCTCGACGAAGCTCCCGTAGTCGAAGAGGTGCGCCTCGCTCGCGAAGGGGGTGTGCAGCCAGAGCCGCTCGCCGAGGTCGAGGGGGCCGTAGGCGGTGGCCACGGCCTTGTAGTCGGCGGGCAGCCGGAGGCCGAGCCACTCCTCGACCGCGCCCCAGTCGACGGGGACCGGGGGTCCCTCCGGCGGTGGTCCGAAGAGTTCGGCGAAGGCGGCGACGGCCGCCTTCTTCTGGTCGTTCACGAGGTGCCTCTCCACGGATCCGAAAGGGTTCAGGCGCGGCGGACGCGCGGCGGCGCGATCCCCAGCACCCGGTCCTTGAGCGCCGGGAACTCCTCCCGGGTCGTGCGGACCTTCGCCGGGTCGAGGACGACCCGCAGGATCTCCTCGTCCGGGCCGGCCTCCGCGAGGGTCTCGCCCCAGGGGTCGACGACGATCGAGTGCCCTGCCTGCTCGACGCCCGCGTGGGTGCCGGCGGTGCCGCAGGCCAGGACGTACGCCTGGTTCTCGACGGCCCGGGCCCGGGCGAGAAGGGTCCAGTGGGCGCGGCGGCGGGCCGGCCAGCCGGCCGGGACGACGAAGGCCTGGGCGCCCGCGTCGACGAGGCCGCGGAAGAGTTCGGGGAAGCGCAGGTCGTAGCAGGTGCCGACGCCGACGGTGAGGGTCGGCAGGTCGACGGTGACGAGGTCCTCGCCGGCGGCCATGAGGACGGCCTCGCCCTTGTCGAAGCCGAAGCGGTGGATCTTCCGGTAGGAGGCGACGAGTTCGCCGTCGGGGGAGAGGACGAGCGAGGTGTTGTAGAGCGCGCCGCCCTCGGCCTCGACGAAGGAGCCGGCGTGCAGCCAGACCCCGGCGTCGCGGGCGGCGGCCGCCATGGCCCGGTGGGTGGGGCCGTTCAGCGGTTCGGACTCGGCGGCGAAGAGGTCGGACGCGAACGCGCCGACGGTCCACAGTTCCGGCAGTACGACGAGGTCGGCGTGGCCGGATTCCTCCCGTACGAGACGCGCCACGCGGGCGCGACGGGCTTCGACCGGTTCGTCCGGGTCTACCGCGATCTGGATCAGCGAGGCGCGCACACTACCACCGTCCTGGCATTCGAGCCGTCAACACCGGCCTACGATCGTCACACGAAAGCACTGCCGGGGTGCCTTCGGGCAGCGTAACTTAGCGTCCGAGCCTCCCACCCAGTCGTGTTTTCAGCCCGCGCACCGAAGAACCGCCGAGGGGTCCCGTGACCGTCCATCCCAGCCTCCAGAACTACGCCGACGCCTGGACCCATTCCATCGAGGCGATAGCCGAGCTGGTTCAGCCGCTCGTGGAGGGCGAGTGGAACCGGCCGACCCCGTGCATCGGCTGGTCGGTGCGGGACATCGTGTCCCATGTGATCGGCATGGAGACGGAGATGCTCGGCGATCCGCGGCCTATCCACTCCCTGCCCCGGGACCTGTACCACGTACGCAGTGACTTCGCGCGCTACATGGAGGTCCAGGTCGATGTGCGGCGGCACCACACGGCCCCGGAGATGACCTCGGAGCTGGAGTACATCCTGATCCGGCGGGCCCGGCAGCTCCGCAACGAGACCCGCTCCCCCGAGCATCTGATCCGCGCTCCCC
This sequence comes from Streptomyces sp. NPDC015661, assembly GCF_043077765.1. Taxonomy (NCBI): domain Bacteria; kingdom Bacillati; phylum Actinomycetota; class Actinomycetes; order Kitasatosporales; family Streptomycetaceae; genus Streptomyces; species Streptomyces sp. NPDC015661. Next base: position 173,814 of record NZ_JBIBST010000012.1, on the reverse strand, counting down.
TCGGCGCCGAGCAGACCCTCGAACTGGCCTACCGGGATCGCGCCTTCGACGTGTGGGTGCACGAGCAGGACCTGCGGACGGCGCTGGGTGTGCCGGGCAACCTGGACTCGGCCGGTGCGCTGGTGACCCGGGACGTGCTCCTGGAGGCGCTGCCGAACGTGGTCGCGAAGGACGCCGGGGCGCCCGCGTCCTCGGCGGTGGTGCTGGACGTGACCGGCCCGGTGGAGTTCCTGCGGACGGTACGGGTCGACGCGGAGGGCCGCGGTTCGGTCGACGGCGCGCCGTCGCTGGGCCCCGCGGTGACGCTGGCGACGGACTGGGAGACGTTCGTCCGGCTCGCCTGTGGCCGGGTCCGGCCCGCCGAGGTGGCCGACCGGGTCAAGACCGAGGGCGATGCCGAGCTCGCGGCGGCGATCCTGGACAACTTCGCGGTGACGCCCCGGTAGATCGCGGCGCTCTCCATACGGGGCGCGGTGACGCCCTGGTAGATCGCGGCGCTCTCCATCCGCCCCCGGTAGATCGCGACGCTCTCCATCCGCCCCGGTAGATCGCGGCGCTCTCTACACGGGCACGTGCACGGCCTCGACGCGGCTCGCGACGAGCCGTTCCCGTTCCCTGCGGTGGGTGCGGGCCTTGAGGCGCAGGATCTGCACGATGCCGAGGGTCTCCAGGACGAAGACCGAGGAGAACGCGATCCGGTAGTTGCCGCCGGTCGCGTCGAGCAGCACGCCCACGGCGAGCAGCGTCGTCATCGAGGCGACGAAGCCGCCCATGTTGACGATGCCGGAGGCGGTGCCCTGGCGCTCCGGCGGGTTGGCCGGGCGGGCGAAGTCGAAGCCGATCATCGAGGCCGGTCCGCAGGCGCCGAGGACCAGGCAGAGGGTGACGAGCAGCCACATCGGCGCGTGGCCGGGGTACGCGAGGGTGGTCCCCCACATCAGGGCGGTGGCCGCGACCGTGCCGAGGGCGAGCGGGGCGCGGGCCGTGTGGTGGCGGGCGATGATCTGCCCGTACGCGAGGCCGACGACCATGTTCGAGAGCACGACCAGGGTGAGCAGGGTCCCGGCGGTGGACCGGGACAGGCCCTGCGCCTCGACGAGGTAGGGCAGGCCCCAGAGCAGCAGGAACACCATGGCGGGGAACTGGGTGGTGAAGTGCACCCACAGGCCGAGCCGGGTGCCGGGCTCGCGCCAGGACTGGGCGATCTGGCGGCGGACGAAGGCGGCGCCCGCGTGGGCGGAGGGCTCCGGCTCGTACCCCTCGGGGTGGTCCTTGAGGAGGAGCAGCAGCAGGACGAGGACGAGGACGCCGGCGAGGGAGCTGCCGACGAAGGTGGTCGTCCAGCCGAGGCCGTGCAGGGCGCGGGCGATGAAGACGGTGGAGACCAGGTTGCCGGCCATGCCGATGAGTCCGGCGAGCTGGGCGATCAGGGGGCCCCGGCGGGCCGGGAACCAGCGGCTGCCGAGCCGCAGGACGCTGATGAAGGTCATGGCGTCGCCGCAGCCGAGGAGGGCGCGGGAGGCGAGCGCGGTGCCGTACGAGGGGGAGAGCGCGAAGCCCAGCTGGCCGATGGTGAAGAGGACGACGCCGAGGGTCAGGACCTTCTTGGTGCCGAGCCGGTCGACGAGGAGGCCGACGGGTATCTGCATGCCCGCGTAGACGAGCAGCTGGAGGATGGAGAAGGTGGAGAGCGCGGAGGCGTTGACGTCGAAGCGGTCGGCGGCGTCGAGTCCGGCGACGCCCAGGGACGTACGGAAGATGACGGCGACGAAGTAGACGGCGACGCCGACGCCCCAGACGAGGGCGGCCCGCTTCCCCCCGGGCGGATCGCCGGGCAGGCTGACCGTGCTCATCGGTCCTCACCCCGGACCAGGACCTTGACCCAGCTGAGGTGCTGGCGGACGCAGTGCGCGGCGCCCTCGACGTCGCCGGCCTTGATGCGGTCGAGGATCTCGGCGTGCTCGGTGATGTTCTTGGCGACCCGGTCGGGCTGGGACTGCATCACGGCGACGCCCATGCGCAGCTGGCGGTCGCGGAGCTGGTCGTAGAGGCGGGCGAGGATCTGGTTGCCGGCGTGCCGGACGATCTCGGCGTGGAAGCAGCGGTCGGTGACGGCGACTTCGGCGAGGTCCCCGGCCTCGGCGCGCCGCTTCTGCTCCTCCAGGAGCTCTTCGAGGCGGGCGATGAGGGTGGCGGGGGCGGGCACGGCCCGGCGGACGGCGAACTCCTCGACGAGCAGGCGGGTCTCGACGACGTCGGCGATCTCCTGCGCGGAGACGGCGAGGACGAGGGCGCCCTTCTTCGGGTAGAGCTTGAGCAGCCCTTCCATCTCCAGCTTGAGCAGCGCCTCGCGGACGGGGGTCCTGGACACCCCGACGGCCTGGGCGAGTTCGCCCTCGGTGAGGAGGGTGCCTCCCTCGTAGCGTCGGTCGAGTACGGCCTGCTTGACGTGCATGTAGACGCGGTCGGCGGCGGGCGGCTGCCTGGTGGGCCGGGGGGCGGTACCGGCGGGCGCTGATGGCATGCGCACAGCTTAGATACAACAGAGGTGCAAGAGAGGGCCCCGTCCGCATCGTGGACGGGGCCGGCCGTACGGGCCGCGGACTCAGCCCGCGTTCTCGTAGCGGTAGTCGTAGTACTTCTCACCCGCGACGAGAACGGAGGTGAAATGGACCGGAATTCCGTCCGCATTCCGCGGGACCTCCTGCGAGGTCTGCCGCGTGAAACCGAGCGAGACCCCCGGGACCACCGGATTCTCCGGATTCTCCGCGTCGACCGTCCAGCCGCGCTCCACGGCCCGCGCCAGGAGCTCGTCGGCCGGGACGCGGAACACGTCCTCGCCGTCGAGCAGGACCCGGGTCGAGGTCTCCCGCCCCTCGCCCGGCCACCACAGCTCGACCGCCGTGACGGTGTTCTCCTCCTCCAGGAGCACCTCCACGCCCACCTTGTCGCACTTCGCCGAGATGGTCACCAGGACTCGGTTGGGGCGGGTGCGGACCCGGGGCTCGCCCCAGGGCGACACGGCCGCGACCGCCTCGTCGAGCGTCATCCCGAGCCGCACCGGCCCGACACCGTGCGGGGGTTCGAGCAGCAGGTCCATTCCCCACCCATGCCTTTCTATTTCAGGATGTCGTAGTCAATCGTCCAGCCGCGGTCGGCCAGCATTTTCTGGAATTTGCGGTTGTGTTTGAGGCTCTCGATCATATCGGCGATATGGGTGTCGTACTTGTCGCCGTACAGCTCCCGGATCTCGTTGATGTCCATCATCATCGCCTCGTCCCAGCGCCCCGCGTCGATGAGCGCCCGCTGGTCCGCACGCCACTGGTCGGCCTCCTTGCTGGAGCCGGTGCTCGTCACGCCGCGGTGGTCGTCGTACTCCATGCGGATCGCCGGGCCCATGCCCGCGCCGCCGCTCTTCGTCTTCCGGAAGCCGGCCTGGTCGAGATGGGCGTAGGAGTCCTTCGCCGGGATGTGGTTGATCTCCATGTCGACGTCGGTGCGGCGCGTCCCGTCGTCGTTCTTGAGGTTCGCCGGCTGGAGTCCGCTGTACCAGCCGCCGTCCTCCGTGCACCCCTTGGCGATCAGGCCCTCGGGGTCCATCCGCACGTGCGGGTTGAGCACATAGGCGACCGGGTTGGGCGCCGCGCCGAGGCCGAGCGGGTCGGGGCTGGCGTAGCGGGCGGTCGCCGGGTCGTAGTGGCGGTGCAGGTTGTAGTGGAGGCCCGTCTCCGGGTCGTCGTACTGGCCGGGGAACCGCAGCGGGGTGTACGCGACGGCGTCCCGGTTCCAGGTGGTGTGGCCCCACACGGTGGTCCGGCTGTGCCAGGCGACCTCCCCGTCCTCGCCGACGAGTTCGCTCGGGGTGCCGATGAGGTCCGTGACGATCGCGAAGAAGCGGCTCTCCTCGGTGTCCGTGCGCCGCTCCAGCTGGGCCAGCGGCCGGCGGCCCTCGTAGTCCCAGGTGAGCGCGGTGCCCTGGGCCGAGTCCGTCTGCTCGACGAGCCGGCTGCCGTCCCAGGTGAACCGGACCGACTGCACGACGGTGTGCCCGTCCTCCGCCATCCGGTGCTTGGCCGTGCGCCGGCCCAGCGGGTCGTAGGCGTACGTCCACAGCGTCCCGTCCGGTGTCCGGCAGGCCGTCAGCCGGTCCTCGGCGTCCCAGGTGTAGCGCCAGGTCTCGGGCTTGCGGGAGAGCCGGGTCCGCTGCCGGAGCACCACCCGGCCCGCGGCGTCGTACTCGTAGCGGACCGCGCCGGCCGTCAGGACCCGGGTGCCGCCGTAGCTGCGGGCGCCCCGGCCCTCGTCCCGCAGCGCCCGGTCCGGCCAGTCGGCGTGGGTCTGGTTGCCCATGGAGTCGTAGGAGTAGCGCTCCGACCAGTCGTCCGCGGTCACCTCGGTCGGGCGGCCCACCACGTCGAGACCGAAGAGGGTGACACGGCCGGTCAGCCGGTCCGTCACCTCCTCCGGGCAGCCGTCGGCCCGGTAGGCGTAGCCGCGTGAGCGCAGCTCGCCGCGGGGGCCCGTGAGGGTCTGCCCGGCCAGCCTGCCCGCCGCGTTCCACTCGGAGGCCAGCGTCACGGGCCCGTCGGCCTCGCCGAAGACCCGGCTGAGCTCACGGCCCCTGGCGTCCCGGCCGAAGCGCAGCGCGTGCCCGCCGGTGACCAGCTCGGTGCGCTGCCCTGTGGCGTCGTAGGCGAAGGTCGACACCGCGCCCGTCGGCGTGGTGCGGCGCACCACCCGGCCCGCCGCGTCCCGCTCGTACCGCAGGGTGCGGCCGTCGACGGTCTCGGCGAGGACCCGGCCCAGGGCGTCCCGTTCCAGGGTCAGGGCGGAGTCGGGTGCCGTGACCGCGGTGATCCGCCCGGCGGCGTCGTAGGTGTAGCGCGTGGTCCGGCCCGCGATCTCCTTGGTGAGGAGCCGGCCGCAGACGTCGTACGTGAGGGTGGTGGTGTCGCCGAGCGGGCCGGTGCGGCCGACGAGCCGGCCGCAGGCGTCGTAGGCGTAGCGGACGGTGCGGTCGTCGAAGTCGGTCTCGGCGACCAGCCGGCCGGCGGCGTCGTAGACGTACGTCCAGGTGAGGCCCTGCGGGCCGAGGACCTCGGTGAGCCGGAGCTCGGTGTCGTAGCGGAACGCGTAGCGGGCCCCGTCCGCGCCCGTGCGGGCCGTGAGCAGGTCGAAGTGGCCGTACTCGAAGCGGGTGGTGGCGCCGGTCGCGTCGGTGTGGGAGGCGCAGTTGCCCTCCTCGTCCCAGGTCCAGCTCTCGGTGCTGCCGTCCGGGCCGGTCAGCCGGGAGAGCCAGCCCTCGGGCGTCCACTCCATGGCGGTGACGGCGCCGGTGGGGTCGGTGCCGCGCACCGGGCGGCCGTAGGCGTCCCGGGCGACGGCGTAGCCGTGGCCGAGGGCGTCGGTCGCGGTGAGGGTGACCCCGGCGTCGTCGGTGGTGAAGCGCTCGGTGGCCCCGTCGGGGCCGGTGCGCGCGGTGAGCGCGCCGAAGGCGTCGTGGGTGAAGCGGGTGACCGCGCCGTCCGGGGCGAGGAGTTCGGTGCGGTTGCCGCGCGCGTCGAAGGTCTGGCGCCAGGTCGTGCCGTCCGGTCCGGTGACCGCCACCGGCAGGTGCAGGGCGTCGTAGGCGGTGGTGGCCTCGGTGCCGTCGGGGAAGCGGATACGGGTGAGGTCGGCGTGGTCGTCCCAGGTGAAGTGGGCCTCGTTGCCGAGCGGGTCGGTGCGGGAGAGCAGGTTGTCGTGGCGGTCCCAGCTCCGCAGCACCGTGTTGCCGAGCGGGTCGGTCTCGGCGACGACCTGGCCGAGCTCGTTGAGCCGGACGGCCGCGACGGCCCCGGTGGAGTCGGTGAAGCGGGTGACGCGGTGTCCGGTGGCGGCGTCGGTCTCGTAGGCGAAGCGGGAGGAGAGGAAGCCGTCGGGGCCGACGGTCTCGACGACCCGGCCGGCGGCGTCGTACACGTACCGGTAGACGGCTCCCTTGCGGTTCGTCCAGGAGGTGACGCGGGCCTGGTCGTCGTAGGTGAACCGGAGCGGGCGGCCGGAGCAGTTGGTGACGGTGTCGAGGTTGCCGTAGGGGTCGTACCCGAAGGAGGCGAGGGTTCTGGCCCCCTCCGGGGCGTACAGGGAGAGGCCGGTGACCCGGCCCGCCTCCGGGTCGGTGAGGACGAGGGCGCGGTAGCCGCCCTCGTGGACGACCGAGGAGGGCAGGCCGTCGTCGCCGCGCTGGATGTGGACGACGTTGCCGTGCCGGTCCTCGATCGAGCGGAGCCAGTAGTAGAGCGTGCCGCGGAACGGGTTGCCGGTGTAGTGGCGGGTGAGTCCGGCGTGCGGGTCGCGCAGCGCGTACGTGACCTCGCCGAGCGCGCCCGCGTCGGCGAGCGAGAGCGGCAGCCGGGCCCCCTCGACCGGCCACACCTCGTCGTCCTCGCCCTGCGGGAGCCTCGGGTAGACGAGCACGGAGCCGTCCTCGCGGGCCAGGAGCGCGCCGCCCCGGGGGTCGAGCTCGATGCGTTCGTCGAGGGTGGAGGCCCAGCTGCGGCCGAAGAGCTGGCCGTAGCGGTAGCCGGAGAGATGGGTGCGGCGCAGGATCAGGGGCAGGACGCCGGGCAGGGCCAGGTCGGTCTGGGCGAGGATCATCTCGCCGGAGGCGATGTCGACCGGGTCGGTCGCGCAGCGGCGGGTGTTGACGGGGGTGCCCTTGCCCCGGGGATCGTCCTTCGCGTCCTTCATCGAGTCGGGCTTCACGGCGGACGGGCCGCGCTTGTCGTTCGGGCCGCCGCCGGGGCCCTTGCCGTCGCCGTCCCCGTGCTTGCGGCGCTCGTTGGCGAGACGGACGCGCACGTCGTCGTCGTGGTTCTTGTGGTCGACGGAGATCTGCTTGACGGCCTTGGGGAGCGTCTTGCCGACGTGGTCCCCCATGGTCGTGGCGGACTTGGCGAGGGCGTCCATCGCCTTGTCGAGGACCGGGTCGAGGGCCTGGGCGATGGAGTCACGGCCACGGGTGCGGCCGTGGTGCGACCGGGCCTTGGTGAGCTTCCCGCTGGTCTTGCCGTGGATGGCGACGCTGACGCCGTTGAGCTGGGTGCCGGCGTGGTCGTGCTCGGCATGGTCGATGGAGAAGCCCTTGCCGCCGCCGGGGCCGCCGCCCGAACCACCCGCGGAGGCGAGTTTCAGGGCGTCCTTGGAGGACTGCACGCCGTCCTTGAAGCCGTCCGCGCCCGCCTGCTTGGCCTGGTCGAGGTTGACCCCGTCCTGGAGGCCGAGGGCGGTGGCGCCGAGCTGGACGACGAGATCGGCGGCGAGGTTCTCCAGGGCGGCGACGGCCGGCTCGGTCATCGCCGAGACGATGTAGGAGACCGCCTCCTCCATGCACTCCTTGATGAGGCGCTTGACCACTTCCTGGGTGGCCCGCATCGCGCCCGCGCCGATCAGCGCGGAGAGCCCGCCGGTGACCGGGATGAGGGAGAGGGCGATACCGGCTTCCGAGGCCAGATAGCCGAGTTGGACGAGGGCCGCGCCCTTCATGACCTCGACGGCCACCGCGGCCGCGTCGACACCGTCGGCGATGGTGCGCGCCGCCGAGGCGATGTCCTTGATGTGCTTGTCCTTGACTTTGCCCCAGTGACCGTTGAGGGCGTCGAGGGCCTCGCCGTGCCCGGAGGAGAGCAGCCGCTGCACATGGTTGTTGGCGAGCTGTCCGTCGTCCTCCAGGTCGTCGGCGAATTCCCGCAGGGCATCCGCCATGTCCCGGTAGGCGTCCTCGTCCACATTGGGCCAGGCCACGCCTATGAGGTCGAGGAGCGTGTCCGCCCAGCCGGGCACCGTGACCGCCATGCTTCCCCCTGTGCGTCTTGTTCGCGAACCGGAACAGCCCTACCAGGCTTGCAAACAAGGACGCAAAAAAACATCCGGCGGTGGCAGGGGCCACCGCCGGATGTTTCACGTGAAACAGGCGAACCCACGCACTACGCCCAGGTGATGAGCCTCTTCGGGTTCTCCAGGATCGCGGCGACGTCCGCGAGGAACTTGGAGCCGAGCTCGCCGTCGACCAGGCGGTGGTCGAAGGAGAGGGCCAGCGTGGTGACCTGACGCGGCTTCACCTTGCCCTTGTGGACCCACGGCTGGAGCTTGATCGCACCGACCGCGAGGATCGCGGACTCGCCGGGGTTCAGGATCGGCGTACCGGTGTCGACGCCGAAGACGCCGACGTTGGTGATGGTGAAGGTGCCGCCCTGCATCGCCGCCGGGGTCGTCTTGCCCTCGCGGGCGGTGGCGACGAGCTCGCTCAGGGACTTCGAGAGCTCGGGCAGGGTCTGGGCGTGCGCGTCCTTGATGTTCGGCACGATCAGACCGCGCGGGGTGGCCGCGGCGATGCCCAGGTTCACGTAGTGCTTGAGGACGATCTCCTGCGCCGCCTCGTCCCAGGCCGCGTTGATGTCCGGGTTGCGCTTGGCCGCGACCAGGACGGCCTTGGCGATGAGGAGGAGCGGGTTGACCCGCAGGCCCGCCATGTCCTTGTCGGACTTGAGCTCCTCGACCAGCTTCATCGTGCGCGTGATGTCGAAGGTCACGAACTCGGTGACGTGCGGCGCGGTGAAGGCCGAGCCGACCATCGCCGCCGCCGTGGCCTTCCGTACGCCCTTGATGGGGATACGGGTCTCCCGGGCGTCCGCCGAGACGGCGGGCGCCGGGGCGGGCACGGCCGCGGCGACCGGAGCCGGGGCCACGGCGACCGGAGCCGCCTCCACGACCGGCGCGGGAGCGGCCGCGCGGTGGACGTCCTCGCGGGTGATGATCCCGTCCGGGCCGGTCGGGGTGACCGACGCCAGGTCGACGCCGAGGTCCTTGGCGAGCTTGCGCACCGGCGGCTTGGCCAGCGGGCGGGCGGCCGCGGGGGCGTGACCGTTCAGCTGCTCGGGGACCGACGGTACGGAGACGGGCGCGGCGGCCGTCGCCTTGCGGGCCCGGCGCTTGGTGGAGCTCGCGGCCACGCCGTAGCCGACGAGGACCGGCTGGCGGCCCTCCGGCGCGGGCTCCTCGGCCACGGGGGCCTCGACAACGGCCGGAGCCGGAGCCGCCGGCGCCTCGGGCGCGGCGGCGCCGCCGACGTTCACCGAGATGATGACCTGGCCGACGTCGACCGTGGTGCCCTCGGGGAACAGCAGCTCGTGGACCGTGCCGTCGAAGGGGATCGGCAGCTCGACGGCGGCCTTGGCCGTCTCGACCTCGCAGACGACCTGCCCGTCGGTGACGGTGTCACCGGGCTGGACGTACCACTTGAGGATCTCGGCCTCGGTCAGGCCCTCGCCCACGTCGGGCATCTTGAATTCGCGGATCGTCATCGTGCTCTCCTCAGTACGCCAGCGAGCGGTCGACGGCGTCGAGCACGCGGTCCAGGCCCGGCAGGTACTCCTCCTCCAGGCGCGCCGGCGGGTACGGCGCGTGGTAGCCGCCGACCCGCAGGACGGGGGCCTCCAGGTGGTAGAAGCAGCGCTCGGTGATCCGGGCGGCGATCTCCGCGCCGGAGCCGAAGAACACCGGGGCCTCGTGGACGACCACCAGGCGGCGGGTCTTCTCGACCGAGGCCTGGATGGTGTCGAAGTCGAGCGGCGAGATCGAGCGCAGGTCCACGACCTCGATCGACTTGCCCTCCTCGGCCGCGGCGGCGGCCACCTCCAGGCAGGTCTTCACCATCGGGCCGTAGGCGACGAGGGTGAGGTCCGTGCCCTCGCGGGCGACGCGGGCCTTGTGCAGCTCGCCGGGGATGGCCTCGGTGTCGACCTCGCCCTTGTCCCAGTAGCGGCGCTTGGGCTCGAAGAAGATGACCGGGTCGTCGCTCTGGATCGCCTGCTGGAGCATCCAGTAGGCGTCGGAGGAGTTCGCCGGGGTGACGACCTTGAGGCCCGCGACGTGCGCGAAGAGCGACTCGGGGGACTCGGAGTGGTGCTCGACGGCGCCGATGCCGCCGCCGTACGGGATGCGGATGACGATCGGCATCTTCACGGTGCCGAGCGAACGGGCCCGCATCTTCGCCAGCTGGGTGACGATCTGGTCGTACGCCGGGAAGACGAAGCCGTCGAACTGGATCTCGACGACCGGCCGGTAGCCGCGCAGGGCGAGGCCGATCGCGGTGCCGACGATGCCGGACTCGGCGAGCGGGGTGTCGACCACCCGGTCCTCGCCGAAGTCCTTCTGCAGACCGTCGGTGATCCGGAAGACACCGCCGAGCTTGCCGACGTCCAGGCCCATGATGACGACCTTGGGGTCGGTCTCCAGGGCCTTGCGCAGGGACTCGTTGAGCGCCTTCGCCAGGGGAAGCTTCTGAACAGCCATGATTACTCGGCCTCTCCGCCCTCGAAGGACGCCTGGTAGGCGGCGTACTGCGCGCGCTCCTCGTCGACGAGCGCGTGCCCGTCCGCGTACACGTTGTCGAACATCGCCATGTGGTCCGGGACGGGCATGGCGCGGACGACCTCGCGGACGTGCTTGCCGAGAGCCTCGCTCTCCGCCTCCAGCTCCTCGAAGAAGGCCGCGTCGGCGTGGCCCTCGTTCTCCAGGTACGCCTTGAGACGCAGGATCGGGTCCTTGGCCTCCCAGGCCTCGCGCTCCGCGTCGCGGCGGTAGCGCGTCGGGTCGTCGGAGGTGGTGTGGGCGGCCATGCGGTACGTGAACGCCTCGATGAGGGTCGGTCCCTCGCCGCGGCGGGCGCGCTCCAGGGCGGAGCGGGTCACGGCCAGGCAGGCCAGGACGTCGTTGCCGTCGACGCGGACGCCGGGGAAGCCGAAGCCGCGGGCACGCTGGTAGAGCGGGACGCGGGTCTGCTTCTCGATGGGCTCGGAGATCGCCCACTGGTTGTTCTGGCAGAAGAAGACGACCGGGGCGTTGTAGACCGCGGAGAACACGAACGACTCGTTGACGTCGCCCTGGCTGGAGGCGCCGTCGCCGAAGTACGCGAGCACGGCGGAGTCCGCGCCGTCCTTGGCGATGCCCATGGCATAGCCGGTGGCGTGCAGGGTCTGCGAGCCGAGGACGATCGTGTACAGGTGGAAATTGTTGCTGTTGGGATCCCAGCCGCCGTTGTTCACGCCGCGGAACATTCCCAGCAGATTCGTCGGGTCGACCCCGCGGCACCAGGCGACGCCGTGCTCGCGATAGGTCGGGAAGACGTAGTCGTCGTCGCGCAGAGCCCGGCCGGAACCGATCTGTGCGGCCTCCTGGCCGAGCAGCGAGGCCCACAGGCCCAGCTCGCCCTGACGCTGCAGGGCGGTCGCCTCGGCGTCGAAGCGGCGGGTGAGGACCATGTCGCGGTAGAGACCGCGCAGCTCCTCGGCGCTCAGGTCGATGTCGTACTCGGGGTGCTGAACGCGCTCCCCCTCGGGCGTCAGCAGCTGAACGAGCTCGGGCTCCGTGGCCGTGGTGGCCGTCGCCTTCTTGGTGGTGCTCGTGCTCGCGCTTGCGGTGCGCTTGGTGCCGCTGCTGCGTCGCGTCGTCTTGCGCGCGGCAGTGCTCTCCACGGTCACGTGCGTGCTCCTCCGTCGGTCCGGCCTCCGGGTTCGCCGGTGAGGCCAGTGCGGCTCCGCCTTGTCCGTACCTTCGCACGGGGTGGGTGCGACGCGGCCGGAGTCGGGCGTGACAGGTGCCCCGGCGAGCGCCGTCATAGGCACGTTACCCATTACGCGGCATTCCCGCGAAACCCCACTTGACCTGCGATTTTGCTTGGATTTCCAAGTAAATCGAGAAATGGGGGAAGCGCTGCTGGTCAGCGCATGGACAACGGCCCGACGCCGTCGTCGGAACACCCGGCACGTTATCCCGCGCACCCCGGGCGCCGGAAGACCCAATATGTGAGACTGACTGCGTGCGCGAAGAAGGAAAAATCCGGGTATTTCTGCTGGACGACCATGAAGTCGTCCGGCGCGGCGTCCACGAGCTGCTCTCCGTGGAGGACGACATCGAGGTGGTCGGCGAGGCCGGGACGGCGGCGGACGCGCTGGTCAGGATCCCCGCGACCCGCCCGGACGTCGCCGTGCTCGACGTGCGCCTGCCGGACGGCAGCGGGGTGGAGGTGTGCCGGGAGATCCGCTCGCAGGACGAGTCGATCAAGTGCCTGATGCTGACCTCGTACGCGGACGACGAGGCGCTCTTCGACGCGATCATGGCCGGGGCCTCGGGTTATGTCCTCAAGGCCATCCGGGGCAACGAACTCCTCAACGCCGTGCGGGACGTGGCGGCCGGCAAGTCCCTGCTCGACCCGGTGGCAACCGCCCGGGTCCTGGAGCGGCTGCGCGACGGCAACAACCCGAAGAGCGACGACAAGCTCGCCAACCTGACGGAGCAGGAGCGGAAGATCCTGGACCTGATCGGCGAGGGCCTGACCAACCGGGTCATCGGCGAGCGCCTCCACCTCGCGGAGAAGACCATCAAGAACTATGTCTCCAGCCTGCTGTCGAAGCTGGGCATGGAGCGGCGTTCGCAGGCCGCGGCGTACGTGGCGCGGCTCCAGGCCGAGCGTCGCTGAGGAGCACCCGGCCCCGGTCCCACCCGTACGGGCCAGGCCGGGGTCGACGGCCCGGTTTCGGGACCTACGTCCCCGCCGAACCGGGGCAGGGGCCCCTTTTCCGACACGGTGCCGGTGGCGGAGAGTGGAAACCATGTCCACCGACGAGATCCGCGCCATCGAGTTGCTCAGCCGTGTGTCGTACGGCCGGGTGGCGACGAGCATGCGGGCGATGCCGTTCGTCGCCCCCGCCCGCCACATCGTGTCCGACGGCCGCGTCCTGCTCCGGATGCACCGCGGCCTCGGCTACCACCGCGCGTGCAACGGCAGCGTCGTCGCGTACGGCGCGGACAACTTCGACTCCGGCGCCGAGCGCATCTGGTCCGTGCAGTTCACCGGCACCGCGGAGATCGTCGAGCCGACGGAGGAGGAGACGGCGGCCTTCGGGCCCGAGCCGGTGCGGGTGGACGGCGAGCCCTTCACTCCGGTGTTCATGCGTATCGAACCGCAGTTCGTGACGGTCCACGAGCTCGACTACAGCGGCCAGGCCTCCAGCGGCCACGGCTCCGGCGGGCACGGCTCCAGTCGCGACGGCTCCGGTGACCGGGACTCCGGCAGCCACGGCTCCGACGGGCACGACTCCAGCCGCCACGACTCCGGCGCCCACGACTCCGGCCGCCACGGCTCCGGCGCCCACGACTCCAGCCGCCACGGCTCCGGCGGCCACGCCTCCGACGGGCACGACTCCAGCCGCCACGACTCCGGTGGCCACGGCTCCGGTGGCCGGGACTCCAGCCGCCACGGCTCCGACGGCCAGGAGTCCAGCCGCCACGGCTCCGACGCCCACGACTCCGGCGGCCGCGCGGAGACCGGGGCGCACGCCGAGAGCCCCGCCGGAGCACCCACCCAGGCCCGTTCCGCGGAGCGGCCCCTCCACCACGCAGCGTGATCTAACATCTGCGGAGTGCCGCGCTCATCTGTATCCTTAGCTCCGCCCGTAGGCCCTCTCCTGCGCCGCTACCGGGACGTCGGCGAGCCCCTCTCCTGCGTCCCCGTGACCGAGGGCCTGCTCAATCGCGGCTACCGGCTCTCCACCACCCGCGGCTCCTACTTCCTCAAGCAGCACCTGGACGCCCCCACCTCCGACCGGGCCACCATCACCCGCCAGCACCGGGCCACCCAGCGCCTGCACGCCCTCGGCCTGCCCGTGGCCCCGCCGCTCCCCGACAGCCGGGGCCGCACGGTCGCGCTCGTCGGCGGCCACTGCTACGCCCTGCACCCCTGGGTCGACGGCCGCCACCGCGACGGCGCCCAGCTCTCCACCGGCTGCTCCCGGCGGCTCGGCACCCTCCTCGGCCGCGTCCACACCTGTCTGGAGCAGGTCATGGAGTCTCCGCCGCCGGGCGGCGAGCACGAGAGCGCCCACCCCGAGGACACCTTCCGGGCCATCGAGGAACTGCTCCGCCTCGCCCGCGCGCACCGCCCCCGCGACAGCTTCGACGCGCTCGCCGAGCACCGGCTCAGGGAGCGGCGCCGGCTGCTCGCCCAGCACGCCCACCACCGGCCGCCGCCCGCGTCCGCCGCCGGCTGGGTGCACGGCGACTTCCATCCGCTGAACCTGCTGTACCGGGGCGCGGAACCCGCCGCGATCGTCGACTGGGACCGGCTCGGGGTCCGCCCCAGGGCCGAGGAGGCGGTCAGGGCCGCCGCGATCTTCTTCGTACGGCCGGAGGGGGAGCTGGCCCTGGAGAAGGTGCGGGCGTACGCGCGCGCGTACCGGCGGGCGACGGGCGCGGACGGCGCCGAGCTGGCGGCGGCGGCGCACCGGGTGTGGTGGGAGCGGCTCAACGACTTCTGGACCCTGCGCTGGCGCTACCAGCTGCACGACCGCAGGGCCGACCCGCAGTTTCCCGCGGTGTCGGCCCTGGCGGTGTGGTGGACGCGTGAGTACGCGGCGGTCCGCGACGCCTTCGCCGGCTGAGCACGCCGGCGGGGCGTCACGGGGGTCAGCCGGTCTCGGCGCCCGTGCCCGTCGTCGGGGTGTCCGGGTTGCCGTTGCCGCCGGAGGTGTCGTCGGTCGGCTCGCCCGTCGGCTCCGTCGGGTTGTCCGTCGGCGGCGCGGTCGTCTTCGTCGGCGGGGTCGTCTGCTGGGTCGGCGGCGCGGTCGTCGGCTGCGTCGGCGGCTCGGTCGTCGGCGTGCCCGTGGGCTCGGTCGGCGCCTCCGTCGTCGGCGGGTTCCACGTGTCCTGGGTCGAGCCGCCGGTCGACGTGCCCGGCTCCTCGGTGCTCTCCTGGGAGGGCTCCTCCGTGGCCGTGGGCTCCTCGGAGGCCGTCGACGGCGAGTTGCTGATGCTCGTCGGCGGGTTCACCGTGCCGCCGGAGTCCTTCGCCTTGTCGATCGCGTACACGACGCCGGCGACGACCGCGATCAGCGCGAGCGCGGCGAAGAGCCACACCTTGCCCCGGCCGCCCTTGCCGCCGTTGCCTCCGCCGTAGCCGCCGGTGCCGCCCGTGCCGCCGTCGTACCCGCCGTAACCGCCGTCGTCGGGGTTCATCGGCGGGAGGATCGGGCCCTGCGCGGTCTCGCCGTGCATCGGGTGGCCCATCGCGGTCGTCGCGGCCATGCCGCCGCCCGGGGTGTGCCCGCCCTCGTAGATCTCGACCGGCCCGGTGTTCCACGTGCCGATGTGGCCGCCCTGCTGCTGGAGCATCTGCAGGCCGTACTGGATGAGCCCGCGCATCTCCTCGGCGCTCTGGAACCGGTCGTCCGGGTCCTTCGCGAGGGAGCGCATCACCAGGCCGTCGAGCTCCGGCGGCACGGAGCCCGTCACCTCGGACGGCGGGACCGGCGCGTCCTGCACGTGCTGGTAGACGACGGACAGCGGGGTCTCGCCGGTGAAGGGGGGACGCAGCGCGAGGAGCTCGTAGAGCAGGCAGCCCGTCGCGTAGAGGTCGGAGCGGTGGTCGACCGCCTTGCCGAGGGCCTGCTCGGGGGAGAGGTACTGCGGCGTGCCCATGACCATGCCGGTCTGGGTCATCGTCGACTGCGCGCCGTGCAGGGCGCGCGCGATGCCGAAGTCCATGACCTTCACCGCACCCGTGTGCGTGATGATCACGTTCGCCGGCTTGATGTCGCGGTGCACGATTCCGTGCTGGTGCGAGTAGGCCAGCGCCTCCAGGACCCCGGAGACGATGATGAGCGCCTGCTCGGGACCGGGCGCCTCGGCGCTGAGCAGCAGGTCGCGGATGGTGCGGCCCTCGACCAGCTCCATCACGATGTACGGCACGGGCCGGCCGCCCACGAGGTCCTCGCCGGAGTCGTACACGGCGACGATCGCGTGGTGGTTGAGCCCGGCGACGGACTGCGCCTCACGGGTGAAGCGGGCCTTGGAGACCGGGTCCTCGGCGAGGTCCGCGCGCAGCAGCTTGACGGCCACGGTGCGGCCGAGCCGTACGTCCTCGGCGGCGAAGACCTCCGCCATGCCGCCCCGGCCCAGACGGTGCGTCAGGCGGTACCGGCCGTCGCCGACGACTCCGCCCTCGCCCCAGGATTCCGCCGACGCGTCCGGCACACCGTTACCTGCTCCGGATTCGGGTGCCATCAGTCCTCGCCGTCGTCTGTCGTGCCGTGTCCAGTCGTCACGCTACAGGCTCCGTACGACACCACGGTCCGAGATGGACCGGCCATCCAACCCCCTCGACGTACACCTGTGCAAATTCGACGCGTTTCCCCCGAGAGCGCGGAAACGCTTCGGCGAACCTTCCTGTGCGGAGGGTCACGGAACGGGTACCGAACCGGTGCCCGGCTTGACGTGTCACTGCCCTACGGCAGACTTGCGCCAGGAAATTCCGGATCAACGCCGCCACGCGCGCGTAGGGGGAAGCACAGATGAGCCAGGACGGCGCACAGGGCCGCTATGCGGGCGGTTCGGTCGCGGGCGGCCGGTACCAGCTGCGTGACCTGCTCGGCGAGGGCGGCATGGCGTCGGTGTACCTGGCGTACGACAGCGCCCTCGACCGCCAGGTCGCCATCAAGACGCTGCACACGGAGCTCGGCCGGGAGCAGTCCTTCCGCGAGCGGTTCCGGCGCGAGGCGCAGGCCGTCGCGAAGCTGTCGCACACGAACATCGTCTCGGTCTTCGACACCGGCGAGGACACCCTCGACGGCGCCGTCATGCCGTACATCGTCATGGAGTACGTGGAGGGGCAGCCGCTCGGCTCGGTCCTCGCCGCCGACGTCCAGCAGTACGGCGCGATGCCCGCCGACAAGGCGCTCAAGGTCACGGCCGACGTCCTCGCGGCCCTCGAGGTCAGCCACGAGATGGGCCTGGTCCACCGCGACATCAAGCCGGGCAACGTCATGACGACCAAGCGCGGCGTGGTCAAGGTCATGGACTTCGGCATCGCGCGCGCCATGCAGTCCGGGGTCACCTCGATGACGCAGACCGGCATGGTCGTCGGCACCCCCCAGTACCTCTCCCCCGAGCAGGCCCTCGGCCGCGCGGTGGACGCCCGCTCCGACCTTTATTCGGTCGGGATCATGCTCTTCCAGCTGCTGACGGGCCGGCTGCCCTTCGACGCCGACTCGCCGCTCGCCATCGCCTACGCGCACGTGCAGGAGGAGCCGGTCGCCCCGTCCTCCGTCAACCGCTCGGTGACGCCGGCGATGGACGCGCTCGTCGCCCGCGCGCTGCGGAAGAACCCGAACGAGCGGTTCCCGAGCGCGGCCGCGATGCGCGACGAGTGCCTGCGGGTCCTCTCGGCCGGCCAGACCGGCGCCCCGGTGATCGTCCCGGGCGGTCCGGTCAGCAGCGGTGCGGGCGTCGGCTCGGCGGTCTTCCCGCCCGTCGGCCAGACCCCGCCGCCGACCCCGCACCCCGGCGTGCAGCAGCCGTACCTGCCGCCGACGCCGCAGCCCGGCCCGTACGGCCCCGCGACCCCCGCGCCCGCCCCGGCCTACGGCTACCCGCAGCAGGCGCCGACGCCCGCGCCGTACGCCCCGACCCCGGCCCCCGCGCCGTACGCGCCCACGCCGGCGCCCATGCCCGGATCCGCCACGGTCGCGGGCGGCTCCGGCTCGTCCGGCTCCGGCTCCCGGCGGAACACCCCGGTGATCGTCGGCGCGATCGCCGTCGCGCTGCTCGCGATCGGCGGCCTGCTCGTCGCGCTCAACCTGAACAAGGACGAGCAGGACCCGCAGGCGGGCGGCACGGGTGGCTCGGAGACCCAGCAGAGCGAGTCGGCGGCGCCCGGCCACAAGGGCCCCGACCTGACCAAGACGATCGACCCGAAGAAGTGCACGCAGCCTTCGGAGTCGAGCGACGACCCGGCCAAGTTCGAGGCCCCGAACTTCACCTACAAGAACATCCAGTCGGTGAAGGACTGCGTCCAGGCGGCCGGGTGGAAGATCATGACCCAGACCCCGGTGGACGAGGCCACGTACGGCGAGGGCACGGTCCTGGAGCAGTACCCGCCGGCCGGTGAGGACATCACGGACGAGGACGCCGAGTTCACCCTCAAGATCTCGACGGGCAACCCGCCGCAGTAGCCGCGAGGGCCGCCGTACGCCCCCTGCCCCCGTCCCGGATGCCGGAATTGTCCCGACATGTTTACGCTGTGTTGAACACCTCGGCGGCTCGGCACGGGAGGGGGTCACCCGGTGACTCCAGCACTCCGCAAGGCACGCGCGCGGGCCCTCCGCCCGGCGCTCACCTGCGCGTTCACCTGCGCTTGCGCCCTGTACGCCGCGCCCGTCGGGTACGGCGTACAGGCCCCCGGCACCTCGATGGGCAGCACCGCCACGACTCCGGTGGCGACCGCGTCCTCGTCGGCCGCGTCGCCGGACGGCCCCTCCGCGACCGCCTCCCCCTCCGCCTCCCCGGGCGCTTCCACGGGGGGCACCCCCGCCCCCGCCTCCCCCGCTCCCGCACCCACCGGCACCGGGGTGCCGTCCGCCCCGCCCGGGCCGAGCGCCGAACCGTCCGACGCGCCCACCCCCAGTGCTTCCGCCTCCCTCGCGGGGCGACCCGCCGGCGAGGGGCGGACCCGCCCCGGGCGCGGCGAGTCCGCGGCGCCCTCCGCGACCGCATCGGCACCGTCGCCCGGCCCCTCTCGTACCGAAACCGCTACAAGCTCGCGCGGGCGCAAGACCGTCGAGGAGGCCGGCGAGCCGGTACGCGAGGAGGACCCGGTGCTGCCCGATGCGGCGCCCGCCAGCCTGCCCGCCGGAGGCCCCGGACTCGCCGCCGATGCCGCGCCCACCCTCGTCGACCAGCGGATTCCCGTCCTCACCCTGGGCGTGGGGCTCGCCCTGATGGGGCTCGGCATCGGCTTCCTCGGGCTCCGGATGCGCCGCCGCTGAGCCCGCCGGGGCCGCCGGGTCCCCCTTGAGTCGGACCTCCCGCCTCCCTCCGAGGACGGTTGTCCGCCGCGACATACCCGGTATACATACTGAGTATGTCGATCCGCCACGGGCTCCTCGCCCTCCTCGAACGCGGCCCTCGCTACGGCTCCCAGCTCCGTACGGAGTTCGAGTCCCGCACCGGCTCCACCTGGCCGCTCAACGTCGGCCAGGTCTACACGACCCTCAACCGCCTCGAACGAGACGGCATGGTCGCCCAGGGCGGCGAGGACGAGGCCGGGCACACGCTCTACGCGATCACCGACAGCGGCCGCGCCGAGCTCAGGACCTGGTTCGAGAAGCCGGTGGACCGCACCAGCCCCGCCCGCGACGAGCTGGCCATCAAGCTCGCCATGGCCGTGGGCGCGCCCGGCGTCGACATCCGCGACGTCATCCAGTCCCAGCGCCGGCACACCGTGAAGGCCATGCAGGACTACACCCGGCTCAAGGCGCAGGCCCTGCTCGCCGTCGAGGGCGGCGGCGGGGCCGGGGCGCGGGACGACGTGGCCTGGCTGCTCGTCCTGGAGCAGCTGATCTTCCAGACCGAGGCGGAGGCCCGCTGGCTGGACCACTGCGAGTCCCGGCTGATCCGCCTGTCGGCAACGGCCGCCGCATCGGCTTCGGCCACCCCGAGCGGCCCGGCCGCCACGGCCGCCCCGTCGGCTTCGACCACCCCGAACACCCCGACTGCCACGGCCGCCCCGTCCGCCCCGGGCACTTCGGCCTCGTAGCGCACTTCGACCACCGGTACGCCCGGGGCGCGCCGCCCGCACGCCCGCGCCCCTCCCGTACCGCCGACGCACCACCTTCCACCGCACGCTCCCGTACCCGGCCCGACCGCCGGCGTACGGCCAATCGGGGGGACCCCTCCATGACCGCACAGCAGCCCGTGCTGCAACTCCAGAACCTGACCCGCGTCCACGGCGCGGGCGCCACCGAGGTGCATGCCCTGCGCGGCATCGACCTCGCCGTGTACCCCGGCGAACTCGTCGCCGTCATGGGCCCGTCGGGCTCCGGCAAGTCCACGCTGCTCACGATCGCGGGCGGCCTGGACACCCCCAGCTCGGGCCGGGTGATCGTCGAGGACACCGACATCACCACCGCGAGCGTCAAGCAGCTCGCCGCCCTGCGCCGCCGCAGCATCGGCTACGTCTTCCAGGACTACAACCTCATCCCGGCCCTGACGGCCGCCGAGAACGTCGCCCTGCCCCGCGAGCTGGACGGCACCTCCGCCCGCAAGGCCCGCGTCGAGGCCCTCGCCGCCCTGGAGGAGATGGGGCTCGGGCACCTCGCCGACCGCTTCCCCGACGAGATGTCCGGCGGCCAGCAGCAGCGCGTGGCCATCGCCCGCGCCCTCGTCGGCGACCGTCGGCTCGTCCTCGCCGACGAGCCGACCGGCGCCCTCGACTCCGAGACCGGCGAGTCCGTGCTCGCCCTGCTCCGCTCCCGCTGCGACGCGGGCGCCGCCGGCGTCCTCGTCACCCACGAGCCGCGGTTCGCCGCCTGGGCCGACCGGGTGGTGTTCCTGCGGGACGGCGCCATCGTCGACCAGACCGTGCGCAGCGACGCCGACTCCCTCCTCTCGGGCCAGGTGGCCGAAGCGTGAAGACCTGGCTCCACTCCTGGCGGGCAGCGATCCGCATAGCCCGACGCGACGCCTGGCGTTCCAAGGGCCGCAGCGCCCTCGTCCTCGCGATGATCGCGCTGCCCATCCTGGGCGTCAGCGGCCTCGACCTGACCTACCGCAGCTCCGAACTCTCCCCCGCCGAGCGGGTGGAGCGGACGATCGGCGCGGCCGACGCGCGCTTCCGGGACGCCCAGGTCGGCGGTGTCCCGATCTACCAGGACCCGACCGGCGAGATGCACACACCGGCCAAGGACTACGAGAACGAGCCGTGGCCGAGCGGCCCCACCGACGTCACGAAGACCGTCCCCGCCGGCTCCACCGTCCTCACGGACACCATCGGTTCGGCGAAGCTGACGACGGCCCACGGTCTGCTCATGACCGAGGTGCGTGAGCTGAAGGCCTCCGATCCGATCGCCCGCGGCATCCTGACGCTCCTCGACGGACGTTTCCCGGAGAAGAACGACGAGGTCGTCGCGACCTCGCACTTCCTGGAGACCAGCGGCCTGTCGGTCGGCTCTACCCTTTCCGCCCGCAATTTCGATCGCCCGTACCGGATCGTCGGCTCCTACGAACTTCCCGACACGCTCAGCACCGACCAGGTCAACACGCTCCCGGGGGCCTTCCTCGCCCCGTACGCGAAGGCGGTCGAGAAGGCCGGTCTGCCCGCGCCCGACGTCTCCGTCTCGTACCTGGTACGCAAGCCCGGTGGTTTCACGTGGAACACCGTCAAGGAGATCAACACCAAGGGCGTCGCCGTCGTCTCGCGGGCCGTGCTGCTCGACCCGCCCGCCGCCTCCGAGGTGCCGCTCAACCAGAAGGACGGCTGGGGCGGTTACGAGTCCAGCGCGGGGGCCGATGCCGCCGAACTCGCCTCCCTCGCGACCGTCGTCGGCCTGGCGATGCTGGAGATCTGCCTCCTCGCCGGACCCGCCTTCGCGGTCGGCGCCCGCCGCTCGCGCCGCCAGCTCGGTCTGGTCGGGGCCAACGGCGGTGCCCGCAGCCACATCCGGGCCATCGTGCTGAGCGGCGGTCTGGTCATCGGCGTCGCGGCCGCCGTCACTGGCACCGTCCTCGCCCTGATCCTGACGCTGCTGCTGCAGCCGGTCCTCGAAGACACCATGGGCCAGCGGTTCGGCTCCTTCGACGTCCGGCCCGTCGAACTCCTCGGCATCGCGCTGCTCGCGGTCCTCACCGGTCTGCTCGCCGCCGTCGTCCCGGCCGTCACCGCCTCCCGGCAGACCGTCCTCGCCTCGCTCACCGGTCGGCGCGGAATCCGCCGCAGCAGCCGCGTACTGCCCCTGATCGGCCTGGCGGCCCTCCTCGTCGGCGGCGCGGTCGCCCTCTTCGGCTCCATGGTCTCCCAGCAGGTCACCCTGGTGGCGGCCGGCTCCGCCCTCGCCGAGCTGGGCGTCGTCGCCATGACCCCGGCCCTGGTGGGCCTGTTCGGGCGGACCGGCCGCTGGCTGCCGCTCTCCCCGCGGCTCGCGCTGCGGGACGCCGTCCGCAACCGGGGCCGTACGGCACCCGCCGTCGCCGCCGTCCTCGCCGCCGTCGCGGGCACGGTCGCCGTCTCCACGTACATGGCCAGCCGCGAGGCCCAGACCAGGGCCGAATACGAGGCCACCCTGCCGTACGGCGTCGCCTCCGCCTTCGTCCAGGAGGAGGGCGGCCGGGACGTCCCCGCGGTCCGCGACGCGATCCAGCGCAACTTCCCGGTCGACGTCCGCGCCGACGTCGGGCGCGTCTCGGTCGGCAAGCCCGGCTGCCCGTCCTGGGGCGGCGCCGGCTGCGGCCGCTACGAGGTCGTCATGCCTCCGGCGAACGAGTGCCCGATGTACGCCACGGTCCCGGGCGGCGGCGACCCCGCGGACAAGTACACACCCGCCGAACGCCGGAAGATGATGACCGAGGACTGGCGGTGCAAGGACTCCGCGAGCAGCGGCATGTACGTCTCCGACGGCGGCCTGGTCGTCGGTGACGCCAAGCTGCTCCAGGTCCTCGGCGTCGACGACCCCGCGACCGTGAAGGCCCTCGCCGACGGCAGGATCGTCAGCTTCAACCGCGCCCTGGTCGAGAAGGACGGCACCGTCGGGATCAAGCAGATCACCGACATCGCCGCCGCCGACAAGGCCTCCGAGCAGGGCCGCCCCGCCCCCGGCAAGGTCAGCGCCCTGCCCGCCTACCTGGTGCCCGGCGGCAAGAAGTCCTACGGCGTCCAGGCCCTCATGACCCCGGCCACCGCCAAGGCCGCCGGCCTGTCCACGGTGCCGCTGGGCGTGTACGTCAGCACCGACCGGATGCCGGACAGCGAGCAGCGCCAGAAGCTCGACAGCGACCTCGCCAAGCTCGGCAGCAATGTCGAACTGCACCTGGAGGAGGGCTTCGTCAACGACAACGGGATCATCCTGCTCTCGCTGGCGATCTTCGCGGGCCTGGTCACCATCGGCGCCGCCGGCATCGCCACCGGACTCGCCCAGGCCGACGCCGAGGCCGACCTGAAGACCCTCGCCGCCGTGGGCGCCCCGCCCCGGGTCCGCCGCACGCTCAGCGGATTCCAGTGCGGAGTCGTCGCCGCGATGGGCGTGCTCCTCGGCTCGGCCGCCGGACTGCTGCCCGCCGTGGGGCTCCGGCTCACCGAGGAGCGCGACCAGCTCCGCTACTACGAGCAGAGCCTCGCCGAGGGCTGGAGCGGCGAGCTCACCCCGCCCGACGTGCCGATCGTCATCCCCTGGGAGACCCTGGCCGGCCTGCTCGTCGCCGTCCCGCTCGGCGCCGCGCTCCTCGCCGCCCTGGTGACCCGCTCGCGCGGGGCGCTGGCCCGGCGCGCGGCGACCTGACGGTCTTCGTTCCCGTCCTGTGCCCCTGTACGAGGGTGGATCACCCCCGTACAGGGGCACACCCTGTGGTGACGCTTGTGTACGAGAGAATGGCGGCATGGAGATGCCGAGGAATGACAGGTCGCAGGAGAGCCCCCAGGTCCTCATCGTGGGACAGGACGGGATGGCGCTCGGCGGCACTCAGGGCGACGACGAACCCCGCGAGGTCCCGGTGACGGAAATGGTCGAGCAGCCTGCGAAGGTCATGCGGATCGGCAGCATGATCAAGCAGCTCCTGGAGGAAGTACGGGCGGCCCCTCTGGACGAGGCGAGCCGGGTCAGGCTCAAGGACATCCACGCCAGCTCCGTGAAGGAGCTGGAGGACGGGCTCGCTCCCGAGCTCGTCGAGGAACTGGAGCGGCTCTCCCTGCCGTTCACGGACGAGGCGATCCCCTCCGAGGCGGAGCTGCGCATCGCGCAGGCGCAGCTGGTGGGCTGGCTCGAGGGCCTGTTCCACGGCATCCAGACGGCGCTGTTCGCCCAGCAGATGGCGGCCCGCGCGCAGCTGGAGCAGATGCGGCGCGCACTGCCTCCGGGTGCGTCCCACGACGATGACGACGACCACGGCCACGGCCACGCGGTCCGCTCGGGACCGTACCTGTAGGTCGCGACCGGTATCCCGGTACGGAGGAGGGGCCCGGCACAGCTCATGTGCCGGGCCCCTCCTCCGTACCTGCGCGCTCAGTCCTGCGGTACGAGCAGCAGCACCTTGCCGACGTGGCGGCCGCCCTCGAGGGCCCGGTGCCCCTCGGCGGCCTCCGGCATCGGCACGGTGCGGTCGACGACCGGCCGGACCGTGCCCGCGCCGATCAGCGGCCAGACGTGCTCCCGTACGGCCGCGACGATCGCCGCCTTCTCCTGCGCCGGGCGGGACCGCAGCGTGGTCGCCAGGACCGCGGCGCGCTTCGCGAGCAGCGCCCCGAGGTTCAGCTCGCCCTTCACCCCGCCCTGGAGGCCGATGACGACCAGCCGGCCGTTCACGGCCAGGGCCTTCACGTTCCGCTCCAGGTACTTGGCGCCGACGATGTCCAGGATGACGTCCGCGCCCGCCCCGTCCGTCGCCTTCGCCAGCTCCTCGACGAAGTCCTGCTCGCGGTAGTCGATGAGGACGTCCGCGCCCAGCTCGGCGCAGCGCGCCAGCTTCTCGGGGCCTCCGGCGGTGACCGCGACCCGCGCGCCGACCGCCTTCGCCAGCTGGATCGCCATCGTGCCGATGCCGCTCGCGCCGCCGTGCACGAGCAGCGTCTCGCCGGGCCTCAGGTGCGCGAGCATGAAGATGTTGGACCAGACGGTGCACGCGACCTCGGGGAGCGCGGCGGCCGTGGCCAGGTCGACGCCCTCCGGGACCGGCAGCAGCTGCCCGGCCGGGACCACGACCTTCTCGGCGTAGCCGCCGCCGGCGAGCAGGGCGCACACCTCGTCGCCGACGGCCCAGCCGGACACCCCGGGGCCGAGCGCGGCGATCCGGCCCGAGCACTCCAGGCCCGGGTACGGGGAGCTGCCCGGCGGCGGGTCGTAGAAGCCCTGGCGCTGGAGCAGGTCGGCGCGGTTGACCGCGCTCGCCACCACCTCGACGAGCACCTCGCCCTCGCCGGGTACGGGATCGGGCACCTCGGCCCAGACGAGGGCCTCGGGGCCACCGGGTTCCGGAATCGTGATCGCATACATGGCGGCGAGGCTACTCGTCGGGCGGCTCGGTCCCCGGGCGGCTCGGTCCTCGGGCGGCTCGGTCCCCGGGCGGCTCGGTCCCCGGGCGGCTCGGTCCTCGGGCGGCTCGGCCCCCGGGCGGCCCGGTCCCCGGGCGGACGCGGTCGGCCGTGCCGGTCCGGGTCCGAGCGCGGGCCGGACAGGCCCTAGTCCTCGGGCGGCGTGGAGAGCGGGGTCACCGGGGTGGCGCGCACGATGGTGATCACCCGGTCGGTGAGCTGGAGCGGGCTGGCCGCGGGATCGTCGTAACCGAGCAGCCGGTGGCCTCGGAGCACGCTCACCACCAGGTCACGCGTCTCGCGCACGTTCTTGCCGGCCTCGCTCTTGGTCACCGGCCGTTCCACGAGGTCGAGGCCCGAGCCCTGCTGGATGAGGTCCTCCATCACCGTGCCGGCGCTGGGACTCAGCACGGAGAGGCCGAGGAGCCGCCCGGCGGCGCTGGCGCTGGTGATGACCGCGTCCGCACCGGACTGGCGGAGCAGCGGCGCGTTCTCCTCCTCGCGGACCGCGGCGACGATCTTCGCGCCCCGGTTGAGCTGGCGTGCGGTCAGGGTGACCAGGACCGCCGTGTCGTCGCGCTGGGTGGCGATCACGATCTGCCGGGCCCGCTGCACCTCGGCCCGCAGCAGTACGTCGCTGCGGGTGGCGTCGCCGATGACACCGACGAATCCGTCCGCGTTCGCCGTCTCGATCACCTTGGTGGAGGGGTCGACGATGACGATCTGCTCCTTGCGGAGGCCGGTCGCGCAGAGCGTCTGGATCGCGGACCGGCCCTTCGTCCCGAAACCGACGATGACGGTGTGGTCGCGCAAGGTGGACCTCCAGCGGTTCAGCCGGAACTCCTCCCGGGTCCGCTCGGTGAGGACCTCGAGAGTGGTGCCGACCAGGATGATCAGGAAGAGCACGCGCAGCGGCGTGACGAGGAGGATGTTGGCGAGCCTGGCCGAGTCGCTGTACGGGACGATGTCGCCGTATCCCGTGGTGGAGAGCGTCACGGTCGCGTAGTAGGCGGAGTCGAGGAAGTCGAGCGTCTCGTCGGCGTTGTCGTGGTAGCCGTCGCGGTCGACGTAGACGATGAGGACCGTCACGAGCAGCACGCCGAGCGCCATCAGCAGCCGCTTGCCGACCTGGCGCAGCGGCCTCTCGACGACCCTGCGGGGCAGCCGTACCTGAGGGCCCGAGGCCCGCTCGTCCTCGTGGCGGGCCATCGCGTCCCGGCTGGGAAGTTTCACGTGAAACACGCTCCTTGGGCCGGTACGGCGCCCGACGTCGGCGGCCAGGGAAGGTCGAGGACGTCCAGCTCCTGGCCGGATCGGGCGCCGCCGGGCGGGACGACGGCCATGCCGTCCGCGACGGCGATGCCCCGGAGCATGGCGGGCCCGTTGTAGCGCAGCGGAACGAGCTGCTCGCCCCGCCGGACGACCGGGACGAGCCGGGTGTCGTGCGGATGCCCGTGCACCTCGTCCGCGACGGGGGCGCGGCTCCCGGGGCGAGAGGGCCGCTCCTCGCCGCCCAGGGCCGCGAGCAGCGGCTCGGCGAGCGTGAGGAGCCCGGAGACGGCGGCGAGCGGGTTGCCGGGCAGGCCGACGAGGTGGCGGTGGCCGCCGAGGGCCGCGAGGAGCATGGGGTGGCCGGGGCGGACCTTCACCCCGTCGACGAGGAGCGTGGCGCCCGCCTTGTCGAGCACCCGGTGGAGGTGGTCGACGGGCCCGGCGGCGGTGCCTCCGGTGGTGACGACGAGATCGGCGGCGGAGCCGGTGACGGCCGCGTACAGCTCCTCGGCGTCGTCGCCGATCCGCCGGGTGGCGAGGACCTCGGCGCCCAGCGCCGTGAGCCAGGGGCCGAGCATCGGACCGAGGGCGTCACGGATGAGCCCCTCGTGGGGGAGCCCGGCCGTGAGCAGCTCGTCGCCGAGGACGAGGATCTCCACGCGGGGGCGCGCCTGTACGGGGAGCTCGTCGTACCCGGCGGCCGCGGCCAGGCCCAGGACGACGGGGGTCACGGCGGTGCCCGCGGGGAGCAGCTCGTCGCCGGAGCGGCACTCCTGGCCCCGGGGCCGGATGTCCTGTCGGGGATGCACCTCGCGCAGGGCGTGCAGCACGAGACCCGCGGTCTCGGTCCGCTCCGTACGGGAGTGCTCGCTGCGGATGACGGCGGTGGTTCCGGGCGGGACGGGGGCGCCGGTGGCGATCCGTACGGCCTCGCCGTCGGCCAGGGCGGCGGCGGGCGCGTGACCGGCGAGGACGGGGCTCTCGGCGCGGACGGTCCAGGGGCCCGGGCCCGCGACGGCCCAGCCGTCCATGGCGGAGGTGTCGAAGGAGGGCAGGTCGGTGAGGGCGAGCAGCGGCCCGGCCAGGACCCGGCCGAGCGCCTGCCCGAGCGGAAGGCGCCGAGGCTCGCGTCCGGCCCGCGCGGCGGTCCCGGCGCGGGCGGCGGCGGCCCGGGCCTCGGGCCAGGCGGTGGCGCGGTGCGGCGGCTCGGCCTTCGTGCCGGTGGTCGTTCCCTGGGCCACGGGGGCGGGCTCCTTCAGGGTCATCCGGCCTCGTCCTGCTCGGCGGCCCAGCGCTGGGCGAGCGCCGCGGCCTTGCGGGCGGCCTCGGCGACCGCCTCCGGTCCGCCCTCGCTGCCCGCGCGGGCCGCCGCGTAGCCGACCAGGAAGGTGGTCAGGGGCGCGGCGGGGCGGGCCACGCCGTGGGCGGCGTCGCGGGCGAGGTCGAGCAGCACGCCGGTGTCGACGTCCAGTTCGATGCCCAGTTCTTCCTTGACTGCGGTGATCCATTCATCCAGCACGGTCCCATGCTCCCTGATGCGGGTCCGGGCCGTGGCGATGTCCTCCCAGGTGTCGCAGTCGAAGGAGGCGAGGGGGCCCGCGGCGACGCGGCTGAGACGGAGTCCCCCGGTGAGCCGGCGCAGCGGTCCGCCGTCGAGGGTGCCCCGCTGTTCCACGACGAGGTCCAGCTCGCGCAGGAGGGGAGTGCGGCGGTACGCGGCGACGAGCGGCTGGTCCCGCCCCTCCGCGTCGGTGAGGAGCACGGCCTCGGCCCCGGGGTCCGCGGCGAGTGCGTCGAGGAGGCGGCCGACGGTGGCCCCGTCGAGGAAGGGCAGGTCGGCGGAGAGGACGAGGAGGACGTCGGCGCCGGTCTCCCGTACGCCGGCGCCGAGGGCGGCCAGCGGGCCACCGCCGGACGGGTCCTCCCTGGTCCAGTGGACGGGGCGGGCGGTCGGGCGGGGGTCGGCGACGACCACGGTGCGGCCGGCGTCGGGGCAGGCGGCGAGCACCCGGTCGAGGAGGGTCCGGCCCCCGATCCGTACCCCGGGCTTGTCGGAGCCGCCGAGACGCCGGGCGGCGCCCCCGGCGAGCACGACGGCGTCGTATGCGGTGGTCACCCCAGCAGTATGGGCCGCGGGGGGCCACGGCCGACGGGCCCGTCTCCCTTGCTGAGACGGGCCCGTCGTACGGAGGTGCCCGAGACGGGCCCGTCGGACCGTCCGCGTCGGACCGTCCTCGTCGGACCGTCCGCGTCGGACCGTCCTTGTCAGACCGTCCGCGTCAGACCGTCCTTGTCAGACCGTGCGGAGCAGGACCGCGGGCTGCTCGACGCAGTCCGCCACGTACCGCAGGAAGCCGCCGGCCGTGCCGCCGTCGCAGACGCGGTGGTCGAAGGTGAGCGAGAGCTGCACCACCTGACGGGCGGCCAGTTCGCCCTGGTGCACCCAGGGCTTGGGGATGATCCGGCCGACACCGAGCATGGCGGCCTCGGGGTGGTTGATGATCGGCGTGGAGCCGTCGACCCCGAACACCCCGTAGTTGTTGAGGGTGAACGTGCCGCCGGTCAGATCGGCCGGGGTGATCGCACCCTGCCGTGCCGCCTCCGTCAGCCGGGCGAACTCCTCCGTCAGCGACTCGGCGGTCCGGGTCCCCGCGTCCTTGACCACGGGGACGACGAGCCCGCGCGGGGTCTGGGCGGCGAAGCCCAGGTGCACGGACGGCAGCCGGACGATCTCCCGTGCGGCCGTGTCCACCGTGGAGTTGAGCTCGGGGAACCGGGCCAGGGCGTGGACGCAGATGCGCGCGAGAAGCGCGAGCAGCGAGATCTTCGGCCCGCCGGCCGCGTTCATCGCCTTCCGTGCCGCCATCAGCTCGGTCGCGTCGGCGTCGACCCAGCAGGTCGCGTCGGGGATCTCCGTACGGCTGCGGGACAGCTTGTCCGCCACCGCGCCGCGGACACCGCGCAGCGGAACCCGCTCACCGGCCGTCGCGACGGAGGCCGCAGGGGCCACGGCGGGGACCGGGCCGGGCGCCGGGGCGGCGACCGGCCGCTCCAGGGCCGCGAGGGCGAGCTCCACGTCGGCCCGCAGGATCAGCCCCTCGGGCCCGGATCCGCGCACCTCCCGCAGGTCGAGGCCGCGGTCACGGGCCAGTTTCCGCACGAGCGGCGAGATGACCGGCACGGGCCCCTCGTGCCCGGCCGCTGCCGGGGCCGCCGGAGCAGCGACCGGGGCCGGAGCGGCGGCCGGGGCGGCCACCGGAGCCGGGGCGGCCGCCGGGTTCGTGTGCCGCACCCGGCGACGCCGGGCGGCGGGCCCGGCCGTGCCGTAGCCGACGAGCACGTTGCCCGAGTACTCCGAGGAGACGGCCGACTCGGCATCGGCCCCGACCACCGTGGGTGCCGCTCCCGGAGCGGCCTCCGCCAGCTCCTCCGGCGCGCCCGTGCCGCCCACGGCGACCGTCAGGAGCGGTGCGCCGACGGGCAGTTCGGTGCCCTCCTCGCCGTACCGGGCGGTGACGACACCGCCGTACGGGCAGGGCACCTCGACCATCGCCTTGGCCGTCTCGACCTCGACGACCGGCTGGTCGATGGCGACGACGTCGCCGACGGCGACCAGCCAGCGCACGATCTCGGCCTCGGTGAGCCCCTCACCGAGGTCGGGCAGCTTGAACTCAAGGACCTGTGCCATCAGCTGCCCGCCTCCCACTGCAGTCGCGCCACCGCGTCCAGGACCCGGTCCACGCCCGGCAGATGGTGCCGCTCCAGCATCGGCGGCGGGTACGGGATGTCGAAGCCCGCGACCCGCAGCACCGGCGCCTCCAGGTGGTGGAAGCAGCGCTCGGTCACGCGCGCGGCGATCTCCGCGCCGGGGCCGCCGAAGCCGGTCGACTCGTGGACGACGACCGCGCGGCCGGTGCGCCGCACCGAGGCGCAGACCGTCTCGTCGTCGAACGGAACGAGCGAGCGCAGGTCGACGACCTCCAGGTCCCAGCCCTCGGCCTGCGCGGCCTCCGCCGCCTCCAGACAGACCGGCACGGAGGGACCGTAGGTGATCAGGGTGGCGCCGGTGCCCGGGCGCCGCACGACGGCCTTGCCGATCGGCTCGACGGCCGCGGGCGCCTCGGGGGACCAGTCGGACTTCGACCAGTAGAGCCGCTTGGGCTCCAGGAAGACCACGGGGTCGTCGGAGGCGATGGCCGCGCGCAGCAGCCCGTACGCGTCCTCGACGGTCGCCGGCGTGACGACGTGCAGCCCAGGGGTGGCCATGTAGTAGGCCTCGGAGGAGTCGCTGTGGTGCTCGACGCCGCCGATCCCGCCGCCGTACGGCACACGGATCACGATCGGCATCGGCATCGCGCCGCGCGTCCGGTTCCGCATCTTCGCCACGTGCGAGAGCAGCTGCTCGAACGCCGGGTACGCGAACGCGTCGAACTGCATCTCCACGACCGGCCGCAGGCCGTACATGGCCATGCCGACGGCCGCGCCGAGGATGCCCGCCTCGGCCAGCGGGGTGTCGGTGCAGCGGTCCTCGCCGAACTCCTTGGCGAGTCCGTCGGTGACCCGGAACACACCGCCGAGGGTGCCGACGTCCTCGCCCATCACATGGACGGTCGGGTCCTCGGCCATCGCGTCGCGCATGGCGCGCTGGAGCGCCTGCGCCATCGTGGCGGGCTTCGGCTTCGCGGCGTTCCCGCCGGCCTTGGCGGCCGTGGGGCCGGTCGTCGCGGTCGTCATCACGCCTCACCCTCGGCTTCGAGCTCGGCGCGCAGCTGCGCCGCCTGTTCGCGCAGCTGCGTCGTCTGCTCCGCGTAGACGTGGGAGAAGAGTTCCATCGGGTCGAGCACCGGGTCGGCGTTCATCCGTTCGCGCAGCTCCGCCGCCATCGTCTCGGCGGCCTCCGCCGCCGCGCGCCTGCCGTCCTCGTCGAGCAGGCCACGCTCCGTCAGTTCCCGTTCGAGCAGCAGGATCGGGTCGTGCGCCCGCCAGGCCTCGACCTCGCCGGCCGCGCGGTAGCGGGTGGCGTCGTCGGCGTTGGTGTGGGCGTCGATCCGGTAGGTGACGGCCTCGACCAGGGTGGGTCCGCCGCCGCGCCGCGCGCGGGCCACGGCCTCGGTGAGCACCTGGTGGACGGCGACCGCGTCGTTTCCGTCGACGAGCCGGCCCGGCATCCCGTATCCGACGGCCTTGTGGGCGAGGGAGGGGGCCGCGGTCTGCTTGGCGAGCGGCACGGAGATCGCGAAGCCGTTGTTCTGGACGAAGAAGACCACGGGGGCCTGCCAGACGGCGGCGAAGTTCAGGGCCTCGTGGAAGTCGCCCTCGCTGGTGCCGCCGTCGCCGACCATGGCGAGGGCCACGACGTCGTCGCCCTTGAGGCGGGCGGCGTGGGCGAGGCCCACGGCGTGCGGGAGCTGGGTGGCGAGCGGCGTGCACAGCGGCGCGATGCGGTACTCGTGCGGGTCGTACCCGGTGTGCCAGTCGCCGCGGAGCAGGGTCAGGGCCTGGACGGGGTCGAGGCCCCGGGCGACGGCCGCCAGGGTGTCGCGGTACGAGGGGAAGAGCCAGTCCCGCTCCTCCAGGGCGAGGGCGGCGGCGATCTCGCACGCCTCCTGGCCGGTGGTGGACGGGTACACGGCGAGCCGGCCCTGCTTGGTGAGGGCGGTGGCCTGCGCGTTGTACCGGCGGCCGCGGATCAGCTCCGCGTAGAGCCGGAGCAGCAGCGCGGGGTCGGCGTCGGCCACGGCGTCCGTGCCGAGCACGCGGAGCGGCTCGGCCTCGGGCAGCAGCGGCGCGGGGTCGGTCCGCGGCTGCCAGGCCGGCGGCGGGGTGGTCCGGTGGGCGTCAGCGGCACCGGGCGGCTCTTGGACTGTCGAACTGCGCTGTTGCAACGAGTCCACCTCCTCGTGGGAGCGGGCATAAGACCCGAAGGCGGGTGGCGCGAGTGTGGCGCGCCTCACCTACCGATTGTTCGGTCGTGGAGGCATTTTGGCTACAGGCACCTCCAGCCTGTGGACAAACGGTTCTCCACAGCCTGGGATAAGGGCAGGTCGTCCACCGGAGAGAGGCGGGGGCACATGGCGGATGAACAAATGGCCGAGGACTGGGATCGGGTCGTCGCACCGGCGTCGGCACCGGTGACCCCAGGCGTCCCGGCACGCCCGCTGGACGCCATCGACCGCGACATCCTCCGCATCCTGCAGACGGACGGCCGCGCCTCGATCCGCTCCGTGGCCGAGCGGGTGCACGTCTCCCGGGCCAACGCGTACGCGCGCATCAACCGGCTCATCGACGACGGGGTGATCCGCGGCTTCAGCGCCCGCGTCAACCACGAGCGGGCGGGCCACGGCGCCTCCGCCTACATCACGCTCAAGATCGTCCAGAACTCCTGGCGGACCGTGCGCGAACAGCTCCAGGCCCTGCCGGGAGCCGCGCACATCGCCCTCGTCAGCGGCGATTTCGACGTCCTGCTGCTCGTCCACACGCCCGACAACCGGACCCTGCGCGAGCTGGTGCTCACCAAGCTCCAGTCGATCCCCGAGGTGCTCTCCACCCGGACCCTGCTGGTCTTCGAGGAGACGGACCTGGACCCGGACCACCGGGACACGACCCGCTGACCCCTCAGGGGGCCCGTACGAGGGCAGGGGGCCGTACGAGGGCAGGGGGCCGTACGAGGGCCCAGCGGAGCCGGTACGAGGCCTCAGCGCCCCGCACGACGCCCCATGCGCCCGTACGAGGGGCAGCGCAGCCCTACGAGGGGCAGGCGGAGCCGGTACGAGCCCCAGCCGGAGCCGGTACGAGGCTCTGGCCCCGCACGACCCCCCATGCGCCCGTACGAGGCCTCAGCGCGCCGTCCGCAGCCCGTCGAAGGCCAGGTGGACGACGGTCTCGGCGAGCTGCTCCCGCTCCGCCGTCGCGTCCGGGTGCGGCCGGTACCACTCCACCAGCGAGTTGATCATGCCGAAGAGGAGCCGGGTCGCGAGCCGGATGTCCACGTCCGCCCGCAGGTCGCCCTCGGCGGCGGCGGCCTTCAGCAGATCGGCCACCTTGTGGTCGAACTCCCGGCGCCGCTCCATCGCCCACCGCTCGGTGGCCGTGTTGCCCCGCACCCGCAGCAGCAGCGTCACGTACGGCAGCTCCGCTATCAGCACCTCGACGGTGCGCCGCGTGACGTACTCGACCCGGTCGACGGCCCGGCCGCGCCCGGCGCCCGGCTCGTCGAGGATCGCGAAGAGCCCGTCGAGCGCCCGGCTGACCGCGCGCCGCAGCAGCTCCTCCTTGCCGGAGACGTGGTGGTAGATCGAGGACTTGGAGATCCCTGCCGCCTTGGACAGGTGCTCCATCGAGGTGCCGTCGTAACCGCGCTCGTTGAAGACCCGCACGGCGACCGAGAGCAGCGTCTCGGGGGTGTAGGTGTCGCGCTTGGCGGTGGTCATCGGGAGTCCTCCGCTTCCTCGGCGGCCGCCCGGCGCACGAGGCCGAGCACCGGCGCGTACCGGCCTGTCGCGTACCGCGCGTGCAGCTCGCGGAGCAGACCGCACGTGCGCCGGTGGCCGACCCGCCCGGCCCACTCCAGCGGTCCGGCCGGATAGTTGACCCCGAGCCGCATCGCCGTGTCCACGTCCTCCGCGGTCGCGACCCCCCGGTCGACCGC
The DNA here is from genome assembly GCF_043077765.1 of Streptomyces sp. NPDC015661. Classification (NCBI taxonomy): domain Bacteria; kingdom Bacillati; phylum Actinomycetota; class Actinomycetes; order Kitasatosporales; family Streptomycetaceae; genus Streptomyces; species Streptomyces sp. NPDC015661. The sequence continues at coordinate 139,786 of NZ_JBIBST010000012.1, read as the reverse complement.
GTCGACCGCGATGTCGGCCAGCATCGCGACCGTCCGCGCGACGATCATGCCGGGCACGTCGCCGATCACGGAGACCTGCTTGCCGAGTGCCTGGAAGAGGCCCACGGCCTCGCCGAGGACGCCGGGGTCGACGTCCTCGCGGGTCGACAGCACGATCCGGCTCGCGGCCGCGTAGTCGTACGCGAGGTCGAAGTAGATGATCGCCTCCTCGTCGTACTCGAAGGAGGTCTCGCCGTCCGTGAGGCTGAGCTCGCCGCCGCCCGGCAGCTCGATGTGGCCGCCGCCCTTCTTGTGCAGGACGGTGATTCCGGCCGCCTCGAAGAGCCCCACCAGCGGCTCCGCCGGCCCGAGGTCACCCCAGACAGTGATCCACTCGGGCGCCTTCGCGGGCTCCGCCGTGTGCGGCGCGGGACGCTCGGCGCCCTCCGCGTACGAGAACCAGCCGTGCCCCGACTTCCGCCCGAGCCGCCCCGACTCGACGAGCCGGCGCTGCGCGAGCGAGGGGGTGAACTTGGGGTCCTGGTAGAAGGACTCCCACACCGACCGCGTGACGGCCTCGTTCACGTCCTGGCCGATGAGGTCGGTCAGCTCGAAGGGCCCCATGCGGAAGCCGCCGCACTCGCGCAGGGCCGCGTCGATGGTGGCGGGGTCGGCCCCGCCCTCCTCGAAGATTCGGAACGCCTCGGCGTAGAAGGGGCGGGCGACCCGGTTCACGATGAAGCCGGGGGTGTCCGCGCAGCGCACCGGCGTCTTGCCCCAGCCCTTGACCGTCTCGTACGCGCGCGTGGCGACGTCCGCGTCGGTGGCGAAGCCGCTGACGACCTCGACGAGGGGGAGCAGCGGCGCCGGGTTGAAGAAGTGCAGTCCGACGAACCGGCCGGGCAGCCGCAGCCCTCCGGCGATGGCCGCGACGGAGAGGGAGGAGGTGTTCGTGGCGAGGACGGTGTCGTCGCCGACGATCTTCTCCAGGTCGGTGAAGAGCCGCTGCTTGACCGCGAGGTCCTCGACGATCGCCTCGATCACGAGCGCGGCGTCCGCGAGCTCGGCGGGGTCCTCGGCCGCGTGCAGCCGGCCGACCGCCGCCTCGCGCGCCGCGGCGTCCAGCTTCCCCTTCTCCACGAGCCGGTCCAGGCGGGCGGTGAGGGCGGCGACGGCCTCGGCGGCCCGGCCGGGGGCGCTGTCGTAGAGGCGCACGGGGTGGCCGGCGACCAGCGCGACCTGGGCGATGCCCTGCCCCATGGTCCCGGTGCCGACGACGGCGACGGTGCGGTCCCGTCCGATGGCTGCGGCGCTGCCCTGCCCCTCGGCGGCGGTCTCACTGGCGGTCACGTCGTCGCTCCCCCTGACGGTCACGTTGGCGCTCATAGGAGTGATCCTCCCCGATGGGTTTTCCACAGGATCGACGGACCCCCTTGTCCCGACCGATCGTTCGGTTACTCTAACTCCGTACGCGTCTCCCTGCCCAGCTCGACGAGGAGTTGGTCCATCGATGGCCACCGCTCAGCTGACCACCGACCGTCTGGCCGAGAAGCACCGGTCCACACTCGACCAGGCGCTCGACACCATCCGCACCCGCGCCTACTGGTCGCCGTACCCCGAGCACCCGAAGGCGTACGGCGCCGACGGCTCGCTCGACGCTGCGGCGGGCCTCGCCGCCCACCAGTCCGCGCTGAACACCCGCTTCGACCTCGACCAGCCCGGCACGGACGGCTGGACCGGCGGCGAGACCTCGCCGTACGGCCCCTCGCTCGGCATCGAGTACCCGCACGCCGACCTCGACGTGCTGCTCCCCGCGATGCGCGCGGGCATGGGCGCCTGGCGGGACGCCGGCGCCGAGACCCGTGCCCTGGTCTGCCTGGAGATCCTCGGCCGGATCTCCGCCCGCACCCACGAGTTCGCGCACGCCGTCATGCACACCAGCGGCCAGGCGTTCATGATGGCGTTCCAGGCCGGCGGCCCGCACGCCCAGGACCGTGGCCTGGAGGCCGTGGCCTACGCGTACGAGGAGCAGACCCGCACGCCCGCGGGGCGGGCCGGCTGGTCCAAGCCGCAGGGCAAGCGCGACCCCCTGGAGCTGAGCAAGGAGTTCACCCCGGTCGGCCGCGGCATCGCCCTGGTCATCGGCTGCAACACCTTCCCCACGTGGAACGGCTACCCGGGCCTGTTCGCCTCCCTCGCCACCGGAAACCCCGTCGTGGTCAAGCCGCACCCGCGCGCGGTGCTGCCGCTCGCGCTCACGGTGAAGGTCGCCCGCGAGGTGCTCGCCGAGGCCGGCTTCGACCCGAACCTGGTCGCGCTCGCCGTCGAGCGCCCCGGCGAGGGCATCGCCAAGACCCTGGCCGTCCGCCCCGAGATCCGGATCATCGACTACACCGGCTCCACCGCCTTCGGCGACTGGCTGGAGGCCAACGCCCGGCAGGCCCAGGTCTACACCGAGAAGGCCGGCGTCAACACGGTCGTGGTCGACTCCACCGACGACTACAAGGGCATGCTGGCCAACCTGGCCTTCTCGCTGTCCCTGTACAGCGGCCAGATGTGCACCACCCCGCAGAACCTGCTGATCCCCCGCGACGGCATCACCACCGACCAGGGCCCCAAGTCGTACGACGAGGTCGTCGCCGACCTCGCGGCGTCGGTCGGCGGCCTGCTCGGCGACGACGCCCGGGCGAACGGTCTGCTGGGCGCGCTGGTCAACCCGGACGTGAAGGCGCGCCTGGAGGCCGCCGCCGGGCTCGGCGAGGTCGCGCTCGCCTCCCGCGAGGTGGTCAACCCGGAGTACCCGGACGCCGTGGTCCGCACGCCGGTCATCGTGAAGCTGGACGGCTCCAAGCCGGACGCCCAGGCCGCGTACTTCTCGGAGTGCTTCGGCCCGGTCTCCTTCGCCGTCTCGGTGGACTCCACCGCCGACGCCCTGGAGCTGCTGCGCCGCACGGTCCGTGAGAAGGGCGCCATGACGGTCGGCGCCTACACGACCTCGGCGGACACCGAGCGCGCGGTGGAGGAGGTCTGCCTGGAGGAGTCGGCCCAGCTCTCGCTGAACCTGACGGGCGGGGTGTACGTGAACCAGACGGCCGCGTTCTCCGACTTCCACGGCTCGGGCGGCAACCCGGCGGCGAACGCCGCGCTGTGCGACGGTGCCTTCGTCTCCAACCGCTTCCGGGTGGTGGAGGTCCGCCGCCAGGCCTGATCCACAGGCTCGTGGAGACCCTCCGGGGCCTCCACGAGAACCAGGCCGCCTGGGACTCCCGGACGTCCATGCCGCCTGGGACTCCCGGACGCCCATGCCACCTGGGACTCCCGGACGCCCATGCCGCCTCGGACTCCCGGGAAGCCTCGAACGCCCAGGCCGCCTAGGACGCCTCGATCTCCGCGTACCGCTGCACCCACGCGTGCATGGCGATCGCGGCCGCGGCGCCCGCGTTGATCGACCGGGTCGAGCCGAACTGGGCGATCGAGCAGACCATCTCCACGTGGGCGCGGGCCTCCTCCGTGAGACCCGGCCCCTCCTGCCCGAAGAGCAGCACACAGCGGCGGGGCAGCACGGTCCGCTCCAGCGGGACGGCGCCCGGCAGGTTGTCGATGCCGATGACCGGGATGCCCTCGGCCGCCGCCCACGAGGTCAGCGACTCGGTGTCCGGGTGGTGCCGCACGTGCTGGTAGCGGTCGGTGACCATGGCACCCCGCCGGTTCCAGCGCCGCCGGCCCACGATGTGGACCTCCTTCGCCAGGAACGCGTTGGCGGTCCGTACCACCGAGCCGATGTTGAAGTCGTGGCCCCAGTTCTCCACCGCCACGTGGAAGTCGTGGCGGCGGGTGTCCAGGTCGGCGACGACCGCCTCGCGCGTCCAGTACCGGTAGCGGTCCACGACGTTGCGCCGGTCGCCGCCGGCGAGCAGCTCGGGGTCGTACCGCTCGTCCCGCGGCCACGGCTCCGGGTGCGGCCCGACGCCGATCTCGGGGCCGAACCCCTCGTCGTACTGGACCGGCTCGGGCTGTTCTTCCGTGGTGCTCACCCGACGAGGGTACGGGGGCCTTGCTCCTCACCCGTACGGCGCTGCTCGGGCAGCGGCTCGCCGGAGGTGCCGTCGGGCGTCCCGGCCGGGGCCCCCGCGGGGGCCCGCCTCAGCAGGCGGTCCCGGCCCTTCACCACCCGGGCGCCCAGCCACACCAGGAACGCCGTCGGCAGGAACACGGCGTCCGCGGAGATCATCGCGAGCGAGAAGACCGGCAGTCCGAGAAGGACCGCGATCCCGGCGTGCTCCATCATCATCACGACGAGCAGGACGTTCTTGACCTTGCGGTTGAAGAGCGTGAACGGGAAGGCGACCTGGACGATCACCGTGCCGTAGGTCAGCAGCATCACCATGATCCCGCTGGCCCCGAGCAGGTCGGACAGGGCGGGCCAGGGCGCGAAGTAGTCCAGGTGGAGCGGGTAGAACAGCGCCGTCCCCTCCTGCCAGCGCGAGCCCTGGATCTTGTACCAGCCGGCCGTGGCGTAGATCAGGCAGACCTCCACCATGAGCACGACGAGGACGGCGTTGTGCGCGAGGTTGGCGAGGGCGTCGAGCATGGTCCGCGGCTCCCCGGGCGCCAGCCGGCAGACCAGCCACCACAGGCCGTTCCCCAGCCACAGCACCCACAGCAGCACCGGCACCCACCACTCGCCGGTGACATCGCTGAACCACGTGGCGGCGAGGAGGAAGCCTCCGAGCACGACCCACAGCAGCGGTCCGACGACATCGCGGCGCGGGGCCTCCCCGGCCTCGGCCGCGCGGGCCTCACGGGCCGCCCGTCGGGCGTCGAGGGACCACACCTGGCCGCAGCGGGTGAAGACCAGATAGATCGAGACGATGTGGAGGACGTTGTCGCCGCCGTCGCCCACGAACACGGAGCGGTTCAGCAGCGAGAGCACACCGACCATGAAGACCACGGACACGGCCCGGGTGCGCCAGCCCACCAGGAGCAGTGCGGCGGAGAGCACCGCGAGCCCGTAGACGAGCTCGAACCACACCCGGCCGTCCGACCACAGGAGCACGGTGAAGGCCCGGTTGTCGGCGATCAGCCGCTGCGCCAGCTCGAAGGACCAGGGGCCTTCGGGCCCGTACAGCAGATGCCGGTGCGGCAGCTCGCGCAGCAGGAAGAGCAGCCAGGTCAGCGAGAAGCCGATCCGTACGATCGCGCTCTGGTACGGGGCGAGGGTGCGGCCCGTGACGGCCTGCACCCCGCGGGCGAGCCGGCGGTCGAAGGGCTCGCGGGCACCCGCGCGCGTGGCGTGGGAAGTACTCATCGGCCCGCCTCCGTGCGGCTCGCGTCGGCGCCGGCGGACCGGTCGGCCTCGGTGATCCCCCACCACGGGAAGTCCCGGTAGGACGGGTTGGAGCGCGACTTCTCGGTGCTCCACTGAGGGGAGGAGACGGGCCGGGAGACGGTGCGGAGCTGGATGCGCCGCACGTCGGGGCCCAGGGCGCGCCCGTCGGTGCCTTCGAGGTCGTCGAGCCTGAGCATCGCGATCCGGCGCATGTACTGCTCCGAGAGGTCGCCGCGCAGTCCGTTGGAGCGGTTGGCGTCGTCGTGCGTGTTGAGGTAGAAGTCCACGGCCCTGCGGAGCTGGTTCTGCTGCGCGTGGCTGGGCATCGGGTTGTACCGGATGGCGTCGATGTCCTGCGCGGTGAGGTCGATCCAGCCGGTGGTGCGGCGGCCGCCGGCGGTGGCGAGCTCGGCGCGGACCTCGACGGAGATGTTCGTCTGGAGCGGATTGGGCGCGAAGAGCTTCCAGTTCTGCTCGAACTCGGGGTAGATCCAGTCGTCGACGGCCTCGCCGTGCCGCTTGGTCAGCGTGTTGGACGGCGCCACGTGCAGGAAGACCATCGCCAGGTGCACGCAGGTGAACACCGCGACGACGGCGAGCGCGACGGCGACGACGACCTGGTACGGCAGCGAGAGGGCCATGATCCCGGTGCCGGTGGTACCGGTGCCGGGGGTTCCCGTCCCCTGGCTTCCGTCCTGGGTCCGGGCATCGGTGCCCGGGGCCTCGGAAGAGCTGACCGGCGGGTCCTCGGGAGAGCTGACCGGCGGGTCTTCGGGAGGGCTGACCGGCGGGTCCTCGGGGGGTCTCCGCCCGCCGTCACTCACCTCGACCGCGTCCTTTTCGACGTACGCGTCCATCCCGCCCCGATCCCGATCGGCCCACCTCGGTTATCCACAGGGTTGACACCATACGGGCCGTCGACCCACCATTGAAGTCATTCAACCGAACGATCGGTCGGTAGGGGGTCTGATGACCGCAGTGACGGCAGGGACGGCAGGGACCACGGGCGTGCCCGGCGTGTCGGACACGGCCGCGGCGGCGGAGCAGGCCGCCTACGAGGCCGTGTTCGACGCCGCCGTCGCCGCCGACGAGCGGATCGAGCCGCGCGACTGGATGCCCGAGGCCTACCGGGCCTCGCTCGTCCGCCAGATCGCGCAGCACGCCCACTCCGAGATCATCGGCATGCAGCCCGAGGCGAACTGGATCACCCGGGCGCCCTCCCTGCGGCGCAAGGCGATCCTCATGGCCAAGGTGCAGGACGAGGCCGGCCACGGCCTGTATCTGTACAGCGCGGCCGAGACCCTCGGCACCAGCCGCGACGAGCTCCTCGACAAGCTCCACTCCGGCCGCCAGAAGTACTCCTCGATCTTCAACTACCCCACGCTGACCTGGGCCGACGTCGGCGCGATCGGCTGGCTGGTCGACGGCGCCGCGATCACCAACCAGGTCCCCCTCTGCCGCTGCTCCTACGGCCCGTACGCTCGCGCGATGGTCAGGGTCTGCAAGGAGGAGTCCTTCCACCAGCGCCAGGGGTACGAGGCACTCCTCGCCCTGTCGAACGGCACCGAGGCCCAGCACGCCATGGCGCAGGACGCGGTGGACCGCTGGTGGTGGCCCTCGCTGATGATGTTCGGCCCGCCCGACGACGAGTCGACGCACACCGCCCAGGCGATGGCCTGGAAGATCAAGCGCCACTCCAACGACGAGCTGCGCCAGCGCTTCGTCGACATCGCCGTCCCGCAGGCCGAGGCCCTCGGCCTCACCCTCCCCGACCCCGACATCCGGTGGAACGAGGAGCGCGGGCACTACGACTTCGGCCCGATCGACTGGACCGAGTTCTGGGACGTCCTCAAGGGGAACGGCCCCTGCAACGACCAGCGGCTGAGCAAGCGGCGCCAGGCCCACGAGGACGGCGCCTGGGTCAGGGAAGCGGCGGCGGCCTACGCGCAGAAGCACACCGGAAAGCACGGGGAGGCACAGGCATGACGACCGACGGTTGGCCGCTGTGGGAGGTGTTCGTGCGCTCCCGCCGCGGACTGTCCCACACCCACGCGGGCAGTCTCCACGCACCCGACGCGGAGATGGCCCTGCGCAACGCCCGCGACCTGTACACCCGCAGGTCCGAAGGCGTGTCGATCTGGGTCGTCCCCTCGGCGGCGATCACCGCCTCCTCGCCCGACGAGAAGGACCCCTTCTTCGAGCCGGCCGCGGACAAGCCCTACCGCCACCCGACCTTCTACGAGATCCCGGAGGGGGTGAAGCACCTGTGACCGGCACCCTCGACACCGTCACCGCCGCCGCGGCGCTCGCCCTCGGCGACGACGCCCTCGTGCTCTCCCACCGCCTGGGGGAGTGGGCCGGCTCCGCCCCCGTCCTGGAGGAGGAGGTCGCCCTGGCCAACATCGCCCTCGACCTCCTCGGCCAGGCCCGCGTCCTGCTCTCCCTCGTCGGCGACGAGGACGAACTGGCCTACCTCCGCGAGGAGCGCTCCTTCCGGAACAGCCAGCTGGTCGAGCAGCCCAACGGCGACTTCGCCCACACCATCGCCCGGCAGCTCTACTTCTCCACCTACCAGCACCTCCTGTACGGGCAGCTGGCCACCGGCGACGGCCCCTTCGCCGGCCTCGCCGCCAAGGCCGTCAAGGAGGTCGCCTACCACCAGGACCACGCCGAGCACTGGACCCTCCGCCTCGGCGACGGCACCCCCGAGAGCCACCAGCGGATGCAGCGGGCCTGCGACGCCCTCTGGCGGTACACCGGCGAACTGTTCCAGCCCGTCGACGGCCTCGACCTGGACCTCCCCGCCCTGGAGACCGCCTGGCTGGACTCGCTCACCGACGTCCTCGGCCGGGCCTCCCTCACCGTCCCCTCCGGACCCCGCACCGGCGCCTGGAGCGCGGGCGCCGGCCGGCAGGGCCTGCACACCGAGCCCTTCGGACGGATGCTCGCCGAAATGCAGCACCTGCACCGCAGCCACCCGGGTGCGACATGGTGACCATGACGGCCCTGGAAGAGGAACTGAGCCGCGTCGCCGGCTCCGTCCCCGATCCGGAGCTGCCCGTCCTCACCCTGGAGGAACTCGGCGTCATGCGGGGCGTGCACGTCCTCGGCCCCGGCCGGGTCGAGGTCTCCCTCACCCCCACCTACACCGGCTGCCCCGCGATCGAGGCGATGGCAGCCGACATCGAGCAGGCCCTCCACGAGCACGGCGTACCGGACGTCACCATCGTCACCGTCCTCGCCCCGGCCTGGTCCACCGACGACATCAGCGAGGAAGGGCGTCGCAAGCTCACCGAGTTCGGCATCGCCCCACCCCGCCCACAGGGCCCCGCCGACGGCCCCGTGGCCCTCACCCTGGCGATCCGCTGCCCGCACTGCGGATCCACGGAAACCGAGCTCCTGAGCCGCTTCTCCTCCACCGCGTGCAAGGCACTGCGCCGCTGCACCGCCTGCCGCGAACCGTTCGACCACTTCAAGGAGTTGTAGATGGAGTCCTCAGCCGCCGCACGGGCCGGATTCCATTCCCTCAGGGTGAGCGAGGTCGACCGGCTCACGGACGACTCCGTGGCCGTCACCTTCGCGGTCCCGGCCGAACTCCACGAGGCGTACCGCCACGTCCCCGGCCAGCACCTCGCTCTGCGCCGCACCGGCGAACACGGGGAGGAGATCCGGCGCACCTACTCGATCTGCGCCCCCGCCGCCCCGGCCGGCGAGCCCCCCGTCCTGCGCGTCGGCATCCGCCTCGTCGACGGCGGCTCGTTCTCGACGTACGCGCTCAAGGAACTGGCCGTCGGCGACCTCGTCGAGGTCATGGAGCCGATGGGCCGCTTCGCGCTCACCCCGCGCCCCGGCCACTTCGCCGCCGTCGTCGGCGGCAGCGGCATCACCCCGGTCCTGTCGATGGCGGCCACCCTGCTCGCCCGCGAGCCGGAGGCCCGGTTCTGCCTGATCCGCAGCGACCGCACCGCCGCGTCCACGATGTTCCTCGACGAGGTCGCCGACCTCAAGGACCGCTACCCGGACCGCTTCCAGCTCGTCACGGTCCTCTCCCGGGAGGAGCAGCAGGCGGGTCTGCCGTCCGGCCGTCTCGACCGCGAGCGGCTCGCCGAGCTGCTGCCCGCGATGCTGCCGGTCGACGCGATCGACGGCTGGTTCCTCTGCGGCCCCTTCGGCCTCGTCCAGGGCGCCGAGAAGGCGCTGCGCGGCCTGGGCGTCGACCGCGGCCGGATCCACCAGGAGATCTTCCACGTCGACGACGGCTCCGCGCCCGCCCCGGCCCCCGCGGCCGACGCCCCGGCGCACGCCACCCTGACCGCGACGCTGCACGGCCGTTCCGGCACCTGGCCGGTGGAGCGGGGGGAGACACTCCTCGACACCGTGCTCCGCGCCCGCGCGGACGCCCCGTACGCCTGCAAGGGCGGGGTGTGCGGCACCTGCCGTGCCTTCGTCGTCGGCGGAGAGGTGCGGATGGACCGCAACTTCGCCCTGGAGCCGGAGGAGACCGACGCCGGATACGTCCTGGCCTGCCAGTCCCACCCGGCCACCCCGGACGTGGAGCTGGACTTCGACCGCTGAGCACCGCTGAGGACCGCGGAGAAGTACCGAGAGGGTGGCGCCGACGAAGTGCGGCGCCACCATTCCCTTCCCCTAGAACCTGTTCTATCTTGACGATCCGTCAGACAGAGAGACAGGCGACGGCAACGGGAAGGCAGCACCGTGGACTTCACCTTCACCGAAGAACAGCAGGCGGCCGTCGAGACGGCCAAGGCGGTCTTCAAGGACGTCGCACCCGACGCGGTCCCGAGCCCCGCCCTCACCCCGGGCGCCGTGGCCGAGGAACACGACCGGCCGCTCTGGTCCCGCCTCGCCGCAGCCGACCTCCTCGGCCTCACCCTGGCCCCCGAGCACGGCGGCGCCGGACTCGATCCCGTCGCCCTCTGCCTCGTCCTGCGCGAGTCCGCCCGCGTCCTGGCCCGCGTCCCCCTCCTGGAGACCAGCGCCGTCGCCCTGACCGTCGAGCGGTACGCCCACCCCCGTACGGCCGCGGCACTCCTCCCCCGGGTCGCCCGCGGCGAACTCGTCCTCACCGCCGCCTCCCAGGGACGCACCGGCCACGAACCCGCCGACCGAGCCGTCACCGCGCGCCGCGACGGAGCCGGCTGGATCCTCGACGGCCTCCAGACCGCCGTCCCCTGGGCCCGGAGCGCCGACCTCATCGCCGTACCGGCACACACCACCGAGGACCGCACGCTCCTCGCCCTGCTGCCCCGCACCCACGAGGGCCTCACCCTCACCGCCCAGTACTCGACGAGCGGCGAACTCCTCGCCGAGCTGCGCCTCGACGCCGTACGCCTCGACGACACGGACGTCATCGACACCGACGGCGCCTGGGAACGGCTGCGCGACCTCCTCACCACCGGCACCTGCGCGCTCGCCCTCGGTCTCGGCGAGGCCGTCCTCGCCATGACGAGCCAGTACACCGGGAAACGCGAGCAGTTCGGGCACCCCGTGGCCACGTTCCAGGCGGTCGCCGTCCAGACCGCCGACCGCTACATCGACCTGCGCGCCATGGAAGCCACCCTCTGGCAGGCCGCCTGGCGTCTGTCCAGCGGAGCGGACGGAGCCCTCCCCGCCGCGGGGGACATCGCCGTCGCGAAGATCTGGGCCTCCGAAGGCGTACGCCGCGTCGTGCAGACGGCGCAGCACCTGCACGGCGGCTTCGGCGCCGACACCGACTACCCTCTGCACCGCTACCACGCCTGGGCCAAGCACCTCGAACTGTCCCTCGGCCCCGCCGCGGCCCACGAGGAGGCCCTGGGCGACCTGCTGGCCGCCCACCCCCTCGACTGAAGCCTCAGACCCGCGTCAGAGGACGAACGCCGGGCTGCCGCTCTCCGCGACCATCGGACGCCCGGCGCCGTCCCACGCCTGCATCCCGCCGTCCACGTTCACCGCGTCGAAGCCCTGCTGCACCAGGTACTGGGTGACCTGCGCCGAACGGCCGCCCACCCGGCACATCACATACGCGCGACCGTGCTCGGCCACGGCCTCCGTCACCTCACCGAAGCGGGCCACGAAGTTGCTCATCGGCACGTGCAGCGCGCCCTCGACATGACCGGCAGCCCACTCGTCGTCCTCCCTGACGTCCAGCACCAGGGCATCGGCCGGCACGGAAGCCGCGTCCACCGAGGGCAGTGGGGAGAAATTCATGGGACAGGCCTTCTCTCGTCAGTACCGCCCGAAGGGCTCGGGCGCACGGAAAACCTACTGCACCAGCTCCGCCAGCTCGTCCTCCCGCTCGGAGACCTGGGCGAGCAGCTGCTCGGCGATCTCCTCCAGAAGCTGATCCGGGTCGTCGGGCGCCATCCGCAGCATCGCGCCGATCGCGCTCTCCTCCAGCTCGCGCGCCACCGCCGACAGCATGTCCTTGCGCTCGGCCAGCCACTCCAGGCGCGCGTACAGCTCCTCGCTCTCGCTGAGCCGTTCCTCGACCGGCACCGGTCCGGCCTCCCACTCCGCGGAGAGCTCACGCAGCAGGGCCTCGTCGCCGCGGGCGTAGGCGGCGTTCACCCGCGTGATGAACTCCTCGCGCCGCTTCCGCTCGTCCTCCTCGCGCGCCAGGTCGGGGTGGGCCTTGCGGGCCAGCTCGCGGTAGAGCCTGCGGACCTCCTCGCCGGGCCGGACGCGCTTCGGCGGCTGCACCGGCCGGTCGGTGAGCATCGCGGCGGCCTCGGGGGAGATGCCGTCGGAGTCGATCCAGTCGTGGAACAGCTCGTCCACCCCGGGCATCGGCAGCACCGCGGCCCGCGCCTCCTGCGCCCGCCGCAGATCCTCGGGGTCCCCGGTACGGGCCGCCCGCGCCTCGGCGATCCGCGCGTCGAGCTCGTCGAGCCGCGCGTACATGGGCCCGAGCTTCTGGTGGTGCAGCCGCGAGAAGTTGTCCACCTCGACCCGGAAGGTCTCGACGGCGATCTCGAACTCGATCAGCGCCTGCTCGGCCACCCGCACGGCCCGCTCCAACCGAGCCTCGGGCCGCTCGCCCCCGGCCTGCGCGGCCTCCGCCTGCTCATCCCCGGCCCGCGAGGTCTCCGCCTGCGCGGCCTCCGCCTGCTCGTCCCCGGCCCGCGAGGTCTCCGCCTGCGCGGCCTCCGCCTGCTCGTCCCCGAGTCGGCCGGCCTCGGGCCGCTCGTCCCCGGGTCCTTCGTTCACACCCTGGTCCACGCTCACGTCCACGCCGCCCAAGTCCTCGTTCCGCCTCGTCCCACCCAGCCTACGGTCCTCCGGGGGGCCTCCCCCCCTCCCTCCCCCTCCCCCCTCAGTTGCCCCGCCCGCCCCGCGGGCTCGCACCGGCCCGGACGCACGCTCCCGCGTGCTCCCGCGCGGGCGAACGTCAGACGCCCAGTTCCGCCGCTATGCGGCCCGTGCGGACGGCCGCGAGCAGGTCGGCGTGGTCGGCCGTGGTGCGGTCCGCGTACGCGACGGCGAAGGAGGCGACGGCCTCGTCGAGCTCCTCGTTCTTGCCGCAGTAGCCGGATATCAAGCGCGGATCGGCGCTGTGGGCGTGCGCACGGACGAGCAGGGCGCCGGTCATCCGTCCGTAGTCGTCGAGCTGGTCCGCGGTGAGGGCGGCGGGATCGACGCTGCCCTTGCGGTTGCGGAACTGCCGCACCTGGAACGGCCGCCCGTCGACCGTGGTCCAGCCGAGCAGGATGTCGCTGACGACCTGCATCCGCTTCTGCCCGAGCACCACGCGCCGCCCCTCGTGACCGGCGTCCGGCACGGTGAAGCCGGCGGCCGGCAGGTGGGGCAGCAGGGCCGAGGGCCGGGCCTCCTTCACCTGGAGCACCAGCGGCTCGCCCCGGTGGTCGAGCAGCAGGACCACATAGGAGCGGGTGCCGACGCTCCCGGTGCCGACCACTCGGAAGGCCACGTCGTGGACGGCGTACCGGGCGAGGAGCGGCAGTCTGTCCTCGGACACGGTCTCCAGGTACGCGCCGAGGGATTCGGCGACCTCGGCCGCTTCGGCGTCCGGGACCCTGCGCAGTACCGGGGGAGCGGCCACGAACCTGCGGCCGCCGCCCTCGGCGTCCGCGACGGCCTCGGTCGACCGGGCGGCGAACCGGGCGCTCGTGTTGTTGCGGGCCTTGGCGGAGACCCGCTCCAGGGTGCCGAGGAGGTCGCGGGCGTCGGTGTGCGAGACGAGTTCCTCGTCGGCGATCGCGTTCCAGGCGTCGAGTGCGGGCAGCCGGGCGAGCAGGCGCATGGTCCGCCGGTACGCGCCGACGGTGTCGAAGGCGGCGGCCCGGCACACGTCCTCGCTCGCCCCCACCTCACGGCCGGCGAGGACGAGTGAGGTGGCGAGCCGCTTGAGGTCCCATTCCCAGGGGCCGACGACGGTCTCGTCGAAGTCGTTGAGGTCCATGACGAGCCGGCCGCGGGCGTCACCGTAGAGGCCGAAGTTGGCGGCGTGCGCGTCGCCGCATATCTGGGCGGCGATCCCGGTGACGGGCGTCCCGACGAGGTCCTGGGCCATCAGCCCGGCGGAGCCGCGCAGAAAGGCGAAGGGGCTCGCCGCCATCCTGCCGACCCGTATGGGCGCGAGCTCGGGGACCCGGCCGCGGCTCGATTCCTCGACGGCGCGCACGGCGTCCGGGCGGTCGGCGGCGAGGGCCGGCCGGTCGTGCGAGGAACGGGGCACCCGCTCGCGCAGCTGCTTGCCGCGGTCCCTGGGGGAGACGCCGGCGCCGGGGGCGGCGCGGCGCGCGAAGCCCGGCACGTGCGGGACGCGCGCCCCGTCCTGCGCTCCGTCCGTACCGCGCTGTCCTGGCACGACGGCCCGGATCTCGTCCATGGGACGCCCTCCCCCGATGCGATGTCCAACATCATCCGGCCCAGACCGTACCGCCGTTCCCGATCAGCCGTCTCCCCCTGTGGACAACGCCCTGTGGACAACTCTCAGACCGCGACGGCCTCCTCCATTTCCCTCTCCGCTTCCTTCTCCGTTTCCTCCGCGATCTCGGCCGGGGCCGGCCTCTGGACGAGCGGGCCGCCCGCCCTCTTGCGGCGGGCTTCCGTGAGCCCGGCGAGGACGACGAGCGTGGCACCGGCGAGGAGCCAGAGGGCGAGGACGAGGATGTTGCGGCCGAGCCCGTGGCCGTCGAAGTAGACGTGGCCGCGGACGCCCTCGACGAAGCCCGCGCCGTTCCAGAAGGCGTGCAGCGCGCCGAAGAAGCCGGGCTGGAGCTCGGGCCGGTAGATGCCGCCGGAGCTCGTGAAGTTGAGCATGACGAAGAGCACCATCACGCCGAGCGTGGTCCAGCGGCGCAGGAAGGTGTGCAGGCCGACGCCGACGGCGAGGATGCCCGCCGCGTACAGCCAGGACAGCGCCCATACGCCGCCGAGGCCCTGGTCGACGAGGTGGAAGACGGGCCCGGCGAAGAGGGTGCCGATGAGGCTGACGACGAGCGACATGCCGGCGGCGAGGAGGGCCCTGATCCGCATGGACAGGACGGCTCCGGCTCCGCCGATGACGGCGACCGAGGCGTAGGCGCCGATGCTGAGGGCGACGAGGAGGAAGAAGACGCCCTGGCCCGTGGGGTCGCCGGAGGCGGTGGGGGCGATGTCGGTGACCTCGAGGGGTGCGTCCTGGGCGGCGGCGACCTGGGTGAAGACCTTCTCGACCGCCATGGCGCTGGTGTCGGAGGAGCCCGAGGCGACGAGCAGCTCGGGCTTCTCGCCGGGGAGGTAGGCGCCGAAGCTGCGCTGCTCGCGCAGTGCGGAGACGGCCGTGTCCCGGTCGGCGACGGTACGGACGTCGAGGGCGCCGGCGCCCTTGTCCTGGAGGGTCTGTGCGAGGACCTGTGTGGTGGGGCCGGAGCCGACGACGTCGACGCGCAGGTCGTGGGGTTCGGGCGCGTGGAAGGCGCCGAGGTAGGCGAGCCCCATGCCGACGCACATCAACAGGGGGGTGAGCAGATGTCCGAGGACATGCCGCAACGCACCGCCGGTGTTCGGTCCTGCGGACACCGAGACCTCCATGGTTGGCTTTTACAACTAAAGAACCGTTGTACTATACAACCGAAAGCCCGCAGGGGTCGACCGGCGTCCGGACCACCCCGAACCACAGCAGGGAGCGCACGATGACCGGCGGCGCACAGCCATCCCGCGAGGCGTCCCTGGACGTCATCCAGCGCGAGCTGACGGCCTTCGCCCGCCGGGCCCGCGCCGCGGCGGCCCGGGTCCATCCCGAGCTCCCGCTCGTCTCGTACACGCTCCTCGCCCACATCGAGGAGCAGCGCGGCTGCCGCGCCACCGACCTCGCGGCCCACTACCTCCTGGACAAGTCGACGGTGAGCCGTCAGGTCGCCGGCCTGGAGAAGCTCGGTTTCGTCGAGCGCCGCCCGGCCCCGGACGACCACCGGGTGCACGTCCTGCATCCCACGGAGGCCGGTACGAAGGTCCTGGCCGCGGCCCAGACGAGCCGCATGGCCGCCTTCCAGGAGCGCCTGGGGGACTGGTCGGCCGAGGACCTCGACCGCTTCGCCGCGTACCTGTTGCGCTACAACGCCGCGGCCCCGGGCCCCGGCCCCGGCACCCCGGCGAACTGAGCCGCGGGGCACCCCGGCGAACTGAGCCGCGCCCCCGCCCCTCCTACAGCCCCGCGTCCCGCGCGAGCAGGGCCGCCTGTACGCGGTTCTCGCAGTGCAGCTTGGACAGGATCCGGCTCACGTACGTCTTCACCGTGGCCTCGCTCATGTGCAGCCGCCTTCCGGCGTCCGCGTTGGAGAGTCCCTCCCCGAGCAGCGCCAGGACGTCGCGCTCCTTCTCGCTGAGGGCCGCCACCCGTGCCCGCGCCTGCTCGGCGCGGGCCGACTCCCGGCCGCCGGCCAGCCGCTCCACGACGTGCCGGGTCGCCGCCGGCGACAGATACGCGTCGCCCGCCGCGGCCGCCCGCACCGCCCCGATCAGCTCGGCGGGCGCGGTGTCCTTGAGCAGGAACCCGGCACCCCCGTGCTCCAGGGCCCGCAGGACGTTCTCCCGCTCCCCGAAGGTCGTCAGGATGATCACGCGGGCCGCGGGCGCCGCCCGGCGCAGCTCCGGCAGGGCCGAGAGTCCGTCGAGCACCGGCATCTGGATGTCGAGCAGCACCACGTCGGCGGCGTGCGCCCGCGCGGCCTCGACCGCCGCCCGTCCGTCGGCCGCCTCCCCCACGACCTCGATCCCCGGGTCCGAGATGAGGATCATCCGGATCCCGGCCCTGATCAGAGGCTCGTCGTCGGCGATCACGACCCTGATGGGCTGCCCTGCCACAGCTTCTCCCCCACGCCTCCGGTACGGGCGGTGCGGCGCTACCGCTGCTCGACCACGTACGACTTCTTCTCGATCAGCTTGCCGTCCTTGAAGCAGAACCGGAAAACCGGCTCCTCCTCATAGGTCTCGCCCATCTCGGAGGACATCAGCACCAGGCAGCTGGAGCCCTCCGGCCGGGCGGGCCCCGACCCGCCGAGGCCTGCCGTGGCTATGGTGTCGCCCGAGGGCAGCTGGTCACGGACTTCCTTCTCGGTCATCCCGACCTTCACCGCCTCGTACTGGGCGGGGTCGATCATCCCTTCCTTCAGCGAGCCCATCAGGAAGTAGAGACCGAAGCCACCGGCCACCACCAGCAGGACGAGCGCCGCGAACGCGATCCCGCAGCCCAGCGCGATCGACCCGCCCGTGCTCCTGCCCCTGCCCCCACGCACCGCCATCGCCAGCTCCCGCTCCGTGAACGTCCAGTCGGCAGGTCCGACCGCGACCGGACGACCATCGCCCGCCAGCGGTTTCGTGGTCTGCTGCCGGAAGTCGTCGGCCGCATCGACCAAAGGCGCTGCCTCGGCGACCGGCGCCGCTCCGTACGGCAGCATCCCGGCCACCCGGAACCCGCCGCCGTCGGCCGGGCCCGCGTGGCACATGCCGCCCACGAGCCGGGCCCGCTCGGCGAGCCCGGCCAGGCCCTGCCCGCCGCTCACGACGTCCTTCACCGGTCCGTCCACCGGCTCCCCGTTGACGACCTCGACGACGAAGGTGTCCGGCTCGTACCGCAGCTCGACGCCGATCGGCGTGCCCGGCGCGTACTTGTAGGCGTTGGTCAGGGCCTCCTGCACGATCCTGTACGCGGCGTGGTCGGCGGCCGGCGCCAGCGGTCTCCGGTCCCCCAGCCGCCGCAGTCCGACCGAGGTGCCGGCCGCCCGGGCCGCCGCCACGAGCCCCTCGATGCCGGCGATCCCGCGGGCGGCCCGTCCCGTCTCGTCCCCGGCCAGGGCGGGCGCAGACGCCGTCCCGTCCTCCGCCGCGACGCCGTCGCGGAGTATCCCGACGACCTCCCGCAGTTCGTGCATGGCGGTCACCGAGGCGGTCCGCAGGACGCCGACCACCTCGCGCTGCCGCTCGCCCAGCTCCCGGTCCACTTCGAGGGCCCCGGTGTGCACGGCGATCAGCGCCAGCTGGTGCCCGAGGCTGTCGTGCATGTCCTGGGCGATCCGCTGCCGCTCGCGCAGCCGGGCGTGCCAGACCACCATGCTCCGCTCCCGCAGCAGCTGCGCGTTGCGTTCCTGGAGGGCGTGGAGCAGGGTCCGCCGCTGGGTCCAGTACCGGTGGGCGAGCCCGGGAGCCAGGGTGGTGCCCAGGTAGTAGAGGGTCGCCAGGAAGGCGACGGAGAGCAGTCTCTGCCGGTCCCAGGTCTCCAGGAGCGTCCCGCCGACGTTGAGGACGAAGGCGGCGATGAAGGCGGCGAGCGCACGCCCGGCACTGGCCACGTACCGGCCGGACGACCAGCCGAGCACGATGAGCAGGAGCGCGAGGCCGGGCAGGAAGGGCGTGAGCGCGGCGGTCAGGACGAGCGCGCTCGCGGGAAGTCTGCGCCGCAGCAGCGACAGCAGGGCCGCGCCGGCGGCGACCGCGGCGAGGCTCCATCCCTCGCCGCCCATGAGTTCCTCGATCCCCGCCGCGAGCAGCGCGAGGACCACGGCGAGGGCCACCTCACCGGTGATCCTGCGCCGCGACCACTGACCGGGCACGGCGAACCAGCTCCACCCGGCGGCGGCCCTTGACCTGATCCCCCGCGTGGTCCGGCTCCCCGACTTCGACATGTCGTCCACGCTCGAACCCTAGGCAGCGGCCGGGGTCCCGGACGTCCCTCTTTCGTCTCGCGGTCGGACGACCAAAGTCGCGGCCCCGACCACCCGCCGAGCCTCCGGCTCCCCGTCCCCCTCACCCGTACGAGGTGGGAAGGGTCACATCCGTACCGACAAACGCGGAAGCCCCGTAGGTCGATGACCTACGGGGCTTCCGTCTGGTGCGCGAGGGGGGAGTTGAACCCCCACGCCCTTGCGGGCACTGGAACCTGAATCCAGCGCGTCTGCCTATTCCGCCACCCGCGCATTGGGTGATCTCCCTGCCCTCTCACTTTTCGGTGGGAGCGCCTGGCGACATCTGAAGATTAGCACGTCGCAGACCGTGGATTCACATCCGTTGTTTCGCCCCCGCTCCCGGAGAACAAGGAGAGGGAGGGAGGGAGGCGCGCCTGGACCGCGAGAGCGCAAGCGGGGAGGAGTGGGGAAGCGCAGGCACGGAGAGGAGCAGGGGAGGAGGGAGGAAGGGACGAGGGAGGAGGGGGAGAAGGAAGGGAGAAGGAGGGAGGAAGCGGACGGACCGTGCCGGAACCCCGGCCCGAGCCTCCGCTCCCACAGCCGGGTGCGGGACACTGTCCACAGGCCGCCTCTACGATCCGTGGGGAAAGCCTGTGAGAGGTGACACTCGTCCACAGGGCAGAGAAGGGGAACCAGCCGATTTCCCGACGCGTGGATACGATCAGTAAGCAGTACCAGGGCGACAACGACGGAGGAGGTGCCCCATGGGAGTCCTGAAGCGTTTCGAGCAGCGTCTCGAAGGTCTGGTCAACGGCACCTTCGCCAAGGTCTTCAAGTCCGAGGTCCAGCCCGTCGAGATCGCCGGCGCGCTCCAGCGCGAGTGCGACAACAACGCGACGATCTGGAACCGCGAGCGGACCGTCGTCCCCAACGACTTCATCGTGGAGCTGAGCACGCCCGACTACGAGCGTCTCAGCCCCTACTCGGGCCAGCTCGGCGACGAGCTCGCCGGCCTGGTCAGGGACTACGCGAAGCAGCAGCGGTACACCTTCATGGGCCCGATCAAGGTCCACCTGGAGAAGGCCGAGGATCTCGACACCGGCCTGTACCGCGTCCGCAGCCGCACGCTCGCGTCGAGTACGTCACAGCCGCAGCCGCCCTCCGGGGGGCCGCAGCACCAGCAGCAGCAGGGCCGCGGCGGCTACGGGTACCCCCCGGCCGGCGCCCCGCCCATGCCCGCCTCCCCGCCTCCCGGCGCGCCCGGCCACCGGCCGACGGCGCCCGCCGGACGCCCGGCGGGCGGCCCCGGATCCATGCCCGGCCCCGCCACCCACGGCGGAGCGGGCGCTCCGGTGCGCCGCTGGATCGAGATCAACGGCACCCGCCATCAGATCTCCCGCCCGACCCTGGTCCTCGGCCGCAGCACCGACGCGGACGTGAGGATCGACGATCCCGGCGTCTCCCGCCGGCACTGCGAGATCCGGACCGGAACGCCCTCGACGATCCAGGATCTGGGATCCACCAACGGCATCGTGGTGGACGGGCAGCACACCACCCGCGCTACGCTCCGCGACGGCTCGCGGATCGTCGTGGGCAGCACCACCATCGTTTACCGGCAAGCCGAAGGGTGAAGCGGGGGCAATGTCAGAGCTGACCCTGACGGTCATGCGGTTGGGTTTCCTGGCCGTTCTGTGGCTGTTCGTCATCGTGGCCGTCCAGGTCATCCGCAGCGACCTTTTCGGTACGCGGGTCACCCAGCGCGGTTCGCGGCGCCAGGAGGCGCGACCCCAGCAGAACGCGCGCCAGGCCGCCACGCCGCCGCAGCAGCGCGGCCAGCAGAACACGGGCGGCCGCCAGCGCCGCGGCGCCCCGACCAAGCTGGTCGTCTCCGAGGGCACCCTCACCGGCACGACCGTCGCCCTCCAGGGCCAGACGATCACGCTGGGCCGGGCGCACGACTCGACGATCGTCCTCGACGACGACTACGCGTCCAGCCGCCACGCCCGGATCTACCCGGACCGGGACGGCCAGTGGATCGTCGAGGACCTCGGGTCCACCAACGGCACGTATCTCGACCGGAACCGTCTCACCACCGCCACACCCATTCCGCTGGGCGCGCCGATCCGGATCGGCAAGACCGTCATCGAGCTTCGGAAGTAGTGCTACATCATGAATGAGCGCGAGCGGAGCGAGCGAGCCGGGACGGTCCCCGCCGCGGGACGTGCCGCGCTCCCGACCGGAGCGACTGAATCGACCGGCGTGGCCGGAGCGACCGGAGGGTGGGCAGTGTGGGTCGAGACCGGCTGTACCCCGATGCAGCGTCGACAGGGCAGGTGCGCATGACTCTGTCCCTGCGATTCGCCGCGGGCTCGCACAAGGGCATGATCCGCGAGGGCAACGAGGACTCGGGCTACGCCGGTCCCCGGCTGCTCGCCATCGCGGACGGCATGGGCGGCCAGGCCGCCGGCGAGGTCGCCTCCTCCGAGGTGATCTCCACGCTCGTCACGCTCGACGACGACGTCCCCGGCTCCGACATCCTCACCTCGCTGGGTACGGCGGTGCAGCGCGCCAACGACCAGCTGCGGATGATGGTCGAGGAGGACCCGCAGCTGGAGGGCATGGGCACCACGCTCACCGCCCTCCTGTGGACCGGCCAGCGGCTCGGTCTCGTGCACGTCGGAGACTCGCGCGCCTATCTGCTCCGCGACGGTGTCCTCACCCAGATCACCCAGGACCACACCTGGGTCCAGCGCCTCGTCGACGAGGGCCGGATCACCGAGGAAGAGGCCACCACCCACCCGCAGCGCTCGCTCCTGATGCGCGCGCTCGGCAGCGGCGACCACGTCGAACCCGATCTCTCCATCCGTGAGGTCCGGGCCGGCGACCGCTATCTGATCTGCTCCGACGGCCTGTCCGGCGTGGTCTCGCACCAGACCCTCGAGGACACCCTCGCCAGCTACCAGGGCCCGCAGGAGACCGTGCAGGAGCTGATCCAGCTCGCGCTGCGCGGCGGCGGCCCCGACAACATCACGGTGATCGTCGCCGACGTCCTCGACGTCGACGGCGGCGACACCCTCGCCGGTCACCTCAGCGACACCCCGGTCATCGTGGGCGCCGTCGCCGAGAACCAGCAGGCACAGCTGAACGACGGCGGGGCGATGCAGACCCCGGCCGGCCGGGCCTCGGGCCTCGGCCGCCCCGCGCCGCACCAGCAGCCGCCCGCCGGCGGCTTCGGTCCGCCCGGCAGCGGCGAGGACCACGGCTACGGCGGCATGCCCCCGCAGGGCTCCTTCGACTCGTACGCGGACGACGACTTCGTCAAGCCGCGCACCGGCCGCAAGTGGCTCAAGCGCTCCTTCTTCATCGTCCTCGCCCTCGCCGTCGTCGGCGGCGGCCTCTACGGCGCCTGGCGCTGGACCCAGACGCAGTACTTCGTGGGTGCCAAGGACCAGCACGTGGCGCTGTACCAGGGCATCAGCCAGGACCTGGCGTGGGTGTCGCTCTCGAAGGTCGAGAAGGACCACCCCGAGATCGAACTCAAGTACCTCCCCGCCTACCAGCGGAAGCAGGTCGAGGACACGATCGCGGGCGGCAGCCTCGGCAAGGCCGAGACGAAGATCTCCGAGCTCGCCGTGCAGGCCTCGGCCTGCAAGAAGGCCGAGCAGCGGCACGCCGCCGCCGAGAAGGCCGCCGACCAGGCGAGCAAGCCGCCGGCCACCCAGAAGCCGAACGGCACCGCCACCCCTGACTCCAAGCCCACCACAGCCGCTCCGTCCCCGGGTCCCACCCTCACCGCGGAGGAGCAGAAGCTGGCCTCGAACTGCGGCAAGCAGTAAGCACCCGTAGGGGGCCTTTCACCACCATGAGCGTTGTCACCAACACGACCACCATCGGCGCGATCGAGGCGCCGAGCCGCCGCAACACCGAGCTGGCGCTGCTCGCGTTCGCCGTCGTCATCCCGGTGTTCGCGTACCTCAACGTGGGCCTGGCCATCGACGGCAAGGTCCCGGCCGGCATGGCCGGGTACGGCCTCGGCCTGGCGCTGCTCGCGACCGTCGCCCATCTCGTGGTGCGCAAGTGGGCCCCGTACGCGGACCCGCTGCTGCTGCCGCTGGCGACCCTGCTCAACGGGCTGGGCCTGGTGCTGATCTGGCGTCTCGACCAGTCGCCGCGGCTGATCGCGACCTCGATGCGGCTGTACAAGAGCTTCAGCCCCGACGCCCCCAGCCAGATGATGTACTCGGCGGTCGGCGTCGCCATGTTCGCGGGCGTGCTGCTGCTGCTCAAGGACCACCGCGTCCTCCAGCGCTACACGTACATCTCCATGGTCGTGGCCCTCGTCCTGCTGCTGCTGCCGCTCGTCCCGGGCCTCGGCGCGGACGTCTTCGGCGCCAAGATCTGGATCCGCATCGGCGGCTTCTCGATCCAGCCCGGCGAGTTCGCCAAGATCGTGCTGGCCGTCTTCTTCTCCGGCTACCTGATGGTGAAGCGGGACGCGCTGGCCCTGGCCAGCCGCCGTTTCATGGGGCTCTACCTGCCGCGCGGCCGTGACCTCGGCCCGATCCTGACGATCTGGGCGGTCAGCCTCCTCATCCTGGTCTTCGAGAACGACCTCGGTACCTCGCTCCTGTTCTTCGGCATGTTCGTGATCATGCTGTACGTGGCGACCGAGCGGACCAGCTGGATCGTCATGGGTCTGCTGATGGCCGTCGCGGGCGCGGTGGTCGTCGGCTCCACGGCCAGTCACGTGAAGTCGCGTGTGGCCGCGTGGCTCGACCCCTTCGGCTGCCTGGAGACCGCCACCGACCAGAACATGCTGAACGCCTGTGACCAGATGACACAGGTGCTCATGTCGTTCGGTTCGGGCGGCATCCTCGGTACCGGTCTGGGCCAGGGCAACTCCGACCTCATCCAGTTCGCCGCCAACTCCGACTTCATCTTCGCCACGGTCGGCGAAGAGCTCGGCCTGACCGGCGTCATGGTCTTCCTGCTGCTGTACGGCCTGATCATCGAGCGCGGCATCCGTACCTCCCTCGCCGCCCGCGACCCCTTCGGCAAGCTGCTCGCGATGGGCCTGTCCGGCGCCTTCGCGCTCCAGATCTTCGTCGTCGCCGGCGGTGTGATGGGCCTCATCCCGCTCACCGGTATGACCATGCCGTTCCTCGCGTACGGCGGTTCGTCCGTGATCGCCAACTGGGCCCTGATCGGCATCCTCATCCGGATCAGCGACACCGCGCGCCGTCCCGCGCCCGCGCCCGCCCCGTCCCCCGACGCCGAGATGACCCAGGTGGTCCGTCCGTGAACAAGCCGCTGCGGCGGGTCGCGATCTTCTGCGGCCTGCTGGTCCTCGCCCTGCTCCTGCGGGACAACTGGCTCCAGCTGGTCCGCGCCGACGAGCTGAACGCGCACCCCAAGAACCGGCGCGTCCAGATCGAGCGGTACTCGAACGAGCGCGGCAACATCATCGTCGACGGCAAGCCGATCACGGGCTCCGCCGACTCGGGCGACAAGTTCTACAAGTACAAGCGGACCTACATGGACGGCCCCATGTGGGCCCCGGTCACCGGCTACGCCTCGCAGGCGTACGACGCCAACCAGATCGAGAAGATCGAGGACGGCATCCTCACCGGCAACGACGACCGGCTGTTCTTCGACCGCACCCTCGCCATGTTCACCGGTGAGAAGAAGAAGGGCGGCGACGTCGTCACCACCCTCAGCGGCGCCGCGCAGAAGGCCGCCTACGAGGGCCTCGGCGACAAGACCGGCGCGGTCGTCGCCATCGAGCCGAGCACCGGCAAGATCCTCGCGATGGCGTCCACGCCCTCGTACGACCCCTCCACCTTCGCCGGCTACTCCGGCAAGGACGAGAAGGCCTGGGTCGCGCTGGAGAAGGACAAGAACAAGCCGAAGCTGAACCGCGCGATCCGCGAGATCTACCCGCCCGGCTCCGTCTTCAAGGTCGTGACCGCCGCCGCCGCGCTGGAGAACGGCAAGGTCACCGACATCAACGCGCCGACCGACACCCCCGAAGGCTGGAAGATCCCGCTCTCCAACAGGGAGATGGTCAACCACGCCAAGGGCTGCGCGAACACCAGCCTCAACCACGCGCTGGAGATCTCCTGCAACTCGGTCTTCGCGAAGCTCGGCGACGACGTCGGCCGCGACAAGATGGTCGAGATGGCGGAGAAGTTCGGCTTCAACGCCGAGCAGTTCACCCCGGTCCGCTCCTCGGCCTCCGTCTTCGACAAGAAGGCCGACAAGGGCGGCAACGCGCTCTCGTCCATCGGCCAGTACAACACCGCGACCACCCCGCTGCAGATGGCGATGGTCACAGCGGCGATCGCCAACGACGGCAAGCTGATGAAGCCGTACATGATCGACCAGCTGCGGGCCCCGAACCTCGACATCATCAAGCAGAACGAGCCCGAGGAGATGAGCCGCCCGGTCTCCCCTGAGACCGCCCAGAAGCTCCAGCAGATGATGGAGAACGTCGTCTCCAACGGCACCGGCGGCAACGCCGACCTGAACATGGACGGCGTGAAGGTCGGCGGCAAGACGGGTACGGCCCAGCACGGCGAGAAGAACGCCAAGCGTCCCTACGCCTGGTTCATCTCGTATGCCAAGACGGCCGAGGGTTCCCCGGTCGCGGTCGCCGTCGTCGTCGAGGACTCGGCGGGCACCGACCGTGAGGACATCACCGGTGGCGGCCTGGCCGCCCCGATCGCGAAGGCCGTGATGAAGGCGGTCATCAAGAGCCGGGGCTGACCCCCCGGACCCCGTACGAGCCAGGTACCGGTCAGGTATCAGCTACCGGCCCCGGGCGGAACGCCTTCCCGGGGCCGGTAGCGTATGCGCGAACAGCACACACCGCCGGACCACCCATGGGTGCGGTCGGGACAGACGGAGAGGGCTGGATTAGCTATGGAAGAGCCGCGTCGCCTCGGCGGCCGGTACGAGCTGGGCCCGGTGCTCGGCCGTGGTGGCATGGCCGAGGTGTACCTCGCCCAGGACACCCGGCTCGGCCGCACCGTCGCCGTGAAGACGCTGCGGGCCGACCTGGCCCGTGATCCGTCCTTCCAGGCCCGGTTCCGCCGTGAGGCACAGTCCGCCGCCTCGCTGAACCATCCGGCGATCGTCGCGGTCTACGACACCGGCGAGGACTACGTCGACCAGGTCTCCATCCCGTACATCGTGATGGAGTACGTCGACGGGTCGACCCTGCGTGAGCTGCTTCACTCCGGGCGCAAGCTGCTGCCCGAGCGCACGCTCGAAATGACGGTCGGCATCCTCCAGGCGCTGGAGTACTCGCACCGCGCCGGCATCGTGCACCGTGACATCAAGCCGGCGAACGTCATGCTGACGCGCACCGGCCAGGTCAAGGTCATGGACTTCGGCATCGCGCGCGCCATGGGCGACTCGGGCATGACCATGACGCAGACCGCCGCGGTGATCGGCACGGCCCAGTACCTCTCCCCGGAACAGGCCAAGGGCGAGCAGGTCGACGCCCGCTCCGACCTGTACTCCACCGGCTGCCTGCTCTACGAGCTGCTCACCGTCCGGCCCCCGTTCATCGGCGACTCCCCGGTCGCGGTCGCGTACCAGCACGTCCGCGAGGAGCCGCAGCCGCCGAGCAACTTCGACCCCGAGATCACGCCCGAGATGGACGCCATCGTCCTGAAGGCGCTGGTCAAGGACCCCGACTACCGCTACCAGTCCGCCGACGAGATGCGCGCGGACATCGAGGCCTGCCTCGACGGTCAGCCGGTCGCGGCCGCCGCCGCGATGGGGATGGGCATGGCGGGCGCGCCCGCGTACGGCGGGGGCTACGGCGGCTATCCGCCGGAGGACCAGCCGACCACGGCGCTGCGCCAGGCCGACCCGGCCGGCCAGACGTCGATGCTGCCGCCGGTCAACCCGGACGACGGCGGCTACGGCTACGACGACCGTCCGGACCGCCGTCGCGGCGGTGGCCAGAAGAAGTCGAACACCTCGACGATCCTGCTGGCCCTCGCGGGTGTCCTGGTGCTCGTCGGCGCGATCTTCATCGGTGTCTCGCTCTTCGACAAGAAGGACGGCCCGCAGAAGGTCACGGTCCCGCAGCTGGTCGGCCAGACCATGGCCGCGGCGACCGACCGCGCGAAGAACGCCCAGGTGAAGGTCCAGCAGGCCGGCACCGAGCGCTGCGACCAGCCCAAGGACACCATCTGCCGTCAGGATCCGGCCGCGAACGGCACCGCGACGATGGACGCCGACGGCACGATCCAGGTGTTCGTCTCCGAGGGCTCCCCGCTCGTCGAGGTCCCGGACGTCATGGAGCAGTCGCAGGAGCGGGCCGAGCAGACCCTCAAGGACAAGGGCTTCAAGGTCAAGGTCGAGCAGGAGGAGTCCGAGGAGGAGCCCGGTACGGTCCTGCGCCAGAACCCGGAGGGCGGCACCAAGGCCGAGCAGAACTCCCCGATCACGATCACCGTCGCGAAGAAGCAGCTGTCCGAGCTTCCCAGCGTCAAGACCCGTGACTACAACCAGGCCCTCCAGCAGCTGAACGCGATCGGCTTCAAGAACGTGAACAAGGAGGAGGTCGACTCGCCCGAGCCCGCGGGCACGGTCATCGACCAGACCCCGCAGGGCCCGTCGAACCAGCCGCTGGACGTCCAGATCACGCTGAAGGTCTCCAAGGGCCCGCAGCAGCAGACGGCCCAGATCCCCACGGGACTGACCGGCAAGAAGTTCAAGGACGTCCGGGACCTGCTGCAGAGCATGGGCTTCACGGTCACCCAGGTGGGCTCCGACAAGGAGGACGCCATGGTCATCAACACGAACCCGCCGGAAGGTTCGACGGTCCCCACCAACCAGCCGATCACCGTCAACACCATCGGCGGCGGCGGGGACAACAACAACGGGAACCCCGGCGGCGGCTTCTTCGGCTGACGCCCCGCAGGCACCCGGTACACACACGGGAGAGCCCCGGCATCCAGGACGGATGCCGGGGCTCTCCCGTGTGCCGGGGTTCAGCGCAGCTCGGCCGGCGGGGTGCGGTCGCGGTCGACCTTCTCCGTGCGTTCCAGTTCGCCCCAGACGATGTAGCGGTAGTCCGAGGTGTACATCGGGGTGCAGGTGGTCAGCGTGATGTAGCGGCCGGGCTTGCTCTTCCCGGATTCCTTCGGGACGGGCTGGAGGACGTCCACGTTGAACTTCGTGGTCTCGGGCAGGGTCTTGTAGACCTTGTAGACGTACCAGGTGTCCTTCGTCTCGAAGACGATCGCGTCCCCGGTCTTCAACTTGTGGATGTTGTGGAACTTCGCCCCGTGCCCGTCCCGGTGCGCGGCGAGCGTGAAGTTGCCCTGCTTGTCCTGCGGCAGCGCGGACTTGATCGGGTCCGTGTAGTAGCCGGCGACACCGTGGTTGAGGACGTCGGTGCCGGTGCCCTGCTTCACCAGGACCTCGCCGTTCTTCATGGCGGGTACGTGGAGGAAGCCGATGCCGTCCTTGGTGTCGAGCGCCCCGGGGCCCTGGTCGGCCCACTGGTCGCGGACCTGTGCGCCGTCCTTGTCCGCGGCGCGGTCGGCGAGGACGTTCGTCCACCACAGCGAGTAGACGACGAAGAGGCCGAGTACCAGGCCCGCAGTGATGAGGAGTTCGCCGAAGAGGCTGATGATCCCGGCGATCCGGTTGCGCGCGCGTGCCACTAGGTCGTCCCGTCGTCCCGTCCGGAGGTGTGGGGTCTCAGCCTACGAGCGCTTCCGGCTTTCCCTTGCTGCGCGGGCGTTCCTCGACCAGCTTGCCCCACACGATCAAGCGGTACGTGCTCGTGAACTCCGGTGTGCAGGTGGTCAGCGTGATGTACCGGCCGGGTCCCTTGAAGCCGGACTGCCTCGGTACGGGGTCGATCACCGAGACGTTGGAGGGCGAGGTCTGCGACAGGACGCTCGCCATCTCGTACGTGTAGTACGCGCTCTTCGTCTCGACGACGATCGGGTCGCCGGGCTTCAACTGGTTGATGTACCGGAACGGTTCGCCGTGCGTGTTGCGGTGGCCGGCCACCGCGAAGTTGCCCTGCTTGTCGGCCGGCATGGCCGTCTTGAGCTTGCCCTCGCCGTAGTGGCCGACCATGCCCTTGTCGAGGACCTTGGTCTTGCTGATGCCCTCGGCGATGGGGACGACCACGTCCAGCTTGGGGATGTACATGATGGCGAAGCCCTTGCCGGGCTCGAAGGCCTCGGGCTTGTCCTCGCCGCCGCCCTGGGACCAGGTGTCCTCGATCTGCTCCTTGGCCCGGTCGGTCTCCTGGCCGGCGAGGACGTTCGTCCACCACAGCTGGTACGTGACGAAGAGCAGCATGACGACGCCGAAGGTGATGAAGAGTTCTCCGACGACCCGGCTGGCGACGACGCCGACGCTCTCCTTCGCGGCGCGGGCGGCGCGCCGCGCCTCGACGCGGGACAGGGGCCGCCCTTCGGCCGCGGACGGCGCCGGGGTCGCGGGGGTGCCGCCCCGGTTTCGGCCACGGCCGCCCTTGGCGGCGCGACGGCGCTCGGCACGCCCGGGCCCCGGGCCCGGCTCGGAAGGCGCCTCGGGGGACGTCCCGGAGGGCTCTTCCAGGGCCCGCAGGGGCATCGTCTCGTCCCGGGGGGCCACCGGGGCCTCCTCCGCCTCGTACGCCCCGTACGAGGGCGCGTAGGGGGCCTCGGGGGCGTACGGCTCGGCGGGGGTGGCGGCGGGCGCGTAGGAGTTCTCGGGGGCGTACGGCTGCTCGGCGGGCGGCGCATAGGGCTCGGCCGCCGCGAACGACGGCTCGGCGGGCGCGTACGACGCCTCGGCGGGTACGTGCGCGGTGCCTGCCCCGTACGTCGCGCCTGTCCCGTACTGGTCACCGGCCCCGTACTGGTCTCCGGCCCCGTACTGCTCGGCCGGTACGTGCTGCGCGGCCGGTGCGTGCTGCGCGGCCGGTGCGTGCTGCGCGGCCGGTGCGTACGGTTCGGCGGGCGCGTACGGGTCCCCGGGTATCGGCTCCGGCTCCGGCCCCCGCCCCGGCCCGTTCGTCGGCCGGAACCACGGCGAGCCCGTCGTCACGCGACGGCCTTGCCCACCACCGGAGCGAGCCCCGCCGACCGGCCGACCGCCCCCTTGTCGCCGCACTGCTCCAGCCAGTTGGCGAGCATCAGGTGCCCGTGCTCGGTGAGGACCGACTCGGGGTGGAACTGCACTCCCTCGACGGGGAGTTCACGGTGGCGCAGCCCCATGATGATGCCGTCCTCGGTCCGTGCCGTGACCTCCAGCTCGGCCGGCACGGTGGCGGGCTCGGCCGCCAGCGAGTGGTAGCGGGTCGCGGTGAACGGCGAGGGCAGACCGGCGAAGACGCCCTTGCCCTCGTGCGTGACGAGCGAGGTCTTGCCGTGCAGCAGCTCGGGCGCGCGGTCGACGACTCCGCCGTACGCCACGGCCATCGACTGCATGCCGAGGCAGACGCCGAAGACGGGCACACCGGTGTCGGCGCAGTGCCGGACCATGTCGATGCAGACGCCGGCCTGCTCGGGCGCGCCGGGCCCGGGGGACAGCAGGACGCCGTCGAAGCCGTCCTGGGCGTGGCTCAGCTCGACCTCGTCGTTGCGGAGGACTTCGCACTCGGCGCCGAGCTGGTAGAGGTACTGAACGAGGTTGAAGACGAAGCTGTCGTAGTTGTCGACGACGAGAATTCGCGCGCTCACTGGCCGTCCACCGTCACATCGTTGAACGGAAGCAGAGGCTCCGCCCAGGGGAACACGTACTGGAAGAGGACATAGACGACCGCGAGGACCAGCACGATCGAGATCAGCGCCCGTACCCACGCGTTGCCCGGCAGATGCCGCCAGATCCAGCCGTACATGACGTGGACCGCCCCTTCCGTTCGTTACGGGGACCAGAGTACGGGGCGAGGGCGCCGTGAGGGGTCAGCTGTCCAAAGCCTGTGGACGGCCGTCGGTCACGGGGCGGGTGGCGTCGAGGTGCGCCCAGACGATCAGCCGGTGGCTGCTGCCCCACTCGGGGTCGCAGGTGGTGAGGGTGAGGTAGCGGCCGGGCCCGTCGAAGCCCGACTTCCTGGGGACGGGGTCGACGACGGCGGTGTCTCCGGGGACGGTCCGGTAGGGGCCGCGGTCGATCCGGTAGGTGAACCAGGTCGTGCCGTCGGTGAGGACGACCGCGTCGCCGGGGCGCAGGCGCGGGAAGTCCTTGAAGGGGTCGCCGTGCGTGCGGCGGTGGCCGGCGACGGCGAAGTTGCCGGTGCCGCCGAGCGGGGCGGTGCGGGTGTAGTGCCCGAGGCCCTTCTTCAGGACGTCGGGGCCCGTGCCTTCGAGGACGGGCCATTTCCAGTCGCGGCCGAGCCGGGGGACGTACATCACGGCGATGCCCTTGCCGGTGACGTACGGCGGCGGTACGCGCGCGGGTGCGGGTACGGCGGCGACGGGGGTGTCGGCCCATTCCCGCTGGAGGGTGTCGATCTGGGCGGCGCTCGCGCTGTCGGCCTGGACGCCGGTCCAGTACAGGAGGTAGGCGACGAAGAGGACGATGAGGGCGCCGGCGGTGATGCACAGCTCGCTGAGGGTCCTCACGAGGAGACGCAAGCGGCCCTCCCGCTGTCAGCTCACCGGCTTCGCGTAGTGGAGGTCCACTGTGCCCGAGTACCCGGGAAGAGTCACCGCCTTGTGCTCGTCCACTTTCCAGCCGAGCCCGTACGCCTTGACGTACAGCTGGTAGTTCTGGAGCGCGGGGGAGTCGGCCAGCGCCTTGGTCAGCCTGCCCCGGTCGCCGACGGCGGTGATCTTGTAGGGCGGCGAGTAGACGCGGCCCTGGAGGATCAGGGTGTTGCCGACGCAGCGCACGGCGCTGGTGGAGATGAGCCGCTGGTCCATGACCCGGATGCCTTCGGCGCCGCCCTGCCACAGGGCGTTGACGACGGCCTGGAGGTCCTGCTGGTGGATGACCAGGTCGTTGGCCTGCGGTTCGGGGTAGCCGGGGGCGGCCTGGGCGTTCGGCGGGGCGTCGTCGAGGGTGACGGTGAGGCCGGAGCCGGAGACCTCGGTGGTCCCCGCCTTCGCTTCGAGCGCGTCGAGTTTCTCGTCCTGCGCGCGCGTGGAGCCGTCGTCGCGGGCGGCGAGGGAGTCGACCTGGCCGCGGAGGGTGGCGGTGGACTCGTCGAGGCCGGCGTTCTTGTGGCTGCGTTCCTCGATCAGGTCGGAGAGCCTGAGGAGCGAGGCGTCCGTGCGGATGTTGGTGCCCTTGGCCGTGTTGAAGCTCGTCACGAAGATCAGTCCGGCGAGGGCGAAAACGGCAAGGGTCAGCACTCGGACGGGGCGCCACCTCGTGGTGCGGCCCGGCCCTTCGGGAGTGTCGGCGGAATTGCTCAACGTACCCTGATCCCCTTCGGTGCCTCGGAACCACTACGCTAACGGACGCCTGGGGGACGCAGTCGTCCTCCTTCGTCACATCCCGGCGCCAGCCACAGTTCCCTGCGCGGTCACGCAGCGCATCGACAGGAGAGTCCCTCGTGCCGAAGTCACGGATCCGCAAGAAGGCCGACTTCACGCCTCCGCCCGCCAAGCAGGCCACCAACATCAAGCTGACCAATCGCAGCTGGGTGGCGCCCGTGATGCTGGCCCTGTTCGCCATCGGTCTGGTGTGGATCGTGGTCTTCTACGTCACCGACGGCTCCATGCCGGTCGAGTCGATCCGGAACTGGAACATCGTGGTGGGCTTCGGCTTCATCGCGGCCGGGTTCGGCGTCTCCACGCAGTGGAAGTAGCCGCGGGCCGGTCGGTGCGGCGGTCGCGGTAGCGGTCGCGGCGGCCTCTCGTCAAGCTCTCCCCCGAGCTTATCCACAGCGTTGTGCACAGCACTGGATAACTTACGAAGATCTGTGGATAACTCGCACGAGGTTGACGGCGGTATGACCGGAATCACCCTCGGCAGAACATGCGACGCCCCTCGCCTCCCTGGAGAAATACCAGGTCAGAGGCGAGGGGCGCGGTCTTTCCCCACAGTGCGGGAAAGATTCGCCACACGCTGTGGATAACTCTGGGGAAAGCTCACAGAAGAGCTCTTCCACAGGCCCCTGTGCTCAGGTGAGCGCGGCCGATCGGGCGAGCACGATCCCCAGGTCGATCAGGAGCACCAGGGCACAGGCCCCGTACTGCACGAGGGCCCGCCGGGCCCGGGGCGCGTGCACCATCGCGTACGTCACCAGGACACCGGCCACCAGACCGCCGATGTGCGCCTGCCAGGAGATCCCCGGACGGGTGAACGTGATGAGCAGGTTCAGCGCCACGAACAGGAGCGCGGGACGCATGTCCTGCCGCCGGCGCCGGGCCAGCACGATCCAGGCGCCGAGCAGGCCGTAGACGATGCCGGAGGCGCCGAGCGAGAACTGGTTCTGCGGGGAGAGCAGATAGGCGAGCGCGGAGCCGGAGAGCCCGGAGAGCAGACACAGGGCCGTGTACCGGATCCGCCCCAGCTCGGGTTCGACGATCCCGCCGATCATCCACAGGCCCAGCATGTTGAAGAGGAAGTGCGGGATCTCCTGGTGGAGGAAGGCGGAGGTCAGCAGCCGGTACCACTCGCCGTCGGCGACCCCGACCGGCTCACCGCTCGGAAGGTAGGCGCCGCCGATCAGGGCGAGGTCGTCGAGGAGCCGGTCGCCGACCACCTGGACGGCGATGAACAGCGCCAGGTTGATCGCCATGAGGATCTTGGTGACGAGGCGCCCGTCCGTCGCCACCCGGCCGCCCGCGAGCGTCCGGGGCTGGTTGGCCCCGGCGGCGTGGCCGGTGCCCGAGCCATCCCGTACGCACTCGGGGCACTGGAAGCCGACGGACGCGGAGATCATGCACTGCGTGCAGATGGGCCTGTCGCAGCGGGCGCAGCGGATGCCGGTCTCGGCCTCCGGGTGGCGGTAGCAGCGCAGCAGACCGGGCTGCGTGTCCATGACGGGTTCCGTCCCTTCCGCCTCAGCGCTTCTCGATCACCACGGACTCGACGACCACGTCCTGGAGCGGGCGCTCGGTGTGGGGGTCGGTCGCGGTGCTCGCGATCGCGTCCACGACCTTCCGGCTCTCCTTGTCGACGACCTCGCCGAAGATGGTGTGCTTGCGGTTCAGCCAGGTCGCGGCACCGACGGTGACGAAGAACTGGGAGCCGTTGGTGCCCGGGCCCGCGTTGGCCATGGCCAGCAGGTAGGGGCGGTCGAAGAAGAGCTCCGGGTGGAACTCGTCGGCGAACTCGTAGCCGGGGCCGCCCGTGCCGTTCCCCAGCGGGTCGCCGCCCTGGATCATGAAGCCCTTGATGACCCGGTGGAAGACCGTTCCGTCGTAGAGCGGGTCCGAGGAGACCGTGCCG
The DNA here is from genome assembly GCF_043077765.1 of Streptomyces sp. NPDC015661. Classification (NCBI taxonomy): domain Bacteria; kingdom Bacillati; phylum Actinomycetota; class Actinomycetes; order Kitasatosporales; family Streptomycetaceae; genus Streptomyces; species Streptomyces sp. NPDC015661. The sequence continues at coordinate 105,985 of NZ_JBIBST010000012.1, read as the reverse complement.
GTGGCGGGGTGCGTCCACTCGCGCTCGCCGGAGGCGAGCTCGACGAAGTTCCGGACCGTCTTCGGGGCGTGGAACGGCATCAGCCGCACCTCGATGTCGCCCAGGCTCGTCTTGAGGATCGCGTACAGCTGCTCGGCCACGGTCGCCTTCCGTCCCACGTCGTGTCGCGTCGCGTCGTGCCGCGTCCCGCGTCATGTCACGTCTGTTCTCTGGCGTGTCCGATCCTCGCATGCCCCGGATGCCAGCCCCACATGCCGGACGCCGCTCCGGCGGGCATGATTCCGAAAAGGATGGAAAGGTGAAAAACCGACATCGCCACCGAGGAGGAGGAATCCCGTGACCCGCATGGACAGCGTGCGCGCCGCGACAGGTTCGGCGAAGGAGAGCGTCCTGCACGCCGCGGAAGTGGTGGCGCCGTACGCCGGCACGGCCAAGGACCAGGCCACGCACTACGCGCACGAGGCGCGGGTGGTGATCGGCCCGAAGCTCTCGAAGGCCGCTCATCAGGCCCGTACACAGGCTCGCGCGCAGTACGACTGCTATGTCGCACCGCATGTACCGCCGCGGGTCGACGCGGCCGCACATCGTGCGGCGGTCAAGACCCGCGAGGCCGCCCGTCAGGCGGCCGACTACACCGTTCCGCGCGTCGAGAGCGCGGTCGCCGCGACCGGTCCCGTCCTCGAGGAGGCCGGATCGCGTTCCACTGCCGCCTGGGCCGCGCTGCGCGGTCAGGTGACGCCGAGGGAAATCCAGAAGATCATGAAGAAGCACGAGCGTCGGGCCAGGGCCGGACGCCTCGCCAAGGGACTCGTCGTCCTCGGCGTACTGGTCGGCGGCGCGTTCCTCGCCTGGAAGTGGTGGGACAAGCAGGCCAATCCCGACTGGCTGGTCGAACCTCCCGCTCCCACGGAGATGGACGAGGGCTCACCGCTGTCGTCCGTCGACGGCAGTGGGGCTCCCGACGAGGACGCGGACGTGGAGACCGAGGCGGATGACGATGCCGCAGCCGCCGCGGAGGCCGCCGAACGCGACGAACGCCGCTGACCGACCGCCACTCCTACCGGGTCCTACCGGGTCCTACCGGGTCCTACCGGGGTACTGCTGGGGTTCTACCGGGTCCTGCTGGGGTCCTGCTGGGGTTCTGCTGGGTCCTGCTGGGGCTTTACCGGTCCTGCTGGGTCCTGCTGGGGCTTTACCGGTCCTGCTGGGTCCTGCTGGGGCTTTACCGGTCCTGCTGGGTCCTGCTGGGTCCTGCTGGGGCTCTACTGGTCCTGCTGGGTCCTGCTGGGGCTCTACCGGTCCTGCCTGGTTCTGCTGCGGCCCTGCCGGGCCGCTGAGGTCCTGCGCGTGGGGTGTGGGGAGTACGCGTCGTCGTCTCCCCGCGCCCTACGCCGCCGCGGCGGCGAGCGCCAGGTCCGTCAGCGCGGCCGGGTCGCTCTCGACGCCGGCCGTCGACGAGGACCGCTGACGCGCGGAGGGGGAGGAACCGTGGGCCTCGGCGGCGATGCGCTGCTTGATGGTGGGCGGCAGGGAGCGGTCCCCGACGACGGGCCACTGATGCGTCCGCTGTGCCGGTACGGAGGCGAGGGCGCGCTCCCCGGCGGTCGCGGCGCGGACGGCGGCGGGCGGGGCCGGCTCCTCGGGCTGCTGGACGGCGGGCTGCCCGGCCGCGGCGGCGGTGTTCGCCAGGCCGACGGAGGCGAGCAGGGCGAAGAGGACGGAGATGAAGGCGGTCCAGAACTGCTTGACCTTGGCGGTGGCCATGACCCCTCACTTTCGTGACGTTCTCAGATGGTTCATTTCGGGTTGCGCGCTTTACGTACTTTTCTCATGATGTGGATGCGCCTCGGTTTTCCATGGACCGACGCCGCCGCCGCGCAGTTCTTCCGATGAACAACACCCGTCCGGCCCAGCTCCAGTGGAAGTCCAGAGGGCCTCCAGACGTCCCGTCGACGCTGTCAGAGCCCCGGGGGTCCACCCCGGTGCTGCGCAGCTGCGAGACGACGGCGGTGAGAGGCATGGCTTTGGGGCCCGAGGCATTCCGCGACTTCTTCGGATCCGTACCGGCGGCCGTCGCGGTGGTGACCACGGCCGGCCCCGACGGCAGACCGCTCGGCTTCACGTGCACCGCGTTCAGCGCGGTGTCCCTCGACCCGCCCCAGCTGCTCGTCTGCGTGGACGAGGGATCCCGCACCCTGCCCGCGGTGCTCGGCGCGGAGGCGTTCGCGCTGCATCTGCTGTCCGCCGAGGGGGGCGAGGAGCTCGCGCGTACCTTCGCGGGACGTTCGGACCGGAAGTTCGACGGCGTGGCATGGCGGCGCGGCGAGTCCGTGCCCACGTGCCCGGTGCTGCTCGACGGGGTGCTGGGCCACGCGGAGTGCACGCTGGAGCGGAGCCTGGCCGCCGGGGACCACCGGCTGCTGATCGGCCGCATGGAACGGGTCGTCCTGCGCGAGGAGGCCCGCCCGCTGCTGTACCGGCGGGGGACCTTCGCCGCATGGGACTCCCTGCGGGCGGCCGCCGCACCGGCGCGGATCGCCGCGGGCACGTGAGCGGGCGGCGGGTTCCTCGCCCGGGTGCGGGGAGCGGGGAGCCCGCCGGGCGCCCGGGCGGGACGGACCGACAGCCCACCGAGGTCCCGGCGACCCGCCGACAGCCCGCCGGGGCCCCGGGCGTGACGGGCCGACAGGCTGGCGTGCCGTCGGGCGGGACCGGGCGGCGGGCTGTCGGGCCGTCGGGCGGGACCGAGCGGCAGCCTGGTGGGGCGTCAGGCGTGGCAGGTGGGCAGGCCGCCGTGGTAGTCGATCATGCGGGCGAAGAGTTCGCTCATGTCCACCTTGGAGCCGCGGGGCTCGCCCTGTTCCTCGGCGTACGCGCGGAAGAGGTTGGGGACGAGCCGCTCGGAGTCGAGCCAGCGCGCGTACCCGCCCAGGTCCGTGCGCCGGGCCAGCTCGACCGGGTCGAGGGAGTCCGCGAGGCCCTGCCGGGCGAGGTCCTGGAGCAGGCGCAGATAGCCCTCGGTCTCGTCGAACACGTCGGGGCCCGCGACCGGGCCGTGACCGGTGACGACCACCTCCGGGGCGAGGGCGCGCATCGCGTCCAGGGCTTCGAGGGAGCCGGCGACCGAGCCCATGGGGCAGAACGGCGTCACGCCGTTCATCACCAGGTCGCCGGTGAACAGCACCCGTTCCGCCGGCAGCCAGAGCACCGTGTCGTTGCTGGTGTGCGCCGGGCCCAGGTGCAGCAGCTCGGCCGTCTTCTCGCCGATGTGCAGGGTGAGCCGGTCGCGGAAGGTCAGCGCGGGCGGGACGAGTCGCAGGTCGCCCCATTCGACGTCCGGCCACAGGCCCGTCAGGTGCAGGCCCGCGTCGGTCATCTCCGTACGGGTGCGCTCGTGGCCGACGACGAGGGACTCCGGGAAGACGAAGTTCCCGAAGGTGTGGTCGCCGTGGAAGTGGGTGTTGACCAGGACCTGCGGGACGGCCGGGGAGACCCGGAGCACCGCCTCGCGCAGGGCCCTGGCGCGCGCCTCGGTGGCCGCCGTGTCCACGAGCGCGGCGCGGTCGCCCGAGACGACGAGGCCGGCGTTGTTGAGGCACCAGCCTCCGTCCGGCTGGACGTGGGCGAACACCCCGTCGGCGACCTCCGTCAGCTCGGTCGGGACGGCGCCGGCGGTGATTCCGGTCATGTGGGTCTCCTCCTCGACATCATGGAACTGGCTCATCGTCGGCTGAGGGGCTGGAGCCCCGCTCGAACCCGGTCGAGCTGATCGCGTCTCCCCCGCCGGCCGTGCTGACCACGCTGACGACCGTCCCGTCGGGCAGCGTGCGGGTGGCGGTGCTCAGGGTGCCGGGGAGCGCGGGCCGGCCGGCCGGGTCCGCCGGGTCGAGGCCGAAGGTGCGGGGCGGGTGGCGCAGCCCGGTGCCCAGCGCCTTGGCGTACGCCTCCTTGAGGGTCCACAGCCGCAGGAGTTCCGCGTCGCGCGCGGTGCCGCGGAGCCCTCGCGCGGTGAGTCCGGCGCGTTCGTGGGGCGTGCACATCCGGTGCTCCAGTACGGACATGGGGCGGCCGGGGCGTTCCGCGTCCACGCCGACCCGGCCGCCGCGGACGACCGCGACGGCCAGCAGGGAGCCGGTGTGGCTGAGGCTGAAGTCCAGGTCGGGCAGGCCGGGGGCGTAGGGGCGGCCCAGCGCGGTGCGGGCGAGCACGATGCCGTCGGGGTCGCGGCCGGCGAGCGCGCCGAGTGTGGTGCGCAGCAGCAGCCGGGAGGCCAGGAAGCGGCGGCGCAGCCGGTCGTCGCGCAGGGCGCGCAGGCGGGTGGTGTCCTCGGGCCGCTGCGGTCCCCCGCGGGCCTCGGCGGCCCGGGCCCATTCCTCGATGCTGCCGTGTCTGAGCAGGGGCCGCCCGGGTCGGGGGCCGGGGCCGGGCCCGGTGGCCGGGCCCGGTGGTGTCCACACGGCGGTGCGGGCGGTCAGGCCAGCTGGTCGTGGGTGACCAGGCGGGAGCGGGTGTGGACGCCCTCGTCGGTGACGACCAGGACGTCGTGGACGACGCAGCTGGGCGTGATCTCGGGCTTTCCGCCGGGCCGGACGGTGACGACGAGGGCGTACACGGTGGAGCGCAGCGAGCCGTCGGCCTGCGGCTCCAGGGCGATGTGGTTGAACCAGTGGCGGCGCTGGACCGGGTCGTTCTCGAAGCGCTTGTGGAACTCCACCAGTTCGGCGACGATCCCGGCCCGGCCGACCGCCGGCTGGGCGGCGGGGGAGTGCTGGAAGGTGCCGTCCTCGGTGAAGGTGGCCGCGTAGTCGGTGAAGTGGCCCTCGTCGAGGGCCTGCATCTGGTGGGCGTAGAAGTGCTGGACCTGGGCGTAGACGTCGGTACGGACGGTGGTGGCGGTCACTGGTTCCTCCGGAGCGCGGGACGGTCGATGGCGTCACCCTCGCCGGGCGGGCTCGAAGGGTCCTCCACTGCGGCTTGAGCCGGGCCGGGGAGCCTCGGTGCGTCATGTCACCTCGCCACCGAGCCGACACACGGGAGCCGGGCATGTTGTTCGAGGACGATTTCCACGAGGACTGGGGCGCGCCGGGGCGCGCGGCCCGCTGGCGGCTGCGGCCGCTGCCGTGGCTCGCGCAGGGCGACGCCCGGGTCCGGACGCCCGGGGACGGTGACGGGCTGTGCGTGGAGTCGGGGTACGGCGCGGGGCTCGGGGAGCAGCCGGCGTTCACTCGGGCGCCGGCCGGGCAGGAGGAGGCGGCGCATCTGCGGTGGGCCGCGTTCGCGGAGCCCGAGGCGCGCGGGCCGGGGCCGTTCCGGGCGGAGGCGGAGCTGTCGGCGCGGGTGCTGTCGGCGGACCGGCACCCGGACGGGGACGGCCCGGCGTGTGCGATGGCCGCGCTGATCTGCGTGGACATGGTCTCGGGCCTGGCCTTCGACTTCGCGCTGACGAACGGGTTCGTGTGGGCGCTGTACGAGCGGCTGCCGCGCCCCGGTGCGGCGCACGGCTCGTTCGCGTACGCCGTTCCGGTGGCGCCCCGGACTCCGGAGGCGTGGCATCGCTGTGCGGTCGAGGTGGACGCGGCCGCGGGGCGGGCGCGGTGGCTGCTCGCGGGCGAGGAGGTGTTCGCGGTGGACCGTACGGGCCTGGGGCTCGACGCCCGCCGGCACGGCCGCCATCTGGAGCGGTCCACGCCGGGTCCGCGCGTCGAGGTCGCCCCGGACCGGCTGACCGTCGGCTTCGGTCTGCTCGCCACGGCCGTGTACGGCCAGGGGGTGCGTCTGCGGGCCCGCCGCGTGGCGCTGGCGGCGGGTGCAGGTCACCGTCGGGCCTGAGCCGGGGCGCGGCGGTCAGTCGGCGGTGGTCGCTTCCGCCGCCTCGGCCGCCTCGGCCGCGTGGCGGAGGGTGGTCAGGCTGTTGCGGCCGAGGGCTTCCCGCACATACGTACGGGCGTCGGCGAGGGTGGCGTCGGGGCCGAGCACCTCGGTGATGCCCGTCGGGTCGACGGCGACCGTGTGGCGCGCGGTCGCCACCGCCCCCTGGGAGGTGTGCGTGAACGTCCACTCGCCGCTGTGGCCGGACAGCAGCCGGGGGGTGCGCTGCTGCTTGTACGCGATCCACTCCGGCGCGCGGCAGATCCGCGCCGAGCGCGTGGTGTGGGCCGAGCCGTCGGCCGTGACGGTGTCCATCTCCAGCCACTGCACGCCCGGTTCGGGCTCGGTCAGCGTGACGCGGGCGACGTGCGGCAGCAGCTCCGCCCAGCGTTCGGCCCGCTCGACGAAGGCGTAGGCGTCCTGGGCGGTGCCGGTGAGCGGGATCGTGTCCGTGAAGGAAAAGACCAGGTCGTCCACGGGGTGTCCGGTCTCCGCGAGTGTCGCGAGGGCGCCCAGTTCGCGGGCGCTGTTGCGGTCGAGGGCCTCCTCGATCCGGGCCACGGCGGCCGGGTCGTCGTCGGCGACCGTGAACCGGTGGCGCAGCACGATCTCGGTGCGGCCGTCGGCCAGCCGCCGGAAGAGCCAGCCGCCGGACATCGACGTGACGGGCGGCCTGCTGTGCTCCTGGCGGAAGGACACGTACAGCCGTCGGGGGTCGAGGACGCGGCGCGAGCGCCAGTGCGCGATCTCGCCGTTCACCTCGGCCCAGATCTCGAACCGTTCGGTCCGTCCCTCCTGGGCGAGGTGCCGCACGTGCACGGTCGGCTCGAACACGGCGGGCCACCGGGTCACATCGGCGACGAGGGCGTACAGCGTCTCGGCGGGCGCGGCCACCGTCACGGAGTGCTCGCTGCGGTGGACGGTCGGGGTGGGGAGGGCGGCGGTGCGGGCCATGGGGCGTACTCCTTGGGCGGGGGATGCGTACGGGACGGCGCCGGGCCGGCCCCGGGGGCACCGCACGCACGGGCGGCGCGTGCCGTGCCCCCGGGGCCGGCCGTCCGGCCGACCGTCCGGCCGACCGGTGGTGGGACCGCGTCAGGCGGCCCGCACCTCGGAACCGTTGACGAGGTCGAGCAGGAGGCGCGGGGTGAGCGCCTCGTTGACGTCGTCGTCGTCGAGGGAGACACCGAACTCGCGCTCGATCCGGGCGGCGCTCTCCATGAGGGCCAGGGAGTCGTAGCCGAGGTCCTCGAAGGTGACGTCGAGGATGTCGCCGGAGAGGTCGGCGCTGTCGTCCTCTCCGGCGCAGGCGACGAGGATGGTGCGCAGTGCGTCGAGGGTCAGCTGTGCCATCGTGGGGCTCCTTGGGTTCAGGGTCGGTGGGTGGTGAGGACGACGGCCGAGTTGAAGCCGTGGCGGCCGCGGGCCAGGACCAGGGCGCTGCTCAGGGCGGCCTCGCGGGGCTGCCCGGTCACCAGGTCGAGCCGGTAGGAGTCGGGCACCCGCGCGGTCCGGCCGGTCGCGGGGATCACCTGGTCGCGCAGGGCGAGCAGGGCGGCCACGAGGTCGGTGGGGCCACCGCCCGCGCACAGGCGCCCTGTGAGGGCCTTGGGCGCGGTCACGGGGACGCCGTGCGGTCCGAAGAGCCGGCCGATCGCCTCGGCCTCGGCCCGGTCGAGTTCGGGGACACCCGCGCCGTCGGCGAACACCACGGAGACGTCGGCGGGCGTCAGACCCGCCTGCGCGAGGGCGAGTTCGGCGGCGCGGCCGAGGGCGGGCGGCCGGCCGGAGCCGGGCGCCGGGTCGAAGGTCGCGGCGTAGCCGGCGATCTCGCCGTAGATCCGCTCGACCCCGCGCTCGCGCGCCGAGTCGGCGTCCTCGACGATGAGCACGGCGCCGCCCTCGCCCGGCACATGGCCGGAGGCCTCGGTGTCGAAGGGCAGATAGGCGCGCTCCGGGTCGGTGACCGTGCTGACCAGGCCGCCGGCGAGCTGGGACGCGTAACCCCAGGGGTCGAGCGCGGAGTCGACGCCACCGGTGAGCACCAGCCGGGTGCCGCGGCGGACCGTGCGGCAGGCGTGGCCGATCGCGTCGAGGCCGCCGGCCTGCTCCCCGACCAGTGCGGCACTGGGGCCGCGCATGGTGTTGCGGATGGAGATCTGGCCGGTGTTGACGGCGTAGAACCACGCGAACGACTCGTACACGCTGACGTACTCGGGTCCCTGGCTCCACAGCTTGTGGAACTCCCGGTGGGTGAAGTCGAAGCCGCCCTGCGCGGTCGAGGTGACGACGCCGAGGTCGTAGTCCTCGAAGCCCGTGTCGGGGCCCACGCCGGCGTCGGCGAGCGCCCAGTCCGCGGCGACGAGGGCGTAGCGGGTGGAGACGTCGGTCTGCGGCAGCAGCCGTCCGGGCAGGTGGTCGGAGGCCTCGAAGTCGTCGATCTGGCCGGCCAGGCGGGACGGGTAGCGCGAGGCGTCGAAGCGGGACAGCTCTCCGATGCCGTTCTCGCCGGTCAGCAGCGCCTTCCAGTAGCGCTCGGTGCCGATGCCGCCGGGCGCGGTGACGCCGAGGCCGGTGACGACGACCCGCTTGTGGCCGGAGGTGCCGGACTCGATGCTCGACGGGGTGCTCACGCGGCCACCTCCGGGCGGTGCAGGACCATCGCGCTCTGGAAGCCGCCGAAGCCGCTGCCCACCGTGAGGACGGTGTCGACGCGCTGCTCGCGCGCGGTGAGCGGCACGTAGTCCAGGTCGCACTCGGGGTCGGGGGTGTGCAGATTCGCCGTCGGCGGTACGACGTTGTGCTCGATGGCCAGGATCGACGCGGCGATCTCGATGGAGCCGATCGCGCCGAGCGAGTGGCCCACCATGGACTTGATGGAGCTGACGGGCACCGCGTACGCGTGGTCGCCGAGGCTTCGCTTGAACGCGGCCGTCTCGTGGCGGTCGTTCTGCTTCGTGCCGGAGCCGTGCGCGTTGACGTAGTCGACGGCGGTGCCGTCGAGGCGGGCCTCGTCGAGCGCCGCCCGGATGGACTCGGCCATCTCGCGGCCGTCCTTCTTGAGACCCGTCATGTGGTACGCGTTGCAGCGCGTGGCGTAGCCGCCGACCTCGGCGTAGATGTGCGCCCCGCGCCGCTTGGCGGCCTCGTACTCCTCCAGGACGAACATGGCGGCGCCCTCGGCGAGGACGAAGCCGTTGCGGGTGCCGTCGAAGGGCCGGGAGGCGTGCTCCGGGTCGTCGTTGCGCGGAGTCGTCGCCTTGATGGCGTCGAAGCAGGCGACGACGATCGGCGAGACGGGGGTGTCGGCCGCGCCGGCGACCGCCACGTCCACGCTGCCCTCGCGGATCAGCTGGACGGCGTAGCCGACCGAGTCGAGGCCCGACGTGCAGCCGTCGGACACCATGGTGACCGGGCCCTCGGCGCCGGCCGCCCAGGCGACCTCGGCGGGCATGACGCCCGGGCTGAGGTAGTCGAACATGTACGGCGACAGGTGCGCCGGGTCCACCAGCCACTCACGGCCGGCGTCCGCCATCACGAGGTACTCGTTCTCCAGGCTGGTCGCGGAGGCGACCGCACTGCCCAGGGCGACACCGATCCGGGAGGGGTCGAGCGCGTCCCTCTCCAGGCCGCTGTCGGCGAGCGCCTCCCGGGTGCAGGCGACGGCGAACTGGGTGGCGCGGTCCATGCGCCGGATCTCGCGCGGGGAGAAGCCCTCCGCCCGCGCGTCGAAGTCGACCTCGCCCGCGATCCGGGACCGGAACGGCGCGGCGTCGAAGAAGCTGATGGGCCGGGTGGCCGTACGGCCCGCGGTGAGCAGGTCCCAGAAACCCTTCGTCCCCGAGCCGCCAGGGGCGCGCACCCCGACCCCGGTGATCACTACGCGTCGGGTCACCGTCGTCCTCCTGTGCTGCTGGGCATCGCGTGGGGCTCCTTTCGCCCGCCGTACCTCTCTGACACAGCCGCACACTCCCCCGCCCGGCTCGAGAGCGGCTCGCGGGCCGATGGTGCGCTCGTGGGCGCCCGCGAGCCGCCTTCCAGCCCCGCTCAAGGGGCCGCGACCACGCTCTCGGGTGGACGGCAGGACGCCCCGCACGCACCACCCCGCACCCGCCCGAGGGACCCAAGGGAGACGAGCAGCATGACGACGCAGACAGCGACGGACACGGCCGAGGCCACCGCTCCGGCGAAGCCGGTGGCCCTGGTGACCGGCGCCACCAGCGGCATCGGTCTGGCGATCGCGCGGCGGCTCGCCGCACTCGGCGCCCGCACCTTCCTGTGCGCCCGCGACGAGGCGCGGCTCGCGGAGACGGTCAAGGAGCTCCAGGCCGAGGGCTTCGACGTGGACGGCACGGTGTGCGACGTGGCGGACCCGGCGCAGATCCGCGCCTATGTCGCGGCGGCCGTCCAGCGGTACGGCACGGTCGACATCCTGGTGAACAACGCCGGCCGCAGCGGCGGCGGCGCGACCGCCGAGATCCCCGACGAGCTGTGGCTCGACGTCATCAACACCAACCTGACGAGCGTCTTCCTCATGACGAAGGAGGTGCTGGGCGCCGGTGGGATGCTGGCCAAGAAGCGCGGCCGGATCATCAACATCGCGTCCACGGGCGGCAAGCAGGGCGTCGTGCACGCGGTGCCGTACTCGGCGTCCAAGCACGGTGTCGTCGGTCTGACCAAGGCCCTCGGCCTGGAGCTGGCCCGTACCGGCATCACCGTGAACGCCGTGTGCCCCGGCTTCGTGGAGACCCCGATGGCCGAGCGGGTGCGCGAGCACTACGCCGGCATCTGGCAGGTGTCCGAGCAGGAGACCTTCGACCGCATCACCGCCCGGGTGCCGATGGGCCGGTACGTCGAGACCCGCGAGGTCGCCGCGATGGTCGAGTACCTGGTGGCGGACGACGCGGCCGCGGTCACCGCGCAGGCGCTCAACGTCTGCGGCGGGCTGGGCAACTACTGATGGCCCCCGAAGCTCGCACGACACCGGACACGACGCCCGCCCCGGCCGCACGGGTGGCGTCCGTGGCACCCGTCGCCCTGGTCACCGGCTCCTCCTCCGGCATCGGGCAGACCGTCGCCCAGCGGCTGGCCGGCGCGGGCTACCGCGTGGTCGTCAACTCCGCCCGCTCCGTGGAGGAGGGCGAGAAGACGGCCGCCGCACTCCCCGACGCGCTCTACGTCCGGGCGGACGTCTCCGACGAGGCGGACGCGCACCGCCTGGTGGAGGCGGCCGTCGCGCACTACGGCCGGCTGGACGTCCTGGTCAACAACGCCGGACGCACCCGCGCCATCCCGCATGCCGACCTGGCCGCCGCCACGCCCGAGGTGTGGCGGGAGATCCTCGGCCTCAACGTGATCGGGACCTGGCAGACCACCGTCGCCGCGATGCCGCACCTGTCCCGCTCGGGAGCCGGCGCCGTGGTCAACGTGTCCTCGATCGCGGGCAGCCGCCCGGCGGGCAGCTCCATCCCGTACGCGGTGAGCAAGGCGGCCATCGAGCACATGACGCGGCTCCTCGCGAACACGGTGGGTCCGGCCGTCCGCGTCAACGCGGTAGCGCCCGGGCTGATCGAGACGCCCTGGACGCAGAACAGCGACTTCTTCGCGCCGATCGCCGAGCACGTGCGGAAGACCACTCCGCTGCGTCGCACGGGTCGGCCGGAGGACGTCGCGGAAGCCGTTCTGGGGCTGATCCGCGCCACGTACACCACCGGGCAGGTCCTGCTGGTGGACGGCGGCGCCCACCTGCTCTGAACCATCCACCCCCGCCTTCCGAGGAGTTCCATCGTGCGGCTCGCCGTGAACCTCGTCCACCAAGGTGCCGGCGACCTCGCCCGCGCCGCCGAACGGCTGGGCTACGCCGCCGCGCTGGCCCCCGAGGGCTACCGCTCCGACGCGGCCAGCGTGCTGGGCCTCGTGGCGGGGGTGACCGAACGCATCGCCCTGATCTCGGGCGTGATGCAGATCCCCGGCCGGCCGCCCGCCATGGCCGCCCTGACCGCCGCCACACTCGACTCGCTGAGCGGCGGCCGCTTCCGGCTCGGCCTCGGGGTCTCCAACCCCGATGTGTCGGTGGGCTGGTACGGCGTCCCGTTCACGCGACCGCTCGAACGCACCCGGGAGTACGTCGACGTCGTCCGCCGTGCTCTGGACGGCGGGCCCGTCACCCACCGGGGCACATACTTCGAGGTCGGCGGACCGGCCCCCCTGCACCTGCTGACCGAACGGCCTCCCGGCCGGCTGCCGGTGCTGCTCGCGGCGGTCGGCCCGCGCAATCTGCGGCTCGCGGGTGAGATCGCGGACGGCTGGCTCGGGGTCTTCACCTCGCCGGAGGCCGTCTCCCAGGCCGTCGCGGAGATCCGTGAGGGCCGGGGAACGAACGACCTGAGCGGGTTCGACGTGCTGCCCAGCCTGCCCACCGCCGTCGCGGACACCGCGGAGCAGGCGGCGGACGCACTGCGTGGCCAGTACGTGTACCTCATGGGCATCGGCGACCCCGAGCGCAACTTCTACTGCGCGATGGCGCGTTCGATGGGGTACGAGGCCGAGGTCGCCGCCTTCCTCGACCGGCTCGCTGCGGGCGACCGCGCGGGCGCCGGCGCGGCGCTCCCGCTCGGCTTCATCGACCGTACGGCGCTGATCGGCCCCGTCGACCGGATCGCGGACCGGATGCGCGCCTACGCGGACGCGGGCGTGACCACCCTCGGGGTCATGGTCTCGGCCGCAGCGACCGGCCTGGAGGGCCGTCTGTCCATCCTCGAAGCGGCCGCCCAGGCCCTGGAACGCTCCGGCACGGCCACCGGCTGACCGACGGTCCTGTTTCACGTGAAACGAGCCCCCGGCCTGGCCTGTTTCACGTGAAACAGGACCGTCACCCCCTGCCTCGTTTCACGTGAAACGAGAGCGCCCCCAGCCACCGTGTTTCACGTGAAACGGGACGGCCCCGCCATGCCTCCGCCCGCCCCGTCATCCCCTGTCACCGCCCGGCTCACCGCACGGAGAACGCCATGACGATCCTCTTCCACGACGACTTCACCGAAGGGCTGCGGGTGCGCTCCCCGAAAGCCCGGACCGACGGTCCCTGGGCACTGCGGCCCGCCGGTGCGCTGACGGCCGGGGACGGGATCGCGCGCACCACGGACGCGGGCCTGCTGGTGGAGCCGACCGGCACGGACCCCGACACCGGGCGCCCGGCCTTCGTGGTGCCGCCCGACGGCGAGCCCCTCGACCATCTGCGCTGGGCCGCCTTCGGCCCCTCGTGCCCGACGGGTGGCGCCACGGTCACCGTGTCGGCGACGCTCTCGGCCGAGCCGCTGGGGGAGGCGGGGGACGACGTACCGGACGGGGCGGGCGCCCTCGTCGTACTGGACCGTGACGCCGGTCTGGTCCTGGACTTCGCGCTGACCGGCGGCCGGGTCTGGGCGCTGTACGGCCGCGTGCCCGGCCCGGACGGCACACGGGGCGGCTTCTCGTACAGCGTGCCGCTCGCCAAGCGCGGCCCTCTGGACACGCACCGCTGCTCCCTCGTGGTGGACACGGCGGCGGCCTCCGCCCGCTGGTTCCTCGACGGCACCGAGATGTTCTCCGTGGAAGGCCTCGGCCTGGCCCTGCCGGAGGAGGTCCGTGCGGACTCGACGTCGCCGGGCCCGCTCGGCCTCGTGCGCCCCACGGCGCTCGTGCCCGGCCTGGCGCTGATCTGCGACCGTCCGCACGGACAGGGTCTGCGTCTCACCGTGGGCGCGCTGTCGGTCACCGGCGAGGTGGCGTCGTGACCCGTATCGAGGACGCGGCCGGCTTCCACTCCTGGTTCGCCGGTCGAGGCGCCGCCCACCGGTACCGCATCACCCCGACTCCCCTGCACGACCTGGACGGCTGGTACACCGACCCCGCCACCGGCGACGTCCGGCATCGCAGCGGCCGGTTCTTCTCCATCGAGGGCCTCCGGTTCGAGCCGGCCGCCCCGGACGCGGCGGCCTGGACGCAGCCGATCATCCGGCAGCCGGAGACCGGGATCCTGGGCGTGCTGCTCAAGCGGTTCGACGGGGTCCCCCACCTGCTGATGCAGGCCAAGATGGAGCCGGGCAACATCACCACGCTCCAGCTCTCACCGACGGTGCAGGCCACGTTCAGCAACTACACCCGGGTGCACCGGGGCGCCGCCGTCCGCTACATCGACCACTTCCTCACCCCGGGCGCCGCGGACCGGGTGCACTACGACGCCCTGCAGAGCGAGCAGGGCTCGTGGTTCCTGGGCAAGCGCAACCGCAACATCGTCGTCGAGACGACCGCCGACGTCCCGGTCCACGAGGACTTCTGCTGGGTGCCGCGCCCGGTCCTCGCGGAGCTGCTGCGGGTCGACAACCTCATCAACATGGACTCGCGCACCGTGCTCGCCGGGCTGCCCGACGACGGGGCCGACGACGGGGCTCCGCTCTCCGGGCGGGCACCGGAGAAGCCGCTGCACGACACCGCGGCGCTGCTGCACTGGTTCACCGAGGCCAAGGTGCGCCACCGCCCCGAGCGCACGACGCTCCCGCTGAGCCGGGTCGGCGGCTGGCGTCGCGACGACGAGCGCGGCGAGATCGTCCACGAGGCGGGGCGGTACTTCCGGATCATCGGCGTCGACGTGGAGGCCGACAGCCGCGAGGTGCCCTCCTGGTCCCAGCCGATGCTGGCGCCGGTGGGACGGGGGGTCGTCGCCTTCGTCAGCAAGGAGATCCACGGGGAGCGTCATCTGCTGGTGCAGGCCCGCGCCGAGGCGGGCACCTTCGACACCGTCGAGATCGGGCCCAGCGTGCAGTGCAACCCGGGCAATCTCACCGAGTCCGCGCGACGGCCGCCGTATCTGGACGCGGTGCTGGCCGCCCGGCCCGAGCAGGTGCTGTTCGACACCGTGCACTCCGAGGAGGGCGGCCGTTTCTACCACGCGGAGAACCGCTATCTGGTGGTGGACGGAACCGAGGTCCCCCTCGACGTTCCCGAGGACTACACATGGATGACGGTCCGCCAGCTCACCCGCGCCGGCCGGATCGGCAACCTCGTCGACGTCGAGGCCCGCACCCTCCTGGCGTGCGTCCGTACCCTGCCCGGCCACGGGGCGTCCCGGTGAGCGCGCTGCGGATCGGGGTGGCGGGCTGCGCCGACATCGCCCTGCGCCGCATGGTGCCCGCCTTCACGGCCTCCCCCCACACGGTCGTGACGGCGATCGCCAGCCGTACCGCCGAGAAGGCCCGGGCCGCCGCCTCCGCCTTCGGCTGCGCGGCCGTCGTCGGCTACGACGCACTGCTCGAACGGTCCGACGTGGACGCCGTGTACGTACCGCTGCCGGTCGCCCTGCACGCCCGGTGGACGGAACGCGCGCTGCGCGCGGGCAAGCACGTCCTGGCCGAGAAGCCGCTCACCGCGCGGGCCGAGGACACCGCCCGCCTCCTCGCCCTCGCCCGCGAGCGCGGTCTCGCCCTCGCCGAGAACTTCCTGTTCGTCCACCACAGCGCCTACACGGCCGTACGGGACCTGGTGGCCGAAGGCGTGATCGGCGACGTACGCGCGCTGCACGCCTCGTTCACGATCCCACCGCGTCCCGCCGACGACATCCGCTACCGCGCCGACCTGGACGGCGGGGCCCTTCTCGACATCGGCGTGTACCCGGTCCGACTGGCCTCCCTGCTGCTCGGTCCCGAGCTGCGCGTGCACGGCGCCGTCCTGCGCCACGACAGCGCGCGCGGCGTCGACCTGGGCGGCAGCGCCCTGCTCGGCGAACCCGTCACCGGGGCGAGCGCCCAGCTGGTCTTCGGCATGGAGCACGGGTACACGGCGGGCTGGCGGCTGCTCGGCAGCGAAGGCGGCCTGGCCCTCGACCGCGCCTACTCCCCGCCGTCCGGGCACCACCCGGTGCTGCGGATCGAGCGTGCGGGCGGCGTCGAGGAACGCGTCCTGCCGGCGCACGACCAGGCGGCCACCGCCGTCGCCGCCTTCGCCGAGGCCGTACGACGAGGGCCCACGAGCGACTCGGCGCACACGGCCGACGCGGGCGACACCGGCCGGACGGCCGGCACGGGCGAGACGGCCGGCGCGGCAGACGTCATGCGTCAGGCCCGGCTGGTGGACGAGATCCGCCGGGCAGCCCACGTCGTGAAGATCTGAGCGGAGGGACGGACGACGGACATGGACATCCGAGAGATCCCGCAGGTCCCGGGCTCCTACGTGATCACCCCTCGCCAGTGGCCCGACCCGCGCGGCACCTTCTTCGAGTCCCTCCGCACCGACCTGGTCAGCGAGGCCGTCGGGCGCCCCTTCGAGGTGCGGCAGATCAACTACTCGACCTCTCGCAGGAACACCCTGCGCGGCATCCACGGCGTACTCATCCCGCCCGGTCAGGCGAAGTACGTGACCTGCGTACGCGGCGCGCTGCGCGACATGGTGGTGGACCTGCGGGTCGGCTCGCCGACCTTCGGGCAGAGCGCGAGCACCCTGCTCACCCCCGAGAACGGGGTGGCCGTGCACGTCACCGAAGGTCTCGGCCACGGCTTCCTCGCCCTCACCGACGACACCTGCATCTCCTACGCCCTGTCCACCGCGCACGTCCCGGGCACCCAGTTCGAGATCGACCCGCTCGACCCCGAACTGGCGCTTCCCTGGGGCCACGAGGAACCACCGCTGCTGTCCGAGAAGGACGCCCGGGCACCCTCGCTGCGCACCGCTCTGGAGCGAGGCATCCTCCCGCTCTGGCCCGCCACCGGCACCGCGCCCTCCGGGGCCCACCGAAAGAACGGGACACCATGAAGCTGCTGTTTCTCGCGCCGGTCGTCGGCACCCACGGCGAGGTCACCACCGGTCTGGGCCTGGCCCGGCTCCTGGCACCCGCCGGCATCACCGCCCACTTCGTGGTGGACACCCACAACGCACCGCAGCTCAAGGCCGCCGGCGTGCCCGGCACCGTCATCGACGCGTCGATGGGCGCGGATGTCCGCGCGGTCGTCGAAGCCGCCGTACGGGCCGAGCGGCCCGACGTGATCGTGCTCAGCGACTACCTCTCGTACTGGCTGATGATGCACCGCGTCTACCGCACCGACCCCTGGTTCGTGGAGCGGCTGGGGGTCCCGGTGATCCCGCTCGACCTGTACGAGTGGGAGAACACCGACTTCCGCATCGACCACTTCGGGCTCGGCCTGGAGGTGGACCGGCGGATCCTCGGGATGCCGGTCGCGCTGCGGCCCGCGCCCTGGGCCCGCCCCGACCCGGGCCCCGGCAGCCGCGCCCTGGTCTACCCGTTCATGCGCCCGCTGCCCCGCCCCGGCACCGAGGAGCGCCGGGCCGTGCGGTCCTCCCTCGGACTGCGTGACGAGGACCGGCTGCTCTCCCTGTCCGTCTCGGGTTGGCAGCGTCACGCCCAGTCGGTCGACGACCCGGTGACGCGCGGGCTCGCCCGGCGGGTGCCCGAGCGTGTCGCCGCGGCGCTGCGGCGGCTGCCGGCCACCACCCGCTTCCTGGTCGTCGGGCCCGACCTGGGGGGTCTCGAAGGGCTGCCGGCCGAGCGCACCCACCGGGTGCCGTCCTGCCCGCCCGACCGCTACCAGGACCTCCTGGACGCCTCGGACGCCGTCCTCTCGCTGCACGTGCCCGCCTCGGCACTGGTCCGCTCGGTCTTCTCGGACCTGCCCGCGGTGTACGTCGGCCACAGCGGCCCGCACGCCGAGGGGCCGGACGCCCTCGCCCCGTACAGCATGTGGCCGCTGCGCTGGAACTCCGTCGTCCGGCCACTGCTCGCGGACAACCCGCTGACCGAGACCTTTCGGCAGGCCGAACTCCTCGACACCGAGGGGACGGTGGCGGCCGTCGACGCGGTCCTGAACGACCCCGGGGAGCGCGCCCGGCTGGCGGAGGGACGCGCCCGCTACCTGGCGGCGCTCGACGCGCTGCCCGCCATACCGGAGATCTTCGCGGAGGCGGTGCGCCGCCTGGGCTGAGCCCGCACATCGACGCACGCCGACGCACACCGACACAGCCGACGCACACCGACGCACACCGACACAGCCGACGGACGCCGACGCACGCCGGGGCCCGGATCCGCGGGTCACCGCGCGGCGGCGGCGAACTCCCGGATGCTGCTGGTCACATGGTCGATCATCGCGTCCGTGAGACTCGGATGGACGCCCACCCACAGGGTGCGCTCGGTGATGACATCGGAGTTGGTCAGCTCGCCCACCACCCGGAACTCACGGCCCTGATAGGCGGGGTGACGCGTCAGGTTGCCGCCGAACAGCCGCCGGGTGCCGATGGCGCGGGAGCCCAGGAACCCCTCCAGTTCGCGCCGGGTGAAGGGGGCGTCGGGCCGCACGGTGAGCACGAAACCGAACCAGCTGGGGTCGCTGTGCTCCGTCGCCCGGGGCAGCAGCAGCCCGGGGACCTCCGCGAGACCCTCGTACATGCGCTGCCAGTTGGCCCGGCGGGCCTTGCCGAAGGAGTCCAGCCTGGTCAGCTGGCTGACGCCGAGCGCCGCCTGGATGTCGGTGGCCTTCAGGTTGTAGCCGAGGTGCGTGAAGATGTACTTGTGGTCGTAGCCGTGCGGCAGCGTGCCCAGCTGGTAGTCGAAGCGTTTGAAGCAGGTGTTGTCCTGGCCCGGCTCGCACCAGCAGTCCCGGCCCCAGTCCCGCAGCTGCTCCACGATCCGGGCGAGCGCCAGGTTCCGCGTGAGGACGCAGCCGCCCTCGCCCGTGGTGATGTGGTGCGCCGGGTAGAAGCTGGTCGTCGTCAGGTCGCCGAAGGTGCCGGTCAGCCTTCCCTGGTGGTACGAACCGACCGCGTCGCAGTTGTCCTCCACGAGGTACAGACCGTGCTCGGCGGCGATCGCGGCGATGTCCGCCACCGGGAACGGGTTGCCCAGCGCGTGCGCGATCATGATCGCCTTCGTCCGGGGGCCGACCGCGGCGAGGACCCGCTCCGCGGTCGTGTTGTACGTGCCGAGCTCGACGTCGACGAAGACGGGAACCAGGCCGTTCTGGATGATCGGGTTGACCGTCGTCGGGAACCCGGCCGCCACGGTGATCACCTCGTCCCCGGGGCGGAGTCTGCGCCCGCCCAGGGTGTGGGAGGTCAGCGAGGTCAGGGCGAGCAGGTTGGCCGAGGAACCGGAGTTGGTCATGTGCGCCTTGCGCAGCCCGAAGTAGCGGGCGAAGTCGCGCTCGAAGCGCCGGCTGCTGGGCCCGGCCGCGATCCGCAGGTCGAGCGCCGCCTCGACGAGCGCCACCCGGTCGTTCGCGTCGAGCGTCGCGCCCGCCGGCTGCACCGGGGTCACCCCGGGTACGAACTCCCGCTCCTCCGTCGCCCGGTGGTACTCGCGCACCTTCGCCAGGATGTGCGTCTTCTCCGCGTCCATCGGATCCACTGGCCTTTCGCTGGGCTGACAGGGAGTGCGGCGCGGACGTGCCACCGCGGACCCCGTCACCCTGAGGCCGTCCACTAGCCGGTCGCTAGCCCGTCGCTGGTCCCCTGCTCGAGCCCCGCTGGAAGCCCGGACGCCGCCTCCCACAGTCCCCGCAGCGACTCCTCCGGGCCGCGCACCGCCCGCCAGCCGAGGAGCTTCTCCGCGATCTCGTGGGACGGGCCCTGCTCCACCCCGGACAGGCCACCGGGCGGCGCGTACCCCGGCTCCGGGAGGCGCTCCTCTACGCGTGCGGGCACCCCGCTGAGCCGGATGAGCAGGTCGAGGAGGTCGCGTACGTCGACCGGGCGGCCCGTTCCCGGGTCGAGGACCCGGCCGCGCACCCGCGAGGCGGCCGGCGGCGCCACGGCGGCGAGCACGGCGTCGGCCGCGTCCCGCACGTCGAGGAACTCGCGCCGCTCGCGCCGCGCGAGGGTCGTCACGGTCACGGCCTCGCCGGTGCGTGCCGCCCGGGCGAGCCTCGCGCCCACCCCGCCCAGAAAACTGCCCTCGGGGGTGCCCGGGCCCAGCAGGTTCGGCAGCCGCAGCACCGTGCCGCCCGCCGCCGTCACGCACGCGGTGGCCGCCGCCTTCGTCCGGCCGTAGACGGTCGCCGCCGCGTGCTCGTGCACGCTGCCGAGCTGGACGAACCGGGGCGCCCGGGTCCCCAGGGCGGTCACGGCCGCCGTGAACCGGAGCACCGCGCGCTCGTTGGCCTCCGCCATCTCGGCCTCGCTCGCGCCCCACACCGCGCCGGCGGCGTTGACCACCACCTGCGGCGCCAGCGCGGCCAGCTCGTCCGCGAGCCGTCCGGGCCCGGCCCGCACCAGGTCGACCGCACGCGCCGTGACACCCCTGGGTGCCCGGGCGCGCCGGGACCAGGCGTGCACCTCCCAGCCGCGGGCCAGGAACGCGGCGCACACGTGCCCCCCGGCGAATCCGCTGCCGCCGAGGACGAGCACACGCGGCGCGGGGACGGAACGGGCTGCCATGTCGGGGCCTCCTTCGGGGCTGCTGCCGGGGCCGGAGCCTTCCAGGGCGGCCTGTAGTCCCGCTCGAGCGGCCCACGTGAGGCTGGCGCGAGGAGTACGGGACCGGGCGACCGGCCCCGGCCGCCACTCACAAGGAGCAGACCAGGATGCCGACTCAGGAGTTGACGGCACGACAGGTGTCGTCCCCCATCGAATCCGCCGCCGTGGTGGTCGCGGCCGCCGATGTCGCGAAGACCGCCGCGGAGCACGCGCGGGCCGCCGAGCGTGATCGCCGGCTCGCCCCGGAGGTGGTGCGGTCCCTGCTGGACGCCGGTTTCGCGCGCCACTTCGTACCGCGCCGGCACGGCGGCGACGCCGGGACCTTCGAGGAGATCGTGCGGGCGGTCGCCGTGGTCGGCGAGGGCTGCACCTCGGCCGCCTGGGCGGCTTCGCTGACCGCCTCCCTCGGCCGGATGGCCGCGTACCTCCCCGAGGCGGGACAGCGGCGGGTCTGGGCCGGGGGTCCGGACACGTTGATCGTGGGCGCGCTCATGCCGCTGGGCCGGGCCCGGCGCGAGGAGGGCGGCTGGCGGATCGACGGCACCTGGCCGTACGTCAGCGCGGTGGACTACGCGGACTGGGCGCTGGTGTGCGCGATGACGACCGAGGACCGGCCGACCGCCCGCTTCTTCGCCGTGCCGCGCGGCGACTGGCGCACCGAGGACACCTGGTCGTCGGTCGGGATGCGCGGCACCGGCAGCAACACGCTGTCGGTGGAGGGGGTGTTCGTGCCGGACGAGCTGACCTTCACCCGTGACGCCCTCGCCACCGGCATCGCCGAGGGCGAGGAGGCGCCCTGCCACCGTGTGCCCCTGAAGGCCGTGAACGGGCTGTGCTTCGCGGCCCCCGTACTGGGCGCCGCGCGTGCCGCCCTTGCGGCCTGGCGGGAGGGCACGGCCCCCCGCCACACCTCGGCCTCGGGCGGTCTGGAGAGTGCGGCGGCGGTCGTCCTCGGCCGCGCGGCGGGCGAGGCGGACGCGGCGGCGCTGCTCCTGGAGGCGGCGGCGCGCACCGCCGACACCGGACAGGTCACCGCCTCCGACACGGCCCGCGCCGGCCGGGACTGCGCGCTCGCGGCGGAACTCGCCACGTCCGCCGTGGACCGTCTGTTCGCCTCCGCGGGAACCCGCGCCCACCAGGACTCGGCCCCTCTGCAGCGCCACTGGCGGGACGCCCACACCGCGTCCGGCCACGTGGTCCTGGGCTTCCAGGCCGCGGCCGAGGCGTACGCCCGCGAACTCCACGCGCCGCACGCCGCGAACTGACCGAGACCCGGCGCGCCCACCGTCACGGCCCAGGCGCGCCCCGGTCACGGTCCCGGCGCGGTCACCGTCACAGCCCTGGCGCGCCCGCCGTCACAGGACCCGGCGCCCGGCCCCGTACCTCCACGGCAACCACCGTCACAGCCCTGGCGCGCCCGCCGTCACAGGACCCGGCGCCCGGCCCCGTACCTCCACGGCAACCACCGTCACAGCCCTGGCGCGCCCGCCGTCACAGGCCCCGGCGCCCGGCCCCGTACCCCACGGCCCTCACCGCCACAGGCCCCGCCACCCGGCCCCGTACCCCTGCGGCCCTCACCGTCACCGGCCCCGGCGCCCGGCCCCGTACCCCTCAGTCCTGCGTCTCGTCCTGCGCCTCGCCCTGGCAGCTCGGGCTCGTGCCGCCGCACGGATCCTCCGTGGGGGCGCGGTGCCGGCCGCCCCGGGTCGCGGCCCCCGTCGGCTCGCGCAGGAGCCTGCGCGGGCCGGGACCCTCCTCGCCGAGCTCGTCGAACGGGTTCGTCAGCGGACAGTCCCGTACCGAGAGACAGCCGCAGCCGATGCAGTCCTCCAGGCCGTCGCGCAGGGCGAGCAGCTGCTCGATGCGCGCGTTGAGATCCGCGCGCCAGCGCTGCGAGAGCCGTGCCCAGTCGTCCCGGTTGGGCGTGCGCTCCTCGGGCAGCTCGGCCAGTGCTTCGGCGACCGTGCTCAGGGGGATTCCCATGCGCTGGGCGACCCGGATCACCGAGATGCGGCGCAGCGTGTCCCGGGTGTAGCGGCGCTGGTTGCCGGGCGTGCGGCGGCTCTTGATGAGGCCCTTGGACTCGTAGAAGTGCAGGGCCGTGACCGCGACGCCGCTGCGCGCCGACAGCTGTCCGACGGTGAGCTCGGTGACGTGGTACGCGGGCCGGGCGACGGTCATGTCAGCCGGCCTCCACCAGGGCCCGGTGCAGCTGGTCCACGGAGGGGACGCCGGTGGTGACCCGTACGCCGTCGACGAAGACGGTCGGGACGCCGGTGACCCCGAGGCGGGCGGCGGCCCGCTCGTCCTCGCGGACGTCCTCGCCGTAGGCGTCCGTCGCCAGGACCGCGGTGACGCGGTCGGCGTCGAGCCCGGCGGCCGTCGCGGTGCGGAGCAGGACCTCGTGGTCCGCCACGTTCAGCTGTTCCGTCAGATAGGTGCGGAACAGCTCGCCCTTCATCCTGTGCGCGAGACCGTCCTCGGCGGCCAGGTGCACCAGGCGCTGCGCGTCGAAGGAGTTCACGGGGCGGACGCCGGTGAGGCGGATGTCCAGCCCCTCGGCCTCGCCCAGGACCCGGATCTTCTCGAACAGCTCGACCGTTTCCCCGGGTTGCAGTCCGAGCTTCTCCCGCATCATCTCGCCGAGCGTAGCACCGGGCGTACGGGGCTGGTCGGGACGGAGTTCGAAGCTCCGCCACACCACCTCGGCCTCGCGGTCCTCCAGGCGTTCGATCGCCTTGTCGAGGCGCGCCTTGCCGATGTAGCACCACGGACACATGATGTCGGACCAGATCTCGATCTTCACGGACGGTCTCTCCCCACTTCCGGTTGTACGTCTCAGGCTGCAACCTCGAGTGCGCTGGAGGTCAAGCGCACTCGAGGTCGGCCGCACGGAAAACGCGCCGGCCGGCCCCGCTCGGGGACCGGCCGGCGCGGCGCACCCGCGAAGCCGCTACTTGACGACCGTCGTGGTCAGCGCGATCGGCTGGTCGGGCCAGCAGGCGAGCTGGGCCTCGCCGGACCAGTTCGGGGAGATGAAGGTCCAGCTGAAGCCCGGGTCGTCGTGCGAGGTGCCGCCGAAGCGGGTCTCCAGGGTGGTCCGGGAGTAGGGGGCCTTCAGCTTGATGGTGATCTTCGGCAGGTCGAACGGGGTGTTGGAGACGTACGGGCCCGCGGCGCGCAGCACGGCCTTGGTGCCGTCTATCTGCAGCTCCGGGGTGCCCGCGGCGCCGCCGTCGGCGACCTGGTAGGAGACGACCGTCGCGCCGGCCGGCAGCTTGAACTGCAGGGCGACGTTCTTGACCTCCTTGTTGTAGGCCGGGTTCGGGGTGATCGGGGCCGGGTCGAGGGTGACGTCGAAGGTCGCCCCGGGCCGGACGGTCGCGGGGGCGACGGCGTCCACGTAGGTGGAGTAGGCGAGGCCGGTCACGGTGCCGACCCGGCAGTCGAAGTAGGTCTTCACCGGGGCGGCCTGGGCGCCGGACGTGGTGGCCGCGACACCGGCCAGGGCCAGCGGGACGGCGATCGCGGCGGTGCGGACACGGCTGCGCAGTGCGGACATGGTGATGGGTTTCCGTTCTCGTCGAGAGCGTGCCGCCGGCCGGGTGCCGGTGGCTGAGTGGGTGGTGTGGATGGCGCGCCGGTGCCGACCGGCGGCACTCGGCGTCCCGTTGTCAGGAGGCGTGGGCGCGCCAGAAGTCGGGGTGGTCGCGGTACCAGTCCACGACCGCCCCCAGTCCGCTCTCGATCGACCAGCGGGGCGCGTAGCCCAGCTCCTCGCGGATCTTGGAGTCGTCGATCGCGTAGCGGAAGTCGTGTCCGAGGCGGTCCTCGACATGGCGCACCATGTCCCAGTCCGCGCCCAGGAGGTCGAGCAGGCGGGCGGTCATCTCGCGGTTGCTCATGCCGCTGCCGCCGCCGATGTTGTAGATCTCGCCGGCCCGGCCCTTGGTGAGCACCAGCTGCAGGGCCCGGCAGTGGTCGTCGACGTGCAGCCATTCGCGCACGTTGCGGCCGTCGCCGTACAGCGGGACCGTCCTACCGGTCAGCAGCCGTGTGACGAAGAGGGGGATGAGCTTCTCGGGGTGCTGACGGGGCCCGTAGTTGTTGGAGCAGCGGGTGACGCGGACGTCGAGTCCGTGCGTCCGGTGGTAGGCCCTGGCGATCAGGTCGCTGGACGCCTTGGACGCGGCGTAGGGCGAGTTGGGCAGCAGCGGGCTCTCCTCGGTCCAGGTGCCGCTGTCCACCGAGCCGTACACCTCGTCGGTGGAGACGTGCAGGACCCGGTCCACCCCGGCGTGCAGGGCGGCGTCGAGCAGCTGCTGGGTGCCCATGACGTTCGTGCGGACGAACTCGCCGGGGCCGGTGAGGGAGCGGTCGACGTGGGATTCGGCCGCGAAGTGGACGATCGCGTCGTGGCCGGGGACGACCCGGTCGAGGAGGCCGCGGTCGCAGATGTCGCCGTGGACGAAGTCGAGCCGGTCGTGGTCCTCGGGCAGGTTGTCGCGGCGGCCCGCGTAGGTGAGCCGGTCGACGACCGTGACGTGGACGTCCTCGGTCTCGGGGTAGGCGCCCGCGAGGATCTGGCGGACGTAGTGCGAGCCGATGAATCCGGCGGCGCCGGTGACCAGGAGCCTCATGCCGCGACCTCCGCCCGGGTGTGGTCGCCGATGATGAGCCGGCGTCCGGCGGCCTCGCCGCCGCGCACGTCGGCCGAGCGGCCGATGAGGGAGCCGGACAGGCCGCGCACGCCCTGGATGGTCACGCCGTCGAGGACGATGGAGTCGCGGATGCCGGCGTCCTCCAGGACGCAGTCGCGGCCGAGGGCGGTGTACGGGCCGAGCTCGCTGTCCCGCACGACGCTGCCCGCGCCCACCACGAGCGGTCCGACGAGGTGCGAGCGCTCCACGCGGGCTCCGGCCTCGACGACCACGGCCCCTTCGAGGGTGCTGGCCGCGTCGACCTCGCCGTGTACGCCGGGGTGGAGTCCGCTGAGCAGCACCCGGTTGCAGTCGAGCAGGTCGTCGGGGCTGCCGGTGTCCTTCCAGTAGCCGGTGTACTCGCCGGCGACGACGCGGTCGCCGCGTTCCACGAGGTACTGGATGGCGTCGGTGATCTCCAGCTCGCCGCGGGCGCTGGGCTCGATGGCGCGGACCGCCTCGTGCACGGCGGCGGTGAAGAAGTACACGCCGATCACGGCGAGGTCGCTGCGCGGCTGCCGCGGCTTCTCCACCAGCGCGCGGACCCGGCCCTCGGCGTCGATCTCGGCGACGCCGTAGGCGCGCGGGTCGTCCACCTTGGCGAGCAGCAGCCGGGCGGCGGGGCGCTCGGCCCGGAAGTCGCGGGCGGACTCGGCGATGCCGTCGGCGAGGATGTTGTCGCCCAGGTACATCACGAAGTCCTCGTCCCCGAGGAACTCCTCGGCGATGGCGACGGCGTGCGCCAGGCCGAGGGGGGCCTCCTGCTGGAGGTAGGTGACGTTCAGTCCGTAGGCGGAGCCGTCTCCGACGACGGCGCGGACGTCCTCGGCGCGGTCGCCGACGACGACGGCGACGTCCTCGACACCGATGGCGCGGACGTTCTCCAGACAGTGCACCAGGATCGGCTTGTTGGCGACGGGCACCAGCTGTTTGGGCATGGAATAGGTGAAGGGACGTAGTCTGGTCCCCATC
Organism: Streptomyces sp. NPDC015661; assembly: GCF_043077765.1. Lineage (NCBI taxonomy): Bacteria > Bacillati > Actinomycetota > Actinomycetes > Kitasatosporales > Streptomycetaceae > Streptomyces > Streptomyces sp. NPDC015661. Next base: position 79,994 of record NZ_JBIBST010000012.1, on the reverse strand, counting down.
CCTCCGGACAGAATCAGTGCCTTCATGGCAACCCTTCACTCCCGCCTTCGGCCCTTGCCTTGGTTACGGGAACGATTCTGCGAAGCCGACCTAGAGAGCCGGTCCAATCCAGCTGGACCCGGCGCGATTCCTACCCGTACGAGCTCGTAAGCCCGGCCGTGTGCCCGGTGTACGAGCCCGGCGTGTGTCCTGCGTACGAGCCCGGCGTGTGTCCTGCGCCCGCCCGGCGTCTGCCCACCCTGTGCCCACCGTGCCCCGGCGTCTGCCCACCCTCTGCCCACCGTGCCCCGGCGTGTGCCCGCGCGCCGGGGGCGCGTCCGCGAACGCGGAGAAGGGGGCCGGCGCGGGCCGGCCCCCTTCGTGGACACGTGCGACGGGGGAATGGCACGTGTCCGTACGGGGGCGTGCTCGCCCGCCGGTGGGGCGGGCGGCACGCGGGTGCGCGGCCGGGGCCCCGGGGTCGTGCCCCCGGGTGTCCCGGCGCGGCGGTCGGTCAGCTCTTGCCCGCGGGCTGCTTGCCCTCCTCCTTGGCGCCGCCCGGCGCGCCGGCGGCGGGCTCACGGCGCTTCTCCTTCGGTACGGCGGCGAGGACCAGGGCGATCAGCAGCATGACCCCGCTGACGACGAAGACGGTCTGCATCGCCTCGGCCATGCCCTCCAGGAACGGCTTGGCGAGCCGCGGGTCGGCGTGGTCGAGGAAGGAACTGTCGTCCAGCGGTACGACGCCGTCCCGGGCGGCGAGCACCACCTTGTTGGCGGCCTGCCCGGTCACGGAGGGGTCGTTCGCGGCCGCCGCGAAGGCGGGGTCGGAGGCGGCGTCGCGGTAGGCCTCGGCGACCTTCTCGCCGACCGCGCCGAAGAACATCGACAGGAAGACGGCGATGCCCGCGGTGCCGCCGATCTGGCGGAAGAAGGTGAACGAGCCCATGCCGGCGCCCATGTACTGCGGCGCGACGCCCGTCTGGATGGCGATGAGCATGACCTGCCAGGCCAGGCCGATGCCGAAGCCCATCAGGCCGGCGGCGACGCCCGTCAGCCACAGCGAGGTGTCCAGGGTGAGCGTCCCGAAGAGGAAGGTCGCGACGACCATCAGGACGAGTCCGCTGAGCAGGACCACCTTGTAGCGGCCCGACTTGGTGACGTACGGACCGGCGATCCGGCCCGCCACGACGATGCCCAGCGTCTGCGGCAGCATCATCAGTCCGGCCTGGGTGGGGGACAGGCCCTTGACCATCTGGAAGTACAGCGGCAGGACGGACAGCGCGCCGAACACGGCGGCGCCGACGAGGACGTTGACGCCGTTGTAGACGGAGAAGAGCGGGTTGCGGAACATCGGCGTGGGCAGCAGGGCCGCGTCGGCCGCCCGCTTCTGCGCCAGCAGGAAGAGGATCAGGCCGATCGCTCCCAGGACGAACAGCAGAATCGTTCCGGTGTCGGTCCAGCCCCACTTCGGGCCCTGTTCGACCGCGAAGAGCAGCGGCAGCAGGCAGGCGATCAGCGCGAGCAGGCCCGCGATGTCGAACTTGTGCCGGGTGCGGTTCGGCTGGACGCGCACCAGCGTGCCGATGAGGACCGCGGCGGCGACGCCGATGGGCACGTTGATGAAGAAGGCCCAGCGCCAGCCGGCCGCGCCGAGGAAGGAGTCGAGCCCGGCGAAGAAGCCGCCCGCGACGGGGCCGATGACCGCCGAGACACCGAAGACCGCGCCGAACCACGCCTGGTAGCGGCTGCGTTCGGCCAGCGGCACCAGATCGGTGAGGATCGCGAACGCGAGGCTCATCAGACCGCCCGCGCCGACGCCCTGGACGCCGCGGAACACGGCGAGCATCGTCATGGACTGGGCGAGGCCGCTGAGCACGGAGCCGAGGACGAAGATGCCGACGGCGGTGATGTAGACGGGCCGGCGGCCGTAGATGTCCGAGAGCTTGCCGTAGAGCGCCGTCGTGATCACCGAAGTGATCATGTACGAGGTGTTCGCCCACGCCTGCTCGGAGAGGCCGTCCAGGTCGTCGGCGATGGTACGCAGCGCCGCGGAGATGATCGTCTGGTCGAGCGCGGCCATGAACAGGCCGAGCAGCAGACCCGTCATGATCAGCCGGATCCTTCGTCTGTCCACCGCCCCGGCCGCCTCGGCACCGGAATCGGGCGCGGGGGAACCCGGCTTCGCTGTGTCTGTCATCGGAAGTTCTTCCTTCGGATTCGGAAGGTACGTCGGGAGGGGTCGGGCCGCTGCGTCCGGACCAGGATGAAACCTCTAGCGCGCTGGAGGTCAAGGGGCATCGTGCGGCGCCCCGCTAGGGCGCGACTACAGCCCTCCTCGCGCTCCCGCACCGCCGCGCGCCCCGCCGCTTCCAGCGGCGCTCCAGGAGTGCTCGACCCCCGCTCCCTAGCGTCCGCGGCCATGAGATTCCTTTTTGTGTCCGGAGGAAGCGCGGGGGCGGTCTTCCCCATCACCCCGCTGGCACTCGCGGCGCGCAACGCCGGTCACGAGGTGATCGTCGGGGCCACCGAGAACGTGATGCCGCTGGTCGCCGCGACGGGTCTGCCCGGCGCCCCGATCACCTCGCGCACCATGTTCGACTTCATGCAGCGCGACCGGCACGGCAATCCGCTGGAGATCCCCAAGGACCCGCACGAGCGGAACCTGTTCAACGGCCGGGGCATGGCCCGCCTCGCCCTGGGCAGCATGGAGGGGCTCGTCCCGCTGGTCGAGCGCTGGCAGCCGGACGTCCTGGTCGCCGGAGCCCTCTCGTACGCCGCGCCGCTCGTCGCCCACCGTTTCGGTCTGCCCTGGGTGCGGCACGCGCTCAACATGGGGGAGCCGTCCATCATCGACCTGTCCGCCGCCGCCGAACTGGCGCCGGAGCTGGAGGAGATGGGCCTGTCCGCGATCCCCGACCCGGACATGTACGTGGAGATCTGCCCGCCCGGCGCCCGCCGCCCCGACGCGGGCCCCGCGCAGTTCATGGGGTACGTGCCCTTCAACACCCAGCGGGCGCTGGAACCCTGGATGTACTCCAGGACGGGCGACCGGCCGCGCGTCCTCGTCTCGGCCGGCAGCCGCGTGACCGCCGACTACGAGGCCGACGCCCTGTCCGCCCTGGTGGAGAAGGTCGCCGGGCTCGACGTGGAGCTGCTGATCGCGGCGCCGCAGGAGATCGCGGACGCCCTGGGCGACCTGCCGGAGAACGTACGGGCGGGCTGGCTGCCGCTCGACGTCGTGCTGCGCACCTGCGACCTGCTCGTGCACCGGGCCGGCGGCAACACGATGCTGCACGCGATCGTGTGCGGCGTCCCGCAGCTGCTGATCCCGGCCATGCCGAAGCAGGTCGGGATGTCGGCCCGGCTCGCGGAGTACGGCGCCGCGATCATGCTGACGGCGGGGCAGGACGACTCCCCCGAGAACGTCGCCAAGATGTGCCGGGAACTCCTCGAAGACCCCTCGTACAAGGCCAGGACCGAGGAGCTGAGCAGGGAGATCGCGGGCCTGCCCACGCCCCACGACGTCACGGTCGCCATCGCCGACATGGTCCACGCGCGCGGGGGGATGTGAATCCGTCACACCCGATTTCGTGACGGGAACACTGGTCGGCGGTCATGAGGTGTTCGCAGAATCCAGCGAGGGCGCTGCGTCACCGCGTCTTCAGCTCGTCCGTCCTCTTGGAAGACACCGCAGGCTCCTGGAAGGAACCCCCATGAACCACGTCCTCGCCGAGAACCCCGCCTGGGCCGCCGTCCTCACCCCGGCCCAGGAGGAGTCCCCGGCCATGCTGTCGATCGAGGACCTGGACGCGGTCCCCGCCGACGCGGCGGCCCTGTTCACCTGGTGCATCATGGCTCCCGAGCCGACCGAGGCCGTCGCGGCCTGACGCCTCGGCACACGAACAAGGGGGACCGGTGGCCGTCGACGGCGGACCGCGGATCGGCTGGCGCAGCCATCTGCGCAGCCTCGTCGTACCGGGCGAGGCCGTCTACCTCGTCTCCGCGCGGGGCGTCCGCGCCGTGCGCGGCGCCCCGGCCGAGGCACTGGCCCCCTTGCTCGACGGCACCCGCACGCCGGACCAGGTGCTGCGGGAGGCAGCCGCCACCGCCACACCCGGCGCCGGCCCGCGGGAGCTGCGCGGCGCGCTCGCCGAACTCTGGTCGGCGCACCTCCTGCGCGCCCACACGGCACCGCTCCGCGACCCGGGAACACCGGAAGCCGGCTCCCCCGGCGCCTCGGACGAGGCTTTCTGGGACCTGGCCGGAGCCACGGCCCCGCCCGCCACGGCGGCCGTGCGGCTCGTCGTCCTGGACGGCCCGGTCTCCCCCGGGGAGGCACGGGACGCCTGCGCCGCCTCCGGGCTCACCCTCGCGCCGCCCACCGCGGAAGCGGAGGACGCCGAGGTCACCCTGGTGCTCTGCGCCGACTACCTGGACCCCCGGCTCGCCGGCGTCGACGCGCGGCAGCGCGCGGCCGGCCGCCCCTGGATCCTCGCCAAGCCCGGCGGCCCCGAGTCGTGGACCGGCCCCGTCCTGCGGCCCGGCGACGGCCCCTGCTGGCACTGCCTCGCCGAACGCCTGCGCCTGCAGCGCGGCGCCGAGGCCCCCCTGCACCGCGCCCTCGGCAGTACGGACCCGGTCTCCCGCCCCGACGCCTCGATCGCCGCGAGCCGTGCGACGGGCCTGCACACCGCCGTCCTGGAGACCGCCAAGTGGCTGGCCGGCGCGGCCGGACCCACCCGCGACGCCGTCCACACCTTCGACGCCCTCACCCTCGCCGGGGAACTGCATCCGGTGACCCGCCGCCCCCAGTGCCCGGTCTGCGGCGACCCCGGGCTCGTGGCCGCCCGGGTGCGCGAGCCCTTCGTGCCGCGGCCCCGCCCCAAGGCGGCGGACGGCGGCAACGGCCACCGCGCCCTGTCCCCGGGGCAGATGCTGGAGCGGTACGGCCATCTGGTGGGCCGCGTCACCGGCGTCGTACGCGAGGTGCGACGGGACCCGCGCAGCCCCGCCTTCACCCACAGCTTCCTCTCCGGGCACAACCTGGCGATGCGGGCGTCGACCCTGGACGGGCACAGCGCCGGACTGCGCGCGCTCAGCGGCGGCAAGGGCCTCACGCCCGAGGAGGCGACGGTCAGCGCCCTGTGCGAGGCCGTCGAGCGCTACAGCGGCTCGCGGCACGGCGACGAACCCGTGGTCCGCGACAGCTTCCGCGCGCTCGGCCCCGCCGCGGTCCACCCGGACACGGTACGGCTGTACGACCCCCGGCAGTTGCGCGAGCGGGACGCCTGGAACGCGGCCGGCTCGCCCTTCCAGTACGTCGGCCGTCCCTTCGACGAGGACGCGCCGCTCGACTGGACGCCCGTCTGGTCCCTGACCTCCCGCACCCAGCGGCTGCTGCCCACCTCCCTCCTGTACTTCGACAGCGATCCCGCGGCCCCGCTGCGCGGGGACTCCAACGGCAACGCCGCCGGGTCCAGTCGCGAGGACGCCTTCGTGCAGGGCTTCCTGGAGCTCGTGGAGCGCGACGCGGTCGCCCTGTGGTGGTACAACCGCACCCTCGCCCCCGCCTGCGACCTCGACGCCTTCGCCGCCGCCGGCGACACCTGGATCGAGCCCTTGCGCGCGGGCTACCGCTCGATCGGCCGCGAGGTCTGGGCCCTGGACCTGACCTCGGACTTCGGCATCCCGGTGGTGGCCGCCCTGTCCCGGCGCACCGACGGCCCCGCCGAGGACGTCCTCTTCGGCTTCGGCGCCCACCTCGACCCGCGCATCGCGGTACGCCGCGCGCTCACCGAGATGGGCCAGATGCTGCCCGCGGTCGTCGACGCGCGCCCGGACGGCTCGGGCTACGCCGTGGACGATCCCCAGGCCCTGGCCTGGTGGCGCGAGGAGACCGTCGCCGGTCAGCCCCATCTGCTGCCCGACCCGCGGCTCGCCCCGAGCGGCCCCGGGACCCACCCGTACATCCCCCGCGCGGACCTCGCCGACGACGTGGCGGCACTCACCGCGCTCGCCGCCGAACGGGGTCTGGACGTCCTGGTCCTGGACCAGACACGCCCGGACATCGGGCTCCCTGTGATGAAGGTCATCGTTCCCGGCATGCGCCAGTTCTGGCCACGTTTCGCGCCGGGCCGTCTCTTCGACGTGCCGGTCGCCCTGGGCCGGCTCGCCGCCCCCACCCCGTACGAACTCCTCAACCCCCTGCCGCTGTTCGTCTGACACCGGCGACGGCGGCCGTGCCGACCGCCCCTCTCGGCCACCGCCCTTCCGAGGGTGGGGAATCGGCCGCTGTTCGGGGACTGTTCACCGAGGTCGGAGCCGATGGAGACCCGGACAGCGCGGTCCGATATTTCCATGATCGGCATCGCGATACCTTCCGGTACGTCTCTACCCCCACAGAGAGGTCGTCACCTCCGATGAACGCGCGTGACCATCAGTCAGACGATCCGAACGACCCCGTCCCACACCCCTCCCACGACGGCTCCACCGTGCTGGCCCCCCGCCTGGCCCGCTCGGTCCTGCTGGCCACCTTGGCCGGATACTCCCTGGTCACCGCCGTGAACATCCTCGGCACCCGCGCATCCCCCGTCGAGACCGGCCTCGGATTCCTCGCCCTGCTCGTGATGTTCGGCCTCCAGCTCGTGCACTCCAGGCCCCAGGCCCGGCAGAGCTCGTACGGATGGCGCGTCACCACCCTCGGCGCCCAGGCCGTGTGCTGTTTCCTACCGCTCGCCCTGTTCCACCTGGCCTGGGGAGCGATGTCCGGTTTCCTGGCCGGCTCCGTCCTCCTGCTCCTCCCCGGCCGGACCGCCTGGCCGCTGTACGTGGCGATCGGACTCTCCCTCTTCGGGTACGCGGCGCTCGTCGCGGACCGCGGGCTGTTCGACAGCGTCTACGCGCTGGAGACCACCCTCGTCACCGGGCTCGTGGTGTTCGGGCTGAGCAGCCTGACCGGTCTGGTGACCCGGCTGCACGCACAGCGCGCCGACCTGGCCAGGCTGGCCGTGGCCGACGAGCGGCTCCGCTTCTCCCGCGACCTGCACGACCTGCTCGGGTACAACCTGTCCGCGATCACCCTGAAGACCGAACTGGTCCGCCGGCTGGTGCCGGAGATGCCGGGCCCCGCCAGGGCCGAGACCGACTCCATACTCGCCCTGTCCCGGCAGTCGCTCGCCGATGTGCGCAAGGTCGCGACCGGCTACCGCGACATGTCGCTGCGCGAGGAGGCGACCGCCACCCGCTCGATGCTGGAGGCCGCGGGGATCGAGGTGGTGACCGCCATCGACACGGGCGCGCTGCCGCCGGAGATCGACACGGTGCTCGCCACCGTGCTGCGCGAGGGCGTCACCAACGCGCTGCGACACAGCCATGTCCACCAGTGCACGATCCGGTGCTGGGAGGAGGAGGGCCTGATCACGCTCAGCATCGCCAACGACGGCGTGGAGCTCGCCGGCCGGAGCCCGGACGACGCCGATCCCACGCCCCTGCAGGCGGCGGTGGACGAACCCGGCGGCACCGGCCTGGGCAATCTCACCCACCGCCTCGGCCGTGTCGGCGGCAGCCTCACCACCGAACTGAGCGACGACGGTTGGTTCCAAATGACCGCCCGCGCACCACTGTCCGGTCGACCTGACACAGTCGACCTTAACCGGAAGGAGAACGCACAGAAGTAAACAATTGTAGTGTGCATACGGTCATAGCATGGGGGGATTCACCACAGTGATACGGATATTGCTGGCCGAGGACATGGGCATGATCCGCGGCGCGCTGGTCGCGCTCCTGAGCCTGGAAGACGACCTCGACGTCGTCGCACAGGTCGAGCGCGGCGACAGAATCCTCCCGACCGCCCTGGAACACCGCCCCGACGTGGCGATCATCGACATCGGACTCCCCGGCATGGACGGCCTCACGGCCGCGGCACTGCTCGCCGAGGAACTCCCCTCCTGCCGCACCCTCATCCTGACGAGCCTCAGCCGCCCCGCCGTCCTGCGCCGGGCGCTGGACGCCAAGGTGGCCGGCTTCCTGCCGAAGGACGCCTCCCCGCAGGACCTCGCCGAGGCGATCCGCAGGATCGCGGCCGGGCACCGCGCCATCGACCTCCAGCTCGCCCTCGCGGCCTGGGACGGCGCCGAGAGTCCGCTCACCAAGAGGGAGCTGGAGGTGCTCCGCCTGACCGCCGCGGGCGACGAGGCCCCGGAGATCGCCGCCCGGCTGCACCTGTCCACGGGAACCGTCCGCAACTACCTGACCTCCGTGGTCACCAAGCTGAACGCCCGCAACCGGGTGGACGCCGTGCGCATCGCGCACGAGTCCGGCTGGCTGGTCTGACGCCGGCCGGACTCGTACGCCTCAGGTACGCATCAGATGAAGGCCCGCGTACCCCGCCTGCTCCCGCCCCAGCTCCAGCTCGGGCTCACCGGAGAGCACCGCCTGGTGCAGCCTCCGCAGCCGGTGCGAGGGCTCCACCCCGAGCTCCTCGACGAGCGTCCGGCGCAGCTCCTGGAACACCTCCAGGGCCCGCCACACCCCGCCCGAGCGGTACAGCGCCGTCATCAGCTGGGCGGCCAGGTTCTCGTTCATCGGATGCCGGGCGACCAGCATCCGCAGCTCGGCCAGGAGCGAGGCGTGCCGTCCGAGCAGCAGATCCGCCTCTATCCGCTGCTCGAGGACACGCGTGCGCTGCTCCTCCATCCCGAGCACCTCGACCCCCAGGACCCGCCCGACCGGCACATCCACCAGTGCGGGCCCCCGCCAGAGCCCGAGCGCCCGCTCCAGCGTCACGGACGCGGCCCGCGCGTCACCCGCTTCCAGCGCCACCGAGCCGCGGGCCGCCAGTGACTGGAACTCCCTCAGATCACTGTCCTCGGGACGCACGGCGAGCCGGTAGCCCCCGAAACAGGTCGTGAGCACCTCCTTGGCGTCCCCGCCCCGGTCGAGCCCACCGCCCGGCGCACCGGCGCGCAGCGCCGCGGCCACCTTCCGGCGCAGATGAAGGATGTACGTCTGCAGAGTGGTGGCCGCGCTCTTGGGGATCGCGTCCCCCCAGATCTCCTCCATCAGCGTCGGTACGGTCACCACCCGCTCCGCTCTGATGGCGAGCAGCGCGAGCAACTGGCGCGGCTTGCCCGCGCTGGGAACGATCGACTGTCCATTGAGACGGACCGCGAGCGGCCCGAGAATCCCCACATCCATGAAACTCCCCCGGAGTGCTCCGATATCGGAGGGACTGATCAGCGATGTCGGTATCGACGATCGCACGCCCGGTCCGCGCCTCCCAGGGCCGTCGTCATGGATCGGACCATGACCGCCTCACTCGAGCGAGACCCGAGCACGAGTCCAGGGGCCGGGCCTCCGCGCACATCGAAAATGCCCCCTGAGCCTGCGTTCTCCACAGGCCAGGGGGCATTCGTCCGGTGGAGCCTAGGGGAGTCGAACCCCTGACATCTGCCATGCAAAGACAGCGCTCTACCAACTGAGCTAAGGCCCCGGAACGAGGACAGCGTACCGGGTCCACCCCTATGTCCGGCAAAAGGATTGGGACTCCCGGTCGGCGACCACTCTCCGTAAGATGCTGACCGAGGTTCGCAGTGGCGAACCTAAGGGATGGGGAGTAAGTAATGGACGCAGCGCAGCAGGAAGCCACGGCGAGAGCCAGAGAGCTTCAGCGCAGTTGGTACGGAGAGCCGCTGGGGGCGCTCTTCCGTCGCCTGATCGACGATCTCGGGCTCAATCAGGCCAGGCTCGCGGCCGTGCTCGGGCTCTCCGCGCCCATGCTGTCCCAGCTGATGAGCGGCCAGCGGGCCAAGATCGGCAACCCGGCCGTCGTCCAGCGCGTCCAGGCCCTCCAGGAGCTCGCCGTCCAGGTCGCCGACGGCAGCGTCAGCGCCGCCGAGGCCACCGACCGCATGGACGAGATCAAGAAGTCGCAGGGCGGCTCCGTCCTCACCGGCACGGGCCAGACCACCACCGGATCCGGCGCGCCGACCGTGCGCCGTGTGGTCCGCGAGATCCAGTCGCTGCTGCGCTCCGTTGCGGCCGCCGGCGACATCATCGACGCCGCCGACTCGCTCGCCCCGGCCCACCCGGAACTGGCAGAGTTCCTCAGGGTGTACGGCGCCGGGCGCACCGCCGAAGCGGTCGCCCACTACGAGTCGCACCAGAACTGACGCGGGCCGGCGGCCGGCCGGCACCGCGGAGAGACGACGCACACGGGGAGCGGGCGCAGCGCGATGGGTGAGGTCTTCGCTGGTCGGTACGAGCTGATCGACCCGATCGGACGCGGCGGGGCGGGCGCGGTGTGGCGTGCCTGGGACCACCGGCGCCGCCGCTATGTGGCGGCCAAGGTGCTCCTGCAGAGCGACGCGCACACGCTGCTCCGCTTCGTCCGTGAGCAGGCGCTGCGGATCGATCATCCGCACGTCCTCGCCCCGGCCAGCTGGGCAGCCGACGACGACAAGGTCCTCTTCACCATGGACCTGGTGGCCGGCGGCTCGCTGGCCCACGTCATCGGCGACTACGGCCCGCTGCCGCCCCGCTTCGTCTGCACGCTGCTCGACCAGCTGCTCTCGGGCCTCGCCACGGTGCACGCCGAGGGGGTCGTGCACCGGGACATCAAGCCCGCCAACATCCTCATGGAGGTCACCGGCACCGGGCGGCCGCATCTGCGGCTGTCCGACTTCGGCATCTCCATGCGCAAGGGCGAACCCCGCCTCACCGAGACCAACTACGTGGTGGGGACGCCCGGTTACTTCGCGCCCGAGCAGCTCCTGGGCGCCGAGCCGGACTTCACCGCCGACCTCTTCGCCGTCGGGCTGGTCGCGCTCTATCTGCTCCAGGGCCGCAAGCCGGACTCCCAGGCCCTGGTCGAGCACTTCCTCGCGCACGGCACCCCGGGTGCCCCCGAGGGCATTCCCGAGCCCCTGTGGCAGGTGCTCGCCGGTCTGCTGCAGCCCGATCCGCAGGCCCGGTTCCGGACGGCCACGGGCGCGCGGAAGGCGCTGAGCGCCGCCGTCGAGATGCTGCCCGAGACGGGCTCCGGCGAGGAGCCGGTCGAGATCTTCGACCAGCTCGGCCCGCTCCCCTCCGGCTTCGGCCCGGAAGGCCCCACGGCCCCCGCAGGCACGGCGGGCACCGCAGGCCCCGCCACCACGGCCCCCGCAGGCACCGCCACAACGGACCTCGACGCGCCGGCACCCGCCTCCGTACCGCCCCAGGAGCGGCCCGCACAGCCGGTGCAGCCCCCGGCGCACCTCGCGCACCCCGGACAGCCCGCGGCACCCCCCGTACAGCCGCACCACCAGCCGTACCAGCCGACCGTCCACGCTCCGGCGGCCCCGACGCCGCCCGGGCCCTCCGAGACGGGCAGCTTCCACCTGCCTCCCCCGGTCGCGCACCCGACCCCCTCCTTCGAGCAGGCGCCCACCTCCGCGGCGCCGTACGGACAAGCCCCCACTCATCCATACACCGCTCGGCCCGATCAGGTTCCCGCCCCGCACACGGCACCCACCGCGCTCGCCCCCGTACGCCGACCGGGACCGCCCCCGAAGGTGACGGTCCCGGTGCTCCTGCTCGCGCTGGTGTCGCTCGCGGTCGGGTTCTGGGCCCTGACGCAGATCTGACTCAGGCCCGCCGCCGGGCCAGCAGGGTCCACGCCCCGAGCCCGAGCAGCAGGACGGTCCCGGTGCCGATCCCGGCCGCGGCGACGATCCTCATCGAGCCGCTCCGTTCGGCGGCCTCCTCCACCTGCGCGCCGCTGGACCCGCTCGCGGCCGCCTCCTTGTCGTCGGCGGTCACGGCGAACGGCCCGGGGTCCCCGTCGTACCCGGGACCGGACCCGGCCTTGTTCATGACGTTCACCCGCAGCGTCAGCGGCACCGGCTTGTCGCCGTAGTCCTTGGCGACGGCCGGGCTGAGGGTGGCCGACAGGTAGTACCAGCCGGCGAACCGCATGCCGCTGGTGGTGTCGTCGTACGAGGTGCGGTTCGCGTGGGCCACCGGCCGCTGCGGGCCGAGCGTCACCGTCGCGGGCTTCCCGTCGTAGGTGACGGTGTTCTCGTCGACGTGGCCGAGCGCCGGGTTCTCCAGGGAGAGCACGAGGGCGTTGGAGACGTACGCGTCGGAGGCGGAGCTGCTGCCGAGCTCGGCGGTGGTGAAGAGCTGCTGTCCCCAGTCGACGGGCACCCGGTAGAACAGCGTCTGGCCGGGCCGGATGTCGGAGCGCCACTCGCCCTGTGTCAGCGAGGCGGCGTCGTGGATGCCGGAGCCGCCCTGCCGCGGCCTGGGGCCTCCCGTCGGCGGCGCGGGCGTGGCGGAGGGCCAGGCGGACGGGAGCTCGGTCGGCCCGGCCTTCTTCAGCGGCGGCTCGGACAGGTGCCGGATCTCCAGTTCCCAGTCGTCCGGGGAGGAGGTCGCCTTCGAGGAGCGCTCGACGAGCACGTAGAAGGCCCCCGCCCGCTGGCAGCTGGAGCTGTCCGCGTCGACGATCCGGCGGGCGTAGGCGGCGAGGGGCCGCGTGTACTCGGCCGACGAGAAGTTGACCTGCTGGTAGCTGCATTCGGCGCCGGAGCCGTCCTGCATGGACACCTTGAACCCGTCGCCGTACTCGACCTTCCCGCCGGGCTTCGGCACGGCGACGACGGAGACGTACGAGTTCCGCTTGTCGTCGAGGTCGACCCGGTAGTAGAGCTTGCCGTCCTTCCTGACGGTGTCCCGGTACGTCTGCCCCGTCTTCAGGGCCTTCGCGTCGAGGCTGGAGGCGGCGCCCTGGATCCGCTGGGCCGAGCCGTCGAAGGCGTACGGCGGCACCGCCGCGCCCTCGGCCGCCGTGGCCTGGACGGGCAGTGCCGTCACCGCGCCCACGGCCGCGGCCGCCGCGATCAGGGCTCCAGCTCCCGCCCTCCGGCCGTTCCCGGTCCGCCTGCCGGCCTGCGTGCTCACGCGTCTCTCCCGTTCCTTCCCGCCCTGCGCCGCGCCCGCCCGAGGGCGATCAGCACCCCGGCGAGCAGCACCAGCGCCCCGCCGCCCACCGCGACGGCCGTGGTGCCGGTCCATCCTGCCCCGCCCGCACCGCCGGTGTCCGCCCGCGCGGTGGATTCGTCCTGCTTCGCGGGCGCCTTCACGCGCGCGTGGTGCTCGGGTCCGGCCTTTTCCTCACCGAGGACGGCGATCCGCAGGACGACGGCGATCTCGGGGTTCCGCGCGATCCGGGCCGCGTCGGCGCCGAGGGTGACGGCGATGTAGTGGCCGCCGGGCGCGTGCGTGGCGATCACGTTCGGGTCGGCCTCGTAGCGGTTGGCCCAGGCGACGGGGACCGTGCCCATCCTCAGTGCGATCGGTTCGCCGGTGTACGCCGTCTCGGAGGTGAAGACGCCCGTGCCGCCGCCGACCGGGTGGCGTGACGGGGTGTAGACCTCGGTGCCGCCGTACGAGCGGGCCGGGGAGCCGTCGTCGCCGACGGTCGGCTCGTCGGCGAACTCGACGTCGTAGCGCAGCTGCTGGCCCCAGCCGACCGGCACCTTGTACCAGAGGGTCTGGGAGGGCAGCAGCCGGTCGCGGAAGACGCCGGGGCGGAGTTCCCTCGCGTCGTTGAAGCCGGTGCCGCCCCGTACGTCCTCGGGGTCGCCGGTGGGCAGGGCGGCCGCCGGGCCGCCGGCGCCGTACTGGGGCTGCGACTGCGCCGGGACGGTCCCGGCGGGCAGGGGCTTCTCGACGCCGTGGACGATCTCCAGGGGCCAGCGGGCCGCGTCGGAGCCCGGCTTGCTCTCCCGCGTGACGCGCAGCCAGTAGCGCCCGGCGTTGTCGCAGGTGGAGTAGCGGGTCTCGGTGGGGATGCGGGAGACGGCCGAGGTCAGCGGGACGGCGCCCTCGTCCTGATGGAAGATCTGGGACCGCGTCGCGCAGCCCCCTTCGTCGCCGGTGCCCGAGACCCAGACGACGGTCGTGGTCAGTTTGTCGACGGTGTCCACCGCCGCCCCGGGCTGCGGTACGGCCGTGGCGGCGAGGTTCACCGTGGACGCGTCGTCCATGTCGACCGCGTAGTACCGCTTCTCGCCGGGTCCGATGGTGTCGAGGTACTGGCCGGGCGGCAGCGCGGGCGCGCCGTCCCTGGTGGGCGTGCCCTCAATCCTGGTGCCGCGCAGCCGGTAGCCGTCCGCGGAGAGGCGGGCGGCCCGCTGGAGCTGGCGGGCGAGCGCGTCGGCGTCGGGCGCGTCGTAGTAGCGGCCGTTCCCGGCCTCGGCGACGCACTCCAGTTGCTCCCGGGCCTTGCCCTTCACCTGGAAGCCGACGGTGTCGATGCGCAGCCCGATGCCCCGGCGGGCGAGTTCGGCGGCGACCTCGCAGGGCCGCGGGGTGCCGCAGGTGTCCTCGCCGTCCGAGATCAGCAGGATCGTGCGGGTCGTGATGGCCCCGGGAGGCGGTGCGGGCAGGTCTTCCGCGGCCTTGCGCAGCGAGAGCCCGATGGGGGTGTCCCCCTTGGGCGTGAGGGCGGCCACGGCCGCCTTGAGGCCGGCCCGGTCGAGTGGGGCCACCGGCTTCACGAGCCGGGTGTCGGTGCAGCCGCTCGCCCGGTCGGCGCCGTACACGCGCAGGCCGGTGGGGTGGCCGTCGGGGAGGCCGTCGACGACGGTCCCGACGGCGTCGCGGGCCGCCGCCATCCTCGTACGGCCGGGATCCCCGCCGCCCACCGGATCGGCCATGGATCCGGAGGAGTCGAGCACCAGGACGAGGCTGCCCCCGCCCGGCTCGCGCGCGGTCTCGGCGGCCGCGGCCGGGGCGGGTGCGAGCAGCAGGGCGCACAGCCCGGCGACCGTCCCTCCCGCGATCCCCCGCCGAAGTCGAAGCAGTCGAACTCTCACGGTCGTCCCCCTTGTTCGCGATCACTCAACTTTGCTTTAGCAAGCTAGTGATTTGCGGTGGCGAACTCAAGGGAACCCGTGTCACGGTCCTGGAACAGCGAAACCCCGGCGGCGCTCACGCGCTGCCGGGGCTTCACCCACAGAGTGTGTGTCTCTCAGACACCGGAACCTGCGGGCACGGAGTCGGTCGCCTCCGTCCACAGATCCTGCTCGGCGCGATCCGCCTGGATCTGGCGGTACACGAGGAGCCCGCCGATGGCGGCCAGTGCGACCAGGAGAAGCTTCTTCACCGCGCGACCTCGTCTTTCGTTGACGTAGGAGACTTCTGACGCCCACTCTACACATCGACCGATACCGATCGGTGACCTGTGCGGTCTTCGTACCCCCGCTTCAAACCCGCGCACAAACAAATCGACCCGGATGGAGGAACCATCCGGGTCGATCTGAACTGTGGGGCTAACAGGATTTGAACCTGTGGCCTCATCCTTATCAGGGATGCGCTCTAACCAACTGAGCTATAGCCCCGCCGCGCTTTGCGGTTTTCGTGTCCGCCGCGCTGACTCCTGAACATTAGCGCACGTGGGGGCCAGTCCCAAAATCGGTTCCTTCCCCGGCCCCCGCGCACGTCACTCGTCCTCGGCCAGCGTCAGCTCGACACCGCCCACGAAACCGGCCGACAGGTTGTAGATGAAGGCACCCAGCGTCGCCAGCGCGGTCATCAGGACCACGTCGATCACGGCGATCACCGAGGTGAACATCAGCACCCGCGGCAGCGACAGGAAGGACTGCAGATCGAAGCCGTTGGACTCGTTCGAGCCCGTGGCCTCGCTGATCGTGCCGCCGACCGTCGAGAAGACGCCCATGGCGTCCATGACCATCCACAGCACCGCCGCGGCCACGACCGTGCAGACGCCCAGCGCGATGGAGAGCAGGAAGCTCACCTTCATCACCGACCACGGATCGGCCTTGGCCACCCGCAGCCGCGCCTTGCGCGTCCTGGGCGTCGTGCTCGCCCCGGTCCGCGGCCGGCGCACGGCCCCGGTCTGTCCGCCCTGCGTACCGCCCGCAGGCGTGCCGTACGCCTGCGGCGGGTGGTAGGGCCCGCCCGGCTGCCCCTGGGGGCGCTCGCCGGGCAGCGGCCCGTTGTAGGTCTCGTACGAGGGCTGCTGCCCCCGAGTGTCCGTCACCGCAACCCCCTGGGAGTCCGTGGCGGGGCCACGGGCGCCGTTCGCTCCAGCACCAGCAGAAGCTCCGGCAGCCGCCGATCCGGCGCCCGTGGCTCCACTCACGCTCTTACTCCTCGTGCTCCCCGGTCGAAGGCTCCGTGCCCTCGACCGCCTCGGCGTCGACCTCGACCGACTCGACCACGCCCTCGGCGTCGTCGATGTCCTCGTCCTCGCTGCCCGCCTCGGCGTTCCGTGCGATGCCGACGACGGCATCGCGCTTGCCCAGGTTGATCAGCTGGACGCCCATGGTGTCACGGCCGGTCTCCCTGACTTCGTTGACTCGCGTACGAATCACACCGCCGGACAGCGTGATGGCGAGGATCTCGTCGGTCTCCTCGACCACCAGCGCGCCCACGAGCGAGCCGCGGTCCTCCACGATCTTGGCGGCCTTGATACCGAGGCCGCCACGGCCCTGGACGCGGTACTCGTCGACGGGGGTGCGCTTCGCGTACCCGCCGTCGGTCGCGGTGAAGACGAAAGTACCGGGCCGGACGACATTCATCGAGAGCAGCTCGTCGTCCTCACGGAAACTCATCCCCTTGACGCCCGAGGTGGCACGTCCCATCGGACGCAGCGCGTCGTCCGTGGCGGTGAAGCGGATCGACTGCGCCTTCTTCGAGATGAGCAGCAGGTCGTCCTCGGAGGAGACCAGCTCGGCGCCGATCAGCTCGTCGTCGCTGCCGTCCTCGCGCTCCCGCAGGTTGATCGCGATGACACCGCCGGAGCGGGGCGAGTCGTAGTCCTTCAGCGCGGTCTTCTTCACCAGACCGGCCTTGGTGCCGAGCACCAGGTACGGCGCGGCCTCGTAGTCGCGGATCGCCAGGATCTGGGCGATCTGCTCGTCCGGCTGGAAGGCGAGCAGGTTGGCCACGTGCTGGCCGCGCGCGTCCCGGCCGGCGTCCGGCAGCTCGTACGCCTTGGCACGGTAGACCCGGCCCTTGTTCGTGAAGAACAGCAGCCAGTGGTGGGTGGTGGAGACGAAGAAGTGGTCGACGATGTCGTCCTGCTTCAGCTTCGTGCCGCGCACACCCTTGCCGCCGCGCTTCTGCGAGCGGTAGTCCTCGGTCTTCGTCCGCTTCACATAGCCGCCGCGCGAGATCGTGACGACGATGTCCTCCTCGGCGATCAGGTCCTCGATGGACATGTCACCGTCGAAGGGCACGAGCTTGGAGCGGCGGTCGTCGCCGAACTTCTCGACGAGCGCGGCCAGTTCCTCGCTGACGATCGCCCGCTGGCGCTCCGGGGAGGCCAGGATCGCGTTGTACTCGTTGATCTTCGCCTGGAGCTCGTCGTGCTCGGCGATGATCTTCTGGCGCTCCAGGGCGGCGAGCCGGCGGAGCTGCATCTCCAGGATCGCGTTGGCCTGGATCTCGTCGATCGTGAGGAGGTCCATCAGGCCCGTCCGCGCGACCTCGACGGTCTCGCTGCGGCGGATGAGCGCGATGACCTCGTCGATCGCGTCGAGGGCCTTGAGCAGACCGCGCAGGATGTGGGCGCGCTCCTCGGCCTTGCGCAGCCGGAACTTCGTCCGGCGGACGATGACCTCGATCTGGTGCGTCACCCAGTGGCGGATGAACGCGTCGAGCGAGAGGGTGCGCGGCACGCCGTCGACGAGCGCCAGCATGTTCGCGCCGAAGTTCGTCTGCAGGTCGGTGTGCTTGTACAGGTTGTTGAGGACGACCTTGGCGACCGCGTCGCGCTTGAGCACGATGACCAGGCGCTGGCCGGTCCGGGACGAGGTCTCGTCGCGGACGTCGGCGATGCCGCCGATCTTGCCGTCCTTCACCAGGTCGGCGATCTTCTGCGCGAGGTTGTCGGGGTTGGTCTGGTACGGCAGCTCCGTGACCACCAGGCACTGGCGGTTCTGGATCTCCTCGACCTCGACGACCGCGCGCATCGTGATCGAGCCACGGCCGGTGCGGTACGCCTCCTCGATGCCCTTGCGGCCGACGACGAGCGCGCCGGTGGGGAAGTCGGGGCCCTTGATCCGCTCGATCAGCGCGTCGAGGAGCTCCTCGTGGCTGGCCTCGGGGTGCTCCAGCGCCCACTGGGCGCCGGCCGCGACCTCGCGCAGGTTGTGCGGCGGGATGTTGGTGGCCATACCGACCGCGATGCCGGCGGAGCCGTTGACCAGCAGGTTCGGGAACCGGGCCGGGAGGACCGTCGGCTCCTGGTTGCGGCCGTCGTAGTTGTCCGTGAAGTCGACGGTCTCCTCGTCGATGTCGCGGAGCATCTCCATCGACAGCGGCGCCATCTTGCACTCGGTGTAGCGCATGGCGGCGGCCGGGTCGTTGCCCGGGGAGCCGAAGTTGCCGTTGGAGTCGACGAGCGGCATGCGCATCGACCAGGGCTGGGCGAGGCGGACGAGCGCGTCGTAGATCGAGGAGTCGCCGTGCGGGTGGTACGTACCCATGACGTCACCGACGACGCGGGCGCACTTGTAGAAGCCCTTCTCGGGCCGGTAGCCGCCGTCGTACATCGCGTACAGCACGCGCCGGTGGACGGGCTTGAGCCCGTCCCGTACGTCGGGCAGCGCGCGGGACACGATGACGGACATCGCGTAGTCGAGGTACGAGCGCTGCATCTCGGTCTCGAGCCCGACGGGCTCGATCCGCAGCACGGGTTCCTGCTCTTCGGTGGTGCCAGGGGTGTTTTCGTCGGCCATTGCTGGTCGTCAGTCCTTTCGTACGGTCAGCTGAGACCGACTCAGATGTCGAGGAAGCGAACGTCCTTGGCGTTGCGCTGGATGAACGAGCGCCGTGCCTCGACGTCCTCGCCCATGAGCACCGAGAACAGGTCGTCGGCCTGGGCGGCGTCGTCCAGGGTGACCTGGCCGAGCACGCGGTGCTCGACGTCCATGGTGGTGACGCGCAGCTCCTCGGCGTTCATCTCGCCGAGGCCCTTGAAGCGCTGGATCGAGTCTTCCTTGATCCGCTTGCCGTTCTGCTTGCCCAGCTCGACGAGCGCGTCCCGCTCCCGGTCCGAGTAGGCGTACTCGAAGTCGTCCCGGCCCCACTTGATCTTGTAGAGCGGCGGGCGGGAGAGGTAGACGTGCCCGGCCTCGACCAGCGGCCGCATGAAGCGGAAGAGGAAGGTCAGCAGCAGGGTGTTGATGTGCTGGCCGTCGACGTCGGCGTCCGCCATCAGGATGATCTTGTGATAGCGGAGCTTCTCGATGTCGAAGTCCTCGTGCACACCGGTGCCGAAGGCGGAGATCAGCGCCTGGACCTCGGTGTTCTGCAGGATCTTGTCGACGCGGGCCTTCTCGACGTTCAGGATCTTGCCGCGGATCGGCAGGATGGCCTGGTACATCGGGTTGCGGCCGGACTTGGCCGAGCCGCCGGCGGAGTCACCCTCGACGATGAAGATCTCGCACTTGGACGGGTCGTTCGACTGGCAGTCGGAGAGCTTGCCCGGCAGCGAGGCCGACTCCAGGAGCCCCTTGCGGCGGGTCAGGTCGCGCGCCTTGCGCGCGGCCACGCGCGCGGTGGCGGCCTGGATCGACTTGCGGACGATGTCCGCGGCCTCGTTCGGGTTGCGGTCCAGCCAGTCGTTGAGGTGCTCGTAGACCGCCTTCTGGACGAAGGTCTTGACCTCCGTGTTGCCCAGCTTGGTCTTGGTCTGGCCCTCGAACTGCGGCTCGCTCAGCTTGACCGAGATGATCGCCGTCAGACCCTCGCGGATGTCGTCGCCCGTGAGGTTGTCGTCCTTCTCGCGGAGCAGCTTCTTGTCGCGCGCGTACTTGTTGATCAGCGAGGTCAGCGCCGCACGGAAGCCCTCCTCGTGCGTGCCGCCCTCGTGGGTGTGGATGATGTTGGCGAAGGAGTACACGCCCTCGCTGTAGCCGCTGTTCCACTGCATCGCGACCTCGAGGGACAGGTTCTTGTCCTTGTCCTCGGCGTCGAGGTCGATCACGGTGGGGTGGATCAGCTCGCCCTTGCGCGAGTTGAGGTACTTCACGAAGTCGACGATGCCGCCCTCGTAGTGGTACCTGACCGTGCGAGCGCTCGGCTCGGCGGCCGCCTCGGCGTCCGGGTCGTCGGCGCCGACGGTCGCCTTCGCGGACTCGCGCTCGTCGGTGAGCGTGATCGTCAGGCCCTTGTTGAGGAAGGCCATCTCCTGGAAGCGCCGCGAGAGCGTCTCGAAGGAGTACTCGGTGGTCTCGAAGATGTCCGGGTCGGCCCAGAACGTGACCGAGGTGCCGGTCTCGTCGGTCGTCTCGTGCTGGGCGAGGGGAGCCGTCGGGGCGCCCATCTTGTAGTCCTGCGTCCAGCGGTGGCCGTCCGTCTTGATCTCGACGGAGACCTTGGTGGACAGGGCGTTCACGACCGACACACCGACACCGTGCAGACCGCCGGAGACGGCGTAGCCGCCGCCGCCGAACTTGCCGCCCGCGTGCAGCACGGTCAGCACGACCTCGACGGCCGGCTTGCCCTCGGAGGCCACGATGCCCACGGGGATGCCACGGCCGTTGTCGACCACGCGCACGGCGCCGTCGGCCAGGATCGTCACGTCGATGGTGTCGGCGTGGCCGGCCAGTGCTTCGTCGACCGAGTTGTCGACGACCTCCTGCACCATGTGGTGCAGACCGCGCTCGCCGGTCGAGCCGATGTACATACCAGGGCGCTTGCGCACGGCATCCAGGCCTTCGAGGACCTGGATGTTGCTGGCGGTGTACTGGTTGTTCTCGTTGGGGTCGCCGGAATCGGCCACGAAGCGCCCTTTCTGGCACAGCACAGGCCGTTCTCCGGGCATACCGGAGCGGCTGCGTCGTTCGACATGTTCCGCAGGGTGGCGGGATTGTCTCCCAGTCTACCGGTAGCGCCGACACTCATGGGGGTTTGCCGGTACCTGAATGCGCATGTGCCGCCCTGGGCGGGAGCGAGACGACTCCCCATATCCGGATAGGGGCCCCAGAGGCCTTAGACGGCCACCCAGCGCTTCGAGCAGTAGCAGGCTGTGGGCACGTCCGCCGCCGCGTTGTGGGCAATCGTTCCGCAGGGCGGAACGGGTGGGCACAACGCCACCCGCGCGGCGCCCCGTGCTTGGACCCGCACCACGAGGACCTTGCGGTAGACCCCGCAGCGCGAGGCCCCGCACCGATCCGCCCGGCGCTCTAGCCGTACGTGTCCCCGGGCCCGACCGACCCCGGCGCCCGAAGCGGCCCGTACCCCCGCCGAGGCGCACCGGGCCCCAGCACCTTGATGAGCCGCACCGTCCCGTGCCCGAGGTCCTCGTTGAGCCGCGCCACCAGCGTCGGCGCGAGCAGCCGCAGCTGCGTCGCCCACGCCGTCGAGTCGCACTGCACGGTCAGCACCCGCGCGTCCGGCTCGTCGTCGAACTTCAGCGGTACGCAGTGCTTCGCCAGGTCCTCGCCGACGATCTGCGGCCAGCGGCCCATGACCCCGCCGACCGCCGCCGGGGTCTCCCAGCCGCGCTCGGTGATCAGCCGGTTGATCGCGGAGCCGAGCGCCATCGGGTCGCGTCCGTCGGCGCGCGCGCCGGAGCGCAGACCGCCCCCGCGCCGGGCCTGCTTCTTCTGCGCCGCGGCCGCGCCCTTCGCGCGGGCCTGCTCCTTGGCCGCGCGCAACGCGACCCGGGCGAGATCCACACCCGACGGCTCGGGTGCGGCCGGCCTGTCCACAGGCTGTGGGGAGTTCTCCTCGCTCATACGCGTTCCACCGTCCCTCCGGACACGGCGTAGCGCGTGCCCGTGAGCACGCCCGGCACGTCGTCGTCCACAGCCGCCGTGACGAGCACCTGCTCACCGGGCGCCACCAGCTCCGCGAGCCGCTCGCGCCGCCGCGCGTCCAGCTCGGCGAAGACGTCGTCGAGGACGAGGACCGGCTCGTTGCCCTCGGCCCGCAGCAGGTCGTACGAGGCCAGCCGCAGCGCCAGCGCGTACGACCAGGACTCGCCGTGGCTCGCGTACCCCTTCGCGGGGAGGTCGCCGAGCTTGAGGAGCAGCTCGTCCCTGTGGGGTCCGACGAGCGTGACGCCCCGCTCGATCTCCTGCTTGCGGACCTCGGCGAGCGCGGCGAGCAGCTGCTCGTACAGCTCCTCGCGGGTGTGCCCGGTGCCCGGCGCGGAGGGGCGGTACTCGAGGAGGATCGGTCCGCCGCCGGGGGCGAGCTGCTCGTACGCCTTGTCGGCGAGCGGCTGCAGTACGCCGATGAGGTCGAGCCGCTGGGCGAGCAGCTCGGCGCCCGCCCTGGCCAGGTGCTGGTCCCAGACGTCCAGGGTCGACAGGTCCATGCCCCGGCCGCCGTGGCGTCTGGCCATCGCCGCCGACTTCAGGAGGGTGTTGCGCTGCTTGAGCACGCGCTCGTAGTCGGAGCGCACGCCCGCCATGCGCGGCGTGCGTGCCGTGATCAGCTCGTCGAGGAAGCGCCGGCGCTCGCCGGGGTCGCCCTTGATCAGCGCCAGATCCTCGGGGGCGAACAGCACGGTCCGCACGATCCCGAGCACGTCACGCGGTCTGACCTGCGAGGACCTGTTGATACGGGCGCGGTTGGCCCGGCCCGGGTTGAGTTCCAGCTCGATCAGCTGGGAGCGCTCGCCCTGGGTGACGGCGGCGCGGATGACGGCGCGCTCCGCCCCCATGCGGACGAGCGGGGCGTCGGAGGCGACGCGGTGGCTGCCGAGGGTCGCGAGATAGCCGACGGCCTCGACCAGGTTGGTCTTGCCCTGGCCGTTCGCGCCCACGAAAGCGGTGACGCCCGGGTCGAGCGGGACCTCGACCCGGGCGTAGGAGCGGAAGTCGGCCAGCGAGAGATGCGTGACGTGCATGGTTGGGCGCCGACCTTCTTCCCCCGGCGGCTGTGCACCGCGGGGTGCACAGCCTGTGGATTACTTCTTCGTCTCGACCGCGTGGCCGCCGAACTGGTTGCGCAGCGCGGCGATCATCTTCATCTGCGGGGAGTCGTCCTGACGGGAGGCGAACCGCGCGAACAGCGAGGCGGTGATCGCCGGGAGCGGGACGGCGTTGTCGATGGCGGCCTCGACCGTCCACCGGCCCTCGCCGGAGTCCGACGCGTAGCCCCGCAGCTTGTCCAGGTGCTCGTCCTCGTCCAGCGCGTTCACCGCGAGGTCGAGCAGCCAGGAACGGATGACCGTGCCCTCCTGCCAGGAGCGGAAGACCTCGCGCACGTCGGTGACGGAGTCGACCTTCTCCAGGAGCTCCCAGCCCTCGGCGTAGGCCTGCATCATCGCGTACTCGATGCCGTTGTGGACCATCTTCGCGAAGTGGCCGGCGCCGACCTTGCCGGCGTGGACCGAGCCGAACTCGCCCTCGGGCTTGAGGGCGTCGAAGATCGGCTGGACCCGCGCGACGTCCTCGGCGGAGCCGCCGTACATCAGCGCGTAGCCGTTCTCCAGGCCCCACACACCGCCGGAGACACCGCAGTCGACGAAGCCGATGCCCTTGGCGGCGAGCTCCTCGGCGTGCTTCTCGTCGTCCGTCCAGCGCGAGTTGCCGCCGTCCACGACGATGTCGCCGGGGGAGAGCAGGTCGGCCAGCTCGTCGATGGTGGACTGGGTCGCGGCACCGGCCGGAACCATGACCCACACGACGCGCGGACCCTTGAGCTTGCCCACAAGCTCTTCCAGGCTGTGGACATCGGCGAGGTCCGGATTGCGGTCGTATCCGATGACGGTGTGGCCTGCGCGGCGGATGCGCTCACGCATGTTGCCGCCCATCTTGCCGAGACCGACGAGACCGAGCTCCATCAGAGATTCCTTAAGCGTCGTGTGCGGTTTACCCGGGTCCGAGCCTACGCCCGGACCCGGGTGCACACCTGTGGGGTCGGCCGCTCAGGCGATGCCCCGGCCGCGTCCTCCCGGGGAGCGACCCCCGGAGCCCCGGACCAGGATCAACCGGACAGGCGAACCGGCATGATCAGGTACTTGTAGGCCTCGTCCGCCTCCGCGTCGAGCGCGGGCTTGCCGCTCAGCAGCGCCGGCTTCGTGGAGGTCGTGAAGGAGAGCTGGGCGACGGGGGAACCGATCGCGCTCAGGCCCTCCAGCAGGAAGGTCGGGTTGAAGGCGATCGAGATGTCGTCGCCGTCCAGCTGCGCGTCCACACGCTCCACAGCCTGTGCATCGTCGCTGGAGCCGGCCTCCAGGATGAGCACGCCCTGCTCGAAGCTCAGCCGGACCGGGGTGTTGCGCTCGGCCACCAGGGCCACACGCTTGACGGCCTCCACGAAGGGGGCGGTCTCGATCACCGCGACCGAGTTGAACTCGGTGGGGAAGAGCGTCCGGTACTTCGGGAGGTCGCCCTCCAGGAGACGGGTGGTGGTGCGGCGGCCCGCGCCCTCGAAGCCGATGAGGCCCTCGCCCTTGCCGGAGCCGGAGAGCGCCAGGGTCACCGTGTCGCCGCTGGTGAGCGCCTTGGCGGTGTCCAGGAGGGTCTTCGCGGGCACCAGGGCGACCGCGGAGGCGTCCGGGGACTCCGGCTTCCACAGGAACTCGCGGACCGCGAAGCGGTAGCGGTCGGTGGAGGCCAGGGTGACCGTGTCGCCCTCGATCTCGATACGCACACCGGTGAGGACGGGCAGCGTGTCGTCGCGGCCGGCGGCGATGGCCACCTGCGCGGCGGCGGAGGCGAAGACCTCACCGGGGACCGTGCCGGTCGCGGTGGGCATCTCCGGGAGTGCCGGGTACTCCTCCACAGGCAGGGTGTGGAGGGTGAAGCGGGAGGAGCCGCAGACCACGGTCGCCCGTACACCGTCTGTGGAGATCTCCACGGGACGGTTGGGGAGGGCGCGGCAGATGTCGGCGAGCAGCCGGCCGGAGACGAGGACGGTGCCGTCCTCCTCCACCTCGGCCTCGACCGAGACCCGGGCGGAGACCTCGTAGTCGAAGCTCGAGAAGCTCAGGGCGCCGTCCTCGGCCTTCAGGAGAAGGCCCGCGAGCACGGGCGCCGGCGGACGGGCCGGGAGACTGCGGGCCACCCAGGCCACCGCCTCCGCGAGTACATCGCGCTCCACCCGGATCTTCACCGGAACCGCCTCCTGCTGTTGCTGGCTCTTCGTCGACTGCGGGAACCAGTCTGACGTACGCCACCGACACTCGGTGCTGCTCGGGGTCAAGTCGCGACAAGAGCGCGTCGGAGCTCCGGCGCCGAGTTGTGCACAGGTCCCACTTCGAAGCGAATTCCGGGCTAACTCTATGTGGGAGTAGTAGTAGGGCCTGTGGAAACCGTGGATAACGTCGTTTGCGCAGGCCAGGCCCGGTTTTTTGTCCACCGAGGCTGTGGGTGGAGCCCGTGGACAACCGGGGGTATCTGTGGACACCCGAAAGTTCTGCACAGCCGGTACACAGGCCATGGGGAGTTCTCCCCAGCGCTGTCCCCAGCTTTCCCCAGGTTCCCCACAGCCCAAACGTCTCCCTTGGTGTGACCGCTTTCACTCGGGCCAGTGAGCGGGGGCGTTTCGTTGCCGAACAGTGGACAGCGGTGTGGAGAAGCTGTGGGCAACCGACCGCCCCCTGTGGGTAGCCAGTGGACAACCCTCGGGGCCCCCTGTGGACGAAAGATTCATCCACAGCCTGTGGAGATCGTTTGCCAACAATTCCACAAGGGCCTGACCTGCGGTGATGATCTGTCACCAGGCCGGCCTGTGGACACAATCCGGATAACTCAACAGTCCCCACCCTGTGGACGGGAGATCATCCCCCAATCTGTGGAGAACCCGCCACCGGAACGGAGTAATCGAACAGGGCAGGGGAAGTTGGGGACGGGCGGAGCACCGCGGGAACGACGAAGGGCGCCCCGGGAGGTGTCCCGGAGCGCCCTTGCGGAGCTTCTGGAGGGGTCGTGGAGGGCCGCGTCAGCCGTTCTTGATGCGGTTGGTGAGCTCGGTGACCTGGTTGTAGATGGAGCGCCGCTCCGCCATCAGGGCACGGATCTTCCGGTCCGCGTGCATCACCGTCGTGTGGTCGCGGCCGCCGAACTGCGCGCCGATCTTCGGCAGCGACAGGTCCGTGAGCTCACGGCACAGGTACATGGCGATCTGCCGGGCCGTCACCAGGACGCGGCTGCGCGAGGATCCACAGAGGTCCTCCACCGTCAGACCGAAGTAGTCGGCGGTGGCCGCCATGATCGCGGGAGCGGTGATCTCCGGAGAGCTGTCCTCGCCCCCGGGGATCAGGTCCTTGAGGACGATCTCGGTCAGCCCGAGGTCCACCGGCTGCCGGTTGAGGCTCGCGAAGGCCGTCACCCGGATCAGCGCGCCCTCCAGCTCACGGATGTTCCGCGAGATCCGCGAGGCGATGAACTCCAGCACCTCCGGCGGGGCGTTGAGCTGCTCCTGCACCGCCTTCTTGCGGAGGATCGCGATGCGCGTCTCCAGCTCCGGCGGCTGCACATCGGTCGTGAGGCCCCACTCGAAGCGGTTGCGGAGCCGGTCCTCCAGGGTGACCAGCTGCTTGGGCGGCCGGTCGGAGGAGAGCACGATCTGCTTGTTCGCGTTGTGCAGGGTGTTGAAGGTGTGGAAGAACTCCTCCTGCGTCGACTCCTTGCTCGCCAGGAACTGGATGTCGTCGACGAGCAGGATGTCCACATCGCGGTAGCGCTTGCGGAAGGCGTCGCCCTTGCCGTCGCGGATCGAGTTGATGAACTCGTTGGTGAACTCCTCGGAGCTCACGTACCGCACGCGCGTGCCCGGGTAGAGGCTCCGCGCGTAGTGTCCGATCGCGTGCAGCAGGTGGGTCTTGCCCAGACCCGACTCCCCGTAGATGAAGAGCGGGTTGTACGCCTTCGCCGGCGCCTCGGCCACCGCGACCGCGGCCGCGTGCGCGAACCGGTTCGAGGAACCGATGACGAAGGTGTCGAAGAGGTACTTGGGGTTCAGCCGGGCGTGCTGCTCCCCCGGAGCGCCGGCGCCCTGTCCGGAGGAAGAGGAGCCGGGACCGCCGCCCGGCACACCGCCGGGGCCGGGGACCGGACCGCCGGGCCGGGGGCCGGGACGCGGACCGTGGTTCTGCGGATCGGGTAGCTCGGCGCGCTCGGGCCGCGGCGGCTCGTAGCCGCGGGCCGGCTCGTCGTAGCGGGTCCCCCGGGACTGCTCCGGACCGGTGTACGGGGCGCGCTCCTGGTAGCCGCCGAGCCGCGGCTGCTGCCAGGAGAGGTCCTCCTGGGTGCGCGGCCAGGCACCGGGGTCGGGCCGCTGCGGCTGCGGGTAGTCCGGATAGGCGGGGCGAGCGGTGGGCAGCCCGTCGTCGGGCATCGGCCGGTGGCCGTACCCCTCGTACTTCTCGTACGGCTCGGGCTGCGCGCGCTCGTCGTAGCGGGGCTGCTGCTGCACCGGGGGCGCCGGCGGCGTCGGCTCGCCGACGGAGTCGTCGACGGTGATCGCGATCCGGATCGGCCGGCCGCACTCACGGCTGAGGGTCTCGCTGATCAGCGGGGCGAGCCGGCCTTCGAGGACCCGCTTGCCCCACTCGTTGGGTACGGCGAGCAGCGCCGTGTCCGCGACCAGGGCGAGCGGCTGGCAGCGCTCGATCCACTGCTTGTCCTTGGGCTCGATTCCCTGCTGGCCCTCCGCGAGGAGCTGCTCGAGGACGCGTGGCCACACTGCGGCAAGATCGGCAGGTACGTCAGCCACAGGGCACGCTTTCTCGCAGGTCCCACGATGGTGTGGTTCTCGGGGACAGTGGGGCGAAGTCCGTGAGGACGGGTCCGCCCGGGACAGGTGAGGACAGAACGGAAAAAGATTGTGGAGACCGTCCACGGTAGTCGGGCCGGATGACGTGGTTCAAGTTGTTGTCCACAGCCTGTGCACAATGGGGGGTGGCGACAGGTCGGTTTGACCGGATGGCGTAGCCGCGCGTACCGTAACCAGGTCGAGTTGTCGATGGCTGCTGCCGCCTGCCTCCGATGGGCAAAGATCACGGTCAGTGATCGTGTAGCGGTGCACTCGGGCGTATTGCGAGCTACTCGTGGGCGCACGGTGACAGCCAGGCGATGTCCCGCCATCTACGAATCATTTCTGGAGCCCCCGAGTGAGCAAGCGCACCTTCCAGCCGAACAACCGTCGTCGCGCGAAGACCCACGGCTTCCGCCTGCGCATGCGCACGCGTGCCGGTCGCGCCATCCTTGCGAACCGCCGTTCCAAGGGTCGCTCGGCGCTGTCCGCCTGATCCACTTAAACAGGTCATGACGTGCTGCCTACCGAGAATCGGCTGAGGCGGCGCGAGGACTTCGCAACCGCGGTACGCCGAGGTCGCCGGGCCGGTCGCCCGCTCCTCGTCGTCCACCTACGCAGCGGTGCAACGGACCCGCACGCGCCTGGGGAGAGCGCTTCCCCGACGCGTGCGGGTTTCGTCGTGAGCAAGGCCGTGGGCGGTGCGGTCGTACGCAACCAGGTGAAGCGACGCCTGCGCCATCTCGTCCGCGACCGTCTCTCCGAGCTGCCCCCCGGTAGCCTGGTGGTCGTACGGGCGTTGCCCGGAGCCGGCGACGCCGATCACGCACAGCTGGCCCGAGACCTGGACGCCGCTCTCCAGCGGCTGCTGGGAGGGGGCGCGCGATGAAGTACCCGCTGCTGGCTCTCATCAAGCTGTACCAGTGGACGATCAGCCCTCTTCTGGGCCCCGTCTGCCGGTACTACCCGTCGTGTTCCCACTACGGATTCACGGCCATCGACCGGCATGGCGCGATCAAGGGCACGGCCCTGACCGCCTGGCGGATCCTGCGGTGCAACCCGTGGTCGCCCGGCGGTGTGGATCACGTCCCCCCGCGCAAGCGCCCCCGCTGGCACGAGATGCTGCGGAACGCGCTGCGCGGCGACAAGGGCGGACCCACCGCCGAGACGAGCCCGGCCGCCGAGACCTCGCCCAATGCTCAAGGAGCCTGATTAGTGGACACGATTGCCAGTCTGTTCAGCTTCATCACCTGGCCCGTTTCCTGGGTCATCGTCCAGTTCCACAAGATGTACGGGGCGATCTTCGGCCCTGACACCGGCTGGGCCTGGGGTCTCTCCATCGTGTCCCTGGTGGTGCTGATCCGTATCTGCCTGATCCCGCTCTTCGTGAAGCAGATCAAGTCGACGCGGAACATGCAGGCGCTCCAGCCGAAGATGAAGGCGATCCAGGAGCGCTACAAGAGCGACAAGCAGCGTCAGTCCGAAGAGATGATGAAGCTGTACAAGGAGACGGGTACCAACCCGCTCTCCTCGTGCCTTCCCATCCTGGCGCAGTCGCCGTTCTTCTTCGCCCTGTACCACGTGCTCTCGGCCATCGCCAACGGCGAGACCATCGGCGTCATCAACCAGTCGCTGCTCGAGAGCGCCCGTCAGGCCCATATCTTCGGCGCCCCGCTGGCCGCCAAGTTCACGGACAGCGCCGCGGAGGCCCAGGCCCTCGGTGCCTCGATCACCGATGTGCGCGTCGTGACGGCGATCATGATCATCATGATGTCGGCCTCGCAGTTCTTCACCCAGCGCCAGCTGATGATGAAGAACGTCGACCTCTCGGTGAAGACCCCGTACATGCAGCAGCAGAAGATGCTCATGTACATCTTCCCGCTGATCTTCGCCGGCATGGGCATCAACTTCCCCGTCGGTGTCCTCGTCTACTGGCTGACCACCAACGTGTGGACCATGGGCCAGCAGATGTACGTGATCAACCAGAACCCGACGCCGGGAAGCAAGGCCCAGGACGCCTACCTCCAGCGCCTGCTGAAGAGCATCACGCAGCACGGTGAGGTCCGCGGCCGTCGCCGCAAGAACATCGTCAAGGTGGTCGTGGCCAAGGGCGGCGACCGCAACGAGAACGAGCGCCGCTTCTTCACGGGCCTCTCCAAGGCCGGCTTCGCCGCCCAGGCCGACGGCACCGTGATCAAGGGCGACACCCTCGTGGCCGAGGCCGAGGGCGGTGCTGCCGCCAGGCGCCAGCAGCCCAAGCGCCAGACCAAGGCCCAGCGCCAGGCCTCCGCCGCCCCGCACGCCACGGCGAAGGACACCGAGGACGTCTCCGCTCCGGCCGCCGACGAGGCGACCACCTCGCTGGAGAAGAAGCCCCAGGCTCCGGCCACGAGCGAGGCCAAGGACGAGACGCAGGCCGACAAGCCCCAGCGTCCGAGCCGCGCCAACTCCGGAGGCTCCCGTCAGGGCAAGTCCGGCCAGGGTCAGCGCAAGGGCCAGCAGCGGCCCAAGCACCCGTCCTCCAAGAAGTAAGCCCTCCCAGAAGCAAGAAGGAGTCCATCCGTGACGGAAGGCACCACCTCCGCCGCCGCCGAGGGTGGCGACACCCTGACCCGCCTGGAGCAGGAGGGTGAGATCGCGGCCGACTACCTCGAGGGCCTGCTCGACATCGCCGACCTCGACGGCGACATCGACATGGACGTCGAGGCGGACCGGGCCGCGGTCTCGATCATCAGCGACTCCAGCAGCCGCGACCTGCAGAAGCTCGTGGGCCGCGACGGCGAGGTCCTGGAGGCTCTCCAGGAGCTGACCCGCCTTGCCGTGCACCGCGAGACCGGTGACCGCAGCCGACTGATGCTCGACATCGCCGGCTTCCGGGCCAAGAAGCGTGCCGAGCTCGCCGAGCTGGGCGCCAAGGCCGCGGCCGAGGTGAAGTCCACGGGCCAGCCGGTCAAGCTGGACCCGATGACGCCGTTCGAGCGCAAGGTCGTGCACGACGCGATCGCCGCCGCCGGTCTGCGCAGTGAGTCCGAGGGCGAGGAGCCGCAGCGCTTCGTCGTTGTGCTCCCGGCCTGAACCCTCACGTAGTGTCGGCCCCGTCTGTTCGCAGGCGGGGCCGATCTTTGTCAGCCTTGATAGTCAGCCACCACAGTGCGCTCGCACGCGAGTCGTGCGGTACGGAAGGACGGTTCCCGTGACGGAGGCAGCGGAGCTCCCCGAGGCGCCGGAGCAGGCGCGGACAGTCTTCGGTGAGTACTTCCCGGAGGCCGTGCGGTACGCGGAGCTGCTCGCGGACGCGGGTGTGAAGCGCGGTCTGATCGGCCCGCGCGAGGTCCCGCGTCTCTGGGAGCGCCACCTGCTGAACTGCGCCGTGCTGTCGGAGGTCGTCCCCGAGGGCGTCACCGTCTGCGATGTGGGCTCGGGCGCCGGTCTCCCCGGTATCCCCCTGGCTCTGGTCCGGCCCGACCTGAAGATCACGCTCCTGGAGCCGCTCCTGCGCAGGACGAACTTCCTCCAGGAGGTCGTGGAGCTGCTCGGCCTCGACCATGTGACCGTGGTCCGGGGGCGGGCGGAGGAGATGCTCGGCAAGATCACGCCGGTGCACGTGGTGACCGCCCGCGCGGTGGCCCCGCTCGACCGGCTGGCCGGCTGGGGCGTTCCCCTGCTGCGCCCGTACGGCGAGATGCTGGCGCTCAAGGGCGACACCGCGCAGGAGGAGATCGACGGTGCTCGCGCCGCGCTCTCCCGGCTCGGTGTGGTGGAGACCTCGGTCGTTCAGGTGGGCGAGGGCATCGTCGATCCGCTGTCCACGGTCGTCCGGGTGGAGGTCGGCGAGAGCCCCGGTGGTGTGCGGTTCGCGGCCAAGCGGGCCAAGGCCGCCCGGACCAGCAAGACCCGTCGGCGCCGCTGAGCGTCGCATACGTACCATTTCGGAGTGTCGAACGGTCCCGGCCGGGCGGCAGGGGCATGGTGTTTCACGTGAAACGTCGCTCACTGCTGCAGGGGATCATCAGCCGCGGTCGCGCGGCTGCCACGCCCCGGGACCGTAGACCCCGCGTGAAGCCACCCGCGAGGGTTACGGAGTTGTCCACAGAGGTGGATTCACCCACAGAACCACCGACCTCGCTGGTTCACGACCCCGAAAGCATGGCAGGCTCTCCTCATCGCGAGCCTGAAGCCGAGGAGAGTGAATCCTTGCGGTCCGACGCCAACATCGCGGGACCGATGACCGATCCGGTCCCCGGTCCCCGAACCGAATCGGTGGGGGAGGATGTTTCACGTGAAACACCGCCCCCCATGGACGACACCCCCATCGGTCGTGCTGCCCAGCTGGCAGTAGAGGCGCTGGGTCGTGCCGGTGAGGGTCTTCCCCGCCCGGCTGAGACTCGCGTGATGGTCGTCGCCAATCAGAAGGGCGGCGTGGGCAAGACGACCACGACGGTCAACCTTGCCGCGTCCCTGGCGCTGCACGGCGCCCGGGTCCTGGTCATCGACCTGGACCCGCAGGGCAATGCTTCGACGGCGCTGGGCATCGACCACCACGCCGAGGTCCCCTCGATCTACGACGTTCTGGTGGACAGCAAGCCGCTCTCGGACGTGGTGCAGCCGGTCATGGACGTCGAGGGCCTCTTCTGCGCCCCCGCCACCATCGACCTGGCCGGCGCCGAGATCGAGCTGGTGTCGCTGGTGGCCCGTGAGAGCCGCCTGCAGCGGGCGATCCAGGCCTATGAGCAGCCGCTGGACTACATCCTGATCGACTGCCCGCCCTCGCTCGGCCTCCTCACGGTCAACGCCATGGTGGCCGGCGCGGAGGTACTGATCCCGATCCAGTGCGAGTACTACGCGCTGGAGGGGCTCGGACAGCTCCTGCGGAACGTCGACCTGGTCCGGGGGCACCTCAACCCGGCGCTCCACGTCTCCACGATTCTGCTCACCATGTACGACGGCAGGACGAGGCTCGCCTCCCAGGTCGCCGACGAGGTGCGCAGCCACTTCGCCGAGGAGGTGCTGCGGACCAGCATTCCGAGGTCCGTCCGTATCTCGGAGGCGCCGAGCTACGGGCAGACGGTCCTCACCTACGACCCGGGCTCCAGCGGCGCCCTGTCGTATCTCGAAGCGGCCCGTGAGATCGCCCTGCGGGGGGTCGCCGTGCAGTACGACCCGCAGCACGCCCATGTAGGGCACCAGAACAACCAGCACAGCATGTCGGAGGGGATCCAGTGAGCGAGCGACGTAGGGGATTGGGGCGTGGGCTCGGAGCGCTGATCCCCGCTGCTCCCCAGGAACGGCAGGTGGAACGAGGGGTGGCCGCCGCCAAGCTGGCGACGCTGCCGCAGAGCGCGCAGGCCCCGGAGTCGACTCCGATGTGGAACGAGCCGGAGCCGGCGGCCCTGCCGGAGCCCCCGGCCGGTGCCTACTTCACCGAGCTTCCGATCGACGCCATCGTCCCCAACCGGCATCAGCCGCGTGAGATCTTCGACGAGGACGCGCTGGCGGAGCTCGTCACCTCCATCAAGGAGGTCGGCCTGCTCCAGCCCGTGGTCGTGCGCAAGATCGAGGCCGACCGCTACGAGCTCGTCATGGGTGAGCGTCGTCTGCGGGCGTCGACGACGGCGGGTCTTGAGCGGATCCCGGCGATCGTCCGGGACACCGACGACGAGAAGATGCTCCTGGACGCGCTCCTGGAGAACCTTCACCGGGCCCAGCTGAATGCGATCGAAGAGGCCCACGCCTACGAGCAGCTGCTCAAGGACTTCGGCTGCACCCATGACCAGCTCGCGGAGCGGATCGGACGCTCCCGTCCGCAGATCTCCAACACGCTGCGTCTGCTGCGGCTCTCGCTGCCGGTGCAGCGCCGGGTCGCCGCCGGAGTGCTCTCCGCGGGCCACGCGCGGGCGCTGCTCGGTGTCGAGGACCCGGACGCCCAGGACAAGCTGGCGTATCGGATCGTCTCCGAGGGCCTCTCGGTGCGCAGCGTCGAGGAGATCGTGAGTCTCATGGGCTCCGAGGAGCCCGCGTCCGCGGTCAAGCCGAAGGGCCCGCGTGCCGGTGGCCGTGTCTCGCCCGCGCTCACGGACCTCGCCACCCGTCTCTCCGACCGCTTCGAGACCCGGGTGAAGGTCGACCTGGGGCAGAAGAAGGGCAAGATCGTCGTCGAGTTCGCTTCGATGGACGATCTGGACCGGATCCTCTCGACCCTGGCTCCCGGCGAGGGACGGGTCATGGACCACAAGAACACCGAGCAGGGCACAGAGGGCTGACCCCTTTTCCGCTCGGCGAGGACGCCCAGGGCGGGCCGTGCTCCGGTCTTCACCGGAACGCGGCCCGCCCTTTGCCTGTGAGCGGTATCGCCCCGATCGCCCGATCGATACGATTCCGAGAGGCGTATCCGTGCTCGATGGCGAGGAAGCGAGGGGCTGCCGTGGGGCGTCGGCTCGTACCGCTCACGCTGGACAACCTTCCGGATCTCCCCAAGCGGTGTCGCTCCTGTGTTTTCTGGGAGCTCGACCCGGTCAGTGGTGAGGCGGCGGTGAAGGCGGGTCGCCCGGAGCTGGAGAAGGAGGCCTGGATCTCGGCCGTTCTCCTGGAGTGGGGCTCCTGTGGCCGGGTGGTCTACGTCGACGAGGTACCGGTCGGTTACGTCCTCTACGCTCCCCCGGCCTATGTGCCGCGCTCGACGGCCTTCCCGACGAGCCCCGTGGCGGCGGACGCCGTCCAGCTGATGACGGCCTGGATCATGCCGGGGTATCAGGGACAGGGACTGGGCCGTGTGGTGGTGCAGACCGTGGCCAAGGACGTGATGAGGCGGGGCTTCAAGGCGATCGAGGCGTTCGGGGACGCCCGGTGGAAGGAGCCTGCCTGTGTGCTCCCGGCCGACCATCTTCTGGCGGTGGGCTTCAAGACCGTGCGCCCGCACCATGCCTTCCCCCGGCTGCGGCTGGAGCTGAGGACGACGCTCTCCTGGAAGGAGGACGTCGAGATGGCTCTGGACCGTCTGCTCGGCGCCGTGCAGAAGGAGCCTGCCCTGCGGCCTCTCTAGTGTCGGAGAACGAGAACGGCCCGCCCCCACTGGGGGCGGGCCGTTTCACGTGAAACATGCGGCGGGTGTCAGGCCTTGGTGGGCTCGACGAAGTCCGCCAGGTCGCGCAGGATGGCGGCCTTCGGCTTGGCGCCGACGATGGTCTTCGCGACCTCGCCGCCCTGGTAGACGTTGAGCGTCGGGATAGACATGACGCCGTACTTGGCAGCCGTGGCCGGGTTCTCGTCGATGTTGAGCTTCACGACCTCGATCTCGCCGTGCTCGGCGGCGATGGCCTCGAGCGACGGGGCGATCTGACGGCACGGGCCGCACCAGGCAGCCCAGAAGTCCACCAGGACGGGCTTGTCGCTCTTGAGGACGACCTCGTCGAAGTCTGCGTCGGTCACGTTCTTCAGGGCGCCGGCCACGGCGGCCTCCTTATTTCGCGGGGTGTGGGGTGGGGAGAGACGGGGTCAGACCGCGGGGGTCTCGGCCAGCTTCTCGCTGTCGGCGAGAGCGGCCAGGAAGCGCTCGGCGTCGAGTGCGGAGGAGCAGCCGGTGCCGGCGGCCGTGATGGCCTGGCGGTAGGTGTGGTCGACGACGTCGCCGGCGGCGAAGACACCCGTGAGGTTCGTGCGCGTCGACGGGGCGGCGACCTTGAGGTAGCCCTCCTCGTCGAGGTCCAGCTGGCCCTTGAAGAGCTCGGTCCGCGGGTCGTGGCCGACGGCGATGAAGAGGCCGGTGACGGGGAGCTGGCGGGTCTCACCGGTCTTCGTGTCGCGCAGGGTCAGACCGCTGAGCTTCTGCTCGCCGTGGATCTCGGTGACCTCGCTGTCCCAGGCGAAGGAGATCTTCGGGTCGGCGAAGGCGCGCTCCTGCATGGCCTTGGAGGCACGCAGGGTGTCGCGGCGGTGGACGATCGTGACGGACTTGGCGAAGCGCGAGAGGAAGGTGGCCTCCTCGATCGCGGTGTCGCCGCCGCCGACGACGGCGATGTCCTGGTCCTTGAAGAAGAACCCGTCACAGGTGGCGCACCAGGAGACACCGCGGCCGGAGAGCGCGTCCTCGTTGGGGAGGCCGAGCTTGCGGTGCTGGGAGCCGGTGGTGACGATCACGGCCTTGGCGCGGTGCACGGTGCCGGCGGTGTCGGTGACGGTCTTGATGTCACCGGTCAGGTCGACGGCGACGACATCGTCCGGGATCAGCTCGGCGCCGAAGCGCTCGGCCTGGGCCCGCATGTTGTCCATCAGGTCCGGGCCCATGATTCCGTCACGGAAACCGGGGAAGTTCTCGACCTCGGTCGTGTTCATCAGGGCGCCACCGGCGGTGACGGCACCTTCGAAGACCAGAGGCTTCAGCGACGCTCGGGCCGTGTAGAGCGCAGCGGTGTAACCCGCGGGCCCGGAGCCGATGATGATCACGTTACGGACGTCGCTCACGGGTTTCTTCCTCGTCTCTGCAGACTGCCACTGCCTACGGGGGCGGTTGTCTCGGTCGCTCTCACCCCACCCAACGGATCCTAAGGGGCGTGCATTCCCGAGACCGCCGCGCGGCACCGTGGCCGGGCCGGAAGAGAGATCAGGAGCGGGGGTACGTCTGGCTCAGCAGGACGTCGGCGGCCGGGCTTCCGCTCTCCGTGGGCCGCTCGGCGCAGGAGGCGTCGAGCACATAAGCCTGGACTCGTGTGCTGTCCGCCGGATCCGTCAGGACGAGCAGATAGGCCGGTTTCCCCTGGTACTCGCCGCGCTCCTGGCCGAGCACCCCGTCGGTGCGGCCGGTGCCGGCAAGGACACAGCCGGGAACGGCGGTGGCCGCGTTGCGCTGGGCGGTGTCGCTGCCGGCATCCGCGGACATGGATTCGGGACCCACCCCCTGGGGGGTCTTGGGCGTGCGGTTCCCGGCGAGGAGGGCGTGGACGCGGTCCTCGACGGGTGCGCCGGAGAAGGGACTGAGGGGCGCGCTCGCGAGCGGGTCGGCCTTCTGGGCGTCGGCCGAACCAGCGGTGATGGGCCTGTCCGCCTGGCTGAGGTAGAGGCTCGTACCGAGCACCACGGCTCCGAAGGCGGCGCCGATCGTGGCGAACAGTACCGTCCGGCGACGGCGGGGCGTGCCGGGGCGGCCCGGGCCGGTGCCCGCCCGAGGGCGTCCGGCGGGACGGTCCACGGCCGGGGAGGACGGGGAGGGAGCCGCGGTCTCGGCGGAGGAGCGCGATGTTTCACGTGAAACAGGGGTGTCGCTCTCCGGGGAGGTGGCGTTGAGGAGGGCTTCGGCGGCCAGGGCGGCGTCGATGCGTCCGGCGATTTCGGCGGGCATGCGGGGCGGCCCGGGCAGGGTGCCGAGCAGACCCCGGATCTCCTCCAGGGAGGACCGGACGTCGGCACAGAGGGGACAGCCGTCCAGGTGCCGTCGTACGGCTGCCGAACGGGTCGGTGAGAGCAGCCCCTCGGTCAGATCGGAGATCTCCGAGACGTCCGGGTGCTGCGTGGTGTCGGCCTTGCCGGCCGTGGAAGTCACGTGCGCCCACCTCCGCCCTTCACAGCAGCTGGATCTGTCGGTCCGGTATCCGTCGGCCCCGGCACCGGTGGGACGGATGTCCCCGGCGTCCGGTTCCTTCCCCCTTCGGTGGCCTCGTTACCCACGGTGTCGGCGCGCAGATGAGTGACCATCGGCAGGAGCCGTGCCCGCCCGCGCGCGCAGCGGCTCTTCACGGTCCCGGTGGGGACGCCGAGGATACGGGCTGCCTCCGCGACCGGGTATCCCTGCATGTCGACCAGGACGAGGGCGGCCCGCTGGTCCGAGGGCAGGGTGGCGAGCGCGGCCAGCAGCTCCCGGTGAAGGTCCTGTCGCTCGGCGGGAGCCTCGGCGGACTCGTGGGGTTCGAGGAGCTGCTCGAACCGGTCGGTGTCGTCCACCGACGAGGTCTTGCGGGAGGCGGCCTTGCGGGCACGGTCGATGCAGGCGTTCACCGTGATGCGGTGGAGCCAGGTCGTGACGGCCGACTGGCCGCGGAAGGTGGCGGCGGCCCGGAAGGCGGAGATCAGGGCGTCCTGGACGGCGTCAGCGGCCTCCTCGCGGTCCCCCAGGGTCCGCAGGGCCACCGCCCACAGCCGATCCCGGTGCCGCCGCACCAGCTCACCGAAGGCGTCGGGGTCCCCGGCGACATGGCGGGCGAGGAGTTCCTCGTCCGTCGCCGTCCGGGGGTCGTCAGCCGGAGGCGCCACGGTTCCCCTCCTCGATCGGCAGCCGTGCAGGCATTCAATCCGGTCCGTGCCCGGAAGTAAATGAGCGCCGAGCTGGGCTCGGCGCTCATCGATGGTGCGGGTGGTGACTAAGGGGCGGACCCCTGGAAGGACACGTTCGTGATGGCCTGCTTGTAGCCGGCTCCGAAGTACTGGTCACCGCCGGCATACGGCGCGGAGGTCATCCAGAGGAGCACGTAGCGCGTCTTGACTGGTGTCTTCGTCTCCGGCTTCGCCGTCGAGTCCGAGGTCTCGACCGTGGCGATCCGCTTCATCGAGTCCACGGAACCCGAAGGGGTCAGCGAGTCCGCCGCGTACAGGGTGATCGCGGTCTGCGGGCCGCCGTAGCGGAGCGCTATGGAGGCCGAGGTCACGTTCTGCTCGCTGCCGAGGTCGTAGACGATGCCGACGCCCTGCTTGTAGGGAGCGAGGACAGGGCCGTCCGTGAACGTCTTCGTGCGCCAGTACGTGGAGCTGTCGCTGTCGTAGGTGTTGGGGACCCCGCTGGTGTCCTGCGGCCTGCCGTCGGGGGCGTACTCCTCGGCCCCCTCGATGGCGAGCGGCTTCGGAGGTGCGGGCTTCTCGTCGTCGAGCGTCGGCTGCACGTTCTTCGGCTCGTCCTTGCCCTCCGGGGCGAGGAGCCGGTCCGCGATCTGCCAGCTGCCGAGGCCCAGGGCGGCGATCAGGAGGGCCGAGACGGCCCACTTGAGCGCCTTGCCGGTGCGGCTCTGCAGCGGGGGCGGCGGGACGACGACCGTCTGGGCGACCGCGGGACGCGGCTGGGGGCGTCCGTAGGTGCCCTGCTGGTACGTCGTGTGCTGGTACTCGGGCGGGGCGGTGAACTCCGGCTCCGGCGGCCTGACGCGGGGCATCGCCGCGACGGCCTTCGCCAGCTCGTCCGGAGTGGTGCAGGGCGGCTCCTGACGCGAGGCGGTGGCCCCGTCGTTCGCGAGGGCGCGCATGGCGATCTCGGAGAGGCCCCGGTGGACACCGGCGCGGACCTGGTCCGGCGGCAGCAGCCCGACGCCCTTGGGAAGCCCGGAGAGCCCGTAGGCGTCGCTGTCGTACGGCCAGCGCTGGGTCAGCGCGGCGTACAGCAGGGCGCCGATGGCCTCGGTGTCGCTGCGCTGCGGACGCTCGGCGGTGATGCCGCGCAGCGCGGCGTTCACGGCCAGGCCGCGGATCCGGTACTGACCGGTGGAGCTGCGCAGGACGGCGCTCGGCGTGAGCCGGAGGTGCGCGAGGCCCTCCCGGTGGGCGGCGGCCATGGCCTGGGAGACCTGGCTGACGAGCTGGTACGCGTCGTGGGGCTCCAGAGGGCCGGCCGCGAGCAGCGCGGTCAGCTCGGTGGAGTCCGGCAGCCATTCGTGCACGACGTACACGAGGTCGTTCTCCTCGACGGCGTCGAGGACCTGGACGAAGCGGGGGTCGCCGAGGAGGGCCGAGGAGCGGGCCGCGGCCAGCACCGACCGGGCCCTGGGATGGTCGGCCGGCAGCAGGTGGACCCCGACCGCGCGGCGCAGCTTCTCGTCGACGGCACGCCAACTGCTGAAGCCGTCCAGACGGGTGACGCACTCCTCCAGCCGGTAGCGTCTGGCCAGTTTGTGGCCGCTGTGCAGTTCGGGTGCCGTGATGGAGGGCTGTTCGCCGCTCTGTCGTTCGACCGCCTTGCTCTCCGTGGCCTCGGCGGATTTCTCCGCCGTCTTCTGCTCTTCCGCCACCCCGTCGGTCGCGGCCGTGTCCGCCTTGGCGGTCAGCGGGTCGTCACCGCTGTTGTCGGCCACGTCGACGGCAGCCGTGCTACGTTCCGCCACCGTCGTTCCTGCCTCCCCATCCGTTGCGCCACATCCAACAGCCAAGCCAATTGTGCCCACAGTCGGACGCTATGCACGACACGCGGTTCCCGCCGATGGTTGTGCGGGACCGCCGGGTTCAGCGTCCCAGACGCCCGCGGACCATGCCGACCAGGGTGTTCAGTTCCGCGATCCGCATGCGCTTCGCGGCGACGAAGAAGACGCCGAGGAGCACCACCCCGCCGACCACGAGGGCGGCGAGCGAGCCCAGGGCGCCCTCGCCGAGCAGCTTCAGCAGGCCGAAACCGACGGCACCGGCGACGATCGCCGCGGGCACGGAGGCCATGCAGAGCCGCGCGTAGGTCCGCATGACGTGGGTGCCGTCCAGGTCGCCGCCCAGGCGCTTGCGGAGCCGGCGCCACGCGATGCCGACGCCGACGGCGTAGGCGAGGCCGTACGAGGCGGCCATGCCGACCACGGCCCACTGGGCGGGCAGGACGACGTAGCAGAGCGCCGAGGCGGCCGCGTTGACGGCGGCGACGATCACCGTGTTGTAGAAGGGCGTTCGGGTGTCCTCGTAGGCGTAGAAGCCGCGGAGCACGACGTACTGGACGGAGTAGGGGATCAGGCCGAGGCCGAAGGCCATCAGGATGAAGCCCATGCCCTGGGCCGCTTCGACGCCGCTGGAGGCGTAGAGCAGGGTGCACATCGGGACGCCGAGCGCCAGGAAGGCGAAGGAGACCGGGACGATCGCGACGGCCGAGTTCCGCAGGCCCTGGGAGATGTCGTCGCGGACGGCACCGGGGTCGTCGTCGTGGGCGGCGCGGGAGATCCGCGGCAGCAGCGCGGCCATGACGGAGACCGTGATGATGGCCTGCGGCATGCCCCAGATCAGCTGGGCGTTGGAGTAGGCGAGGAAGCCGGCACCGTTCTTCCCGGACTCCTCACCGGCGGCGGTGGCGAGCTGGGTGACGACCAGGACGCCCGCCTGGTTGGCGAGGACGAAGAGGACCGTCCACTTGGCCAGCTTGACCGTCTTGCCGAGCCCGTGGCCCTTCCAGTCGAAGCGGGGGCGGAAGCGGAAGCCCGTCTCGCGCAGGTACGGGATCATCGCCAGGGCCTGGACGACGAGGCCCAGCAGGGTGCCGATGCCGAGCAGTCGGATGCCCTCGTCGGGAATGGTCTGCACGCCCATGTGGGACTCGGCGGAGGTGCCGTACACCCAGATGAACAGGCCGAAGGTGACGATCATGACGATGTTGTTGAGGACCGGGGTCCACATCATCGCGCCGAACTTGCCGCGGGCGTTGAGGATCTGACCCATCACCACGTGCACGCCCATGAAGAAGATCGTGGGCAGGCAGTAGCGGGCGAACGTCACGGCCACGCTGTTGGCCGCCGCGTCGTCGGCGATGGTGTTCGACATCAGCCGGATCAGGAGCGGCGCCGCGAAGACGGCCAGCGCCACGATGAGGCCGAGCGCCACCATGACCAGCGTGAGCAGCCGGTTGGCGTAGGCCTCGCCGCCGTCCTCGTCGTTCTTCATGGAGCGGACGAGCTGCGGGACGAAGACCGAGTTGAGGCCACCGCCGACGGTGAGGATGTAGATCATCGTCGGCAGGGTGTAGGCGATGGTGAAGGTGTCACCGAGCAGGGCCGCGCCGAGCGCGCCGGTGATCACCAGGCTGCGGACGAAGCCCGTCAGCCGGGAGACCAGCGTGCCGG
Source organism: Streptomyces sp. NPDC015661 (assembly GCF_043077765.1). Classification (NCBI taxonomy): domain Bacteria; kingdom Bacillati; phylum Actinomycetota; class Actinomycetes; order Kitasatosporales; family Streptomycetaceae; genus Streptomyces; species Streptomyces sp. NPDC015661. The sequence goes on along the minus strand of NZ_JBIBST010000012.1, from coordinate 38,508 downwards.
CCGCCATCACGGCACTCGACTTCAGCAGCCCGGAGGCACGGCCGGACTTCTTGGGGGCGGGCGCGGGCAGCGGGTCCGGCTCCGGGGCGGGCGGCGGCACCTGGCCGGGCGCCTGCTGGTCCCGGTAGAGGTGCGCGAACGCGTCCGGTTCGGGCGTCTCCTCGCTCGCCCGGGTCACCAGGTCGTCGACCCCGGTGAACTGGACGGTGCGCGCGTCGTCCCCGTACGGCAGATGCCGCGAGGGACCGTCCGGCTCGGGCGCCGGGGTCTGGGCCCACACCCGGGGATCGGGGGCGTGCTGCGGCGCGGCCGGCTGCTGGTAGAGCGCGTGGGGGTCCTGGTAGGTGCCGGGCGGGGGCGGCGGGTGCGCGGCGCGGTCGTAGAGCGCCTCGGTCACCGGGTCCTGCGCGGACAGGTCCTGGGCCCTGTAAGGGTCGTGGGCGAAGGCGTCCTGGACGTAGGGATCCTGGGCGTACGGGTTCTGCGCGTAGGGGTCCTGTCCCTGCGCGCCAGGGGCGCCCTGCTGCGGGGGCGGCACCGGTGGGTGGCCGGCACCAGGAGACGCCGCGGGCGTCCCAGCGGACGGCGCCGGGCCGCCCGCACCCTGGCCGCGGTCACCGTCGTACGGCGCGTTCATGGTTACCCCACCTCATCGTCCCCGGCCGACCGGCCACGACATCGCTCAACGGTCCACTTTCTCACTCGGGCCCGACGGGTCGCCGCTTTCGGACCCGGTGTCCGGTGTCGGGTCACTCGGCTGCACGGGTTCGTCCGCGTCGGACTCCCCGTTGCCGGGCGCGTCCTCGACGGTCTCCGACGTGGCGTCGTCCTCGGCGGGGTCGTCCTCGGTGGTCTCGGCCGCCTCGGCCGCTTCGGCCTCGGCGTTCCGGGCTGCCACCCGCTTGCGCTGGCTGTACATGCGCACGCCGGCGAGCACGAGGAGGAGGACACCGCCGGCGATCACGAGCATCACCGTGGGAGTGATCTCGGAGACCCGCACCGTGAAGTTCATCGGCTGCCCGTACGGGGTGCCGTCTTCGGTGTACAGCTGGGCCGTCATCGGCACCTGGCCGTTGACGTTGGCCGAGGCGGTGAACTTCACCGACTGGCTGTGGCCGCCTCCGACCTTCACCGGCAGCTCGGCGAACCTCTCGCCGTTCAGCTCCAGCCGGTTCTTGTTGCCGGAGGTGAGACGCAGCTTCAGGTTGTCCACGCCCTGGAGCAGCTTGTTCTGGACGGTCACGGGGATCGTCGCGCTGCGGCCGGAGAGCGTCAGGTCCGACTTGTCGACCAGCTGGACGCCCTTGGTGAGGGTCTGCAGATAGTCCAGGACGTTGTTCCGGTAGATCGCGGCGTCCCGGGCCTCACCGCGCCAGGAGGTCGACATCTCGCGGTTGATCGCGTTGCCGAAGGGCGTCACGACGCGTTCCGGCTGGGTCAGGATGACCTTGAAGTCGTCCAGCTCGTCCCGAGTGGTCTTCATGTCGCGGAAGGCCTGCACGGGGAGCTCACGGTCGCGCAGCTTCTTCGGGTAGCGGGAGCTGCGCGGCACCGCGGTGGAGGCGTCCGGGTCCGGCTTGGCCGCCGCGGCCGCGAGGAGGTCGGTCGGCTCGGTCCAGCGCCGGCCGGAGAGGCCCGCCAGGGCGGTCGCCATGGACTGGGCCTGCGCGGACGTCGGCATCCGCTGCGGGGCGACGACGATGCTGCGCTGGTCCTCCGGCTGCTCCAGGGTGACCGCGAGCGACTGGGCGAGGAACTCCTGGACCGCGAGCGTGGAGTTCTCCGAGCGGACCATGTCGCCTTCGAAGGCGGTGGACAGGAGCGCGTCGCTCACCACGGCCGTGGTGCTGCCGTTGCCGAGCGGGCGGGCCGCCGTGGGCGTGTAGGAGAGGTCGTCGTGGACGCTGTCGCTGCGGGCGATCACCTTGTCGGCACCGGCCGAGGTCGCGACCGCGACGATCGAAGGGTCGACGGCGCCGTCGACGGGCCAGGCGAAGTCGGTGGACGCCTGAACGTGGAGGACGGTCTCGACCGTCATGCCCGCGAGGGCGGTCGCCGACTGGAGGTGGCCGAGGGAGCCGGGCACGTCCTTGCCCCGATGGGCCAGCGAGGCCAGGTCGGGGTCGGCGAAGGGAAGGGCGACGACCTTGTGCCCCTGGACGGCCTTCTCCAGGGCGTCCAGCCACTGCTCGGCGAGTGCCTGGTGCTTGCCGGGGACGTCCAGCTCGCCGTCCTTGACGCGGTAGCCGTTCGCCATGGCGTCGACGGAGGCCAGCAGGTCCGGGTCGACCACCCAGGTGACCGGGAGGTCCTTGCCCAGGGAGACCATCTGGTCCAGGCGCCCGCCCGGCTGCAGCTCGGCCGCCAGCGCGTCGTCCTCGAAGACCGGGGTCTGCTGGTCGTCCGTGGCCGTCTGCGCCGAGACGTGCGCCGAGGCGATGAGCGGCCACAGGTAGGTGAGCTGGGTCTTCTTCTCGGTTGCCTCGGGCTGGTACGGCAGGAAGGTCCGCTCGATGCCGAGCACCCGGTCGTACTGCTTGTCCGAGGTCTGCCCGGTGAGCGAGACGCCCAGCTGGTAGACCCCGTCCTCGTCGAGCCCCAGCTCGGAGACGGGGACGGAGAGCGAGAAGTCCGCGCTGAGGCCGGCGCCGAGCCGGGGAATCTTGACGGTCGGGGCGTCCTCGAGAGGCGCGGGGTCGCTGTCGTCCCGGAAACCGGTGCGCCCCGTCACCTGCTCGATCTCGCTCCGGCTCGTCATCCTCGGTCCGACGCGCAGGTTCACGGTCGCGTCGGTGACGGTCTTCTTGCCCCGGTTGGTCACCGTGCCCGTCACGGTGACGGTGTCCCCCTCGACGGGCGCGCTCGGGGCCAGCGTGTCGAGTGACACATCGACCGTCCTGGAGCCGGTGGCATCCGTGGCGGCGGCCGCCGGGGAGGCGACGAGGGGGGCCTGGAGCAGGCCGGCGAGAAGGGGTGCCCCGAAGGCGACGGTGATCGTGCGCCGCAGCCATCGGCGGGCAGGTGAGGGACCGGTTCCCTGGATGTCTGCCGCCTCGGCCACGCGTTCGCCCGTCCTCGTCGTTGTCTGTGATGCCAGTGGTGTCGGTGGTTCCCGGTTGCTGTGTCCAGGCATGGTAACGAGGCACGCCGGGGGCAAGTGCCGGGGACTGCTCCAGCCGAAAACGGGAACGTTGCGGTGAGCCCGGGCACGTACCCTTTTCTGTTGTGCCGAACGCCAACGAAGACACCCCGACTGCACTGAGCCAGGTGCAACGCCGCGCGGTCAGTGAACTACTCCGTGTGTCCCCTGTCGCCGACGACCTCGCCCGCCGTTTCCAGGAGGCCGGGTTCAGCCTCGCGCTGGTCGGCGGCTCGGTGCGGGACGCGTTGCTCGGCCGGCTCGGCAACGACCTGGACTTCACCACCGACGCCCGCCCCGAGGACGTACTGAAGATCGTCCGTCCGTGGGCCGACGCCGTGTGGGAGGTCGGCATCGCCTTCGGGACCGTCGGTTCCCAGAAGGACGGCTACCTGATCGAGGTCACCACGTACCGCTCGGAGGCGTACGACCGGACCTCCCGGAAGCCCGAGGTCTCCTACGGCGACTCCATCGACGAGGACCTCGTCCGGCGTGACTTCACCGTCAACGCCATGGCCGTGGCACTCCCCGAGAAGGAGTTCATCGACCCGTACGGCGGTCTTGAGGACCTGTCCGCCCGGGTCCTGCGCACCCCGGGTACGCCGGAGGAGTCCTTCTCCGACGACCCGCTGCGCATGATGCGGGCCGCGCGGTTCGCCGCACAGCTGGACTTCGAGGTCGCCCCCGAGGTCGTCACGGCCATGAAGGAGATGTCCGGCCGGATCGAGATCGTCTCCGCCGAGCGTGTCCGTGAGGAGCTCAACAAGCTGCTGCTCTCGGCGCACCCCCGGAAGGGCCTCGGGCTCCTCGTGGACACGGGCCTCGCCGACCACGTGCTGCCCGAGCTGCCTGCGCTGCGTCTGGAGAGCGATGAGCACCACCGGCACAAGGACGTCTACGAGCACTCGCTGACCGTGCTCGACCAGGCGATCGACCTGGAGGAGGACGGGCCCGACCTGGTCCTGCGTCTCGCCGCCCTGCTGCATGACATCGGCAAGCCGCGCACCCGCCGCTTCGAGAAGGACGGCCGGGTCTCCTTCCACCACCACGAGGTGGTCGGCGCGAAGATGACGAAGAAGCGCATGACCGCGCTCAAGTACTCCAACGAGATGATCAAGGACGTCTCGCGCCTCGTGGAGCTGCACCTGCGCTTCCACGGCTACGGGGACGGCGAGTGGACCGACTCGGCCGTCCGGCGCTACGTCCGGGACGGCGGGCCGCTGCTCTCGCGGCTGCACAAGCTGACCCGCTCGGACTGCACCACGCGGAACAAGCGCAAGGCGGCGGCGCTCTCCCGGACCTACGACGGTCTTGAGACCCGCATCGCCCAGCTCCAGGAGCAGGAGGAGCTGGACGCGATCCGTCCGGACCTCGACGGCAACCAGATCCAGGAGATCCTGGGCATCGGACCGGGGCCGGCCATCGGTCAGGCGTACAAGTTCCTGCTGGAGCTCCGGCTGGAGAACGGACCGATGGAGCACGACCAGGCCGTTGCCGCGCTCAAGGAGTGGTGGGCAGCGCGCGACTGAGTCGAGCCGGCGCCCGGACGGTCCGATGTTTCACGTGAAACGTCGGACCGCTCGACGCTCTGGAGGGGTGGTGTTTCACGTGAAACATCACCCCTCCTGGCGTTCCGGGTGCAGGACCACCGCGAGCACCGCGTAGATCACGGCCACCAGCACGACCAGAAGGGGCGACCGGCCGTCGGGCGGCAGCATCAGGGCCGCGACGCCCGCCGCGCCCACGAAGGCGACGTTGAACAGCACGTCGTAGAGCGAGAAGACCCGGCCTCGATAGGAGTCGTCCACGGCCGTCTGGACCACCGTGTCCGTCGCGATCTTGGCTCCCTGGGTGATGAGCCCGAGGAGGAAGGCGGCGACGAGGAAGGGGGTCGGGGTGAAGGTCAGGCAGAGCGCCGGGACGAGGACGGCGGCCGCGGCCGTGCAGACCGTCATCCACCCGAAGGGGCCGAAGCGGCCCACCGCCCAGGGGGAGAGGACGGCAGCCGCGAAGAAGCCGGCGCCCGAGGCGGCGACGGCGATTCCGAGGAGTCCCAGGCCCTCGGACTCCGTGGAGCTCCAGGCGTAGCGGCTGAGCATGAGCACGGTGACGAGCAGGGCGCCGTAACAGAAACGCATGAGGGCCACCGCGCCGAGCGCCCGGGCGGCGGGGCGTCGCTCGGCGAGGTGCCGCAGGCCCGCGACCAGACCGTGGGCGGTCGACTTCAGGGCTGAGACGAGGGGTTGTGGCGTGACGTCGGCGTCGGGGCCGAGGAGCTCCCGGGACATCCGCAGGGAGGCGAGGGCGGCGCAGAGATAGAGCACGGCTCCGAAGGCGACGACGGCCGCGTCGGAGTTGTCGGCGATGAGCCGGACACCGAAGGCGAGACCGCCGCCGAGGGTCGCGGCGAGGGTGCCCGCGGTCGGCGAGAGCGAGTTCGCCACGACGAGCCGTTCCTCGTCGACGACACGGGGGAGGGAGGCCGACAGCCCTGCCAGGACGAACCGGTTGACGGCGGTCACGGAGAGGGCGGAGGCGTAGAAGAGCCAGTCCGGTACGGAGGCGAGGACGAGGACGGCGGTCCCGCAGGCGAGCAGGGCGCGCAGGAGGTTTCCGTACAGGAAGACCTGACGGCGCTGCCAGCGGTCGAGGAGCACTCCCGCGAAGGGGCCGACGAGCGAGTACGGGAGCAGGAGCACCGCCATCGCGGAGGCGATCGCGGCGGGGGAGGTCTGTTTCTCGGGGGAGAAGACGACGTACGTGGCCAGGGCCACCTGGTAGACACCGTCGGCGCACTGGGAGAGCAGCCGGACGGCGAGCAGGCGGCGGAAGTTCGTCAGGCGCAGGAGTACGCGCAGATCACGTACGACGGACATGGCAGCAAGACTCACATACGAAGAGGGCCCCCGGGCAGTGGCTCGGGGACCCTCGATCGACAAGCGTGCGGCGCTTTAGCGCTCGACCTCACCCTTGATGAACTTCTCGACGTTGGCCAGGGCCTCGTCGTCGAAGTACTGGACCGGCGGGGACTTCATGAAGTAGCTCGACGCGGAGAGGATCGGGCCACCGATGCCCCGGTCCTTGGCGATCTTCGCGGCGCGCAGGGCGTCGATGATGACACCGGCGGAGTTCGGGGAGTCCCACACCTCGAGCTTGTACTCGAGGTTCAGCGGGACGTCGCCGAAGGCGCGGCCCTCGAGGCGCACGTACGCCCACTTGCGGTCGTCCAGCCAGGCCACGTAGTCCGACGGGCCGATGTGGACGTTCTTCTCGCCCAGCTCGCGGTCCGGGATCTGCGAGGTGACGGCCTGCGTCTTGGAGATCTTCTTGGACTCCAGGCGGTCGCGCTCGAGCATGTTCTTGAAGTCCATGTTGCCGCCGACGTTGAGCTGCATCGTGCGCTCAAGACGGACACCACGGTCCTCGAACAGCTTCGCCATCACGCGGTGCGTGATGGTCGCGCCGACCTGCGACTTGATGTCGTCGCCGACGATCGGGACGCCCGCCTCGGTGAACTTGTCCGCCCACTCCTTGGTGCCGGCGATGAAGACCGGAAGGGCGTTGACGAAGGCGACCTTGGCGTCGATGGCGCACTGCGCGTAGAACTTCGCCGCGTCCTCGGAGCCGACGGGCAGGTAGCAGATGAGGACGTCGACCTGGCGGTCCTTGAGGATCTGGACGACGTCGACGGGCTCCTCGGCGGACTCCTCGATGGTCAGGCGGTAGTACTTGCCGAGACCGTCGAGCGTGTGGCCGCGCTGGACCGTGACGCCCTTGTTCGGGACGTCGCAGATTTTGATGGTGTTGTTCTCGCTGGCGCCGATGGCGTCGGAGAGGTCGAGGCCGACCTTCTTCGCGTCGACGTCGAAGGCCGCGACGAACTCGATGTCACGGACGTGGTAGTCGCCGAACTGGACGTGCATCAGGCCGGGCACCTTGGTCGCCGGGTCGGCGTCCTTGTAGTACTCGACGCCCTGCACCAGCGAGGCGGCGCAGTTGCCCACGCCGACGATGGCTACGCGAACCGAACCCATTCCGGTTGCTCCCTGTGTGATCGTGGAAGCCCTGCGGTGCGCAGGGTTTCACTTGGCGGTGTCGTCGGACGGATCCGGCCGGGTACTGCCCCCGTGCCGGGGCAGGCCGCCCGTCTCTCCAGAATCGTTGTCGTGCAGAGCGGGGGCGTCGGGGCCGGATCGCTGATCCCGCCCTGCCCGCTCGCTCTCGATGAGCTCGTTCAGCCAGCGCACTTCGCGCTCCACGGACTCCATGCCGTGGCGCTGCAGCTCAAGCGTGTAGTCGTCCAGGCGCTCGCGTGTCCGGGCCAGCGAGGCGCGCATCTTCTCCAGGCGCTCCTCCAGCCGGCTGCGGCGGCCTTCGAGCACGCGCATCCGCACCTCGCGCTCGGTCTGCCCGAAGAAGGCGAAGCGGGCCGCGAAGTGCTCGTCCTCCCAGGCGTCCGGGCCGGTGTGGGAGAGGAGCTCCTCGAAGTGCTCCTTACCTGCCGGGGTCAACCGGTAGACGATCTTGGCCCGGCGTCCTGCGAGTGAAGCGGCGAGGGCCTCCTCGGGGGCGCTGCCCGGCTCCTCGATCAACCAGCCGTTGGCGACCAGCGTCTTGAGGCAGGGATACAGCGTTCCGTAGCTGAAGGCCCGGAAGACGCCCAGCGAGGTGTTGAGGCGCTTCCGCAGCTCGTACCCGTGCATGGGGGCCTCGCGCAGCAGGCCGAGAACGGCGAACTCGAGGATGCCCGAGCGTCTGCTCATCCGTCGCCTCCTCCTCCGCCGTCGGCCCTTATGCCGTGCTGATGTATCGACTCGATACATCAGCACGATAGAACGGCCTCCCTGTCCGGACAAGCGGGGGTGCAGTGACCGGCGTCACATCGTCAATTCACAGCGTTCGACTTGCCTGATTTGGGGTGAAGTCCGGCCGTAGGTGGGTTTTGGCCGTGCGTAGTCTGTGCGGCATGCAGACCACCGGGAACCGAGCGATGCCCTGGGGCGTCAGTGCTGCGGGTGACCGGCTGCGGTACGGGGGGGCCTCCAATGGGGTTCCGCCGTGCGCATTTCGGGGGGACCGGAACTCAACTGCCGCTTCCAGGCGTACGCGCCTGCCCGAGGAGTAGTCGTTCGATGAGCGAGCATCGTCGCAAAATGCCGCCGCAGCAGCCGCCGACGGGCGGTCGCGCGGCGGCACGGCGCGCTGCCCAGCAGCCGGGCCGCAGGTCGGCCCCGGCCCATGACGTCGGTATGGGGGCCCCTTCGGCCTCGTACGGTCCTCCCTCCTCTCATGGAGAGGAGCAGCGTCCCTACGGCGGGCGCGCGGAGGCCCGCCGGGCTGCCCAGCGCGGCAGCCGGCGCAGGGGCGCCGACGCGGGCCCGGGTGGCCCCGGCGGCCCCGGCGGTCCCGGAGGGGGTCGGCGCGGTGGCGGTGGCGGCGGCAGCGGTCCGGGGCGGGGCTCCGGCGGTCGCCCGCCGGGCAAGAAGCGGATCATCGACTACCCGCGTTACGGAAAGTACGGCTGGCGTCGCTGGATGCCGTCGTGGAAGCTCGTGTCGGGCACGTTCCTGTTCTGCGTGGCGAGTGTGATGGGCGTTGCCTACATCGCGTACTCGCAGGTGGAGATCCCCAAGGAAGCCGATACGGCGGTCTCGCAGAACAACATCTACTACTGGTCCGACAACTCCCGGATGGTCGCGACGGGCAGTGGTGCCAACCGTCAGATCGTCCAGTTCGCGGAGATCCCGAAGTCCATGCAGGACGCGGTGATCTCGGCGGAGAACAAGACCTTCTGGGAAGACTCCGGTGTCGACCCCATGGGTATCGCCCGCGCCGTGTGGAACATGGCCAAGGGCGGCGAGACCCAGGGTGGTTCGACCATCACCCAGCAGTACGTGAAGAACAACCGCCTGGACGACCAGTCGCAGACCCTCACACGGAAGGTGAAGGAACTCTTCATCTCCATGAAGGTCGGCAACGAGGTCCCCAAGGACCAGGTCATGGCCGGTTACCTGAACACCTCGTACTACGGACGTGGTGCGTACGGCATTCAGGCGGCGGCCCGTGCCTACTTCAACAAGGACGCCGGGAAGCTCAACGCCAGCGAGTCGGCACTGCTCGCCTCGGTGCTGAAGGGCGCGACGTACTACGACCCCGCCGGCTACCCCGAGATCGACCCCCGGGCCACGGCGAAGGCGAACACCGAGCGGGCCAAGACGCGGTGGGCGTGGATTCTCGACGAGATGCAGAAGGACGGGCGCATCTCGGCCGAGGAGCGGGCGAAGTACACCACCTTCCCCACGGTGCAGCCGCCCCGGAAGAGCGCCAACCTGGGCGGTCAGATCGGCTACCTGGTCGCCACCGCCAACGTGAACCTGCAGAAGCAGTTCGGCATCACCGAGGCGGAGCTGGAGCGCGGCGGCTACGAGATCCACACCACCTTCGAGAAGCCGAAGGTGGACAAGATGGAATCCGCGATCAAGAAGATCATCAAGGAGAACATCGACCCGAAGAAGCGCCCGAAGACGGACACGCACGTCCAGTTCGGCGGTGCTTCGGTCGATACGGCGACCGGGAAGATCGTCGCTCTCTACGGCGGTGTCGACGCCACCAAGCACTTCCGGAGCAACGCCGACAGCACGGGTGCCCAGGTCGGATCGACGTTCAAGCCCTTCGTGCTCGCCGCCGCGATGAAGGACGGCGTCCGGAACAAGGAACTCGGGCCGGACCAGGACGCGTCCGAGCGCACGATCCTCGACCCGGACAAGAGCCTCTACAACGGCAAGGACGACCTGACGATCCGTAAGTACAACGGGGACATCTGGCTCGACGACAAGGGGGAGGAGTGGAAGCAGAGCAACGACGAGAACGCCAGCTACGGCCCCATCTCCCTCCGCTACGCCATGATCAAGTCGGCCAACTCGCCGTATGTGCAGCTCGGCATGGACGTCGGCATCGACAAGGTCCGTGACGCCGCCGTGGCCGCCGGCCTCCGCGAGGATTCCCTGGTCAAGGGCGATGTGCCCTCCTTCTCCCTCGGTGTCTCCAGCCCCAGCGCCATCCGCATGGCCGGTGCCTACGCGACCTTCGCCAACCAGGGTGAGCAGAACGAGCCCTACTCCGTCGAGCAGGTGAAGAGGGACGGCGAGATCTGGAAGCACAAGGCCAAGCCCCAGACGGCCTTCAGCCCGGCCATCGCCAGCAACGTCACCGACGTGCTGCGGAGCGTCGTCGACGACGACCGGGGTACCGGTCGCAAGGCGCGGATCCCGGGTCGCGCGGTGGCCGGCAAGACCGGTACGACCGACGACAACAAGTCGGCCTGGTTCGTGGGCTACACGGCGCAGCTGGCGACCGCGATCGACATGTACCGCTTCGACGACGACGAGTCGAAGCAGGGTCGCGAGTTCGAGAAGATGTACGGCACGGGTGACCAGCCGACGATCCACGGTTCTTCGTTCCCCTCGCGGATCTGGAAGGACTACATGACGGATGCCGTGAAGGACGACGCGGTCGTGGACTTCCCCGAGCCGGAGAAGCTGGAGGGCGCCAAGCCCGTCTTCGGTGGCGGCGCCGCGAGCCCGACGCCGACCCCGACGGCCACCCCGACGCCCACCGAGTCGACGATGCCGACGACGACTCCGCCGGCCACCCCGACGACGACTCCCCCGGCGACCAGGACGCCGAAGCCGGGGAAGACGACCTGCAGCATCTGGGACATCAACTGCAACAACACGGGCGGTCCCGGCGGCAACACCGGGGAGCCCACCACCACGGCACCCACGACCCCGACGCCGACCGACTCACCAACGGACAGCTCCGGCGGCAACGGCAACGGGAAACCAGGGTTCGGGACCTTCCCCTGATCCCTCGCCCCGAGGGATGACCCGGGCACGTCCTGAGGGCCGCCGCGTCCGCTCCGTACCTTCCGTACGGGCCGGCCGCGGCGGCCCTCGCCGTTTTCCCGGGGACGTACGGCAGGATGTCCCCCATGCCGAGCCTCCAGAAGTCGAGCGCACCGCAGGAGCGCTCGCAGACGGTCATCCCCACCCACCGGGACAAGGTGGCCGCCGCGGGCAGTGAACTGATCGGTGGCCCCTACGGCCGCCGGGCGATGACCGGCACCGGGCAGCTGACGCCCGTGCGGGTGATCGCGCTCGTGGCCCTCGGCATGTACGCCCTCGGCATGGTGCAGAAACTGCCCTGCTACAACTGGGCCTGGTTCCGGGGCACGACCTCCCAGTACACGCACGCGTGCTACTCGGACATCCCGCACCTCTTCACCGGGCGGGGCTTCGCGGACGGCCTGGTCCCGTACTTCGACCGGCTGGGCGGCGACATACCGTTCCTGGAGTACCCGGTCCTGACCGGCCTCTTCATGGAGGTCGCGGCCTGGCTGACGCCGGGCGGCGGCGACATGACGCAGCGGGAGCAGTGGTACTGGCTGGTCAACGCGGGCCTGCTGATGGTCTGCGCGGCCGTCCTCGCGGTCTGTGTGGCCCGGACGCACCGCCTGCGCCCCTGGGACGGTCTCCTGGTCGCGCTCGCGCCCTCGGTCGCGCTGACCGCCACGATCAACTGGGACATACTGGCCGTCGCGCTGACCGCCGCCGCCGTCCTGATGTGGTCGCGGAGCCGGCCGCTGGCCTTCGGGATCCTGCTGGGCCTGGCCACCGCCGCGAAGTTCTACCCGATACTGCTCCTCTGCCCGCTGCTGCTGCTCTGCTGGCGTGCCGGGAAGTGGCGGGCGTACGGGGCCGCCGTGCTCGGCGCGGCCGGGGCGTGGCTGGTCGTGAACCTGCCGGTGATGCTGCTCGCGCCGGAGGGGTGGAAGCAGTTCTACCTCTTCAGCCGGGACCGGAACGTCGACTTCGGCTCGGTCTGGCTGCTGATCAGCCAGCGGACGGGTGACGTGATCACGCCGGGGCGGGCCAATCTGTACGCGCTGCTGCTGATGGCGGCCGCGGTGGCCGGTCTGGTGTTCCTCGCGTTCACGGCGCCGCGCAGGCCCCGCTTCGCCCAGCTGGCCTTCCTGATCGTCGCCGCGTTCGTGCTCACCAACAAGGTGTACTCGCCGCAGTACGTCCTGTGGCTGGTCCCGCTGGCCGCGCTCGCCCGGCCCCGCTGGCGCGACTTCCTGGTCTGGCAGGGCTGCGAGGTCATGTACTTCGTCGGCGTCTGGATGTACCTGGCCTTCACGACCGGCGGCAACAAGCAGGGCCTTCCCGTGGACGGCTACCAGTTCGCGATCGTCCTGCACCTGCTCGGCACCCTGTACCTGTGCGCGATGGTCGTACGGGACATCCTGGCGCCCGAGAAGGACCCGGTCCGGCAGGACGGCGCGGACGACCCCTCGGGCGGCGTCCTGGACGGCGCCGAGGACGTCGTCGTGGCGGGCAGGGCGGCCCATCCGGCCCGGCACGCCGCTCCGGCCGTGGAGGAGGGGCAGAGGGTGCGCTGGGGCACCGCCGGCGACCCCGACGATCCGTGGGCCGCCCCGACCGACCGGTAAAGCACTCACCCCCGGGAGTTCCGCTCCCGGGGGTGAGTGCTTTTACGCGTGCTTCTCGGCCGGTCGGCCCGAGACGCGTGACGGCTCAGCGTTCGACGAGCCGGTCGAACTGCGTCGTGGTGTGGCGCAGATGCGCCACGAGCTCGTCGCCCACCCGGGGCTCCTGGGCGTCGGCCGGCACGAACAGGATCGACACCTGCATGTGCGGCGGCTCGGCGAACCAGCGCTGCTTCCCGGCCCAGACGAAGGGCGAGAGGTTGCGGTTGACGGTGGCGAGGCCCGCGCGGGCGACGCCCTTGGCGCGCGGCATGACGCCGTGCATGGCCTTCGGGGCCTCCAGGCCGACACCGTGGGAGGTGCCGCCTGCGACGACGACCAGCCAGCCGTCCGACGCGGCCTTCTGCTGGCGGTAGCCGAACCGGTCGCCCTTGGCGACCCGGGTCACGTCGAGGACGGCGCCCCGGTACTCCGTGGCCTCGTGGTCGCCCAGCCAGAGCCGGGTGCCGATGCGGGCGCGGAAGCGGGTCTGCGGGAACTGCTGCTGGAGCCGGGCCTGCTCCTCGGCCCGCAGGTGGCTGACGAACATGGTGTGCAGCGGCAGCCGGGCGGTCCGCAGCCGGTCCATCCAGGTGATGACCTCCTCGACCGCGTCGGTGCCGTCCGGGCGGTCCAGGGGCAGGTGCAGGGCGAAGCCCTCCAGACGGACGTCCTCGATGGCGGCGTGGAGCTGCTGGAGCTCCTCCTCGCGCACGCCGTGCCGCTTCATCGAGCTCATGCACTCGATCACGACCCGGGCGCCCACCAGGGCGTGGACGCCGTCCACGGACGACACGGAACGGATCACCCGGTCGGGCAGCGGAACCGGTTCCTCACCCCGGCGGAAGGGGGTGAGGACCAGCAGGTCGCCACCGAACCAGTCCTTGATCTTCGCGGCTTCGTACGTGGTGCCCACGGCGAGCATGTCGGCGCCGAACCGCGACGCCTCGTCCGCGAGGCGCTCGTGGCCGAAGCCGTACCCGTTGCCCTTGCAGACCGGGATGAGAGCGGGGAACTGGTCGATGACGGTCTTCTGGTGCGCCCGCCAGCGAGCGGTGTCGACGTAGAGGGAGAGCGCCATGGCCGGCCCGGAACCTTTCTGACGGCAGCGGTGTATCAAAGATGTGTACGAGACTACGAAGCCTACGGAACGGTCAGCGGCGCGACATGTAGATGTCGAGCGCCTTGTGCAGCAGCTTGTTCAGCGGGAAGTCCCACTCGCCGACGTACTCGACGGCCTCGCCGCCCGTGCCCACCTTGAACTGGATGAGGCCGAAGAGGTGGTCGGTCTCGTCGAGCGAGTCCGAGATGCCCCGCAGGTCGTAGACGGTGGCGCCCATGGCGTACGCGTCGCGCAGCATCCGCCACTGCATCGCGTTCGAGGGCCGGACCTCACGGCCGATGTTGTCGGAGGCGCCGTAGGAGTACCAGACGTGACCACCGACGACGAGCATGGTCGCGGCGGAGAGGTTCACCCCGTTGTGGCGCGCGAAGTAGAGCCGCATGCGGTTGGGGTCCTCGTTGTTGAGGACGGTCCACATGCGCTGGAAGTACGAGAGCGGGCGCGGCCGGAAGTGGTCACGGACGGCCGTGATCTCGTACAGCCGCTGCCACTCGGCCAGGTCCTCGTAGCCGCCCTGGACGACCTCGACACCGGCCTTCTCGGCCTTCTTGATGTTGCGGCGCCACAGCTGGTTGAAGCCCTTGAGGACGTCGTCGAGCGAGCGGTTCGCGAGCGGGACCTGGAAGACGTAGCGGGGCTGCACGTCGCCGAAGCCGGCGCCGCCGTCCTCGCCCTGCTGCCAGCCCATCTTCCGCAGCCGGTCCGCGACTTCGAAGGCACGCGGCTCGATGTGAGTGGCCTCGACGTCCTTGAGGCGCTTGACGTCCGGGTCCTGGATGCCGGCCTTGATGGCGGTCGAGTCCCAGCGGCGGATGACCACCGGCGGGCCCATCTTCACCGAGAAGGCGCCCTGGTGCTTGAGGTGCGCCAGCATCGGCTGCAGCCAGTCGTCCAGGTTCGGCGCGTACCAGTTGATGACCGGGCCCTCGGGCAGATAGGCGAGGTAGCGCTTGATCTTCGGGAGCTGGCGGTAGAGCACCAGGCCGGCGCCGACGAGCTCACCGGACTTGTCGAACCAGCCGAGGTTCTCCGAGCGCCACTCGGTCTTCACATCAGCCCATGCCGGGACCTGGCAGTGACTCGCGGCGGGCTGGCTCTGGATGAATGCCAGATGCTGCTCACGGCTGATGGTCCTCAGGGTCAGGCTCATGCGGGGCGCTCCTCGGCAGGTGTGTCCCCATCGGTCAGGGGCTCCGGCTCTCGCGCCGAAGCCTACTGTGACCGGGGAGCGCCCCGAATGGGTGTGTGTGCCCTGACGTGCCGTCGGGCTCAGCTGATGACGCCGCCGAAGAGGCCGCCGTGCGCCATTCCGAGGTAGAAGCCGAACGCCGAGGCGCCGAGTCCGAGGATCAGCAGGAAGCGCTCGCGGGTCGTCACGGAGATGAACTGTCCGTACGCGCCGGTCAGGATGCCGACCAGGCCCGACCAGGAACTCAGCAGATGGAGGTTGTCGAACTGCGCCGTGACGAAGGAGAGGATTCCCATCACCAGCGTGACGGCCATCAGGGTGTCCTGGAGCGGATGGGGTTTGCCGTCGGTCGCGAAGAGGGAGTGGCCGGGGTCGGGTCGCATTGCCTGTGCCATGGGGCACCTCCTGGCGTGGCTGCGGGAAGGCGGCGCATCGTAGCGCCGCCGACATCCGTTGTGTACAGATTGCGTCCCCTTCCCGGAGAATTTCAACCGCAAGCCGATGTGCGGGTACTCTGTACAGCTGCGCCGGTGTCTGCCCAGGTCCCTCCGGGATCCCCGACAGCGCTCCTCGCTCGCCGAGGGGACTGTCAGTGGTGGCGGATACCGTTGCTTACGCATCACGACCCTCCTGCCACGGAACGACCGTGGCCGCTGAGTCCAAAGGAGGTGGGTTCCACATGCGTCACTACGAGGTGATGGTCATCCTCGACCCCGATCTCGAGGAGCGCGCTGTCTCCCCGCTGATCGAGAACTTCCTCTCCGTCGTCCGTGAGGGCAACGGAAAGGTCGAGAAGGTCGACACCTGGGGCCGTCGTCGTCTCGCCTACGAGATCAAGAAGAAGCCCGAGGGCATCTACTCGGTCATCGACCTGCAGGCCGAGCCTGCGGTCGTCAAGGAGCTCGACCGCCAGCTCAACCTGAACGAGTCGGTCCTCCGGACCAAGGTCCTCCGTCCCGAGACCCACTGAGCTTCTAGCTCAGAGGTCATCGGGTTCGAGTAGCAACACAGCAGCCAGAAGCAAACCCGCCGAGAGGTTCCCCCATGGCAGGCGAGACCGTCATCACGGTCGTCGGCAATCTTGTCGACGACCCCGAGCTGCGCTTCACCCCGTCCGGTGCGGCGGTCGCGAAGTTCCGTATCGCGTCCACCCCCCGCACCTTCGACCGTCAGACCAATGAGTGGAAGGACGGCGAGAGCCTCTTCCTCACCTGCTCGGTCTGGCGTCAGGCGGCGGAGAACGTCGCCGAGTCGCTTCAGCGAGGCATGCGCGTCGTCGTGCAGGGCCGGCTGAAGCAGCGGTCCTACGAGGACCGTGAGGGCGTCAAGCGCACGGTCTACGAGCTGGACGTCGAGGAAGTCGGCCCCAGCCTCAAGAACGCCACGGCCAAGGTCACCAAGACCACCGGTCGAGGCGGCCAGGGTGGATACGGCGGCGGCGGCCAGCAGGGCGGCGGCGGTGGCGGTGGCGGCTGGGGTGGAAACTCCGGCGGCGGTGGCCAGCAGGGTGGCGGCGGTGCTCCCGCCGACGACCCGTGGGCGACCGGCAGCCCCTCCGGCGGCGGCCAGCAGGGCGGCGGCGGTGGCGGCTGGGGTGGAAACTCCGGCGGCGGCTACTCGGACGAGCCCCCCTTCTAGGGCACGCCCTCGAAGCAGCTCGTACCCCCACTTCTTGATCACACAGGAGAAACACCATGGCGAAGCCGCCTGTGCGCAAGCCTAAGAAGAAGGTCTGCGCGTTCTGCAAGGACAAGACCGCGTACGTGGACTACAAGGACACGAACATGCTGCGGAAGTTCATTTCCGACCGCGGCAAGATCCGTGCCCGCCGCGTGACCGGCAACTGCACGCAGCACCAGCGTGACGTCGCCACGGCCGTCAAGAACAGCCGTGAGATGGCGCTGCTGCCCTACACGTCCACCGCGCGATAAGGGAAGGGTGACCGAGAAATGAAGATCATCCTCACCCACGAGGTCTCCGGCCTCGGTGCCGCTGGCGACGTCGTCGACGTCAAGGACGGCTACGCTCGCAACTACCTGGTCCCGCGCGGTTTCGCGATCCGCTGGACCAAGGGCGGCGAGAAGGACGTGGCGCAGATCCGCCGCGCCCGCAAGATCCACGAGATCGCGACCATCGAGCAGGCCAACGAGATCAAGGCCCAGCTCGAGGGCACGAAGGTGCGCCTGGCCGTTCGCTCCGGCGACGCCGGCCGTCTCTTCGGCTCCGTGACCCCGGCCGACATCGCCTCGGCGATCAAGACCGCGGGTGGCCCGGACGTCGACAAGCGTCGCGTCGAGCTCGGTTCGCCGATCAAGACCCTGGGCTCGCACCAGGTGTCCGTGCGTCTGCACCCCGAGGTTGCCGCGAAGCTCGGCGTCGAGGTCGTCGCCGCGTAACGCTGCCCTTGGCAGTCTGCGCTCAGCAGTGAGGAAGGGCCGTACCCCTCGGGGTGCGGCCCTTCCGCTGTTTCACGTGAAACATGCGCTGCTCAGCGGGTGGCACCGGTGACGATCCAGCGGCCGGAGCGCATCCGGAACCAGAGGGTCGCCATCCGGACCGCCATCATCAGGGTCATCGCCCACCAGAGCGCCGTCAGCCCGCCGCCGAGGACCGGGACGAGAAGCGCGACCGGGGCGAAGACGGCCAGCGTGAGCAGCATGGCCCAGGCCAGATAGGGGCCGTCTCCCGCGCCCATGAGGACGCCGTCCAGGACGAAGACCACGCCGGAGATCGGCTGGGAGAGGGCGACGACCAGGAGTGCGGGGAGCAGGGTGTCCTGCACGGTGGTGTCGTCGGTGAAGAGCGGGACGAACAGGGGGCGGGTGACGATGAGCAGCGCACCGAGCACCACCCCGGAGACCGCGCCCCACTGGACCATGCGGCGGCAGACCTGCCGTGCGCCGTCGGCATCGTCGGCGCCGAGGTAGCGGCCGATGATGGCCTGGCCCGCGATGGCGATCGCGTCGAGCGCGAAGGCCATCAGGCTCCACAGGGACAGGATGATCTGGTGGGCGGCGACCTCCGCGTCTCCCAGCCGGGCGGCGACGGCCGTGGCGATCATCAGGACCGCGCGGAGCGAGAGCGTACGGACCAGGAGTGGGACGCCGGCCTGGGCGGAGGCGCGAATGCCGGCCGGGTCGGGACGCAGGGAGGCGCCGTGGCGCCGGGCGCCCCGTACGACCACGACGAGGTAGGCAGCGGCCATGCCGCACTGGGCGATGACCGTGCCCCAGGCGGAGCCGGCGATGCCCAGGCCGGCCCCGTAGACCAGGCCGATGTTGAGTGCGCCGTTGGCGGCGAAGCCGGCGATGGCCACGTAGAGCGGTGTGCGGGTGTCCTGGAGGCCGCGCAGGACGCCGGTGGCGGCCAGGACCACCAGCATGGCGGGAATCCCGAGGGCGGAGATCCTGAGATAGGTGACGGCGTACGGGGCGGCGGTGTCCGAGGCCCCGAAGATGTCGACGAGCCACGGTGAGGTGGGCAGGGTCAGCGCGACGACGGCGACGCCGAGGAGGAGCGCGAGCCAGATGCCGTCCATGCCCTGCCGGATGGCGGCCGGGAGGTCGCCCGCGCCCACGCGGCGGGCGACGGCGGCCGTGGTGGCGTAGGCCAGGAAGACGAAGACGCTGACGGCGGTGGAGAGCAAGGCTGCGGCGATCGCGAGGCCCGCGAGCTGAGGTGTGCCGAGGTGGCCGACGATCGCGCTGTCGACGATGAGGAACAGCGGCTCGGCGACGAGAGCACCGAAGGCCGGCAGGGCGAGGGAGACGATCTCGCGGTCGTGCTGTCGGCGGACGGCCTTGGGGGTCGCGGGGGCCTGAGTCATGGGCACAATCTAATCTTCCACAGGTAAGAGATGCAATCGCTTACTGCTCCTTACTTTCCGCTGGGTCGGGGCTTCGGGTGTGGGCCGTTTGTTCTGATCTTGGTCCAGGGGAAGAACTTTTTCTCCCCCACAGCCCGTGGATGGGAAACATGCAGGTCAGATGCGTGGGAGTGGGGGTGTTATGAGTTTGTCCACATGGCTGTCCCCCGCTCCGTGCACAGGATCCGGCGAGTTCTCCACAGCATCTGGGCCTTCACCCACAGGGCCTGTGGATAACCAGATTGGCTGACGCCTCCCGCGGGCCTACCGTGGTCCGGCGTCCGACGCGCCAGAAGCGGTCGCAAAGCCACTCTTTGATCAAGGCCGTGGCGTAAGAAAGAGTGGCACGGCGAGGTCCGCGGAGCGGACGGAGGAGGTGGCTTGGTGAGCGTTCCCGAGCCCATGGACGACCCTTGGGCCGACAGCGGACCGAGCGACCGGCTGCCCACCCGTACCCGAGGCGAGGGGCGCGGCCGTGGCCGCGGGCGTGACGACCAGCACGAGCGGGGCGGCGACGGTCCCTGGGACGGCGGGCTCTCCGGCTTCGAGCGCGTTCCCCCGCAGGACCTCGACGCCGAGCAGTCCGTCCTCGGCGGCATGCTGCTCTCCAAGGACGCCATCGCGGACGTCGTGGAGATCATCAAGGGCCATGACTTCTACAAGCCGGCCCACGAGACCGTCTACGCGGCGATCCTCGACCTCTACGCCAAGGGCGAGCCGGCCGACCCGATCACGGTCGGCGCCGAGCTCACCAAGCGCGGCGAGATCACCCGTGTCGGCGGCGCCTCCTACCTCCACACCCTGGTCCAGTCGGTACCGACCGCGGCCAATGCCTCGTACTACGCGGAGATCGTCCACGAGCGCGCGGTCCTGCGCCGCCTCGTGGAGGCCGGCACCAAGATCACGCAGATGGGCTATGCGGCCGACGGCGACGTCGACGAGATCGTGAACTCGGCCCAGGCCGAGATCTACGCGGTCACCGAACAGCGCACCACCGAGGACTACCTGCCGCTCGGCGACATCATGGAGGGCGCCCTCGACGAGATCGAGGCGATCGGCTCCCGCAGCGGCGAGATGACGGGTGTGCCCACCGGTTTCACCGACCTCGACTCGCTCACCAACGGACTGCACCCCGGCCAGATGATCATCATCGCGGCCCGTCCCGCCATGGGTAAGTCGACCCTCGCGCTGGACTTCGCCCGGGCGGCCTCCATCAAGCACAACCTGCCCAGCGTCATCTTCTCCCTCGAAATGGGCCGCAACGAGATCGCGATGCGTCTCCTTTCGGCGGAGGCCCGGGTCGCGCTCCACCACATGCGCTCCGGCACGATGACCGACGAGGACTGGACCCGGCTCGCCCGCCGGATGCCGGACGTCTCCCAGGCCCCGCTGTACATCGACGACTCCCCGAACCTGTCGATGATGGAGATCCGGGCCAAGTGCCGGCGGCTCAAGCAGCGCAACGGCCTCAAGCTCGTCATCATCGACTATCTGCAGCTCATGCAGTCGGGCGGTTCCAAGCGGCAGGAGAGCCGTCAGCAAGAGGTCTCCGACATGTCGCGAAACCTGAAGCTCCTCGCCAAGGAGCTGGAACTGCCGGTGATCGCGCTCTCCCAGCTGAACCGTGGTCCCGAGCAGCGCACCGACAAGAAGCCGATGGTCTCCGACCTGCGTGAGTCCGGCTCGATCGAGCAGGACGCCGACATGGTGATCCTGCTGCACCGCGAGGACGCCTACGAGAAGGAGTCACCGCGCGCGGGCGAGGCGGACATCATCGTCGGCAAGCACCGTAACGGCCCGACGGCGACCATCACCGTGGCTTTCCAGGGCCACTACTCACGTTTCGTGGACATGGCCCAGACCTGATCCGCTCGGGAAGCACCGTGGCGGTGATCGCGTTGCATGGTGTTTATGACGACATCATTCGAAGCCTTGCTGCCCGGGACCGAGCGGGCTCTGCTCCACCGTGTCGCGGTCGCCCAGAGCGAGGGACGGACGCCCTCCTTCGTGGGGGCGGTGGTCCGCGACGGAGCGTTGGTGTGGAGCGGCTCGCGCAGCTGTGTGGACGGCCACGCGCCCGACGCGGACACCCAGTTCAGGATCGGGTCGATCACCAAGGTGTTCACCGCCGTGCTGGTGATGCGGCTGCGGGACGAGGGCCTGCTCGGGCTCGACGATCCGCTGGAGCGGCATCTCAAGGGCACGGGCGTCGGTGAGGTGACGATCGCTCAACTCCTCGGCCACACCGGTGGTCTCGCGGCCGAGACGCCCGGCGCATGGTGGGAGCGGTCCTCCGCGGAGCTGCGGCCGGAGCTCTCCGACGTCCTGGGGGAGCAGCCCTTCCTCCAGTCGCCGGGCCGCCGGCACCACTACTCCAACCCCGGCTACACGCTGCTCGGTTCGCTCGTCGAGGCGGTCCGGGGAGTGGCCTGGGAGGAGGCGCTGCGGCGCGAGATCCTGGAGCCGTTGGGAATGAGCCGTACGACTGTCGATCCCGTCGCCCCGCGCGCGGGGGGCTTCGCGGTGCATCCCTGGGCCGATGTCATGATGCCCGAGCCGTCCGAGCACCTCGGTCTGATGGCACCGGCCGGGCAACTCTGGTCGACGGCCGCCGATCTCGCCCGGTTCGCCGCCTTCCTCGCGGCGGGGGACGAGCGGGTGCTCGCCACGTCGTCCGTGGAGGAGATGCGGGCTCCGGCCTCCCCGGCCGGGGAGGGCGACTGGGAAGGGGGCTACGGGCTCGGCCTCCAGCTGCTGCGCAAGGACGGCCGCACCCTGTTCGGCCACACCGGATCCCTCCCGGGCTTCGTCGCCTGTCTGTGGGTGAGCGTGGAGGACGGCCTTGCGGGGATCGCCCTCTCCAACGCCACCTCGGGCCCGCCGGCGGCGACGGTGGCTGCCGATCTGGTGCGGATCGTGGCAGAGGCGGAGCCGAGGTTCCCGGAGCCGTGGCGGCCCCTCCCCGAGGCCGAGGTCGACGAGCAGCTGCTCTCCCTCACGGGACCTTGGTACTGGGGCACGTACGCCTACGGGCTGCGGCTCGGTCCCGAGCGGAGCGTCGTGCTCGAACCCCTGCGGGGCGCCGGACGACGGGCCCGCTTCCGGGCGCTGCCCGAGGGCGGCTGGGTCGGGCTGAACGGCTACTACGCGGGGGAGACGCTCAGGGCGGTGCGGCGCGCCGACGGCAGCGTGAGCCATCTCGACCTCGGGTCGTTCGTCTTCACGCGGGAGCCGTACGACCCGGCCGACGCGGTCCCCGGCGGCGTGGACGAGGCGGGCTGGCGCGGCCTCTGAGCCGTCGGGAGATCGGGTGTTTCACGTGAAACCGTCCTGTTTCACGTGAAACACGTCCTCAGAGGCTCTTTTTGAAGCCCACGTGGGAGGCCTCGAAGCCCAGACGCTCGTAGAAGCGATGGGCGTCGGTGCGGGTGACGTCGGAGGTCAGCTGGACGAGGCGGCAGTCCTGGCGTTCGGACTCCGCGACGGCCCACTCGATGAGCTGCGTCCCGAGGCCGCTGCCGCGTTCGTCGGAGTGGATGCGGACGCCCTCGATGATCGACCGGGTGGTGCCTCGACGGGAGAGCCCGGGGATGACCGTCAGCTGGAGGGTGCCGACGACCTTGTCCTCGCGGACGGCCACGACGACGTGCTGGTTCGGGTCGTTCGCGAGGCGCTCGAAGGCGGTGAGGTACGGGGTGAGGTCGTCGGGGGATTCGCGCTGGGCACCCAGGGGATCGTCGGCGAGCATCGCGACGATGGCCGGAAGGTCCTCCGCGGTGGCGGGGCGTATCTCAAGATCGCTCATGCCCCGCAGCGTACGCGTGCCCGCGTCACGCAGGGGTGCTCACGCCCTCCACGACCTGGACGAGCGCGGCGAGCTCCGGGTTCTTGGCGGCTTCGTCGAGGGCCTCGCGCAGCGCGCTGTCGTTGGTGGGGCGAGCCTCTTCGAGGAGCTTCAGGCCGGCCTCGGTGACATCGGTGTAGATGCCGCGGCGGTCGGTGGCGCAGAGGTACCGGGTGAGCAGACCGCGGTCCTCCAGCCGGGTGACGAGCCGGGTGGTGGCGCTCTGGCTGAGCACGACGGCGTCGGCGACCTGCTTCATCTGGAGGTGGCCGCCGGGGCCGCTGTGCTGACGGCTGAGGACGTCGAGCAGCGAGTACTCCCGCACGCTCAGACCGTGTCCGGACTCCAGGGCGCGCTCGAGGTGGGCTTCGATCCTGCCGTGCAGCAGGGAGAGAGCGCACCAGCGCTGGGAGAGCGCGGTGAGGGCGGGGTCCGTCGCGGTCATGGTCTCTCCTCGGTCTCTCCTCGCACGGGGCGGCGCGTGATCCAGGGTAGACGAAGTGGCGCAATTATGCGCGTCTGCAAGTAAACCTATCCGGCGGCGACCGTCAGGGGAGCGAAGCGGCGTCGCCAGTCCCCGGGGAGGTCGGGCAGGGAGCGGATCATCAGCGACGTCGTGGCGATCGTGTCGATGCCGTTCTCCTTCACCCAGCTCAGCAGGGAGGTGTGGCGTACGTCGATGTCCGTGCGCAGCGGTCGGTCGGTGGCGGTCGCCAGGGAGGCGATCAGAGCCTGGGCCGTGCCCGGGTCCCGGGCGATCAGCGGGCCGATGACGTGGGTGTCCATGTTGGGCCAGGCGGCGGCGAATCCGGTGA
The DNA here is from genome assembly GCF_043077765.1 of Streptomyces sp. NPDC015661. Taxonomy (NCBI): domain Bacteria; kingdom Bacillati; phylum Actinomycetota; class Actinomycetes; order Kitasatosporales; family Streptomycetaceae; genus Streptomyces; species Streptomyces sp. NPDC015661. Next base: position 14,986 of record NZ_JBIBST010000012.1, on the reverse strand, counting down.
TCTCGCCGTCCTCCTCCGCGACCCGGAGGTGGTCCGCGAACGCGGGGAGCCGGGCGAGGAGGTGGGTCCGGTCGAGGCCGAAGACCTCGTGGTCCAGGCGCAGGACGGCCTGAAGGTCCTCCGCCGTCGCTGGGCGGACCGGGATGTCCGGGGCGGGCGCGGTGAAGGTGAAGTGCCCGCACACCATCTCCGACCGGCTCGTCTCGGTGAAGCCCAGCTGCTCGTACAGGGGCTGCCCGTTCGACGTGGCGTACAGCGTGAGCGGGGTGTCTCCGGCCTCCGTCACGACGTGCCGCATGAGCCGGCGTCCCACGCCCTGGCGTGCGTACCGCTCGGCGACGAGCACCATGCCGATCGCGGCGAGCCCCGGTCCGTACGAGGTGACCACGGAGCAGGCGGCGAGGCCGGGGCCGTCGGGGTCGTCGATGCCGTAGCCGGTGCCGGCGGTGAGCAGCAGTCCCCACTTGTGTTCCTCGCGGAGCCATCCCCGGTTCTCGGAGAGGTCGGCGCAGGCGAGCAGGTCCCCCGAGGTGAGGCGCCGGATCGGGAGCTGATCGAGAGGAGCGGGGGAAATCGGCATGCCTTTCAGGCTGTCCGACGCGATGATCTCCCGTCCACTGCTTTAACGGATCCGGCCGACCCCACGGGCCGATCCCCGAGGAGCCGTTGCTTCCGTCCCGTGGTGCACGGACGATGTTTCACGTGAAACCCCGAACCTCCCGTACACGACGGCTGCACCTCTTCGACCTCGACGGCACCCTGATCCGGGGCTCGGCCGCGGCGGTGGAGATCTCCCGGCAACTGGGCCTGGTGGACGAGATCACCGCGCTGGAGGAGGGGTTCCTGAGGGGGCTCACACCGGACGAGTTCGCCGTCCAGGCCCACGCGCTGTGGTCCGCGCTCACCCCTGAGCACGTCGCTACGGCCTTCGAAGGGGCACCCTGGCTCGTCGGCATCCGCGAGGTCTGGGCGGACATCCGGGCCCGGGGAGACCGCTGTGCGGTCATCTCGCTCTCGCCCGACTTCTTCGTCGAGCGGCTTCTCGACTGGGGTGCCGACACGACGCACGGTTCGCTCTGGCCGGCGGTCCCCTTCACGGAGCCGATCCACCGGCCGGGCATTCTCGACGCGCGGGCGAAGGTGCGCATCGCGCGGGAGCTCTGCGCGGGGTACGGAGTGGACCCGGCCGACTGCGTCGCGTACGGGGACTCGATGTCGGACGCGGAGCTCTTCGCGATCGTGCCGGAGACCGTGGCCGTGAACGCCGACCATCATCTCGCCGGGCTCTCCCGCCACAGCTACTCCGGAGGGGACCTGCGCGAGGCCTACGCCCTGGTCCGAAACAGCGCAGCCTAGCCAGAAACCCGGGCCTATGGCCCGAGAATGCCACTTTCTGCCCGAAGCGCCGGTCGGAAGCGCCATGCTGCGAGCAGGAAGCCGGCCAGCGCAAGGCGAGGCAGATGATGGATGCTCCGACGACCACGACGGACGAACGGAAGTCCCCGACGGCGGAGGGGAAGGAACCCCGGATATCCGGGGGGCCCTCCGCCGACGCCGTGCTCGTCCGTCGCACCCTGGCGGAGATCGCACCGGTCGCCGACCGGGTGACCTCGTACTTCTACGCCCTGCTCTTCGTGCACCACCCCGAGCTGCGCGGGATGTTCCCCGCGGCCATGGACTCCCAGCGGGACCGGCTCCTCAAGGCCCTCCTGACGGCGGCCGAGCACATGGACGACACCCCGGTCCTCACCGCGTACCTGCAGAACCTCGGCAGGGGACACCGGAAGTACGGGACGCAGGCCGCGCACTATCCGGCCGTCGGCGAGGCCCTCATCGGCGCTCTCGTGCGGTACGCGGAGAAGAGCTGGGACGAAGAGACCGAGGCGGCCTGGGTCCGCACGTACACGACGATCTCCCAGATCATGATCGACGCGGCGGCGGAGGACGAGCGGACCGCGCCCGCCTGGTGGCAGGCCGAGGTGGTCTCGCACGACCTGCGCACCCCGGACATCGCCGTCATCACACTCAGGCCCGACCAGCCCTACCCCTTCCTCGCCGGCCAGTACACGACGCTGGAGACCCCGTGGTGGCCGCGGATATGGCGCCACTACTCCTTCGCCGCGGCACCCCGGCCGGACGGGCTGCTCTCCCTGCACGTCAAGGCCGTCCCGGCCGGCTGGGTGTCCAACGCGCTGGTCCACCGGGCCCGCCCCGGGGACGTGCTGCGGCTGGGGCCGCCGGCCGGTTCGATGACGGTGGACCACTCCACGGACACCGGCCTGCTGTGCATGGGCGGCGGTACCGGGATAGCACCGATCAAGGCGCTGGTCGAGGACGTCGCCGAGCACGGGGACCGGCGCCCGGTCGACGTCTTCTACGGGGCGCGCAGCGGCCACGACCTGTACGACATCGACACGATGCTGCGGCTCCAGAAGACCTTCCCGTGGCTCTCCGTTCACCCGGTCACGGAGGAGCAGGGAAGGCTCCCGGACGCCGTCTGCCGCTACGGCCCGTGGAACGAACGCGACGCCTACCTCTCGGGCCCGCTCGACATGGTCCGCCGCGGGGTCGACGCACTGCGCGGAGCGGGCGTCCCCTCGGACCGCATCCGCCATGACTTCCTTGCGGAGCTCACCCCCGCGGCCGCCGGCTAGCCCAGGTCGGGGGCGTGCATGGCGCGGACGCCCTCGATGTTGCCGTCGAGGTAGTGGCGCAAGGAGAGCGGGACGAGGTGCACGGCGGCGATGCCGACCCGGCTGAAGGGCACCCGGACGATCTCGTACTCGCCGACCGGTTCCTCGATCTCGGGGCCGTGGCGAAGGGAGGGGTCCATGGAGCCGAGCCGGCACACGAAGAAGTGCTGGACCTTCACCCCGGAGACCCCGCCGTCGACGATGTGCTCGACGGTGTCGACGAAGCAGGGCACCACATCGGTGATCTTGGCGCCGAGCTCTTCGAGCACTTCGCGGTGCAGGGCCTCGACGACGGTGGCGTCGGTGGGCTCCACTCCGCCGCCGGGCGTGAGCCAGTAGGGATCCATCCCGGGCTTGGTCCGCTTGATGAGGATCAGGTCGTCCCCGTCGAGCAGGATGGCGCGTGCGGTGCGCTTGATCACGGGCCGTTCGTTCATGGGAAGAAAATGGCCCGTACGGGGTGTCCTGAAACTCACCAGTTCCCGGCGGCACGCAGCAGTTCCTCATGGGCCCGTGCGAGGGGGGACAGCGCGAGCGTCCCCGTCCGGGCGACCAGGAAGTACGTGCGGAGTGGAGGGACCGGGGGGTCGAGCAGCGCCACGAGGTGTCCCTGCCGCAGGGCTTCCTCGCAGAGGTAGCGCGGCAGGACGGCGAGCCCGGCGCCGGAGGCGGCCGAGTCCCGCACGGCCCGCAGGTCGGGGGCGATGACGGTGGCGGCGGCCGCCGGTTTGGTCTCGAAGACGCTCGCCCAGTACCGGGAGACGAAGGGCAGCGACTCGTGGACCTCGACCACCGGCAGCTGTTCCAGGACCACCGCGCCCTCGCTCAGGAGCACCTCGGGGGAGAGCCGCGCGGCCCAGCGCGGGGCCGCGACCAGCACGTGCTCCTCGTCGCAGAGCGGAGTGGAGACGAGCAGACCGCCCCGGGGGCGGGCGGTGGCGATGGCCAGATCGTGATGGCCCGCGGCGAGCCCGTCGAGGATCTCCTCGGTGGTGCCGGGGAAGGAGGCCCGTACGGCGAGTCCCTGGCCGACCAGCGGGGTGAGGGCGGGCAGGGCGCGGAGCGCGGTGAACTCCGGTGGCCCGGCGAGATGGAGGGTGCGGAGGCTGCTCTCCTCGTCGAGCCCGGTCTCGGCGATCTCCACGAGGGCGTCCAGATGGGGCGCCGCGCGGTGCGCCAGCTCGTCGCCGATGGTCGTCGGGGTGACTCCGCGCGCCTGCCTGAGGAAGAGCGGCCGCCCCAGCTGTCGTTCCAGGGTCCGGATCTGGCTGGTGACGGCGGGCTGGGAGAGGCCCAGGAGCGCGGCGGCGCGGGTGAAGGAGCCGGCCCGGTGCACCGTGACGAACGTGCGCAGCAGGGCCAGATCCATGTCCGCCCCCTCCCGGCCGTGCGGCCGTTCGACTCAGGCGGTCGGCTGACTGCGCCTCAGGACCGTCCAACTATAAATAAGTCGATAGGTCGCTGTCGCTACCGTGATTGGACACTGACGCACAGTCAACTAGCCTTGTTCGGGCGGTCTCCGCGCGTGGAACCGAGGGCGTTCCGAGCCATGAGGGGGGAGGCTCGGAGCGTCCTCGGTCCGTGCCCCCGACCCGTGATCAGCCCGCGCTTCCGGCCTCGTCCAGGGCGCGCAGCACATCGGCGATCAGGTCCTCCGGGTCCTCGGCCCCGACCGAGAAGCGGATGAAGCCCTCCGCGACCGCGTCCCCGCCCCAGCGCCCGCGCCGCTCCGCCGTGGACCGCACCCCGCCGAAACTGGTGGCGTCGTCCACGAGCCGCAGCTCCTCCAGGAACCGCTCGGCGCGCTTCCGGTCCGCCAGTTCGAAGGAGACCACCGGTCCGAAGCGCCGCATCTGCCGGGCGGACACCGCGTGCGAGGGGTCGTCGGGCAGCCCGGGGTAGCGCAGCCCGGTGACGTCCGCGCGCTCGGCGAGCGTCCGCGCCAGCGTCAGCGCGGTGGAGCACTGCCGGTCGATCCGCAGCTGGAGCGTGGCGAGCGACCGGTGGGCGAGCCACGCCTCCATGGGGCCGGGGATGGCGCCGACGATCTTGCGCCAGCGTCGTACGTCCGCCGCCAGCCGGGGATCCCGGCAGCTCACATGGCCGAGCAGGATGTCGCCGTGCCCGGTCATGCCCTTGGTGTCGCTGGCGACGGAGAAGTCCGCACCCAGGGCGAGCGGGCGCTGGCCGAGCGGGGTGGCGAGGGTGTTGTCGACGGCGACGAGTGCCCCGGCCTCGTGTGCCTCCCGCACCAGGCGGCGGATGTCGCAGACGTCGAGACCGGGGTTGGAGGGGCTCTCGATCCACAGCAGCCGGGCTCCGTCCAGTACGGACAGCTGGGCGTCGCCGCCGGTCGGCGCGGTGCGGACCTCGACCCCGTACGCCCGCAGCTGTTCGTGCAGCAGGGGCAGTGCCTGGTAGCCGTCGGACGGCAGCACCACGGCGTCGCCGGCCTTCAGCTGCGAGAGGAGGACGGCGGAGATCGCGGCCATGCCGGAGGCGAAGACCAGGGTCTCCACGCCCTCCTCCCCCGGCGCCTCCAGCTCGCCGATCGCCCGCTCCAGATGCGTCCAGGTCGGGTTCTCGTCGCGGCCGTAGGTGTACGGGCCGGTCGGCTCGCCGGGCAGGTGGAAGTGGGCCGCGAAGACCGGCCCCGGCAGGGTCGGTTCGTACTTCACGGGCTCGGGCAGTCCTGCCCGTACCGCCCGCGTGCCGTCGCCGAGTTCCTCGTGCGTCACGGTGTCCGTTCCTCCAGTTCCGTGCGTACGGCCGCGAGCAGTCCCTCGGTCGCGGCCTCCACCATCTCCAGGCATTCCTCGAACTCCTCGTGGCCCCCGTAGTAGGGGTCGGGGACGTCGAGTCCGGGCCCGGAGGCCGGGTCGTAGGAGCGCAGGAGCCGTATCCTCGCTGCCTCCTCGGGCGTGCGGGCGAGCCGCCGGAGCTCGCGCAGATGCCCTTCGTCCAGGGCGATGACCAGGTCGAGGGCGGGGAACCACGAGGAACGGAACTGCCGGGCGGTGTGCGCGGACGTGTATCCGTTCTCGTCGAGCACGGCGACCGTGCGCGGATCGGCTCCGTGACCCTCGTGCCAGCCTCCGGTGCCCGCGCTGTCGACCACCACCAGCTCGCCGAGGCCGGCCTCCTCCACCCGACGGCGGAAGACGTGCTCGGCCATCGGCGAGCGGCAGATGTTGCCCGTGCAGACGAAGCAGACGCGGTACGTCATGGATTCCACTCAGTCGCCGTCGGGAAGCACGACGTTCAGCGCCCAGGAGACGACGGAGATGATCAGGCCGCCCAGGACGGCGGTCCAGAAGCCCTCCACGTGGAAGCTGAGGTCGAGCTGATCGGCCAGCCAGGACGTGAGGAGCAGCATCAGGGCGTTGACCACCAGGGTGATCAGGCCGAGGGTCAGGATGAAGAGGGGAAGTGTCAGCAGCTTGACGATCGGCTTCACCAGGAAGTTCACCAGACCGAAGACCAGGGCGACGAGAATCAGCGTCCAGGCCTTCTTGCCGGTGCTGTCACCGGTCAGGGTGATGTCCTGGAGCAGCCAGATGGCGACTCCGAGGGCGCCCGCGTTCGCGAGCGTCTTGACTACGAAATTCTTCATGTGTCTGATCGTGGCAGACGTGATCGGGCCGAGGGCAGGGGCGAGCAGGCATGAAGGCATTCCGGCTGGACGAACTGGAGGCGGAGCGCGCCGCGAACAAGGGTGCGTACCTCCAGTTCCTGCGCGAGCGGAACATGTCGGTGGGCCTGTACGCGCTGGACGCCGGGGAGCTCGACCCGCAGCAGCCGCACCGCCAGGACGAGGTGTACTTCGTGGTCAGCGGCCGGGCGTCGATCACGGTCGGGACGGAGACGACCCAGGTGGCGCGCGGCAGCGTGGTCTATGTGCCGGCCGGGGTGGAGCACAAGTTCCACCACATCAGCGAGGACCTGCGGGTCATGGTGGTCTTCTCCCCGCCGGAGGGCTGAGCCGGACGACGCGCCCTGGAGCCGGACCCGGAGACCCGAGGGGCGGAGGGGTCTTGAGCCCCTAGGGGTCGGATCAGGGGAGAGCGGGGGCCGCAGGGCCCCCACGGGCTTCCTCCCGCCCCTAGCCTTGAGAGTGTTCGGGCGCGGAGTGCGCCGAGCGGTTCTTCGAGAGCGAGGTAGGGACGATGGCCGTACGGGAGATTCTCGCGGGGATGCCCTGGTGGGTGAAGTGGGTCGCCATACCCCTTCTCGCCCTGTTCGTCTTCGGAGGGCTGATCACCAGCGTCCTGACCTTCGTGGTCGCTCTGCTCTTCAAGGTGCTGCTCTTCGTGGCCCTCGTCGCCGGACTGGTCTACGTCGTGCGCAAGTTCACCTCCTCCGCCAGGTCGCGTGAGGACTGGTAGCACAAGCTACTGATCAGTATGAAGCCGACGGCAGGCATTAGCCCGGGCGAGGGAACGCGCCGGGCTAATCCGGGTGTGGGCCCCGGAGCTGCCACTAGAGTGGAATCCCTCCGCCGCATTGGGGACTACAGGCGTAGACCTCCATACTGACCAGCGGTTTCCCAGGCCCGGCGGGCGCGCGGGGGCGGCCCCCGCGGGCGGGTGCACTGCATCCGTCGTCACGCCTGGGGGTGACCTTTGGCCACGGCTACGCAGACGGCTGCGCCTACCCTGATCGGCTCGGTGCAGCGGGCGCTGAGACTCCTGGAGGCCGTTGCCTCCCACGCGGAGGGCGCCCCGGCCAAGCAGCTCGCCCGTGAGACGGGCCTTCCGCTGCCCACCACGTACCACCTGCTCCGCACCCTGACGCACGAGGGCTATCTGCTCCGCGACAAGGGTGTGTTCGTCCTTGGCGACGCCGCCGTCCGACTGGCCGGCGGCGGAGATGTGCAGAATCGTCGCATCAAGATCGAAGACTCCCTGGCCCACTGGCGGGACGAGATCGGTGTACCCATCTACTTCGCCCTCTACCGCGAGGGTGAGATCGAGCTCGTCGCCGTCGCCGACACTCCCAACGCGCCCGCGGTGGAGGAGTGGGCCGATTTCCGCGAGACCGCGCACGCCCACGCGATCGGGCAGTGTCTGCTGAGTCAACTCGATCTGAAATCTCGTCAAGACCACCTCGATCGCCACCCGGTGGAAGCCATCACTCCGTACACGGTGCGTAACCAGCGTGCCTTTTTGGAGCGTTTGGGCAATTTGGACCGAATGGAACCCGTGGTGGAGCGTCAGGAATATGCGCTCGGCACGGTCTGTGCCGCCATCCCCATCACCGCGGGCTCCACGGCGGCCACCATGGCGATTTCTCTCCCTCTCCACCAGGAAGAACGGTTGCTCCCAGCAGTCGAGCGGCTACGTACGGAGATCGGGAGGCTCTTCGGTTCGCTCGCGTTCTCTATCAGTATCTGAAAAATCACTCCTTGTGATCTGCTAGCGCGTACAGCACGATTGCGTCAAGAGGGCCACGGGGGATCATTCCTGGCCGTTTCGGTCACAGCTTTCAGCAGCTGTGTTTACACAACTGCTTCATCTACTGCGGGGTACATGATGCGAGAGTCGGTTCAGGCCGAGGTCCTGATGAGCTTCCTCGTCTCCGAGGAGCTCTCCTTCAAGATCCCGGTCGAACTCCGATATGAGACCCGGGATCCCTACGCGGTGCGGATGACCTTCCACCTCCCCGGAGACGCGCCCGTGACCTGGGCGTTCGGACGGGAGCTGCTGCTCGACGGGATCAACCGGCCCAGTGGGGACGGGGATGTGCACATCGCCCCGACGGAGCCGGAGGGGCTCTCGGACGTCTCCATCCGGCTCCAGGTGGGCGGCGATCGCGCGCTCTTCCGGGCCAGTGCGCCGCCTCTGGTCGCCTTCCTCGACCGAACGGACAAGCTGGTTCCGCTTGGTCAGGAACGGACACTCGGCGACTTCGAGGACCACCTGGAGGCCGCACTGGGCCGGATTCTGGCCGAAGAGAACGCCGGGCCCGCCTGATCAGGGCCGTTCGAGCCGGACCCTCCCCGAGCCGGGCCGGCCCGAGTCCTCAGCACGTACACCTCACTTGGCGCGGCGGCGCCGCCCTCCCCGTACGGCCGCGGGCTTCCCGCCCCCGGACGCCGGCCGGTCGGCTGAGACGACCAGCGCCGCGAGCGCCGTGGTGACCGGAACGGACGCCACCAGACCGATCGACCCGACCAGCGTCCGGACGATCTCCTCGGCGACCAGCTCGCTGTTCGCCACCGTCCCCATGCTGCTCTGGGCGATGGAGAAGAGCAGGAGCAGCGGCAGTGCGGCGCCCGCGTAGGCGAGCACCAGCGTGTTCACGACCGAGGCGATGTGGTCGCGGCCGATCCGGATGCCGGCCCGGTACAGGCCGCGCGGCCCCATGCCCGGATCGGCCTGATGCAGCTCCCAGACCGCCGAGGTCTGGGTGACCGTCACATCGTCGAGCACACCGAGCGAACCGATGATGATCCCGGCGAGCAGCAGGCCGGACATGTCGATCTCCGGGTACAGGCCGTGGATCAGACCGGTGTAGTCGTCGGTGTTGCCGCTGAGCGAGGTCCAGCCGATGAAGAGCGAGCCGAGCAGACCGATCAGCAGCAGTGAGATCAGGGTGCCGAGCACGGCGACCGAGGTGCGGGCCGAGAGCCCGTGGCACATGTAGAGCGCGATCAGCATGATGGCGCTCGACCCGACCACCGCCACGACCAGCGGGTTCGACCCCTCCAGGATCGCCGGCAGGATGAAGTACGTCAGCAGGAGGAAGCTCACGGCGAGCGAGATCAGCGCCATGACACCCCGCATCCGGCCGACCAGCACGACCGCGACGGCGAAGATGCCGGCGAGCACCGCCAGCGGCAGCTTGCGGTTCACATCGGTCACCGAGTACTGCAGGTCGTGCGGGGCGTCGGGGGCGTACGCCACCACCACGCCCTGCCCCTCGTGCAGTTGGCGCGGGGCGTCCGGCTGCACGATCTCGACGAACGTGCGCCCCTTGTCCGCGCCGCTGGTGACCTCGATCGTCGCCTTCTCGCACTGCCCCTGCTGGGCGTTGACCGCCTCGCGGCCCTCCGGAGTGGAGGTGTCACCGGTCGGCGGGACCTGGGCGGCGTTCACGTCCTTGCAGTCGACGTGCTCGACGGAGGCGACCTTGCCCTGCTGGGTCTGCCGGTCGAAGCCGACGCCGGTGCGCTCGTGCGCGGGGGTGCCGCCCGGCCACAGGACCACGAGTCCCACCGCGACGGCGGTGGCGAAGGGGATCAGGATGGCGGCGATGACCTTGCGGAGATGGCGCGAGACCGGGGCGGCGGGCCCGTGACTGTGGCTGTGGCCATGGCCGCCTCCGTGGCCGCCTCCGGGACTGCCTCCGTGGCCGCCTCCCTGGCCGCCTCCGTGGCCGTGGGAGGGCCCGGAGTCGTGTCCGGGACCGTGGGCGTGGTCGTGCGGCTCGGGGCTCTGCTGGGGGGAAGTCACCGACCGATCATCGCAAGAACGGCGGGGGCCCACTGTTCAGCACGCCCGTGATGACGCTAGCGTGGTGGCACCTTTGCACACGCGGGAGCTCGGAGCACCGGGCTGAGAGGGCGCTGATCACCGTACGCACGTACGGGAGGAGGCTGCGCCGACCGCCGAACCTGTTACCGGGTAATGCCGGCGTAGGGAGATCGGTCTCATGACCATTCAGGATGCACGCACGCCTGCCTCCGACCAGAACCAGACCGACGGGCAGGAGCGCACGCCGGGCTGGCACAAGGGGTACGTCCAGGGTTCGCGCCCCGACCTCCGGGTGCCCGTCCGTCAGGTGCACCTCACCAACGGCAAGGACGTGACGCTGTACGACACGTCCGGCCCGTACACTGACCCCACCATCGACACCGATGTCCGGCGGGGCCTTCCGCCGCTGCGCGAGAACTGGATCATCGCGCGCGGAGACACCGAGGAGTACGCGGGCCGTCCGGTCCGCCCCGAGGACGACGGCATCAAGCACACCTCGCCGCGCGGCGGTGGGCTGAAGAACCTCGACGCCGTCTTCCCCGGCCGCCCCCGCCTGCCGCGCCGGGGCCGCAACGGCGAGGCCGTGACCCAGCTCGCGTACGCCCGCCGGGGGGAGATCACCCCGGAGATGGAGTACGTGGCGATCCGCGAGAACGTCTCCCCCGAGGTCGTACGGGAGGAGATCGCCGCGGGCCGCGCCGTGCTGCCGGCGAACGTGAACCACCCGGAGATCGAGCCGATGATCATCGGCAAGCGGTTCCTGGTGAAGGTCAACGCCAACATCGGCAACTCCGCCGTCACCTCCTCCATCGAGGAGGAGGTGGAGAAGATGACCTGGGCGACCAAGTGGGGCGCCGACACGGTCATGGACCTGTCCACCGGCCGCAACATCCACACCACCCGCGAGTGGGTGCTGCGCAACTCCCCCGTGCCGATCGGCACCGTGCCGCTCTACCAGGCCCTGGAGAAGGTCGACGGCAAGGCCGAGGAGCTGACCTGGGAGATCTACAAGGACACGGTCATCGAGCAGGCCGAGCAGGGCGTCGACTACATGACGGTGCACGCCGGCGTGCTCCTGCCGTACGTGCCGCTCACCGCGCGCCGCAAGACCGGCATCGTCTCGCGCGGCGGCTCGATCATGGCCGCCTGGTGCCTCGCGCACCACAAGGAGAACTTCCTCTACACGAACTTCGAGGAGCTCTGCGAGATCCTGGCGGCGTACGACGTCACCTACTCGCTCGGCGACGGTCTGCGCCCCGGCTCGATCGCGGACGCCAACGACGAGGCGCAGTTCGCGGAGCTGCGGACGCTCGGCGAGCTGAACACGATCGCCAAGCGCCACAACGTCCAGACGATGATCGAGGGCCCGGGCCACGTCCCGATGCACAAGATCAAGGAGAACATCGACCTCCAGCAGGAGATCTGCGAGGAGGCGCCGTTCTACACGCTCGGCCCGCTGACCACGGACGTCGCCCCGGCGTACGACCACATCACCTCGGGCATCGGCGCGGCGATGATCGCCTGGTGGGGCACGGCGATGCTCTGCTACGTCACGCCCAAGGAGCACCTCGGCCTGCCGAACCGCGACGACGTGAAGACCGGCGTCATCACGTACAAGATCGCGGCGCACGCGGCGGACCTCGCCAAGGGCCACCCGGGCGCGCAGGAGTGGGACGACGCGCTGTCGGACGCGCGGTTCGAGTTCCGCTGGGAGGACCAGTTCAACCTGGCCCTCGACCCGGACACCGCCCGCGAGTTCCACGACGAGACGCTCCCGGCGGAGCCGGCGAAGACCGCGCACTTCTGCTCGATGTGCGGTCCGAAGTTCTGCTCGATGAAGATCTCCCAGGACATCCGCCGCGAGCACGGCGGCACGCAGCAGGAGATCGAGGACGGCATGGCGGAGAAGTCGAAGGAGTTCGCGGCCTCCGGCAACCGGGTGTACCTGCCGCTGGCCGAGTAGTCCGATCAGCCCCCGGACCGGCCGTTCCTCAGGGATTCGGTGGGGCCGGGGGGTCGGTCGCGGCGAGGGCGGCCCGGAGGAAGGGGAGGATGCCGCGTTCCAGGAGGGCGCGGCGCCAGGCCTCGCGGGCTTGGGTGAGTTCGTCGTCGGCCGTGGCGGTTCCGTCCGCCGCGGCCGGTCTGTTGCGCAGGGCGGTCAGGAGGAGGCCGGCGCCCGCGCTGAGCAGGCCGGCGGCGGCGAGGGCGGCGAAGACGAGGCCGGCCGTCAGCAGGGTCTCGCCGAACACGACCGTGGGGGCGAGGGCGTGCAGGACCGCCCCGACCAGCAGGAGTATCGCGGCGGCGGTGCCCGCGAGGACGGGCACCATCACGGTGACGATGGCGACGACTCCGGCGCCCGTGCCGGGGTCCGCCAGGGGTATGCGGGTGTCGATGGCCGCGCGGTTCTGCTCGCGGACCTTCACGAAGTGGTCGTACTCGCTCGCCGCTGCGGTGGTGATCAGCGCTGTCGCGTTCAGCGTCATGGCGCGCAGCTGCGCGACCGTGAGCCGCGTTCCGACTCCGTCGAGATCCGGACGTGCGTGGGCGGTGCTCAGTGCGTCGTCGAGGACCCGCTCGTACTCGGCGCGGTCCTCGGTCAGCAGGTGCGGAGCCACGTTCATGTGCATCCCCCGATGCTCCGTAGGCCCGGATCAGCCGTGGGAAACGGTCGGTTGGGCGGAAACGGAGGAGAGCCTGCTACGGATGACCCGATGGTATTGCGGTGACGCCACGGCCTGACAGGGTGTTTCCGGAAATCGACTTCCCCGGATGCGCAGGGTTATGCGTCAGCCGTTCAGGGGGAGTTGGACGACCAGTAGCTTTCCGGCCATGGTCACGCCGCCGTCCATGGCGATCGCGAGACCGTCGGCGTACACGTGCGGTCCGTCGACGACCGGGCCCCCGCCGTCCTCGCCCTCCTCCGTGCCGACCTGGCCGAGGAGGTAAGGGATGGGGCTGTGGCCGTGCACGATCCGGCGGCCGCCGTAGGTGGACAGCAGCTCCTGGACGGCCTGCGGGCCGCCGTCGTCGCGGAACGCGAAGCGCTTGGTGAACTTCCGGAAGAGGTCCCAGACCTCGTCGGCGTCGTTCCGGTTGAGGACCTCGTGGACCGTGTCGTTGACGTCCTCGATGGTCTGGCCGTATTCGAGGTACGCGGTGGTGTCGGAGTGCACGAGGAGGTGGTCGTCCTCGCGGACCACGGCGTCCAGCCGGGACATCCACTGGAGGTGGACGTCCTGGAGCCGGTCCATGTCGTGCTTCTGCCCGCCGTTGAGCAGCCAGGCGGCCTGGAAGGTGGCCGTGCCCGCGCCGGAGTTGACGGGCGTGTCGCCGAAGCGCTTGGCGCCGATGAGCAGCAGTTCGTGGTTGCCCATGAGGGCCTTGCAGTAGCCGCCCGCGGCGGCGGCCTCGGCGGAGAGGCGCATGACCAGGTCGATGACGCCGATGCCGTCGGGACCGCGGTCGGTGAAGTCGCCGAGGAACCAGAGCCGGGCGTTCCCCGCGGACCAGTTGCCGTTCTCGTCGATGAGGCCCTGGGCGCGCAGCGCGGCGATGAGCTCGTCGAGGTAGCCGTGGACGTCGCCGACGACGTAGAGGGGGCCGGGTCCGTCGCCGTTCGCGGGCACCGGGGCGGTGGCCGGCTGCTCGGGGGTGACCGGGACCTGGACGGTGTCGCCGCGGTTGATGACCGGGAGGTCGCGCTCGGTCGGCGTGTATCCCTCGGGCTCCCCCTCGGGGAAGGCGTTGCCGGGGTGACCGGTGGCGACGGAGACGATGGAGGAGCCGGTCGTGGAGGTGGTGTACGCCGGGGCGAGGCGGTGACCCAGATGGAGGGTCGGCGCGGCGGGCATCGGCGCGGCCGCGGGTGCCTGCGGCGCGGGGGGCACGGGCTGGGCGGCGGGCGCGGCCGGCGCGGGGGGCGCGACCGGGGCGGCGGGCGCGGGGGGCGCGACCGGGGCGGGGGGCGCGACCGGAGTGGCGGGGGCGGCATGTGCGGCCGGGACGGCCTCGGCTGCGGGCGCTGCCGGGAGGGGTTCGATCGGCGCGGCCGCGGCCTGCGGGGTCGGCACCGGGACGGCCTCGACCGGCGAAGGGGCGACCGGAGGCAGGTGCGCGGCGGACGCCGGATGCTCGACGGGGGACAGACGTTCGACGGGTGCGGTCTCGACCGCGGGAGCCGACGCCGGTTCCTCCGGGGTGAGGGGCTCGGCGGCATGACCCTGTACGGGCACGCGGGCGTACGGCGGTACGCGGAAGTCACGCAATGTCGCCGTGCGTACCACGGGCTCCTGACCGGCCCCCTGAGTCATCGACCCCTCCACCACCGTCGCGATGCCCTGCACATCGCGGACCGGCCTGGTCGGGGTGGTCCGCGGTGTCGTCCGCCCATCATAGGAATGAGGGTCCTCCTGTGTGACGCACCAGGGGTGGTGAATCCGGGTCCACTCCGGGTTCACTGGTTGTTTCGCCCGAATTGAGAAGGTCCAGTCCAGGGTTGAGGCCGGTACGTCGACCGGTTTCGCCGTCCCTGCCCACGGGCAGGGGCGGGGACGGCGGGTCGGATGACGGCGGGTTCGGGCGCCGCCGCCCGTGGCGTCAGTCCTTCGCGGGTGAGCGCGGCGGGCTGACCGTGGTGCGCGGCGAGCGCCGCTGCGAGGAGGTGCGGACGATGAGTTCGGTCGGTATCACCTGCTCGACCGGTCCGTCGGTGTCGATCCCCTCGATGGCGTCGATGAGGAGCTGGACGACGGCCGTGCCGATCCGGCGGGGTTTGAGGGAGAGCGTCGTGATGGGCGGTTCGGTGGTGGCGTAGAC
>NZ_JBIBST010000011.1:0-358149 GCF_043077765.1 Streptomyces sp. NPDC015661 | reverse complement strand
GTCGTCGGCACCCTCCACCGCAACACCGGCAGCCTGGAACGCTTCGTCCAGTCCGCCGCCGAAGCCTGGTCCCACGGCGTCACCGTCGACTGGCCCGCGCTGCTGGCCCCCTACGACGCCCGCACGGTCGAGCTGCCCTCCTATCCGTTCCAGCGCGCGCACTACTGGCTCCTGAACGAGCCCGCCGCCGCTCCCCACGGCGCACCGCGACCGGTGGCCGCACCCGCCGAGCGGGTCGCCCTGTCGGGTGTCCGCATGCCGTCGTCGCCGCTCGCGCAGGCGCAGTTCGCCCCGCGGCTCGACCCGGTGACCCACCCCTGCCTGGGAGACTTCGTCGTCGGCGGACGGCCGGTGGTCAGCGCCGGCGTGCTCGTCGAGTCGGTGATCGAGGCAGTGACCGAGCTCGCCGGGACCGGTCCGGTCTCGGTCGAGGACCTCGAACTCCCCGTCGACCTGGTGCTCGAACCGGTCGGCATCGCCCCGGCGACGCCCGGAGCCGAGCGTGCCGCCCAGATCGTCCTGGACGCGGACCGGTTCCGCTACTACGCGCAGGACTCGGCCGGTGGCTGGCAGCTGCACGCGCAGGGTCGGGCCAGGGCCGGTGCGCCGGCCGCGCCCACGGTGACGCTCGCCCCGGTGGGTTCGGGCCGCGAGCTGACCGGCGACGAGCTGTACCGGATGCTGTGGCAGCGCGCCCTGTACCTGGGCTCCGCCGCCCGCTGGGTGGAGCGGATCAGGCTCGGCCGCGGCGAGGCCACGGCCGAGCTCCGGTCCGCCCTGCCCGGCGAGGCGGAGCCGTACCTGATCCATCCGGGGCTCGTCGACGCCATGTTCCAGACGGCGCTGGCCTGCTTCCCCACCGACGGCCCAGCTGTGGTGCCGGCCGGTCTCGACCGCTTCGTCCACTACGACCGCGGCGGCGCCCAGGACGGGCTCCGATGTCATGCCGAACTGTTCGACGGCGGCACGCTGGCCCGTATCCGGCTCATCACCGCGCAGGGCCGGCTCGTCGCCGAGGCCGACGGCGTGCGCTTCGTCCCGGCCCTGAACCGGCCGGCGGTGGAGCCCGCCGCCGCCCCGGCACCCGCGGCCGGCCACGTGGCGCCGGTCGTGCCCACGCCGCAGCGGACGTCCACGGTCGCGACCGCCCCTGCCCCGGCCCCGGCTCCGGCTCCGGCTCCTGCCGAAGGTCCCGAGGCGGCACCCGAGGCGGTGCGTGCCCTGGTGACGCGGACCGTCGCCCAGGTGCTCGGCACCGTGGCGGCCCGGCTCGACACCGGGCAGTCCCTGCAGGCGCTCGGCCTCGACTCGCTGATCGCGATGAAGATCCGGACGGCGCTGAACCGGGAGTTCGACGTCCTGCTGCCGATGACGGCGTTCCTGAACGGCCGCAGCACCGAGGACATCGCCGGGGACGTGCTCGACGCCCTCGGCGGAGCCCCGGAGGCGGATGCCCCGCAGACGGACGACGAGGCCGCCGCGCCCGGCGACGACGCGGAGCGCCACGAGCCGTTCGGTCTGACCGATCTCCAGCAGGCGTACCTCGTCGGCCGTGGTGACGCCTTCGAACTCGGCAACACCTCCACCTACTTCCAGATCGAGATCGACCTGGAGAACGTGGACCTCGACCGGCTCGGCGCCTCCTTCCGGGCGATGGTCGACCGGCACGACATGCTGCGGGCCGTGTTCACCGCCGAGGGCGAGCAGCGCGTGCAGCGCGAGGTCCCGGCCTATGCGATCCGTGAGACCGACGTGTCCGCGCTGGCCCCCGCCGAGCGCGAGGCCGCGCTGACCGCCGTCCACGAGGAGATGCGGCACCAGGTCTTCGACACCGCCCGCTGGCCGCTGTTCGACGTGCGGGTGACCCGCGTCGACGACCGGACGATCCGGCTGCACGCCGGCTTCGACGCCCTGATCATCGACGGCTTCAGCACGTCGATCCTGTTCAAGGAGTGGGCCGCGCACTACCGCGGTGAGGAGCTGCCGGAGCTGGAGCTGCGCTACCGGGACTACGTCCGGCAGGCCCGCGAGCTGGAGGGCGGGCCCGAGTACGACCGGGCGCTCGCCTACTGGCGGGACCGGCTCGACACGCTGCCGGCCGCGCCCCAGCTGCCGCTGGCCGTGGACCCGTCGAGCCTGGACCGGCCGGTGTTCAACCACCGTGGTGCGACGCTCCGGAAGGAGGAGTGGGCCCGGTTCAAGGAGCACGCGGCGACCGCCGGGGTCAGCCCGTCCGCGGCACTGTGCACGGCGTACTCGCAGGTGATCGCGGAGTGGAGCGCCACTCCCGACTTCTCGCTGAACCTCCTGTACTTCAACCGGCTGCCGCTGCACCCGCAGGTCGGCGACGTCATCGGCAACTTCTCCACGACGCTGATGCTGGAGATCCGCGACTCGGCCGAGGACACGTTCGCCGCCCGGGCGAGCGAGGTGCAGGCCCGGCTGTGGAGCGACATGGAGCACAGCCAGGTCAGCGGTGTGCAGGTGCTGAGGGAGCTGAACCGGGCGCGCGGCGCCTCGGTGCGGGCCGCGGCACCGGTCGTCTTCACGAGCCTGGTGAACTTCGCGGGACAGCAGGACACGGAGCGGCGCGGCGTCGTGCAGTACCTCGCCGGGATCGGTGAGAACGGCCGTCAGGTGAGCAGTTCGGTCCGCACCCCGCAGGTGTGGCTGGACCACCAGGCGGTCGAGGAGGCCGGCGAGCTCGTCCTGAACTGGGACGTGATCGAGGAGCTGTTCCCGGCGGGCTGCGTGGACGCCATGTTCGCCGCGTACCAGCGGATGCTGCACGAGCTGTGCCGCGACCCGGAGGCCTGGCAGCGGCCCCGGCCGGCGCTCGTACCGGCGGCCGATCTGGAGGTGCGGGCCGAGGCCAACGCGACCGACGGGCCCGTGCCCGACGGCCTGCTGCACGAGGCGGTGCTCGCCCAGGCCGAGGCCACGCCCGACGCGCCCGCCGTCATCTCGCGGGCGCTGACCCTGACGTACGGGGAGCTCGACCGCAGGTCGAACCAGGTGGGGCACGCGCTGCGCGCCCAGGGGGCCGGTCCCGGCGACCTGGTGGCGATCGTCATGGACAAGGGCTGGGAGCAGGTCGTCGCGGCGCTCGGCATCCTGCGGGCGGGGGCGGCGTACGTCCCGATCGACGCGCGGGTTCCCGTCGAGCGGCTGCACGTGCTGCTCGACAGTGCCGGGATCGGCCACGTCGTCACCCAGCCGTGGGTGGACGACACGGCGGAGTGGCCGGAGGGCGTGGTCAGGACCGTGGTGCGGGCCGACGACAAGGGTGAGGACAGCCCGCTCGGCGAGTCCGGTGCCAAGCCGGGCGACCTCGCGTACGTGATCTTCACCTCGGGCTCCACGGGGCTGCCGAAGGGCGTGATGATCGAGCACGGCGCCGCCCTGAACACGGTGGTCGACGTCAACGAGCGTTACGGCGTCACCGCGGCCGACCGGGCCCTCGGACTGTCCGCGATGCACTTCGACCTGTCGGTGTACGACGTCTTCGGACTGCTCTCGGTCGGCGGCGCCCTGGTGCTGCCCGAGCCGGCGGCGCACCGTGAGCCCGCCCGCTGGGCGGAGCTCGTCGCCGAGCACGGGGTGACGATCTGGAACAGCGTGCCCGCGCTGATGGAGATGTTCACCGAGCACGCCCTGTCGAACGGGCTCACCGGGCTTCCGGTGCGGCTCGTCATGATGAGCGGTGACTGGATTCCGGTGTCGCTGCCCGGACGGATCCGGCTGCTGCTGCCGGACGCCGAGCTGTGGAGCCTCGGCGGCGCCACGGAGGCGTCGATCTGGTCGATCCTGCACCCCATCGGTGAGGTCGCGGACGACTGCGTGAGCATTCCGTACGGCAAGGCGATGCGCAATCAGCGCTTCCACGTCCTGGACGGTGCGATGCGGCCCTGCCCCGTGTGGGTGCCGGGCGACCTGTACATCGCCGGGGTCGGTCTGGCCCGCGGCTACCTGAACGACGAGGTCAAGACCCGCGCCGCGTTCCTGCACCACCCGGTCACCGGTGAGCGGCTCTACCGCACCGGCGACATGGGGCGGTTCCTGCCGGACGGCACCATCGAGTTCCTCGGCCGGCTCGACTCCCAGGTGAAGATCCAGGGCTACCGGATCGAGCTGGGCGAGGTCGAGGCCGGGCTCACCCAGTGCGAGGGCGTGCGGTCCGCCGCGGTCGTCGCCGCGGGCGAGCAGCACGGGCCCAAGCGGCTCATCGCGTACGTCGTCCTCGACGAGGGCCGCGAGGACTCCGAGGAGCAGATCACCGAGGCGCTGCGCCGGGTGGTCCCGGCGCACCTGGTGCCGCAGCGGGTCCTCGTCCTGGACGAGCTGCCGCTCAGCGACAACGGGAAGGTCAACCGGGCGGCGCTGCCCGCTCCGGACGAGGTCGCCGTGGAAGGCGCCGGGTTCGTGGCGCCCCGCGACGAGGTGGAGCGCCGGCTCGCGGCGATCTGGGCGGAGTTCTTCGGAGTGACCGAGATCGGGGTGACCGCGAGCTTCTTCGACCTCGGCGGGGACTCGCTGCTCGCGGTCCGGCTGATGGCGAGGATCGCCCGCGGCCTCGGCCGCAGCCTGCCGCTGTCCACGCTCTTCGCCCGTCCGACGATCGAGCTGCTCGCCCGGGCGGTCCGTGAGGCCGACGGCGGCGCGGCCGGCCGCGAGGCGCTGGTGCCGGTGCGCACGGGCGGCTCCCGGACTCCCCTGGTGTTCGTCCACCCGGTCGGCGGTGACGTGCTCTGTTACGCGGAGCTCGCCGAACTCCTCGGCGACGACCAGCCGTTCTACGCGCTCCAGGTGCCCGACACGGAACTGGACAGTGTGGAGGCGATGGCCGCCCACTACGTCACGGCGGTCCGCGAGGCGCTGCCGGACGGCCCGTACCGGCTCGGCGGCTGGTCCATGGGCGGCGTCGTCGCCCTGGAGATGGCGGCCCAGCTCACCGCGGCGGGCGCCGAGGTGGAACTCCTCACCGTGATCGACCTGATGGTCGAGCCCGGACCGGCCGAAGGGGCGCCCGTCTCCGACGAGCAGCTGCTGTCCTGGTTCGCCCGGGACCTGGCCGGCCTCGCCGGTGTCGACTGGCAGCTGCCGGCCGAGGCCTTCGACGGCCGCCCGCCGGTGGAGGTGCTGCACGCCGAGGCGCGGGGAGCGGGGGCGCTGTCCGAGGACATCGACCTCGACACGCTCAGCGCCATCGTCGGCCGGTTCCGGAACAACTACCGGGCCCTGCTGCGCTACGCGCCCAGCGGCTTCGCCGGGCGGGTCGTGTCGCTGCGTGCCGCGGACGGCGGTGCGACGGTGGAGACCGCGAACCGCTGGATGCGGTACTTCCCCGGTGACGCCACCCTCGTCGACGTACCCGGCGACCACTACACGGTGATGCGCGGCGAGCGGCTGCGCGTCCTGGCCGGCGAGCTGCGCCGGGCCCTCGACGCGCACTGAACCGAACCGGCCGGGCCGCCGCGCGGGCGGCCCGGCCGGTCCACCCCGGACCGGTCCCGCGGTTCCGCGGGCTCCGGGTCCAAGAAGTGAGGACATTCCGTATGGCAATAGATCAGGCCGATCCGACGAGGCGGTCGGCGAGCACCCTGCCGGCCACCGTGCCGGTCGCCGTCATCGGGGCGGGCCAGTCCGGCCTCGCCGCCGCGTACCACCTGCGGCAGGCCGGGATCCGGTGTGTGCTGCTCGACGCCGGGAGCGAGGTCGGCGAGACCTGGGCGCGACGCTGGGACTCGCTGAAGCTGTTCACGTCCGCGCAGTTCTCCGGCCTTCCGGGTCTGCCCTTCCCCGGCGAGGGCGCGCACTACCCCGGCAAGGACGAGGTGGTGGCGTATCTGCGGGAGTACGCCGAGCGGTTCGACCTCCCGGTGCTGACCGACCACCGCGTGCTGTCGCTGCGCGGGGACGGCGACGGCTATCGGGTGACCACCGCGCACGGCGAGTGCCGGGCCGGCCAGGTCATGATCGCGACCGGCGCGTTCGGCACGGCGCGGGTCCCGGACTTCGCGGCCGGGCTGAGCCCGGACGTGCCCACCCTGCACACCAGCGAGTACCGGGGCGCCGGGCAGCTGCCGCCGGGGACCGTGGTGGTCGTCGGCGACGGCAACTCCGGCCGGCAGATCGCCGCGGAGCTGTCCGCGACCCACAGCGTGGTCCTCAGCTGCGGCGAGGCCGTCTCCCCGCCGCTGCCGCAGACCGTCGTCGGCCGGGACATGTTCTGGTGGATGAGCGTCCTCGGTGTGATGAGCCTGCCGGTCGACATGCAGGCACCGGACCCGATCGTCGGCGACCGGGTGCCCGAGCTGCTCGCGGCGGGCCGGATGCGCGCGGTGGGCCGGATCACCGGGGCCGACGGCGCCGAGCTGCTCGTCGCGGACGGCGAGCGGGTGAAGCCGTCCGCGGTGATCTGGGCGACCGGCTACCGCACCGACTGGAGCTGGCTCGACCCGCGGATGCTGGACGAGGACGGGCAGCCCCGGCACACCGAGGGCACGGGCGTGCTGCCCGGCAGCCACTACCTGGGGCTGTACCGGATGCGTACCCGCGGCTCGGCGCTGATCGGCTTCGTCGGCCGGGACGCCGAGCGCGCGGCGGCGGCGATCACGGCCGCCGCCGGGAACACCACGACCGCCTCCCCCACGGCAGAAGGTGAGCCGTCATGACCACCGCCACCACGACCGAACTCGACGTCCTCGGCGCCCTGTTGGCGTTCGACTTCATCGGGTTCGCGCAGAAGTCCGCGGCCCTCGACCCGGCCGGTCCCCGGTACGGGCAGGCGGTCGGCGCCGCGTTCGGGCTCGCGGCCCGGCGGCGCTTCCCGCAGGGCGCGACAGCGCAGGAGATCAGCGGGTACGTCGCGGAGTTCCTGGGCTCTCTGGAGGCGGGCGCGGAGGACTTCGACCCGGCGGCGCTCGCACGTCTGGTCGCCGCGGGCCTGGACGGGGACACGGGGCGGGGCGACGAGCACCCGGACCCCGAGAGGACGATGCAGGCGCGCCTCGTCCTGACGCTTCGGTGGGTACGGGAGCTGGGCCTGGGCCCCGACGAGCAGCGGGAGCTGCTCGCGGAGGCGGAAGGGCTTTCGGCGGTGTGAGCCGGACGGGAGGCGGCGCTCCGGGTGGTCCGGGGCGCCGCCTCCGCGCTCATTCCCGGGTTGCCCCGGACCCGTCCGGCGTCCAGACGTCCAGTGCCCCGTCCCCGTACAGGGCGCGTACGGCCCGCTTGTCGTACTTGCCGACGCTGGTCTTGGGTACGGCGTCCACGAAGGACCACCTCTCCGGGATCCACCAGCGCGCCACCCGTCCGGTCAGGAACTCCCGCAGCTCGTCCCCGCCGACCCCGGCGCCGGGCACCAACGAGACGCAGGCCAGGGGGCGTTCCTCCCAACGCGGGTCGGGTACGCCGACCACGACTGCCTCCAGGACGGCGGGGTGCTCGATGATCGCGTTCTCGAGCTCGATGGTGGAGATCCACTCGCCGCCGCTCTTGATGCCGTCCTTGAGCCGGTCGCTGACCACCACCCAGCCGCCCGGCTCGATCACGCCCAGGTCGCCGGTGCGGAGCCAGCCGTCGTGGAACTTCTCCGGGGAGTCCTCGGTGTTGAAGTACGAGCCGGTGACCCACGGTCCGCGGAGTTCGAGCTCGCCCACCGAGGTGCCGTCCCAGGGCTGTTCGCTGCCGTCCTCCGCGATCAGACGCACCTCGACGAAGGGCATCACACGGCCGCTCTTGGCGAGCCAGTCGACCTCGTCCTCGTCGGGGGTGTCGTGCGGCGGGACGGCGAAGGTGGCGAGGGGGCTGGTCTCGGTCAGGCCCCAGCCCTGCTTGAGGCGGACGCCGTAGCGGTCCTTGAGGGCCTTGAGCAGGGCGCGGGGCGGGGTCGCGCCGCCGCAGCCGGCGAGGCGCACGGCGCTCAGATCGAGCGGCTGCCGCTCGCCGTGGTGGACCAGGCTGTTCCAGATCGTGCAGATCGCCGCGACCGCGGTGGGCCGCTCCTCGTTGATGATCCGGGCGAGGTCGGGGGTGTGCAGCTGCCGGCCGTTCATGATCAGGTCGGAGCCGGCCAGCCAGGCGGCGTACGGCCAGCCCCAGGCGTTGGCGTGGAACATGGGGACGATCGGCAGGACGCGGTCGCCGTCGTGCATCGCGAATCCCGCGCCGGCGGAGACGCCGAGCGTGTGGAGGGTGATCGAGCGATGGCTGTAGGCGACGCCCTTGGGGTTGCCGGTGGTGCCGGTCGTGTAGCAGAGCGCCGCCGCTTCCCTTTCGTCCAGGTCGGGCCAGTCGAAGCCGGGTCGCTCGGCCGCGAGGAGGTCGTCCCAGCGGTGTACGGCGACGTGCGCGGGGAGGTCCGGGTCCGGCGCGTCGCCGATGACGACGACGTGGCGTACGGTGCCCAGCCGGTCCCCGAGGGGTCCGAGCATGTGCAGGAGGGTCGCGTCGACGAGGATGACGGCGTCCTCGGCGTGTTCGACGATGTAGCCCAACTGGTCCGGGTGGAGGCGGAGGTTGAGGGTGTGGAGCACCGCGCCCATGCTGGGTACGGCGAGGTAGGCCACGAGGTGTTCGGGTGTGTTCCAGGCCAGGGTGGCGACCCGTTCGCCGAGTCGCACGCCGAGCCGGTCGAGTGCGGCGGCGAGCTGCTCGGCCTGGCGGGCGATGTCGGCGAAGGTCTGTAAGGAGCGGGCGGTCGGCCCGTCGGAACATCGGACCACCCGGCTCTCCCCGTACACGCGTTGCCCGTGCGCGAGGATGTCGCGAACCAGCAGTTCGCGGTCCTGCATCGTGCTCTTCATGGTGCGGCCCCTCGGAAGTGCGCGGTGGACAGGACGGGATCAGCCCAGGTACTGGATCTCTCCCAGCAGGGAGCTGCTGACGTGATCGTGGTCCAGGAGGTTGACGCGGGCGCTCATCTTGCCGCTGCCGGCCGCGAACTCGTAGTTGCCGGCACCGCCGGTGATCTTGAAGGTGCCGGTCGGGTAGACCATGGTGTCCGAGGTCAGCGGAGCGGTGAGCGCGTAGCTGATGTCGAGCCGGTCACCGTCGGGCTCCGTCATCGTCGCCGTCCCCTTGATGTCGTACTTGCCGGGGATGGTCGCGGTGCACACCACTTCCTTCTGCGCCCAGGTGGCGGTGGTGACCGGCCTGCCGGTGGAGGTCCCCGCCCCGGTCACGTTGTAGCCGTTGCAGCCCACGGTGTCGGGATGCACGGTGGCGACCACCGCGAAGTTGCTGGTGATCTCGACGGTGGGAAGGTACGTCCCCGTGGCGACGGCCGAGGGGCCGGGCTCGGCGGCGACGGTGACGCCGACCGTCCCGCCGGCGATCAGTACGGCTCCGGCGACGACACCCGCGATGCGGACGGACCAGTGACGGGCAGCTCTTGCCATGTTCTCCCCCGAACGTGTCAGCTCATGCCCAACTACGGCCCGTAGAAGGGCTGTTGGTGGACAGCTTCCCCGATCGGGGACGCCCCCGTCGAGACGTTCGACACGCGCGTCGCGAACAGAGGGAAGGAGCCGGCCTCGATGACGTCGAAGCCGGCTCCCACGGCGCTGTGCGCGCCCTTCGCCACTGGATCAGATCTGCCAGCGGAAGCCCATGGTGCCGCTCAGGGAGGCGGCGACGTGGTCCTTGTCCAGCAGGTTGACCGTGGCGTTCATGGTGCCGCCGCCGACCGCCTCGTCGAAGCTGCCGTCGCCGCCGGTGATCGAGAACGTGCCGGACGGGTAGACCATCGTGTCCGAGGTCAGCGGCGCCGTGAGGTGGTAGGTGAAGTAGAGGTGCGAGCCGTCGGTCTGGGTGACCGTCACCTTGCCGTTGATGTCCCACTTGCCGGGGACGGTCGCGGTGCACGCGTCCTCGGTCTGCGACCAGGTTCCGGTGCCGACGATCCGGTTGCCGGTGACGGTCCCCGACCCGACCACCTTGTAGCCGTTGCAGCCGACGGTGTCGGGGTGCGTGCTCGTGACCACGCCGTAGTTCGCGGCCGCGGTGAACGCGGTTCCCCCGGGAGGCGTCGTCGCCGCGTTCGAGACGCCGGTCGTGGCGCCGGCGATCAGCGCCGCTCCAGCCATCGCGCCGGCTATGCGCGCCGACCGACGAAGAGTAAGTGTTGCCATGATTCCCCCCGCAATTGTCAGTTCTTGTCGAACTGGGCCCACTTGGAGGCCCGTTGACGACAGTTTCCATGATCTGGGGCCCTTCCGTCGAGGAATTCAGGCCAACGTTTCCGGAATTCGGTGAACCGGCACCTGAGGGCGGACGGTCCCCGCGCCGTACCAGGGCTTCCTCCGCCCGTCACCCCGGGGCGTGTTGACCGCCCCGATCATTGTTGTCAGAGTGGACAACAAGATATTGTCCACTCTGACAACAGGGAAGGGCCATGCCCGCTGCACGACGCCGGCGCACCCCGGACCAGGCACGCGCCGAGATCCTCGACGCCGCCACCGAACTCGTCGCACGACACGGACCCGACGGTGTGGGCCTGCGCCGGGTCGCGGAGGCCGCCGGAGTCACGCACGGACTCGTCACCCACTACTTCGGGACCTACCGGGCGCTCGTGAGGGCCGTCCTGGAACGCGAGAACGAACGCAAGCGGGAGCTGGTACGGGAGCGCATGCGGGCCGACGGCAGCGTGCCGTACGCCTCCGGCATGACCGAGGTGCTCTTCGAGATCCTCGCCGACGAGCGCTACGTCCGGCTGTGGACGTGGTCCCAGCTCCACGGCTTGGACGACGAGGACGCCCCGGACTCCCCCACGAACCTCTCCCGCCTGGTCGACGCGATCGAGGAAGGCGTCCGCTCGGTGCTCCCCCCGCCCGAGGGTCCCGACCGGGCGCGGATCGAGACGGTCGTCCTGCTCGCCATGTCCGGCGCGTACGGCTACGCCCTCGGCAGGCGTTACTGGCTCACCGACCTCGGCCACGACCCCGACCGGCCGGAGCACGACGCCGCCTTTCGCACGGCGCTCTCTTCCGTCCTCGCCGCCCACCTCGGAGGGTTGACATGAACCGGCACGACCTGGACATCCTCGCCTCGGACCGCGAACGCTCCGACGCCGAGGAACGGCTGCGGGCCGCCGTCGAGAACGGCCGCCTGCCGCTGGCGGATCTCGCGACCCGGCTCGACGAGGTGCACGCCTCCCGCACCCGGGGCGACCTGGAGGAGGCCTGCCGCGGCCTGCCGCGGCCCGGCCCGCGCGACTCGCTCGTCGTGGACCGGCCACCGACCTCGCGCGGCTTCGTCGCGGGCGTCTTCGGCGGCTTCGAGCGCAAGGGCACCTGGGTCGTACCGCCCCGGATGACGCTCTGGTCGATGTGGGGCGGCGGCAGGATCGACCTCACGGAGGCGCGCTTCAGCGAGCAGGACACCGAGATCCGTGCCGTCGCCCTGTGGGGCGGCACGAAGATCGTCGTACCGGAGGACATCGAGGTCGAGGTGCGGGGCTTCGGGCTCTTCGGCGTCTTCGACAAGCGCGCCGCGAAGCGGATCGGCAAGCCGGGCACACCCAGGGTGCTGATCAGGGGCCTGGCGCTCTTCGGCGCGGTCGTCACGCGCACCGGGAAGTAGCACAGGGAAGTAGCACCGGTCGGGTCGGGGCGGGTGGGTCGGGGCGCCCCCTAACGCACCCCCTCCCAGAGGAGCCGTTCGCCCGCGCGCGGGTCGGTGACCAGGACGGGCGCGGGTGTGGCACCGAAGGTCATCGTCGTGCGGCTCGCCGTGTCGTACGCCTTCCAGCCCGGGCTGCCCGTCTTCGCGAAGCGGACCCAGGCGCCGTGCACCGCGTCCGCGAGGGCCTGGGGCGGGTCGGCGCCGAGCAGGGGCGCGTACGAGGGGTCCTGGAGGCGGTCGAAGACGAAGGGGAGTTCCAGCGCGTGGCAGGCGCCGAGGGTGCCGTCGAACCGGGGCGAGCGCCAGGCGAATTCGTAGAGGTACGAGCCCGGCACGGATTCGGCGAGGCGGACGGCGGGGATCCGGTAGAACCAGTCCGTCGCCACCGCGTCGAGGAGCTCGCCCGGTGCGGCGTCGGGGCGGGCGGCCCGGTAGACGGGGAGGGCCTCGGCCGGGTCGAGGCCGTAGGCCGCGGTCATGACGCGGAGCGAGGACTCGGGGAAGACGTGGAGGCGCTCCGTGGGGACCAGGAACAGGCGGTACTCCTCGCGGTTGCTGCCGATGAGGAGGTCGACCCCGCAGTCCGCGCCGGGGAGGGCGAGCCCGGCCCGCACCGGCTCGAAGGGCATCATGTTGAGGACGGCCTCGCCCCACCGCGCCGGGTCCGGGTCGGCGCCCACCTCCGCGCGCAACTCGGCCTGGGCGGGGAGGAGTTCCGACCGGGGCACGGAGGCGAAGGCCTCCGGGGTCGCGTCCTCGATCCCCAGTTTCTCCGCCAGTCGGGCCGCGATCAGTGCGGCGGACGACGGGCGCAGGAAGTGGTGGCAGGCCCCGCTCTGCAGGATCGCCCGGTGGAAGAGCCCCCCGGCCGCCTCGGTGGTAAGGAGTGCGCCGATGCTCATCGCGCCCGCCGATTCGCCGAAGAGGGTCACCCGGTCCGGGTCGCCGCCGAAGGAGGCGATGTTGTCGCGGATCCAGCGGAGTGCGGCGATCTGGTCGAGCAGGCCCCGGTTGTCCGGGCGGCCCGGAAGGCGCAGGAAGCCGTCGGCGCCCAGGCGGTAGTTGAGCGTGACGCAGACGACGCCGTCGCGGGCGAAGGCGCCGCCGTCGTATCCGGACGCGGAGCCGGAGCCGTTGGTGAACGCCCCTCCGTGCAGCCACACCATCACGGGGAGACCGGCTCCCGGTTCGGGCGCCGGGGTCCAGACGTTGAGGTTCAGACAGTCGTCCCCCGGTATGTCGTTCTCCGGGACGAGCGCGTCGAAGGGCGGGGCGTAGGGGGCGTGCGGTGCCGTCGGCCCGTGGGCCGTGGCGTCGCGCACGCCCGTCCAGGGCTCCGGCGGGGCGGGGGCCCGGAAGCGTCGCGCGCCGAAGGGCGGAGCGGCGTACGGGATGCCGAGGAAGGAGCTCACCCCGTCGGGGGAGGTCCGGCCGCGGACCTCCCCCTGCCGGGTACGGCACACCGTCACGCCGACAGCACTTCGAGCAGTGCCTTGCCGAACTCCTCCGGGCGTTCGAGGTGGACGGAGTGTCCGGCGTCGGCCACGGCGACCTCCCGCACGCTCCCGCCGGCGGCCGCGTAGCGGTCGAGGACGTCCCGGGTCTGGGCCAGCATCGGCTGCGCCGGGCTGCCGTCCCAGCCCGGCACCGCGCCGATGGCGCCCAGGTGCGCGAGGTCGAACAGGGAGGTGTCGGAGACGATGATGTCGTCCTCGCCCCGGATCCAGAGGACCGGCGGCTTGGGGTCGACGAGGTGCAGGTCGTCGACGCGGAAGTGGTTCGGTGCCATGCAGTTGAGCACGCCGCGCGTGCCCGGCGCGAAGCCGGGCCAGGCGGTGGACGGCCTGCTGTCGCCCGGATAGTGGTCGTCGCCGAGGCGGGTGGCGAGCATGGCCTCGACGTACTCGTCCTCGTGCTCGGGGCGGAGCGGCGGCTTGACGTAGCAGGCCGTCAGGACGGAGCGGGGCGAGGTCGGGGAGTCCTCGCTCCGGTCGCCCTCGGCGAGCAGCCGGACGAACTCCGGGTTGGCCGTGCCGCCGCCCGATCCGGCGCCGTCCGGGGAGTTGAGGGTGCCGTCCACTCCGTGCGTACCGCCGAAGCCGTACGGGGAGACGGGGCTGACCAGGGTGAGGGAGCGCACGGCGGCCGGGTGGTCGCGCAGGAACTGCATGACCACGCCGCCGCCCATGGACCAGCCGACCAGGTGGGCCCGTTCGATGCCGAGGGCCGTGAGCAGTTCGGCGAGGTCGTCGGCGTAGTCCCGCAGGCCGCGGGTGGCGTCGACGGGCAGCGGGTCGGTGCCTCCGAAGCCGCGCAGGTCGACGGCGAGGGGGCGGTACCGGTCCGGCAGCGTGGTGAGGGTGGAGTGCCAGAACGTGGACGAGGAGACGTTGCCGTGGACGAAGACGACGGCTTCGCCCTCGGCCCCGGCCTCGGTGATCTGCTGGGTCAGGCGCCCGGTGGTGACACGGCGGGTGTGGAGCGGGTTCATGGCGTCGGGGTCCTTGTCGCGTGTGATTCAGGAGAGCCAGGTGGCGACCTGGGCGGCGGCGGCGCTGTGCCAGCCCAGTTCGAGGTGGTTGGCGGTCGCGATGGTCGCCTTGCCGCCGACGGTGGGGATGCCGGTGGTGTCCAGGGCGCTGGAGATGAAGACGACGCCGTCGCTGGGGCCGCGGTTCTCGTTGAAGATGCCGACGATGTCGGCGGAGCCGCCGGCGAGGAGGTAGGTGGTGACGGAGGCGGGCACTCCGGCGCTGTGCAGCGGGGCGATCAGCGATCCGGCGTCGATGGCCGCCTGGATGCCCGTACCGGCGGTGTAGAAGCCCTGGCCGCCGTAGTAGGTCGTGTACCAGTCCTGGGCGGCGCCGTCGACTCCGTACACCCCGTCCCAGCGGGCCAGCATCTGCCGCTGCCCGGGGTAGTTGTCCTGACCGCCGGCCGGGGTCATGGAGAACTCGGGGTGCGCCGTGTACAGGCCGTAGCAGGTCATGTGGGAGTGCGGGGAGGGTGCGTTGACCTTGCCTCCGCACTCCGGCCAGATGGAGAAGTCGTGGGCCCAGCCGTGGGCGTACGGGTAGTCGTAGCCGCCGTTCGGGCCGCCGAGGGTGATCAGCCGGCGGACGTCACCGGCGTACGCCCGTCCCCAGCCGGGCTTCAGGGAGGACACGTACGCGCGGGTCGACATCTGGCCCTTGCTCCAGCCGACCAGGTCCACCGAGCTGACGCCCAGCTTCGCCTTGATGACGGCGATCGCGTCGCCGACGATCTGCGCCTGCATCAGGTTGTCGCCCTGCTTGTGCGCGAATCCGACGGCGAAGACGCGGTGGCCCCGCTCGGAGAGGTACTGCATGAGCCCGGTGGACGGGCAGGAGGCGGCGCCGCAGCCGTAGCCGCCCGATTCGCCGGGGTTGGCCCAGGCGCGGTCCGCGGTGTCGTTCGCCCCGTGCACGAGGAGGACGGGGGTGGTGCGGCTGCCGGTGTTCCAGCCGGGGGCCGAGTAGAGCAGGAACCGGCCGGAGGAAGGCCGGGAGACGCCGCCGAAGTACGTGACGCGCTTGCCGTCCTGGTCGCCGCGGCCGTCGGCCGGGAAGCCCTCGGTGCGGAAGCCGGTGGTCGTGTCGAGGTAGCGCTCGACCCGCTCCCAGCCGTTGCTGACGGTCCCGGCCCCGTAGCTCGCCTCAAGGGTGAGGTACGAGGGGACCGCCGTGCCGCTCGCGGCGGCGGGTGACGCCACCACGGCGGCCGCGACGACCCCCACCACGGCCAGGACGCGGGCGGCGCGCAGCCGCCACCGACGCCCCGGACTCCTTCTGTCGTCGGCCATGCCCCGGCCTCCCCCACTCGTGCGCCCGCGGCGCGTCGCTCCGGTGCCCGTCCTGGCACCGGGTCTGCACACGGTAGGTGGGTGGACGGACCACGGGGCATGTGGTCACGCCACACAAAGCGAGCTGCGGGCATGGATCAGGAGCGCACAAGCCGGGGTCGTGGGTGCCCTACTTCAGGTAGCCGAGCACCGTCATCATCCCGGACTCCGCGTGGTAGACGTTGTGGCAGTGGACCATCCACAGACCGGGGTTGTCGGCGTCGAAGTCGACGTCGAGCCGCTTGCCCGGCAGCACGATCGAGGTGTCCTTGCGCGCGCCGCCGTCCGCGAGCGCATAGCTGTGGCCGTGCAGGTGCATGGGGTGCCACATCGTCGTGCTGTTCACGAACGACAGCCTGACCCGCTCGCCCGAGCGGACCGGGTGGCGCTGTGCCGGGTCGTACTTCCTGCCGTTGATGGCCCAGTCGTACGTCATCATCGAGCCGGTCAGCTCGAACTCGATCGTCCGGTCCGGACGCCCCGGTTCGAGCCGTACGGACTCGGCGGCCTTCAGCTGTCCGCCGTGGACCACCTTTCCGTCCAGCTCCTTCGGGCGCGCGGAGGCGGTGGGCGCCGCTCCGCCGCCGCTGCGGAGGACGGCGAGGGCGGTGCGGTTCTTGCCCTCGGCGAGCGCCGTGAGCGGGAAGACCCCGTTCCCGACGGTCACGAGGGCGTCGAGGCGCTCGCCCATGCCGAGCAGGAGCGCGTCGGCCTCCGTGTGCACGACGGGCAGGCCGTCGGCGTGCGTGAGGGTGAGGCGGTGGCCGCCGAGGGCGACCCGGAAGGCGGTGTCGCCGCCGGCGTTGATGACGCGGAGCCTGATCCGGTCGCCGGGCTTGGCGGTGAAGGTCTGCGGCTGGTCCGCCGTACGGCCGTTCACGAGGTAGTGCGGATAGCCGACGTCCCCGGCGTCACCGCCGAGCAGGTCGCTCGTGGCCCCCATCAGCATGCGGGAGGGGCCGGACGGCTTCGGGGACGGGGACTTCCTGGTGGTCATCGACATGTTCGACATGTCGTGGCCCTCCATGCCGCCGGAGCCGGAGCCCGAACCGGAGCCGCCGTGGTCCATGCCGCCCATGCCCCTGCTCAGCTCGGCGAGCACGGCGTCCGGGGTCGAGCCGTCGACGCCGTCGACCCAGTCGTCGAGGACGATCACCCACTCCTTGTCGTACGCCAGGGGCTCCTTGGGGTCCTCGACGATCAGCGGGGCGTACAGGCCGCGGTCCTGCTGGACGCCGGAGTGGGGGTGGAACCAGTAGGTGCCGGGGTGCGGGACCGCGAAACGGTAGGTGAAGGAACCGCCGGGCCCGATGTCACGCTGGGTGAGGCCGGGAACCCCGTCCATGTCGTTGCGCAGGGCGAGTCCGTGCCAGTGGACGCTGGTGGCCACGGGAAGGTGGTTGGCGAGGGTGAGGGCGAGGGTGTCGCCGGCGGTCACCCTGACCTCCTTGCCGGGGAGGTCGTCCCCGTACGCCCAGGAGCGGACGGTCCGTCCGCCGCCGAGGTCGAGCGGGGTCTCGACGGCCGTGAGCTTGAACGCGCGCTCCGGGCCGGGGTTGCGGAGGGCTTCGGCCGCGCCGACCTCCTTGCTGTCCGGAGCGAGGTAGTCGGAGCCCGGCGACGTGCCGCCTCCGCCGGAGGAGCGGTCCATGCCGTTCATGGCACCGGAACAGGCGGTGAGCAGACCGGTGCCGGCGGCGGCGAGGCCGGCACCGAGGACGGTACGACGGGTGGGTCGGGACATGGCTGTGGAACCTCTTGACGTGATCGTTGCGTGAGCAGGGGGGCGTTC
Source organism: Streptomyces sp. NPDC015661 (assembly GCF_043077765.1). NCBI lineage: Bacteria > Bacillati > Actinomycetota > Actinomycetes > Kitasatosporales > Streptomycetaceae > Streptomyces > Streptomyces sp. NPDC015661. Next base: position 340,870 of record NZ_JBIBST010000011.1, on the reverse strand, counting down.
CGCTCGGTGCGTGGAGCGGCCGGTCCGCCTATATGCGCAACAAGGAGAGGCGGGTCAGGAGGGATCCGGGGGGCGCGGGCGGCGGGATCGCCCACAGCGCGTGGGCGATCCGCGCGGCGGGCGGTGTGCCGGCTTCGCGGCGGCTGCGCAGGAGCGCGCCGCGGACGGACAGGAGGATGCCGATCCCGGCTCCGAGCACGGCCAGGCACACGGCGGCGGCACCGGCCCCGTGCGCGGGCGCGGACGGCTTCGCACGACCGGCACCGGCCGCCGCGTGCTCCGTCGCTTGCTCGGTCAGGGCGGCCGCGCGCCCGGCCGATGCGTGCTCCGTCATAGCGGCGACGTGCCCGGCCGGTACGTACTCCGTCAAAGCGGCGACGTGCCCGGCCGGTACGTACTCCGTCAAAGCGGCGACGTGCCCGGCCGGTACGTACTCCGTCATGGCGGCGACGTGCCCGGCCGGTGCGCGCTCCGTCCCGGCGGCTTGGCGCCCCGTCGATACGTGCTCCGTCGTGGCGGCGACGTGCCCGGCCGATACGTGCGTGGCCTCCGCCTGCTCGCCGGGGTGGCCGAGGACGTGCATCAGCACGATGCCGACGAGCAGCACGGCGGCGAGCACGAAACGGCTCCACCACGTCGCCGCCCGTGGGCGCCTCTTGACCTCGGATCTCACCCGGCCATCATACGGGGAGGGGGTATGGGATCACGTTATGCCGGGTCCGTCGCCTGGTCCGCCGCCGTGTCCGCCGGCCCGTCCCCGCGCGGGGCGGCCGAGGCCAGGATGCGGTCGAGCAGCGCGTCGAGGCCGTACGTCAGCTCCTGGTAGCCGCCCTTCTCCGCCAGGAAGGGCGCGGTCTCGCGCAGCCGGGGAAGCTCGCGGGCCGGCATCAGGTGCAGGCCGAGACGGAACGCCGGATCGGGCTCGTCGGGGTTGTCCACCATGGCCCGCAGGTCGCTGAAGATGTAGCCGAGCACCCAGGCCGTGACCGCCCGGTAGGCGATGACGACGCCCTGTTCGTCGAGCCCGGCACGGTCGAGGAGGGCCAGGATCCGCTCGTGGGCCTGGAGGACGGCGAGGGGGCGGCGGGCCAGCGGGACGGCGAGCAGCCGGGTGGCGAGGAGCGGCACGACGTGCGGGTGGGCGAGGGAGATCCGGTACAGGGCACAGGCGCCGCGGCGCAGCTCGGCGCGCCATTCGGGCAGGTCGGGCGGCTGCCCGAGGGGGGCGGGCTCCTCGCGGGCGAGGTCCGCGTGCAGCTCCATGTAGAGCTGTTCGACGAGACCGTCGAGGAGCGCGTCCTTGCTGGGGGCGTAGCGGTAGAGCGCCATCGCCTCGACGTCGAGTTCGGCGGCGACCCGCCGCATGCTCAGCGCGGAGAGGCCCTCGCGGTCCACGACGTCGAGGGCGGCGGCGAGCACGCGCTCACGGCTCAGCCGGCGCCGGCCGCGACGGCGCTCCGTGCTGTGGCCGATGTCCACCTTCCGGCGGTCCGGCTGGGGGCTGCTGGCCATGGGGTGCCTCCGGCTCGATGTCGCGCTGCGACTGGTACCGACTATATCCGAACGTCCTGAAGGCATATATTTACATCATAAGTGGACATTTATTGACAGGCATGACCAGGCGGCGCAATATGTATGTTTAAAACGTAGACGTACAGCGACAGCGTCTGCACCGTCCTCCGCTGGAGGCCGCTGACATGGACGGCAACCGCATCCCCCGCACCGAGTGCTCCGAGCTGAACGACCCACAGCCGCGCTCCCGGCCCCGGCTGACCCTCGTCATCCCGACGCGCAACGAGCGCGAATCCGTCCCCCTGCTGCTGAGCGCCCTGGAACCGGCCTTCGACGGGCTGCCCGTCGAGATCCTTTTCGTCGACGACAGCGACGACGACACCCCGGAGACGGCCGCGCGGCACGCCCCGGCCTGCCGGCTGCCGGTCCGTATGCTCCACCGGGCCGCGGGCGCGCGTGAGGGCGGCCTGGCGGGGGCGGTCCTCGCCGGCGCACGTCACGCCCGGGGCGAGTGGGCCCTCGTCATGGACGCCGACCTCCAGCACCCACCGGAGGCCGCCGCCGCACTCGCCCGCACCGCGCTGGGACACGGCGTCGACATCGTGGTCGGCACCCGCTACGCCGGATCGGGATCGACCGGTGACGGGCTCGACGGCCCCGCCCGCAGACTCGTCTCCCGCGGCAGCACCCTGCTCGCCAAGACGGTCTTCCCCCGCCGTCTCGCGGGCGTCAGCGACCCCATGAGCGGGCTCTTCGCCTTCCGTACCGCCGCGATCGACCCGGACCGGCTCAGCCCCCTCGGCTTCAAGGTGCTCCTCGAAGTACTGGTCAGGAACCCGGGCGCCCGCGTGGCCGAGGTCTCCTACCGCTTCGCGCCCCGCGCGGCCGGCACCTCCAAGGCCTCGCTGCGCGAAGGACTGCGGTTCCTGCGGCACCTGGCCCGGCTCCGCCGGCCCGAGCTCCGCGCGGGGCGCCGCGGCGACACCGGCCGCGACTCCGCATCCGACCGCCCCGGCCTCGGCACCACCGGGCGGTTCCTGGCCTTCGGACTCGTCGGCCTCAGCGGCATCGCCGTCAACACCGCCGCCCTCTGGTTCTTCCACACCGTCGCCGGACTCCATGAGCTTCTCGGCGCCACCCTCGCCACCCAGGTGTCGTCCCTGTGGAACTGGGCCCTCCTGGAGACGCTGGTCTACCGCGGCGACCGGGGCGGCGGCAGACGGGCGGCCCTCGCCCGCGGCCTCGCCTTCCTCACCCTGAACAACCTGCTGCTGCTCGGCCGCCTGCCGCTCCTCCAGGTGCTCGTCGTCGCCGGGGTCGGACTGCTCACCGCCAACGTCATCAGCCTCGTGGTGCTCTTCGTGGCCCGGTTCCTCTTCAGCGACCTGCTCATCTACCGCGGCCGCCGCGCCGAGAAGAGCCGCCGCGACCCCGTGCGCGTGCTCGTCGCCCCGGGCGCCGGCGTCCCCGGCTCCCCGGAACCCGCCACCGCCACCACGCCGCCGGAGGCCCCCGCGGCCGCCATCGCGGCGCCGGCCGCCCCCGAGGCCACCACCACGGCAACCGCCGCCCCCGAGGCTTCTCCGGCCCACCCCAAGCGCCCCAGGTACCTGACGTACCGCTACGACATCGCCGGCACCGTCACCATCGGCTCCCAGATACGCCTGCCCGAGCTGGAGTTCTTCCGCGCCCAGTGGGTGCCGCCCCACTCCTGCGACATCACCGTCCGCGTCGGCGACGTGGGCCGCCGGTTCCCGCGCCACCGCGCGGTCATGACCGAGATCCCCGGCCGCGGCGCACCGCAGCCCACCACCGTGCAGTACGAGGAGCAGCTCGGCCGGCTCGGCGCCAACTTCCGCGTCGACATCGGCGACCCCATCGACGTCCTCGTCAGCCCGCTGCTCGCCCGCTCCCCGCACGTCGTCTACACGAACGTCCTGGAGGCGCTGCTGCGCTTCGTGCTCGTGGCGCGCGGCCGGATGCTCCTGCACTCGGCGTGCGTCGAGCTGGGCGGCACCGGCGTGATGCTCTCCGCGCTCACCGACACCGGCAAGACGTCCACGGTCCTGCGGCTGCTGAGCGAACACGACGGGCGGTTCTTGTCGGACGACATGACCGTCGTCGACGCCACCGGCAACGCCCTGTGCTTCCCCAAGCCGCTCACCATCAGCGCGCACACCCTGCACGCCGTACGCTCCGACGACCTGACCCCCCGCGAATGGCGCCGGCTGCAGCGGCAGAGCCGCCTGCACTCCAAGGAAGGCCGCTCCTTCGCCTTCACCCTGGCCCGCCACAACCTGCCCATCATGGGCATCAACGCCGTCACCCAGATCCTCGTGCCACCGCCGAAGTACGCCGTCGACCGGCTGGTGGACTGCCGGCTGAGCAGCGCGATCAAGGTGACCGAACTGTTCGTCATCGAGCGCGGTGAGCCCCGGCTGAGCGAGCTCGGCCACGACGAGACCGTGAGCCGGCTGCTCGTCAACACCGAGGACGCGTACGGCTTCCCGCCGTTCCGGTACTTCGCCCCCGCCGTCACCGTCGACGGGCTCGACCACGCCCGGCTGCGCAGCCGCGAGCGGGACGTCCTGTCCGGCTTCCTCTCCGGTGTACGCACCCGCGTCCTGGCCTCCGACCACTTCGGCTGGGCCGACGAGATACCCCTGCTGCTCGCCGCGGACCGGCCGTCGGTCAACGGCCACCGGGTCCACAAGGCCGAGGGGCACGCGTGGCCGCACTGGGAGCCGGAGACACCCGAGGGAGCGGCGCCGCAGCCCGTGCGCTCCGGTGCCCTGCCCCTCTACAGGGCCGTTCCGACCGACTCCGGTGCCCCCCGCACGAACGGCCCCGGTGGGAGGACACCATGAGCCGTCCCACGTACTCCGCCCCGGACGCGACGGCCGCCCCCGACGCCGGCACCCCCGCGCGGACGGCCGGCGGCGGCCCCCCGGAGACGGCCGACGCCGGGCCGCGCCGGGCCCGCGACACCGTCCGCCCGCGCCGGCGTCCCACCGCCGACTGGATGGTGCGCTGCGCCCTGCCGCTCACCGCCATCCTCGCCCTCGCCGCCTTCCTGCGGTTCTGGCAGCTGACCCAGATCGGCCTCAACAGTGACGAGGCCGTCTACACGGGCACCGCCGCCTCCCTGGCCGGCGACCCGGCCATGCAGCCGGTGTTCCCCGTCTTCCGCGCCCACCCCGTCCTGTTCACGGGCTTCCTGTCGCTCTTCCTGCGCGGCGGCACGGACGAGTTCACGGCCCGCGCGGTCGCCGCCTGCGTCGGCGTCGTGACCGTCGCCGTCACCTATCTGCTGGCCAAGAGGCTGTACGGCCGTGGCGCGGGGCTCGCCGCCGCGCTGCTGCTCGCCGTCATGCCGTACCACGTGGTGGTGACCCGTCAGGTGCTGCTCGACGGGCTGATGACGCTGTGCGCGACGGTGGCGCTCTACTGCGTCGTACGGTACGTCCAGGCGGACCGTGACGAGCTGCCCTGGCTGCTCGGCGCCGCGGGGGCGCTCGGGGCCGCCGCGCTCTCCAAGGAGACCGCGGTCGTGCTCGTCTGCGGCCTGTACGTCTTCTTCGTCCTCGCCCGCTCGGTGCGCATACGGTGGCAGCACGCCGTCCTCGCCACCGGCCTCCTCGCTCTCGTCGTCGTCGCCTTCCCGCTCGCGATGTGGCTGTCGGGCCGCAGCGCCACCGGCCAGCACTACCTGCAGTGGCAGCTGTTCCGGCGCGCCAACCACCCGATGGGCTTCTACGCCACGACGCTGCCGCAGGTCCTCGGCTGGGCCGTCCTCGCGGCCGCCGTGGCCGGACTGGTCTGGCTGCGTCACCGCAACGGCTGGCGCGAGGGTCTGCTGCTGTGCTGGATCGCCGCGCCCGTGCTGTTCTTCACCCTGTGGCCCGTCAAGGGCTTCCCGTACCTGCTGCCGATCGCGCCGCCGCTCGCCGTCCTCGCCGGCCGCACCATCGGCGCCCTCGCCGGGCTCCGGCCGCGGGCCGGCCGGCTGCGGGTGTCGCCCCGCCGGCTGTCCGCCGCCGCTGCCGTCCTCGTCGCGCTCGGCGTCGCGCTCTCCCTCGCCCTCCCTTCGGCGGCCCGCATCACCGCCACCCCGACGGGCTCGTTCCTGGCCGGTTCCGGCGGCCTCGCGGGCGGCCGCGAGGCGGGCCAGTGGGTGCGCGACCACGTACCCGGCGGGGCACGGCTCCTCGCCGGCGGCCCCTCGGTCGCGAACGTGCTCCAGTTCTACGGCGGCAAACCCGTCTCGGCACTGTCGGTGAGCGTCAACCGGCTCTACCGCAACCCTTCGTACACGCCGGTGCCCAACCCCGACCGTGCGCTGCGCGACGGCGAGTTCCAGTACGTCGTCTGGGACTCCTACACCGCACGGCGCGCCCCGTTCTACGGCGAGAAGATCCGGCAGCTGGTCGAGAAGTACCACGGCAAGGCCGTCTACACCTCCGCCGTACGGGTTCCCGCGTCCTCCACCGACCCGACGCCCACTCCGGTCATCGTCATCTACCAGGTGCGTGTGTCATGAAGCCGCTGACCGTCCGTCTGCTGACAGCGCTGGCCGGCGGGGCGCTGCTGCTCGGCCCCGCCGCGGCCGCGACCGCGACCGGCGGCGACCCCGGCCCCGACCCGGGCACCGGCACCACCGCCGCACATCGCGCGACCACCCCCGTCCAGCACTTCATCTACGCGATGCAGGGCCCCCGGACCTTCGACAACTACTTCGGCACCTACCCCGGAGCCGACGGCATCCCCGCCGACGCCTGCCAGCCGCGCACCGTCGACGGCCCCGCCTCCGACTGCGTGCGGCCCTACGCCCTGCACGCCAAGGCCCCCGCCCCGCTCGCCCCGAGCCGCAGCATCGTCGCCCAGCAGATCAACGGCGGGCACATGGACGGCTTCGTGTCCGCGTACACCCGCCAGGGCAGGGACGGCACGACCGTCATGGGCCACTACGACGCCCGGGACGTGCCGTTCGACTGGGCCGCCGCCGACCGCTACGTGCTCTTCGACAAGTTCTTCGCCTCCGTCCCCTACGGCACCGCCACCGAACGGTCCTACTGGGTCTCCGGAGCCGCTCCGACGGCGGCCGGCCGCACCACCATCTTCGACCGGCTCCAGCAGGCGGGGGTCAGCTGGAAGTTCTACGTCGAGGACTACCGGCCCGCCGAGAACCTCCACGCTCCCGGCGCCACCCAGCCGGTCCGCGCCCCGCTGCTCGGCTACGCCCGCTTCGTCGACGACCCCGCCCTCGCCTCCCACATCGTGGACCTGGACCAGTACTACCGCGACCTCGACAACGGCACCCTGCCGTCGGTCGCCTACATCGCCAGCTCCGGCTCCTCCGAGCGCTCCGCGCGGGCCATCCCGCCCGGCCAGAAGCTCATCCGCTCGCTGGCCACCCAGCTCGCCCTCAGCCCGTACTGGGACAGCTCGGCGCTGCTGTGGAGCCACGACGGCTCCGGCGGCTGGTACGACCACGTGGCCCCGCCGGCCGCCGCCGACGGCCCGCGCGGCCTGCGCGTCCCCGCCGTCCTGATCAGCGCCTACGCTCCGGCCGGGCACATCGACCACCGGGTCCTCGACTCCTCGTCCGCGCTGCGCTTCATCGAGGACAACTGGAACCTGGCACCGCTCGGCGGGCGGGACACCACCGCCGCCAGCCTCGCCGCCGCCTTCGACTTCTCCGCCGCGCCACGGCCCCCCGAGGTGCTGGCCGTCCCCTCCGCGCGACTCGTCGTGCGGCCGGTGAACGCCACCATCGTGTACGCGGTCTACGGCGGCGTCCTCGGCGCGGCCGCACTGCTCGTCGCCGGCACCGCCCGGCTGGGTGCCCGCAGGCGCTCGGCGGCGACCGCGGCTCCGGCCGGCCCGACGGCTCCTCCGGGCCCGTCGGCGACGCCGTCCGGCCCGACGGCGCAGTCCGAGCGGCCGGCGGGATCCGGGCCGTCGCCGGGGTCCGCACACTCGGCGCGGTCCGACGCATCGGCGCGGTCCGACGCATCGGCGCGGTCCGACGCAACGACGCGGTCCGACGCAACGACGCGGTCCGACGCTTCCGCCCGGTCCGTGCCGTCCGGCCCGACGGCGCAGTCCCGCGCGCCGGAAGGGAGCCGGCCGTGAACCGCCGTACCGCACGCCGCCACGCGGTCGCCCTCCTCGCCCTGCTGACGGCTCTGCTCCTCGCCTTCGCCGGGCCGGCCGCCGCCGCCCTGCCCTCCGCCGGCACCAGCGGCCCGCACCGTGCCGCCCCGACCGTCACCGTCACCTTCCGCACGGTTCCGGCGGTGGCCGGCGTCCGGCTGGCCTTCGGCGGCCAGACCCTGGTCACCGGACCGGACGGCACCGCCTCGTACACGGGCACCCGCACCGCGGACCGCCAGTCGCTGCAACTGCTCGACACCTCCGTCAACACCCCGGACGCCCGCTACCACTTCACCCGCTGGGCCGGACAGCGCGACCCCGAGCAGACGTTCCGGAGCCGCGTCGACGGGCTCCCGCTGCGCGCCGACTACACCATCACGGCCGGGTTCACCGCGCAGTACCCGGTGACCGTCGCCTTCACCGACCAGCACGGCGCGCCCCTGGACCCGTCCCTGGTCTCGGCGGTGAAGGTCAGGGGCTCCGACGCCCGCGTCACCGACCTGTCCGTGTCCGGGACGACCTGGCTGGACGGCCTCGTGCCCGTCTTCCGGAACAGCGGCCTGACGGCCGTCCCGGTCGACTACACCCTGCGGAGCCTCGTCTACGACGGCGTCGAGCTCGCCGGCGCCGGACGGCAGGGCTTCCGGCCGGGACCGGACCGGCACGTCACGTTCACCGGCGCCTTCCACGACCTGACCGTCACCGCCCACGACGCCCTGTTCGGCTCCGCCACGGGCGAGAAGGCCACGGTCACCGACCCCGCCGGGCACGTCACGACCGTCCCGCTCGGACCGGACCACACCGCCGTCCTGGCCCATCTGCCGCGCGGCCGGTACACCGTCGAGGTCAAGGCCCCCGGCGGCAGCTCGAACCCCCGCGAGATCCAGCTGTCCCAGGCGGTCACGGCCGACGTGACCGTGGTCACCCGGACCGATGTCCTCGTTCTCGCCGGCGCCGGCCTGCTGCTCGTCGGGATACCGGTCGCGATCCGGCTGATCCGCCGGACCCGCCGCACCGCCGCGGGCCCGGCCCCCGGCACCGGTACGGGAAGGAGCGCCGCCGAGCCGCCCGAGCCCGCACCGGCGGAGGAGCCCGAGCAGCCGGAGGGAGCGGAGAAGGCGCCCCCCACCTCGCGTCACGGGGCGGCGGCCCGATGATGAGGCGGCTCTGGGCCCTCCTCGCCGCACTCCTCCTGTGCTGGCCGGGCCTCAGTGCCGCATCGCAGGCCCCCCGGCCCACCGCACCGCCCCTGACCGGCGAGACCTCCCGGCCGCCACTGCTCGCCTACTACTACCAGTGGTTCAGCCCCGGCTCCTGGCAGCGGGCGAAGACGGACCTGCCGCTGGCGGGCCCGTACTCGAGCGACGACACCCAGGTGATCGACCGCCAGATCGCCGAGGCCAGGTCCGCGGGGATCGACGGGTTCATCGTCGGCTGGAAGCACGGCACCGTGAACGACCGGCGGCTGCGCAAGCTCGTCGACGCCGCCGAGGCCAGGAACTTCAAGCTCGCCATGATCTACCAGAGCCTGGACTTCCACCGCCGCCCGCTGCCGGTCGACCGGGTCGCCGCCGACTTCCGTTACTTCCGCGACCACTTCGCCGACAGCCCCGCCATGCTGAGCGTCGACGGCCGCCCGCTGACCGTCTGGAGCGGCACCTGGCGCTACTCCCACGCCGACGTCGCCCGCGTCACCTCCGGCGTCCGCGGCGAACTGCGGGTACTGGCCAGCGAGAAGAACGTCGAGGGCTACCGGCGGATCGCCGACGTCACCGACGGCGACGCCTACTACTGGTCGTCCGCCGACCCCGAGACCACCCCCGGATACGCCGAGAAGCTCCAGGACATGGCACGGGCCGTGCACGCCGACGGCAAGATCTGGCTCGCCCCCTGCGCGCCCGGCTTCGACGCGCAGCTCGTCGGCGGCACCAAGCCCGTCCCCCGCCGCGACGGTGCCACGCTGGCCGCCGAGTACGCCGCCGCGCTGCGTTCCTCACCGGACGCCATCGGGCTGATCAGCTGGAACGAGTTCTCCGAGAACACCCATGTCGAGCCCTCCCGCGCCCACGGCGACCGCTTCCTGCAGGTGCTGCGCGACCTCCGTGGAATCCCCGCGACCGTCTCGTACGAGAGCGGGAACAACCCCGTCCGGCCGGTCGCCCGGCCGGACCCCACCCGTGGCTACTGGGCACTCGTCGGCGTGGCCGTGCCCCTGCTGCTCGTCACCCCGCTCGCGGTGCGCCGGCTGCGCGCCGCCCGGTCCGGGCCCGCCCCTGCCGCCGGGCGGCGGACGGACCCGGGGCGGAAGGTCAGCAGGTCACCGGTGTCGACGTCGCGGCGGTGTTCCCGGCCAGATCACGAGCCCTGACCTCGTAGGTGTACGTGGCCGGGCACACGGCCGTCTTGTCGCTGAAGGTGAGCAGCGTCGCGGGGACCGTGGCCATGTACGTGCCGTCGCGGTACACGTCGTACGTCGCGAGCTGCGTGTTGTCGGTGGCCGCGCCCCACGTCAGCTTCATGGTGGTGGAGGCGGTGCGGGTGACCGTCAGGGAGGAGGGCGCGGAGGGCGCCGTACCGTCGGCGGAGAAGTCGTAGGACAGCGCGTCGAACGAGTTGCCGAGGGAGTCCGTCGGGGTCACCGTCAGCGTCGAGCCGAGGACCGACACCAGCAGGAAGTGGTGCACATTGGCGTCGGCCGCGGGAATCGGCACCGAGGAGGGGCAGCGCTTGCCCACGTTGGAGCTGTAGGACCAGCCGAGGGCGTACGCGTCGGTCGGGTCGCAGCCGTGGCCGCCGACCGAGCTGAGCTTGGCCCCGGCGCCGCCGGTCACGTAGCTCGGGACGCCGCCGGGCGGGGCGACGTTGCGCTGGTAGATGTGCGAGTGGCCGTTGAAGACCAGGTTCACGCCGTTGTCGTGGAGCAGCTGCTCCAGGGTGTCGGTGCTGCCCGGGTTGTTCTTCAGGTACTCGTCGTCCGGCTCGGTCGGGTCGTCGGAGCGCAGCGGGAAGTGGAACGCCGCCACCTTGACGCCGCCCGGGTGCGCGGCCAGGTCCTGCTGGAGCCACTGGTACTCGGCCGAGGTGGGCGACCAGTGGGCGGCGGCGTCCACCTGGTAGACGTCGCAGTGCGTGGTGCCCTCGCAGTTGTTCCCGTCGGCGTTGCCGACGTTGCTGTCGCTCCAGGACGCGTCGAGAACGTAGAAGCGGACTCCGCCGCTGCTGAAGGCGTAGTACGTCGTCGGGTAGGTCGCCGGGGTGCTGCCGAAGAACGACGGGTAGTTCACCTGCGCGTAGACGCCGTTCGAGGCCGCCGCGACGGCGGGCTGCGGCCAGGTCGACAGGAGCGTGGCGGTGCGGCCGTGGTTGCCGTTGGTGGAGAACATCGGCAGGCTCTGGCCGGGCACGGCGTAGTACTCGGGCGCGAAGACGGCGCTGATGTTGACGCCGGTCTGCTGGAGGTCGCCGTAGTTGGTCGGGCTGCCGCTGGGGTAGGCGACGTCGCCGGTGGACAGCGCGAAGCGGGCGCCGCTGGCGGCCAGCCGGGACATAACGTTGGCCTGGTCCTGGTTGAGCGCCCCGCTGTTGACGCCGTTGCTGGTGGTGTCGCCCCAGTCGCCGAGCACCGCGAACGTGAAGGGGGCCGCCGAGCCGTCGGGCACCATCGTGGTGAACGACGGCGAGGAGTTCGTGCCGAGCAGGTCGATCGGGGTGGCGTCGCCGGTGAAGACCCGGTAGCAGTACGGGGTGTCGGGGCTGAGGTTCGGCACGGTCACCGAGTTGCTGTACTCGGTGACCCCGTTGACGGTCATGGTGGTGCCGAGGGTGGCGGACGTGACCGAGTTGGCCGTGCAGTTGCCGAGCGGCCCGTACTTCACGGTCTGCCGGCTGCGGGTGCTGGTCGCCCAGGTCACCCGGACGGAGCCGGGCGTGAGGTCCGTCAGGTAGGGGGCCCGGGTGAGGACCGGGGAGGCGCCGGGCAGGTCGGCGTGGGCGGGGGTGGTGCCGACGGCCGCCGACAGGGCACCGAGCGCCACGGCGGCGCCGGCGAGGTGGAGGCCTCGGCGTCGGCGTCCGACGGATGCGAACACAGGCATTCACGGGTCCTTTCAGCCTCCGCCGCGGCCGGTCGGAGGCGTCGGCCAGGAGACGGTGGGGACGGAGGCACCGTCGGGAACGTAGGCGCGGGCGGCAGCCGGGGCGGGCCAACGCGGCCGGACCACGGTCACCGGGCCGTCGCATTCACTCGTCCGGTGCTCGCGGTGTCGGCCGGTCGGGCGACAGGGCGTGTCCTTCGGTCTCGCTCGCCTCCCGGTACGGGAAGAAGGGACAGGGCCCATGCCCACGCACCCCTTGCCCGGGGTTGCCCGATCCGCCGCTCCCTTGGAGGCTCCCCGTGCCGGCACGCGATTCGCAGGACGCCACCCGCCGTCGGTCCGTCGGCCGGCTGCGCGCGATCCTGGCGGCGGCGGCCGTCGCCGCCTCGACGGCGGCCGCGCCCGCCAGTGCCGCGGCGCCGGCGCCGCGGCAGCAGGACGACGCGTCCGACCGTGCCTATGTCGCCAACTCCACCGCCAGGACGGTGTCGTTCCTCGACACCGACACACGGACCGTCACCCACACGGTGTCCGTGCCGTCCGGCGCGGCCGATGTGGGCGTCTCCCGGCGGATGCACCGCGCCTATGTGACCGGCGGCCACGACTCGCGCACCGTCACCGTCCTCGACACGAACCGGGCGAGGGTCGTCGGCACCATCCGGGTCGGCAACCGGCCCGAAGGGGTCGCCGTCAGCCGCGACGGCCGGCGCGCCTACGTCACCAACGCCGACTCCGGCACCGTGTCCGTCATCGACACCGCCCGGAACCGGGTCGTGCGCACGGTGCGGGTCGGCACGTTCCCGCAGGGCCTGGCGGTCTCCCCCGACGGGACGCGCGTCTACGTCGCCAACCTGCTGTCCGGCAGCGTGTCGGTGATCGACGCCCGGCGTGACCGGGTCGTGGCGACCGTGGGACTGGGCACCGGCACCGCAGCCTACGACGTGGCCGTCAGCCCGGACGGCACCCTGGCGTACGTCAGCACGGGCAACGGGACCGAGTACGTGTCCGTCCTCGACACCCGCGCGGCCACCGTCCTCGACGCCGTGCCGGTCGAAGCGGGCGCGGAGTCGTTGGCGGTGGCGCCCGACGGATCGGAGGTGTACGTGAGCTCCGGCTTCGGGAGCGAGGAGGTGTCGGTCATCGACACCGAGGTCGGCACCGTCGCGCGCAGCTTCCGCGTCCCCGGTGGCGCGGAGGGCCTCGCCCTCGGCTACGAGGGCCGGCAGATGTACGTCGCGACCGGGCTCGGCTCGCGGTCCGCGGTCTACGTGGACACCGAGACCGACCGGGTCATGGGCAGCACGACGGTCGGCTCCGGCCCGATGAGCGTGGCCGTCGAGGCCGAGCCGGAGCCGGTGGCCCCGCGAGCCGGTACCGGGCGGCGCGTGCACTGGAAGACGGGCGAGAAGCAGTCCGGCACGCGCTGAGCGCCCGCGCCGTGCCCATGACGACCCTCGCGGCCGGGGTCTCCGACTGGTGGTCGCCCGACTACTGGATCTCCACCTTCGGTCTGATCGGGATCCTGGTCATCGTCTTCGCCGAGTCGGGGCTCTTCGCCTTCCTCCCGGGCGACTCGCTGCTCTTCACCGCCGGCCTGCTCGTGGCCGACGGCCGGTACATCCACCAGCCGCTGTGGCTGGTGATCCTCCTCCTGGTGGTGGCGGCCGTACTCGGCGACCAGGTGGGCTACGCCATCGGCACGTTCCTCGGGCCCCGGCTCTTCAAGCGGCCGGACTCCAGGTTCTTCAGACGGGAGAACCTGGACAGGGCGCACGAGTTCCTGGAGAAGTACGGGCCCAAGGCGATCGTCCTGGCCCGTTTCGTGCCGATCGTGCGCACGTTCGCGCCGATTGTGGCGGGCGCCGGGCGCATGAGGTACCGCACGTTCCTCACGTACAACGTGATCGGCGCCGTGAGCTGGGGCGCCGGCGTGACGCTCGCGGGCTACTGGCTCGGCCGGATCGGCTTCATCAAGGCCCACGTCGAGCTCATCCTCATCGCGATCGTCCTGCTCTCGCTGATCCCGGTGGCCCTGGGCGTCCTCAAGAGCCGCCGAAAGACGAAGGACACCCCCACGGACACGACACGGTCGTCTCCGCACGACCGTTGACCTCGGCCGCCCGCAGCTGCCACGTCGCCCACGACCATCTGACCGGCGCGATCACCCCCGAGGACTGACGGGAGGTCGAGGCGAGTGCCCACCCTGCACGGCCGAACCCCCTCGGCGGCCGGCGCCGGAGCGACCGGCGTCGCGGTGAGCTGATGGACGGCGGGCGAACGGACGGTGGTCAGTACGATGAACCGCGCCCGCGGCGATGGGCGGCGCCGAGACGGTGGGAGGCCGACGGGATGACGGACCACAGCGACGCCGGCCCGGCGCCACGCAGGCGCGGGCAGGGCGAGTTGGAGACGCAGGTGCTGGCCGCACTGCGTTCGGCGCCGGGGCCGGTGGCCGCGGGCTGGGTCCAGGAGCATCTCGGCGGCGGCCTGGCCTACACCACCGTGGTGACCATCCTGACCCGGCTCCACGTCAAGGGAGCGGTCACGCGGGAGCGTGAGGGCCGCTCGTTCAAGTGGACCGCGGTCGCCGACGAGGCGGGGCTGGCCGCGCTGAGGATGCGGCGCGTGCTGGACTCCGAGGCCGATCGTGAGGCCGTCCTGACCAGTTTCGTCACCGCGCTGTCGCCCGGCGACGAGCGGCTGCTGCGTACGCTGTTGGACGCCACGGAGCCCTCGGAGCCCTCGGAGCCCTCGGAGGAGGGAGACTAGGGGCCATGGGGGTCTTCGTCTTCCTGCCGCTGGTACTGCCGTTGACGGCCTGGCCCGTCGCACGCCTGGCCGAGCACCACCTGCACCCCCGGGCGGCGACGTGGCTGCTGAGCGCGGTCGCGGCCGTGCTCGCCGTGTGCAGCACCTTGTGCCTCGGCCTGCTGATGGTGGTGGGGACCGCCCAGCTGCCCGGGAACCCGCTGCCCGACGAGTGGTCGGATCCCGAGGTCCGCGCCGCCGTGCCGTACGACGAGGTCGCCGGCCGGATCGCGATCCCGGCCCTGGTCGCCGTGGTCGCCGCCTGCGCCGCGACCGCCTGGCGGCATCGACGGGTGCGGCAGCGGGCCGAGCGGGCTCTCGCCGGGCTGCCGGGTTCGCCCGTGGCGGTGCTGCCCGACGCTTCCCCGTACGCCTACGCGCTGCCCGGCAGGCGGGACCGGATCGTGGTCACGACCGGCATGCTGGCCGGGCTGCACGCGGGTGAGCGACGGGCCTTGTTCGCACACGAGCGGGCCCATCTGGCCCGTCGCCATCACCGTTTCCTGCTGGCCGTCCAGCTCGCGGCCCGCGCCAACCCCTTTCTGCGCCCCCTGCGCACGGCCGTCGTCCACTCCGCCGAGCGGTGGGCGGACGAGGAGGCGGCCCAGGTGGTGGGGAGCCGGTGGACCGTGGCGCGGGCGGTCGGGAAGTCGGCGCTGATCTCACGGGGTTCGCCCGTCGCCACGCTGGCGCACTTCGCCACCGCGGCGGGCCCTGTGCCACGCCGGGTGGCGGCCCTGCTCGGACCGGCCCCCGCGCCCCGGATCTGGCCGCCGGTGTTCACCGCGGCGGGGCTGGCCGCCTGGACCGCGACCGCGGGGACCACCGTCTCGGCACTGTCCTCGGCCAACGCGGCCGTGACGCTCTTCCTCATCCTGCACGCCGCCACCCCGATGTAGACAGGCGTCCGTTCTCGTGAGGACGCCATGCTCGCGCCGCTCCCATGGTGGGCGAGCGCACTCCGGCGCCCCGGACTATGGTGTCCCGCCATATACGCGCGTGACCTGCGTGTTTCTACGGTGTGGCGACACGCAAACGTCCCCGTCACACGCCAGGAAGTGGTGCCGATGTCCTCCCCCGCGACCGCTCCCCCCTCCTCGTCGCACCTCAAGCGGATCGTCGCCGCCAGTCTCATCGGCACGACCATCGAGTGGTACGACTTCTTCCTGTACGGGTCCGCCGCCGCGCTGGTCTTCAACAAGCTGTTCTTTCCCGAGTCCGACCCGCTGGTCGGGACGCTGCTGTCGTTCCTGACCTACGCCGTCGGGTTCGCCGCTCGTCCGCTCGGCGCGCTCGTCTTCGGGCACTACGGGGACCGGCTCGGGCGGAAGAAGCTGCTGGTTCTGAGCCTGCTCATGATGGGTGGGGCGACGTTCGCGATCGGACTGCTGCCGACACACGCCACCGTCGGCTCCGCCGCTCCGGTGCTGCTCACGACACTGCGCCTGGTCCAGGGCTTCGCGCTCGGCGGTGAGTGGGGCGGCGCCGTCCTGCTGGTGTCCGAGCACGGGGACGCGAAGCGGCGCGGGTTCTGGGCCTCCTGGCCGCAGACCGGGGCTCCGGCCGGGCAGTTGCTCGCGACCGGTGTGCTGTCCGCGCTGACCGCGCTGCTCTCCGATGCCGCCTTCGCCTCCTGGGGCTGGCGCGTTCCCTTCCTGCTCTCCGGCGTCCTCGTGATCGTCGGCCTGTGGATCCGGCTCTCCGTCGACGAGTCGCCCGTCTTCAAGGCGGCGCTCTCCGCCGCCGAGGAGCGCAAGGCGCTCGCCGGGCAGGTCGAGAAGATGCCGCTGGTCGCCGTGCTCAGGCATCACTGGCGGGACGTGCTGATCGCGATGGGCGCCCGCATGGCGGAGAACATCTCGTACTACGTCATCACCGCGTTCATCCTCGTGTACGCGACCACCCAGGTCGGGCTGACCAAGCAGACCGCCCTCAACGCCGTCCTCATCGCCTCGGCCGTCCACTTCGCCGTCATCCCCGCCTGGGGCGCGCTCTCCGACCGGATCGGCCGCCGCCCGGTCTACCTGATCGGCGCGGTCGGCGTGGGCGCCTGGATGTTCCCGTTCTTCCTGCTGATCGACCACGGCAGCTTCGGCTCCCTGCTGCTCGCCGTCACGGTCGGCCTGGTCCTGCACGGCGCGATGTACGCACCTCAGGCGGCCTTCTTCTCGGAGATGTTCGCGACCCGGATGCGTTACTCCGGCGCCTCCATCGGCGCCCAGTTCTCCTCCGTCGCCGCCGGGGCCCCCGCACCGCTGATCGCGGTCGCGCTCCTCGACGACTACGGCAGCTCGACCCCGATCGCGCTGTACGTGATCGCCGCCGCGCTGCTCACCGTCGTCGCCATCGCCTGCGCCCGCGAGACCCGTGACCGCGACCTGTCCGAGGTCGCCGAGGACGCCCCGCAGGCCGCTGCCCCGGTCCGCGCCGACGCCTGACCGGAGCCCCGACACCGAGCGGCCCTCCCCGCCCACCCGGCGGTGGGGGCCGCTCGGCGACGAGGGCCACGACGACGGCGGACCGGCCGACGCGTCCCCGCCGTTCAGCGGGCGACGGCCGACGACATCGCGTGCAGGCGCAGGGCCAGCTGGATCTCCAGGGCTCGGGCCGGGGACTGCCAGTCGGGGCCCAGGAGCCGGCCGACGCGCTCCAGGCGTTGGGCCACCGTGTTGACGTGGACGTGGAGTTCGTCCTTGGTACGGGCCGGGCTCATGCCGCTGGCGAAATAGGCGTCCAGGGTGCGGACCAGGTCGGTGCCGCGGCGCAGGTCGTAGTCGACGACCTGACCGATCGTCCGGCCGACGAAGCCGTCGATGTCCCGGCCGTCGGCGAGGAGGAGGCCGAGGAAGCCGAGGTCCTCGGCGGCCGCGCCCTGGCCCGAGCGGTGCAGCAGGACGAGCGCGTCCAGGCAGCGGCGGGCCTCCTCGTACGCGACGGCCACCTGGTCCGGACGGTCGAGGACCGTCCGTACCGGAGCGGAGGCGCCGACGGTGACCGGCTCGCGCAGGGTGCCGCCGAGGCTCCTGGCGGTCTGCCGGGCGAGGTCGGCGGCGCTCTCCCCCGGCCCGAGCGGCAGCAGCAGGACCGTACCGCCGTCGCGGGCCGAGGCCAGTCCGTGCCGGGTGGCGGCCAGGTGCGAGGCGGCCGACCACAGACGCCGGCGGTCGGCGCTCTCGCGGCTGCCCGTGTCGGGGTCGGAAGCGTCGCCGGCGGCCCGGTCGACGCGGGCGGCGAGCACGACGTGCGGGGCCTCGCTGTCGGTACGCAGGCGGGCGGCGCGCTCGCGCAGCAGGCGCCGGTCCCGGTCCGGGGCGTCGAGGAGGTCGTCGAGGAGCTCGCCCCGTACCCGCTGTTCGGCCTCGCCCGCCGAGCGGCGGGCGAGCAGCAGCAGGGAGGTCACGAGGGCGGCGCGTTCCAGGGTGCGCTGGTCGACGGGGTCGAGCTCGGGCTGTCCGTGGAGGACGAGCGCGCCCAGCGTCTCGCCTCCCGCGGAGACGGCGGCCACCCAGTCGTCGCCGTCGCGGACCGCGTGGCCCCCGGCGCGGCGGGCGGAGCCGGCGCCCGCCTCGGTGAACTCGACGGTCCCGCCGAGGACCTCGGAGACGGCGTGGGCGACGTCGTGGACGCCGCCGCCGTGCAGGACCAGCTCGGAGAGCCGGTCGTGGACCTCGGAGGCCCGCTCGATGACCGCGCTGTGCTCGCGGATGATGTCGTTGGCCCGCTCCAGCTCGGCGAGGGCCGAGCGGGTCTCGGCGAGCAGGTTGGCGGTGTCGATGGCGACGGCGGCGTGCGCGGCGAAGGAGCCGAGGAGCGCGACCTGCTCGCGCTCGAAGACCCTGGCCCTGCGGTCGGCGGCGAACAGGACGCCGATGACCTGGCTGCCGAGGCTGAGCGGTACGCCGAGGATGGCGACGAGGCCCTCGTCCCGTACGGCCGCGTCGATGGTGCGGGTGTGCTGGAAGCGCGGGTCCGCGAAGTAGTCCTCGGTGACGTACGGGCGGGCGGTCTGGGCGACGAGGCCGCCGAGCCCCTCGCCCATGCCGAGCCGGACCTGCTGGAAGCGGGCGGAGACGGAGCCCTCGGTGACGCGCATGTACGTGTCGCCGGCCGTCGGGTCGTTGAGGCTGAGGTAGGCGACCTCGGTGCCGAGGAGCGAGCGGGCGCGCTGCACGATGGCGCGCAGCACCGCGTCGAGGTCGCGGAGTCCCGCGAGGTCGTGGGCGGTGGCGAAGAGGGCGGAGAGCTCCGCCTCGCGGCGCCGCCGCCCCTCCAGTTCGGCCCGGACCCGCAGCGCGAGCTGCTTGGCCTCTTCGAGTTCGGCCAGCGCCTCGGGGCCCGCGCCGCTCGCGCGGGCGAGCAGCACGGGCCGGTCGTAGGCCTCCGTCGCCGCTCCCCGGGCGAGGAGTTCCAGGTAGGAGACGTGTTCGTGGGACATGGACACAGGGATACCTGCCGTACGTGTGGTCGCACCACCCCTGTGGACGAGCTGCACAGGGATCTTCCTCAGTGGGCGGTCCAGCCTCCGTCGAGGGTGAGGGAGCTGCCGGTGATGAACGAGGCCTGCGGGGTGCAGAGGTAGAGGACGGCCTCGGCGACCTCCTCCGGTTCGATGAGCCGCTTGAGCGCCGAGTCCTTGAGGAGGACCTCGGCGAGGACGCGCTCGGGCGGGATGCCGTGTGCGGCGGCCTGGTCGGCGATCTGCCGTTCGACGAGCGGGGTGCGGACGTAGCCGGGGTTGACGCAGTTGGAGGTGACCCCGTGCGGGGCGCCTTCGAGGGCGGCGGTCTTGGAGAGGCCCTCCAGACCGTGTTTGGCGGCCACGTAGGCGGACTTGAAGGCGGAGGCGCGCAGTCCGTGGACGGAGGAGAGGTTCACGATCCGGCCCCAGCCCTGGCCGTACATATGGGGCAGGGCTCCCCGGATGAGCCGGAAGGGTGCCTCCAGCATCACGGTGAGGACGGTGTGGAAGACGTCCGGCGGGAACTCCTCGATGGGGCGGACCAGCTGGATCCCGGCGTTGTTGACGAGGATGTCGGTGCCGGCGGCGACGGCCTCCGCCGCGTCCAGGTCGGTCAGGTCGAGGAGGTGGGGTTCGACGGTGCCGGGGAGCGCGCCGGCCTCCTCGGCCAGGGTGTCGAGGCCCTCGGCGGCGCGGTCGACGGCTCTGACCCGGGCCCCGGCGGCGGCGAGCCGCAGCGCGCAGGCGCGCCCGATGCCGCCGGCCGCGCCGGTGACGAGCGCGGTGCGGCCCGTGAGGTCGAGGGCGAGGCCCGCGGCGCGGGGCAGAGGCGAGGCGACGTCCGCACCGGGCTCGGTGCCGGGGACGGTGATGGGGGCGCTCATGCTCCGCAGCCTATGAACGGGCCCCTCCCCCACCGATGTGTGTCGGGCCCACAGTTCAGTTGGTTGCTGTGGTGCGGAACCATGTGGGTTCATCGGCGAGAGCCTTCTCGATCCTCAGGTACGAGAAGCGCTTCATCTCCGGCAGCCGGTCCACCTCGAACCAGCCGACCTCGGTCGACTCGTCGTCGTTGACCCGCGCCGCGCCGCCGACGGCCCGGCAGCGGAACGCGACGTCCAGGTACTGGCAGATGTCGCCGTTGGGGTAGACGACGGGCTTGCGCAGGGTCTCCACGAGCAGGATCCGCTCGGGCACGCAGTGCACGGCGGTCTCCTCGTGCACCTCGCGCACGACGGCGTCGGCGGGCTGCTCCCCCGGGTCGACGATGCCGCCGACGAGCGCCCAGAGGCCGTTGTCGGCGCGCTTGCCGAGCAGGACCCGGCCCCGGTCGTCGAAGACGACGGCGCTGACGCCCGGCAGGAAGAGCAGCTGGTGGCCGGCCGTCTTGCGCAGTTCGCGGATGAAGTCAGGAGTACCCATGCCCCGACCCTAGATCATCCGCGGATCGGGGCCGGGGGTGCGTAGGCCCGCCCGGGAGCCTCGGGCCGCCGGGGTGCGCCGGACGCGTCGGACCGCCCCGGAGCCTCAGGCCGCCGGGGTGCGCCGGACGCGTCGGACCGCCCCGGAGCCTCGGGCCGCCGGGGTGCGCCGGGCGCGTCGGACCGCCCCGGAGCCTCAGGCCGCCGGGGTGCGCCGGGCGCGTACCGCGCGGGCGGCGGCCCAGCCGAGACCGGCCGCCGCGAGCACCGCGAGCAGGGCCTCGGGCAGGGTGCCCAGGCGGGTCGCGGGGGTCTGCGAGGAGCGCAGCGGCACCTTCTCGACGAGGACGTCCGGGGTGAACATCTTCGTCTGCGCGACGATCTCGCCGTCGGGGCGGATGATCGCGCTGACGCCGCTGGTGACGGGCACGACGACCGACCGGCTGTGCTCGACGGCGCGCACCCGGCTCATCGCGAGCTGCTGGTAGGTCATCTCGCTGCGGCCGAAGGTGGCGTTGTTGCTGGGGACGGTGATCAGCTGGGCCCCGTGCGTGACGGTGTCGCGCACGGCCCAGTCGAAGGCCGCCTCGTAGCAGGTCGCGAGGCCGACCTTCGTGCCGGCGAGGTCGAAGACGCCGACCTTCGTGCCGGCGCCGAAGTCGCGGCTCACCCGGTCGACGTTGCTGTTGAAGATCCGTACGAAGGGGCGCATCGGGATGTACTCGCCGAAGGGCTGGACGTGCCGCTTGTCGTAGGTGGCGACGGGGCCGCGCTCGGGGTCCCACTCGATGAGGGTGTTGCGGAGCTTGCCGGTCTCGGGGGTGATCACGGCGCCGATCACGGTGGGCACGCCGATCTCCTTCACGGCGCCGTCGATGACGTCGGCCGCGTCGGCGTTCGCGTACGGGTCGATGTCGGAGGAGTTCTCCGGCCACAGGACGAAGTCCGGCTGCGGCTCGCGGCCCTCCTTGACGGCCTGCGCGAGCTCGCGGGTGCGGGCCACGTGGTTGTCGAGGACGGCCCGGCGCTGGGCGTTGAAGTCGAGGCCGAGGCGCGGCACGTTGCCCTGGACGGCGGCGACGGTGGCGGTGCCGTCCTCGGCGGAGTCGTCGACGAGGGGCAGCGCGGCGAGGGCGCCGGTGACCGGGACGAGGACGGAGAGCGCCGCGGCGGCGAGCGGTCCGCGCGGGACGGTGCCGGTGGCCCGGTGGGCGCGGAACCGCCGGTACGCCTCGTAGAGGCCGAAGCCGCAGAGGGCGACGGCGAAGCCGAGCACCGGGGTGCCGCCGACGGCGGCGAGCGGCAGGAAGAGACCGTCGGCCTGCCCGAAGGCGACCTTCCCCCAGGGGAAGCCGCCGAAGGGCACGCGCGCGCGTGCCCCCTCCGCGAGGATCCACACCCCGGCGGCGAAGAAGGGCCACCAGGGGAGCTTGGAGACGGCCGCGATGCCGAGGCCCGCCGCGGCCACGAAGAGCGCCTCGACGGCGGCGAGCGCGAGCCACGGACCGGCGCCGACCTCCTCGCCGGTCCACACGAGGAGCGGCAGCAGGAAACCGAGTCCGGCGAGGTAGCCGAGGCCGAACCCGGCGCGGAGCCGGCGGCCCCGCAGGGTCCAGCCGAGCAGGGCGAAGGCGGGCAGCGCGAGCCACCACAGGGGGCGCGGCGGGAAGCTCAGGTAGAGCAGGAACCCGGACAGCAGAGCCGCCCCGGGCCGCACGAACCGCCGGAGCCGGGAGCCCGGCGTGGGTGCGGTGTCGGGTCCTGGGGCGTCGACGGGGGTGATGGTGGCGCTCACCTTGGGGAGTCTACGTGTCGTCCCTGTCCGCGAGGAGGGCGGTGCGGCCCGGCCGCGGAGCCTCCCCCGGGCGGTGTACGGGGGTGTCTCGTCCGACCGGTCAGACACCGGTCGCGGCGGGCGGGACCGGCGGCGCCGGGTGGTGGAGGCGGGCGCGGATGACGCGGACCGCGGATTCGGCGTCGTCGACGGTCACCGTGAAGGTGAGGCCGTCGCCGAGGCGCAGGACCAGGCCCTCGCCGCGCCGTACGACGACGGCCGTGCCCTTCTCGGGCCGCCAGCGGTAGCCCCAGCCGCCCCACTGGCGCGGGGTGACGCTGGGCGCGAAGTCGGCGCCGACGACCTGGGCGAGCGGGATGCGGCGGCGCGGCACGCCGATGTGGCCGCAGCGGACCTCCATGGCGCGGTCGTCGACCTTCACGGCGACGTGCACGAAGGCGAGGGTGCCGAAGAGGACCAGCAGTCCGGCCGCGACGCAGCCGATCACCGCCATGAGCAGGGCGGCGGTGCCCGAGGTCCACGGGGACTCGACGGCGAGGGTGATGCCCAGGGCCATGCAGGCGGCGCCGGCGACGGCCGCGACCCACTGGAAGCGGTTGGTGGCGCGGCCGGTCCAGACGGCCGGTGCCGGCTCGTCGGCGCGCGGGTTCGAGTTCCGGGAGTGCTCCCTCATAAGGGGAGAGTACCCAGGATCGGGCGGAGCAGCGCGCCGGAGCGGGGTCGCCCGGTGACGCTCGGTGAGGGACGTCAGTGAGCGGCGGCGGTGGCCGCGAGGGTGCGGCCCTCCGCGTAGCCGAGGGCCGCGGCGGGGAGCTGTCCGGGCCGTCCGCTGAGCAGGACGGAGAGGGTGCCGGTGGGGTCCGCGTCGGGGGCGGGCTCGGCGCCGATCCGGCGCAGGGCCTGGGCGGCGACGGCGTCGGCGGAGCCGTGGAAGACGATCGGCGGCAGCCCGTCCCGGCGGCGGGCCTCCAGGGCGGCGAGGATCCGCTCCTCGACGAGTTCGTAGTGGGTGCAGCCGAGGACGACGGCGCGGACGTCGTTGGGGGTGAGCGCGGCGGCCGCGGCGACGGCGGCGTCCACGGCGTCCCGGTCGGCGTGCTCCACGGCGTCGGCGAGCCCCGGGCAGGGCACCTCCGTGACCTCGGCGCCGTCGGCGAAGTCGCGGATGAGTCCGCGCTGGTAGGCGCTGCCGGTGGTGGCGGGGGTGGCCCAGATGGCGACCTTGCCGCCGGCCGCGGCGGCCGGCTTGATCGCGGGGACGGTGCCGATGACGGGGATGTCCGGTTCGAGGGCGGCGCGGAGCGCGGGCAGGGCGTGCACGGTGGCGGTGTTGCAGGCCACGATGAGCGCCTGGGGCCGGTGCTCGGCGGCGGCCAGGGCGACGTCGAGGGCGCGGCCCGTGAGGTCCTCGGGGGTGCGCGGGCCCCACGGCATGCCGTCGGGGTCGTTGGAGAGGAGGAGATCCGCGTCCGGCCGGAGCCGCCGCACCGCGGCGGCCGCGGGCAGGAGGCCGATTCCGGAGTCCATGAGCGCGATCTTCACCCGGTCACCCTAGCCGATGTGCCTTGCGCCCCCCGCGATCTGGGGCAGACTGCCGCGAATGAGCACCTTCGCATGGTTCTCGGTCGTCTCCCTGGCCGCCTGGCTGTGGCTGCTGCTCGGCCAGGGCTTCTTCTGGCGCACCGATCAGCGGCTGCCACCGGCGCACGGGACACTGCGGGGCGCGTGGCCGAGGGTGGCCGTCGTCGTGCCGGCGCGGGACGAGGCCGGGGTGCTGCCGATGAGCCTGCCCTCCCTCCTCGTACAGGACTATCCGGGGACCGCGGAGGTCTTCCTCGTCGACGACGGGAGTACGGACGGCACGGGGAAGCTCGCCGTGGAACTGTCCGGCCGGTACGGCGGGCTGCCGCTGACCGTGGTGTCGCCGGGCGAGCCGGAGCCCGGCTGGACGGGGAAGCTGTGGGCGCTGCGGCACGGGATGGCGCTGGCACGCGCGCGGGGACCGGAGTACCTCCTCCTGACGGACGCGGACATCGCGCACGAGCCGGACAGTCTGCGGCGGCTCGTCGCGGCGGCCGCGGACAACGATCTGGACCTGGTGTCGCAAATGGCCCGGCTCCGGGTCGCGAGCTTCTGGGAGCGCCTGGTGGTGCCGGCGTTCGTCTACTTCTTCGCCCAGCTCTACCCGTTCCGCTGGATCAACCGGCCGCGGCCGCTGGCGACGGCCGCCGCGGGCGGCTGTGTGCTGCTGCGGACGGAGACGGCGGTGGCGGCGAACGTGCCGGAGGTGATCCGGCAGGCCGTGATCGACGACGTGTCGCTCGCGCGGGCGGTGCGGCGGGCCGGGGGCCGGATCTGGCTGGGGCTCGCGGAGCGGGTCGACAGCGTCCGTCCGTATCCGGGGCTCGGCGAGCTGTGGCGGATGATCACGCGGAGCGCGTACGCGCAACTGCGGCACAACCCGCTGCTGCTCGCGGGGACGGGGGCGGGTCTCGCACTGATCTATCTGGTGCCGCCCGTGGCCCTGGTGGCGGGGGTGTGGGGCGGGGACGCCGTGACGGCCTGGGCGGGCGGGGTCGCGTGGGCGGTGATGGCGGGGACGTACGTGCCCATGCTCCGCTACTACGGGCAGCCGCTGTGGCTCGCCCCGCTGCTGCCGTTCACCGCGTTCCTGTACCTGCTGATGACGGTGGACTCGGCGGTCCTGCACTACCGGGGCCGGGGCGCGGCGTGGAAGGGCCGGACGTACGCCCGCCCGGAGACGGCACCGGACCGGTGAAACGGCGCGGGCCGCCCGAGGGCCCCCTCACCGGTGCCAGGCGGCGCTGCGCCAGGCGCGCTCGGGCGGAGGGCTCACGGACGGGTGCACATAGCAGTCGTCGCAGCCGAGTTCGGCGGCCCAGCGGTAGCCGCGGGCCTCCAGGAAGCCCCGTACCTCGGCGCGGGCGGGCAGCCAGTTGTGTTCCACCGTGAGGACGCGGACGGCGTACTCGTCGAAGGGGAAGCTCTTCAGGATGGCGAGCTCGGAGCCCTCGGTGTCCAGGCTCCAGTAGTCGAGGACGGGGGGAGCGCCGCAGGCACGGAGCACGGACCGCACGGTCCTGGCCGGCCGTCGGACGGTCGGCGGCGGCGTGCCGGGGGACGTGCCGAGGACGTGGCGGGCGCAGGCGAGGAGGGCCGGGTGGTAGGCGTCGAGGATGCCGCCGACCGTGCCGGCCTCGACGAAGTCGACCTCGCCGGGCCGGTCGTACAGACAGCAGTTGACCCGATGGCAGCGGCGGTTGCGCACCAGCTCCGCGTAGAGCAGCGGGTTCGGCTCGACGCAGATCCCCGACCAGCCGTACGCGGTCTCCAGGAGGTGCGTGTTGCTGGCGTCCACGCCGTCGGAGGCCCCCGCGTCGAGGAAGAACCCTCCGCGCAGTCCGTTCAGGGCGTGGACCACGAACAGGTCCTGTCCGTACTGCGACGGACTGTCCGGCCCCCTCAGCATCGGGCCCGGGTCCGGACGAAGGCGGCGGAACGCCAGGCCGCGGTGCCGCCGCCCGCGCGGGACCCGGCGGCGAGGTCACGCTGCGGGTTGCGGTGGTCCACGTCGTCCTCCCGCTCGCCGTAGAGGAGGGTGATGTTGATGCGGTGGTTCTCGTAGCCGGGCCGGAAGCGGACCCCGTCGGTGCCGTGGAACAGGTCCGAGTTGAAGAGGATGGCCCGGTTGGCCCGGTAGGGGATGCGGACCGCGTCCACCCCGTGGGACGCCAGGTACGAGCCGATGACGTCGGGCCGCCCGTTGTACGTGTCGAAGTCCCAGTCCGGCGGGGCGTCCGCGCGGTGCACGACCAGGCCGCCGCTGTCCGGGTCGAGGTTCGCCTCGGTCGGGGTGATCCAGAAGTTGACGTTGACGGCCGCGAAGTCCGCGTGGGTGTGGCCGGAGCGGGGCAGATCGGGGCCGTTCTTGAAGGCCCACAGCTGCCGCAGCGGATAGCGGTCGCCGATGACCCGGGGCAGCGCGTCGGCGAGCTCCTCGGCGATCTGCAGCAGCAGGGGGCAGTTGAAGCCGTCGCGGAAGAAGGCGCCGAGCCGGCCGTGGGCGTAGCGGTTGGCCGACCACACCGTCGACTCCAGGCAGAAGGCGCGCAGGGATTCCAGGGCCCGCGGACTGAGCAGGTCGTCGATCACGACGATGCCGCAGCGGTCCGCGAGGTACGTCTCCTCGACGACACCCGGGTCCCAGCCGTCCCCCAGCGCCCGGTCGAGGCGGGGCGCGGTGCCGAGGTGGAGGAGCCGGTTGTAGACGTGACCGACGGCCGTGGCGTCCGCCGGGGTCATCGGCACCTGCCCGAAACGGCCCTCGGCGGCGAGCCGTTCCGCGATCGTCTCGTACGTGGCGGCGACCGTGTCGTACCCGGCGCCGAGCAGTCCGCGCGCCCGGAGGTAGCGGAGCTGCTCGACGTCGTGGCGCAGCTTGGGGACCGAGAGGTACGGGACGGGCGGCGGGCGCAGGGCGTCCGCGGGCACGGCGGGGCGCCCGTCGGGGGTGGCGCCGTTGCGCCAGCGGGCGTGGGCGTGCAGTCGGCCCAGCTCCCCGGCCGTGGTGAAGTCGCGGGCGTCCATCGCCTGCCAGGCCGTGGCGTCGAGCCAGCGCAGGTTCTCCTCGGTGGCGGTGCCGGGCCGCAGCCACAGCTCGGCGCATTCCTCGGCGCGGCCGAGCCGGGCGAGCCGGACGGTCCGTTCCCGTAGGTCGGCCTCGGAGAGGGCGGCGGGCTCGGCCGCTTCGGCGGTGGTCACCGGGTGCCGGCGGGACGGTCGAGGAGGCCGTTCTCGCGCAGCTCGACGGAGTACCGCATGAGGGCGCGCAGGGCCACGAGGGCGGGGGCCCCGCCGGAGGAGACGTGCGTGCCGCTGGACTCGGTGAGCGGATCCGTACCGCTGCCGCCGGTGGACATCTGAGTGCCACTCACCTCGGTCGCCGACATCGACACATGCGTGCCGCTCGACTCCGTCAACGGATCCGTACCACTCCCACCCGTCGACATCTGAGTACCACTCATCTCAGTCGCCGACATCGACACATGCGTGCCGCTCGACTCCGTCAACGGATCCGTACCACTCCCACCCGTCGACATCTGAGTACCACTCATCTCAGTCGCCGACATCGACACATGCGTGCCACTCGACTCCGTCAACGGATCCGTACCACTCCCACCCGTCGACATATGAGTCCCGCTCACCTCCGTGGAGGCCCGCGTGCCGAAGATGCCGCTGTCGGCGATGACGTCCACGAGGGGCCCGTCGAGGACTCCCGCTCCGCCGGCGACGAGGGCGGTCACGACGTGCGAGGCGCCGTTGTCGACCACGGCGCGGCCGAAGTCGGCGAGGACATCGGCCGAGTCCGCGCGATCGTGCCGGGGCCGGCGGGCGACGTCCCGGATCCAGCGGACGAGGCCCGGGTTCGACATCACCGCGTAGACGAGCCGGTTGGTGTCCTCCGCCCGTCCGGGTTCGAGGCGCTCGCCCCGGACGTACTCCGCGAGGATCTGGGCGGGGTCGGTGATGAACTGCTCGCGCAGCAGGAAGTCCGATGCCATCGCCGTGAACAGCGCGTCCACCCTGCGCGCCGCCGCGGCGCCGCCCAGTGCCGTCGTCGCCCGTCCGCCGTCCCTGCCCTTGAGGTCCACGCCTGCTCGCTCTCGCTCGTCCCGACGCCGCCGCTCGTGCGGGCGGCCCGACCGGTCGAAAGGTATCCATCTGAAAGGGACAAGAGGCGCATATCTGTCCTATACCACCTGCTCGTTCACTACGACGGTGGACGTGACCCCGGGTCAGTCGGCCTGCCGCAGGCCGAAGGTGGCGGCCAGGCCGTCTGATCCGGCCTCGGTCACATGGACGACCCGGGGGCGCGAGCCGTGACGCAGCCAGCCCCGTGCGAAGAGCCGTGCGGTGAGCGCCGCGCCCACGGCGCCCGCGAGGTGGTGTCGCTGCTCGCTCCAGTCCACGCAGTAGCGGATCAGGGGCCGGCGGGCCGGCAGCAGGTCCAGGTCGACGCCGAAGCGGGCGAGCGATTCCCGGCCCGTGTCGGTGAGTCGGTAGTCGACGTCGTGGCCGTATCCGGAGGCGCCGTCGCGCACGGACTCCTCGGGGCGGTGGGTGCCGTCGTGTCCGGTGAGCAGGCCACCCGCGAGCAGGGAGTCCAGCAGGTTCACGCCGAGTCGGCCGGCGAGGTGGTCGTAGCACGTGCGGGAGCGGCGCAGGGCCCCGGCGGTGCTGCTCTCGCGCAGCGAGGTGACCGGGAGGGGCGGCGCGATGACGGCCAGCGCCTCCAGGGCGAGGCTGACGTCGGGGTGGGCCAGTCGGTAGTACCGGCACCGGCCCGAGCTCTCCATGGTGACCAGTCGCGCCTCGACGAGCTTGCCCAGATGGGCGGAGGCGGTCGCGGCGCTCACCCCGGCCTCGGCGGCGAGCAGGCCGGCGGCCAGTGCGCGGCCGTCGCCGAGCGCCTTCAGCATCCGGGCGCGGGAGGGATCGGCGATCAGCTGCGCCGCTCGGGCGATGTCGGGCTGATGGTGCACCTGGTCCCGGTGTCGACCGGTCGTCGTCCTCGCCATGCGGCAAGCGTAGGCCGGGGACACTTCGACCGTCGGCGAAGTATCGCGGCTCGAGACTGGGTCGCATGACGTCCACCGATCCCTCGTTCTCCCCCGCCGCCTCCGTCGATCCGATGCCGGACCGTCCGTCCCTGTCGCTGTCGCCGCTCATCGCGTTGAGCCTCGGATACTTCCTGGTGATGCTCGACGTCACGGTCGTGAACGTGGCCGTGCCCGCCGTCCGGGCCTCGCTCGCCGCCGGCTCGTCCGACCTGCAGTGGATCGTCGACGGGTACAGCGCCTTCTTCGCGGGGCTGCTGCTGGTCGGCGGCGGACTCGGTGACCGCTTCGGGCATCGGGCGCTGTTCCTCGCCGGGCTCGGGATCTTCGCGGCCGCTTCGGCGGGGTGCGCCCTCGCGCCATCGGCGGGGGCCCTGATCGCGGCCCGGCTGGTTCAGGGCGCCGGGGCCGCGCTACTGGTGCCCGCGTCGCTCGCCCTGTTGCGGGCGGCCTACCCCGACCGGGCCCAGCGCGCTCAGGCGGTCGGCCGCTGGGGGCTCGTCTCGGCGGTCGCCTTCGGCGCCGGACCCGCGGTCGGCGGGCTGCTGGTCGCCGGGGTCGGCTGGCGTGCGGTGTTCTGGGTGAACCTGCCCGTGGCCGCGGTGGCGGCGCTGCTGACGCTGCGCCACGTCCCCGCCCCGGGTCCGGGGGCCCGGCCGGGCAGGGCGGATCCGGCCGGCCTGCTGCTCGGCGTGCTCGGGCTGCTCGGCGTGGCCGGTGCGCTCAACGAAGCGGGGCCCGCCGGCTGGTCCTCGCCGCAGGTGCTGCTGCTGTTCGCGGGCGGCGCGGTGTGCCTGGCCGCTTTCGTCGTCGTCGAACTGCGCCTGGAGAAGCGGGCGGCGACACGGCCGGAGGGCAGGCGACCACTGCTGCCGCCGTCGCTCTTCCGGGAGGCCGGGCTCACCGCGACGAACCTCATCGGTCTGCTGCTGAGCTTCGGCTACTACGGACTGCTCTTCGTCGCCGCACTGTACTTCCAGCAGGAGCAGGGGCTCGGCGCGCTGGGCACCGGGTTCGCCCTGCTGCCGTCGGTCTGCATGGGCTTCCTCGCCGCACCGCTGTCGAGCCGTCTGACCGCCCGGAGCGGTCCGTACGTGCCGATGGCCGGGGCGCTGCTCCTCGGGAGCGCCGGCTTCCTGGGCTGGTTGGCGGCGGGCCCCGACACCCCTTACCCCGTGCTGCTCTTCGCGCTCATGGCGACGGGGCTCGCGACACCGGTCACGGTGGTGGCCGCCACCGTGGCCGTCATGGAGGCGAGCCCCGCGGACAAGGCCGGTACGGCGTCAGCGGTGTTCCACGTGTCCCGCCAGGTGGGCAGCGCCATGGGCGTGGCGCTCTTCGGCACGCTCGTCGGCGGGGAGGGCGGCCCGGCCGGCGGGCTGCACGTGTCAGCGGTCATCGCCGCGGCGGCCTTCCTGCTGGCTTCGGGACTCGCTGCGGTCGCCGGGCCCCGTACCGGCGTCGCGCGGTCCGCGTGAACGGCACGACAAGGCTTCGGCAGTCTTCGACACGACGGCTCGCAGTTACGGTCGGTAATAGCTCGATAATCCTGAGTTTCATGCACGCAAGATCGAAAGTCCGCCACCCGGGTCAGCGTTGACAGATGTCCCTCGACCGAAGGAAAAAGCCCCCTCTGTTAACGCAGCCTTTATCAATGTTTTGGCAGGTCAGGCCGACAAAAACAGCGTAAAACGGATGACCCGAAGATAGGGGCTCCCCAACCAGCACATCGTGGGCTTAACTTATGTGCCATGACCTCCCCCCGCTCCACCTATGGAGGCGGTTTCCACACCGCGCCGTCCTTCCCGGACACCCCGATCTACGACTCCCTGGTCGCGGAGCGGGGCACGCCTCAGATCGCCCCGATCCGAGTGCCCGCCGCCTACGACACCGGCAGCAGCTTCCCGGCGAGCGGCTCCTACCTGCCGGCGCTCCCCGCGGCGCTGCCCGCCCTCCCGGCGGCGCCCAGCCCGCAGCCCTCCCCCGCCTACGGCGGCGGATACGGCTACCCGCAGCCCTCGGCGCAGATGGCCCCCGTCCCGCTGCAGGCCGCCCCGGCCCCGTACATCCCGCAGCAGCAGGTGGCCCCGCGCGGCTACCCGGGCGGCCAGTACCCGCAGCAGCCCCGCCCGGCCGCCGCCGGCTACGAGGCGATGCGCCCGGCGGCCCCCCGGCCCGCGCCGGTCCCGGCCCCCGCGCCGTACGACGACCCGTACAACCGCCCCTACCAGGGCGGGGGTTACTGACCGGCTTCGCCACCGGCCTCCGGCGGGGCCGGGGCGGCTGGCAGGATGAGGACATGCCTACTCCTGTGCTCCGCTCCGTCCACGTCCACCCGGTGAAGGCCATGCGCGCGCTGGCCCGCGCGGAGGCCGAGGTGCAGCCCTGGGGGCTCGCCGGGGACCGTCGCTGGACGGTCGTCGACGCCGCGAACAAGGTCGTGACCCAACGCCGCCACCCCCGGATGGCCTTGGCCACGGCGGAAGCGCTGCCCGGCGGCGGGGTCTCCCTGTCGGCTCCCGGCCACCCGACGCTGCGGGTCGAGGTACCGACGCCGCCACCGGTCACGCCCACCATCACGGTGGAGATCTTCGACAAGTTCGTGGAGGCGGTCCCGGCCGACGCCGCCGCGGCCGCCTGGCTCTCGGCGTACCTGGAGAGCGACGTACGGCTCGTGCACATGGACGCGCCCGAGCACCGGCGACCCGTGGACCCCGACTACGCGCTGCCCGGCGAGACCGTGAGCTTCGCGGACGGCTACCCGCTGCTCGTCACCACCGTCTCCTCGCTCGACGCCCTCAACTCCCTGATCGCCCAGGGCGACCACGCCGACGAGGGCCCCCTGCCGATGAACCGGTTCCGGCCGAACCTGGTGATCGAGGGCACCGCCCCCTGGGCGGAGGACGGCTGGACGCGGATCGCCGTCGGAGAGGTCACCTTCCGCGTTGCCCGGCCCTGCGGGCGCTGCGTCGTCACCACGACGAACCAGCTCACCGCCGAGCGCGGCAAGGAGCCCCTGCGGACCCTCGCCCGGCACCGCAAGAACGACGGGCGCGTCATCTTCGGCCAGAACCTCGTTCCCGAGCACACCGGCACCGTCCGCGTCGGTGACGCCGTGAAGATCCTGGACTGAGGTCGGGCCCGGGGGTTCGCCTCACACTTCGCCCGCCCGACGGGCGGGGAACCAGGCACCGGGGCACACTCGTTGGAGGAGCGGTGAACAACGAGGGGGTCCACACGTGCGTGCAGCCATCGGACTCTGGCGCTGGCGGCACAATCCCCTGCGCCGGACCACTGATCTCGTCGAGGCATGGGTCGCCTTCGCCGCGGCCGTACTGCTCTGTCTCGCGGTGCCGCTGACCGGCTGGGCGTCCGGCACCTCCGCGTACGGCTCGCTGTCGCGCGCGGTCCGCACACAGCAGGAGCAGCGGCTGCCGACGACGGCCCGGGTGGTGCGGCTCGCCGACGGCCCCGTCAGCGGCCCCCGGTCCGTCGAGACCCCCGGCGAGGAGCGGCTGCGGCGCTCCGTCGTGGCCCGCTGGACCGCGCCGGACGGCTCGGTCCGCACGGGGACGGTGGCGACGGCCCGGCAGCACTCCGCGCCCGGCGCCGCCTTCCGGCTCTGGACGGACCCGGAGGGGCGTCCGGTGCCGCCGCCGATGCAGGAGGGGACGGCGCGTGCGCACGCGATCATCGCCGGTCTGACGGCCGCGCTCCTCACCGGACTCCTGGTGGAGCTCGTCCGCCGCCTCGCGGTGCGCAGACTGGAGCTGCGGCGGTACGCGCGCCTCGACCGCGCGTGGGCGGCGGCGGGCCCCGACTGGGGCCGCACGGGCACGGGAAGCTGACCCCGCACCCACCCCACCCGGGCACGGGAAGCCGAACCCCGCCCCCGCACACGCACGGGAAGCCGAACCCCGCACCCACCCCACCCGGGCACGGGAAGCCGAACCCCCTACCCCCCCCGCCCGGGTTCGGGTTCGATCGCTCGGCGACCGAACCCGACCGCCCCGGACCGGCGGTGACGCCTCCCCGGCGGCCGTCGGCCGCCTGTGGCGGTGCGGGCCGGCGACCCGTCAACCCGGCGGCGCCGCGCGCGCTACGGTGGGGCATCGGATCAGCGGCGAGGCATGAGGCGGGGGCAGGACACACCCATGGCACAGGGCACGGTCCAGGTGACGCACACCGGCACATCGCGGTGGCGGCGCCGCACGGGTGAGTACCCCTCTCTCGCCGCCGCCCTTGAGGCCGCCGGCGACGGGGACGTGCTCACCGTCGCGCCCGGCACCTACCGGGAGAACCTCGTGGTCCGGCGGGCCGTCACCCTGCGCGGCCCCGAGGGCGGGATCGGCTCGGTGCGGATCGCGCCCCCGGACGGGGTGCCGCTGACCCTCCGCGCCTCCGTCACCGTGCAGGACCTGCACATCGAGGGGCAGGACGTGGCCGCGCCCGCGCTGCTCGTCGAGGACGGCACTCCCGAACTGCTCGATCTGCGGATCATGACCCGCTCGGCCGCCGGGATCGAGGTGCGGGGCGCCGCCCGGCCCACGGTCCGCCGCTGCACGGTCGACAATCCGGCCGGGGTCGGCATCGCCGTGCTCGACGGCGCGGGCGGGGTGTTCGAGGAGTGCGAGGTGGTCTCCGCCGGGCAGGCGGGCGTCTCGGTGCGGGGCGGGGCCCATCCGCGTCTGGAGCGCTGCCGGGTGCACCACGCCTCCGGCGCCGGGATCGCCGTGACCGGCGAGGGCAGCGGTCTGGAGGGCGTCGGCTGCGAGGTGTACGAGATCAAGGGCGCCGGTCTGCAGATCGCGGCCCGCGCCACCGCCCACCTCACCGACTCCTCGGTGCACCGCACCTCGGCCGACGGCATCACGCTCGACACGGACGCGGTGCTCACCCTCTCCGACTGCGACATCCACGACGTCCCGGAGAACGCGGTCGACCTGCGCTCGCGCTCCGTCCTGACGCTGACCCGGTCGACCGTCCGCCGCTTCGGGCGCAACGGCCTGTCGGTGTGGGACCCGGGGACGCGGGTGGACGCCAACCAGTGCGAGATCCACGACAGTACGGGCGACTACCCGGCGGTGTGGGTCAGCGACGGGGCCACCGCCGTCCTCGACGCCTGCCGGGTGCACGACGTGCCGGACGCGCTGTTCGTCCTCGACCGGGGCTCGCGCGTCGACGTCGTCGACAGCGATCTGACGCAGGTGCGGAACACGGCGGTGTCGGTGAGCGACGGGGCCACGGCCCAGCTCGATGACTGCCGGATCCGGGAGGCCTCCACGGGCGCCTGGTTCCGGGACCACGGCAGCGGCGGCACCCTCGGCGGCTGCACGATCGACTCCGTGCAGACCGGCGTCATCGTCACCAAGGGCGCCGACCCCACGATCGACCGGTGCACGGTCACCTCGCCCGCCGAGGCAGGTTTCTACGTGTCGGCGGAAGGCCGCGGCTCCTTCCACGGCTGCCGGGTGACGGGCAGCGGCGGGTACGGCTTCCACGTCACGGACGGCTGCCGCACGACCCTGCGCAAGTGCCGTACGGAACGCTGCGCGCGCGGCGGGTACGAGTTCCCGGAGGAGGGCGCGAGCGCGGAGGACTGCACCAGCGACGAGAGCGCCGTCCGCTCCTCCGTCCCCGACGGCGGCACCGTCGTCACGGCCACCCAGTCGGCGGGCCTGCTCGGTACGGTGCCCGCGCCGCGCGCCCCGGTGGCCGTGCCGGCCGCGCCGGAGCCCGGGCCCGAAGCCCGTTCCTCGCAGGACGTGCTCGGCGAGCTGGACGCCCTGGTGGGTCTGGAGAGCGTCAAGCTGGAGGTGCGGACCCTCACCAACATGATCGAGGTGGGGCGCAGGCGCCAGGAGGCCGGGCTCAAGGCGGCCTCGGTCCGCCGCCATCTCGTCTTCACGGGCAACCCCGGCACGGGCAAGACGACGGTCGCCCGGCTGTACGGCGAGATCCTCGCCTCGCTCGGGGTCCTGGAGCGCGGGCACCTGGTGGAGGTCTCCCGGGTGGACCTGGTCGGCGAGCACATCGGCTCGACGGCGATCCGTACGCAGGAGGCCTTCGACCGGGCGCGCGGCGGAGTCCTCTTCGTCGACGAGGCGTACGCGCTGTCGCCGGAGGACTCGGGGCGGGACTTCGGCCGCGAGGCGATCGACACGCTGGTGAAGCTGATGGAGGACCACCGGGACGCGGTGGTGGTCATCGTCGCCGGGTACACGGCGGAGATGGAGCGCTTCCTCACCGTCAACCCCGGTGTGGCCTCGCGGTTCTCACGGACCATCACCTTCGGCGACTACGAGCCGGAGGAACTCCTCCGGATCGTCGGCCAGCAGGCGGACGAGCACGAGTACCGGCTCTCCCCGGGCACGGACGAGGCACTGCTCGCGTACTTCGAGAAGCTCCCCAAGGGCCCGGCGTTCGGCAACGGCCGTACGGCGCGGCAGACCTTCGAGTCGATGGTGGAGCGGCACGCGGGCCGGGTCGCCGCGCTCGCCGAGGCGAGCACGGACGACCTGACCCTGCTCTACCCGGAGGACCTGCCCGAACTGCCCTGATCCGCTGCCTCGTTCGGCACGCGCTGGTGGGGAAGGGCGGGCGGGAGCCGGTCGAGGAGTTCCGAGCGGTGGCGGGCGAACGCCGGATCGGCCTGGTAGTCGGAGTGGCCCAGGATCGGTTCGGGCAGCGGATGTGCGCGGGTGCGGCCGTACGCCACCGGGTCGAGCAGCTCCTCGCCGTCGACGGCCGGCCGGCCGGCCTCGGCGGGCACCCTGACGGGACCGCCGATCGGATCGGTGGCGCGGAACAGATTGCTCCAGCAGTGCACCGTACGGTTCAGGGCGCGCAGCGCCTCGGGGCCGAAGTACGCGGGGAACCAGCGGCCGTAGAGCCGCTCCAGGGGTGAGCCGTAGGTGAGCAGGGCGACCCGGCTCCGGGTGGCGGGCTGCAGCTGCCAGACGGCGGCCGCGGCGAGGACGCTGCCCTGGGAGTGCCCGGAGATGACGAGCCGGCCGCCCGTGCCGCGGGTCCAGGAGCTCATCCGCCAGGTGAGGTCGGGGACCGCGCGCTCGGCGTAGCAGGGCGGGGCGAAGGGGTGGGCGGCGCGGGGCCAGAAGGTGCCGACGTCCCAGAGGATGCCGATGGTGCGGCGGGCCGAGGCGTCCCGGTAGGCGCGGCGGCCCCAGGTGACGAAGAGCAGGAAGCCGAGGCCGATCATCCAGGAGCCGAGGGCCTGGGTCGCGGAGGCGAGGGAGGCGATCGCGGGGTGGGCCCCGTCGAAGGCCCGGCCCGGGACGTTCCCGCTGGCCCAGGCGCCGGCGACGGACGCGGCCCCGAGGAGCAGGGTCGCGCCGGAGACGACGCCGACGAGGACGGGCGCGGAGTCGGTGAGCGCGGCGCGGGCCCGGCCGGCCGCGATCTGCCCCGTACGGACCGGGTCGCGTTCGTCGGCGGCCTCGTAGTCGGCCTCGACGGAGGGGCGCAGTCGCCGGGCGTCGAGGAGCGTCCGTACGACGAGGAGGGCGGCGGGCGCGAGGAGCAGCAGGAGCAGGACGGGGATGACCGAGGCCTGCCAGCTGAGCAGGACGGGCGGGCCGATGCGTACACCGCCGCAGGCGGCCGGGCCGTCGAGCCAGTCGGCGACGCGCTGGGCCACTCCCCCGGACATCACCCCGGCGAGCGCGCAGGCGAGCATCGCGACGGCGGGGCCGCCGAGTCCGCGCAGCGCGGTACGGGGGTCCCTGCGGGGCCGCTGGAGGAGCAGGGCGACGACGCCGAGGGCGACGACGAGACCGCCCTGGACGAGGGTGAGGGCGCCGAAGACGGCGTCGCCGGGAAGGGTGCCGGAGGAGGTCCGGCCGGGGCGGGACCATCCGGCGTGCACGGCGGTGAGCACGAGGAGGACGAGGGAGGCGGCGGGCAGCCAGGAGACGAGGGCCCGTTCGACGCGCAGGTCGAGCCGGCGTTCGCTGCGGCCGCGCCGGCAGACGACCCAGAGCACGACGACGGCGAGGAGGGCGACGGCCGCCTGGAGGACCCAGCCGAGGACCGTGCGGAGGCCGGGGGCGCCGGCATCGTGGCGGGCGCCGGCCGTGACGAGGGCGGCGGCGACCGTGAGGAATCCGGCGGCGGTGTGGGCCGCCCGGAGACGGGCGACGAGCCGGCGGCCGTACCAGAAGCCGGGGCGGCCGAGCGCGGGGCGGAGCTCGACGGGACCGGCGGGGTCGGCGGCGTCCGCGGCCTCCGTGTCCGCCGTGTCCGCCCGCGGCTCCGTGACGGGCGCGTCGTACCCGGTGGGCGGGCGCTGCGCCTCGTACGCGCTCCACGTCCGGTTGGAGAGGTACCAGAGCAGTCCGACGAGCGCGGTCGGCACGAGCGCGGCGAGGGCGAGACGGCGGCCCGGCAGGGACCACCAGCCGCCGCGGCCCTCGGAGAGGAAACCGAGCCAGGAGTAGGCGTCGGTGCAGGCGGGGACGGCGGCGCACTGCCAGGCCGTCAGGTCGAGCGCGACCTCGCAGGCGGCGGCGGTGAGGAGCACGGTGAGGCTGAGGGCGACGAGCCGGACGAGGACCCCGTAGAGCCGCACGAGCCCCGGCCTGCCCTCGGCGGGCGGCCGCATCCAGTGCGCCAGATTGGCCACCATGAAGGGCAGGAGCAGCAGCCACAGGGCGCGGGCGCCGTCGCCGGAGGTCAGATTGGACCAGCAGTACGCCTCCGGAACGGGGCGCGCCGCGTACCGCTCGGGGTGGTCCTCGGCGTCGAGGTCCTCGGCCCGCCGGAACACGGCGGCGGTCCGGTCGCCGGTGACCCGCACGGTCCTGGGGTCGTCGAGCATCGACTCGGGGGTCGCTCCGCCGACTCCGTGGACGAGGAGTTCGAGCGCCGCGCCCCCGCTCTCCGGGGCGGGTGTGGCAGGGGACACTGAGGGGACTTCCTATCGGAGTGGGAAGATGCGACGTCGGCAACAGGATCGCGGAAGGCCGTGCGACCGCGCACGGTCTCTCACCGAATCCGACACTCATCCCCTTGTCTCCTGCGGAAGGACCGGCCCCGGCGGTGACTGACAACCAGAACCTCCTCGCGGAGCAGCGGCGTGCCCTGATCCTCGACGAGGTACGGCGGCGTGGCGGAGTACGGGTCAACGAACTGACCCGGCGTCTGAACGTCTCGGACATGACGATCCGCCGCGACCTGGACGCGCTGGCCCGGCAGGGCATGGTCGCGAAGGTGCACGGCGGGGCCGTTCCGGTGGTCGAGGCGAGCACCCACGAGCCGGGCTTCGAGGCCAAGTCGGTGCTCGAACCGAGCGCCAAGGACGAGATCGCCCGCACGGCCGCCGCCCTGGTCGCGCCCGGGACGGCGATCGCCCTCTCCGGCGGGACGACGACCTACGCGCTCGCCCGGCACCTGCTCGACGTGCCCGACCTGACGGTGGTCACCAACTCGGTGAGGGTCGCCGACGTCTTCCACGAGGCGCAGCAGACCGTCGGCGGGGGCGAGGCGCGGCGCGGGGCGGCGACGGTCGTCCTCACCGGCGGGGTGCGCACGCCGTCCGACGCGCTGGTGGGGCCGGTGGCGGACCGGGCGATCCGCTCGCTCCACTTCGACCTGCTGTTCCTCGGGGTGCACGGCATCTCGGTGGAGGCCGGCCTGTCGACGCCGAACCTGGCGGAGGCCGAGACGAACAGCTGCCTGATGCGCTCGGCGCGGCGGGTCGTGGTGGTCGCCGACCACACCAAGTGGGGGACGGTGGGCCTGAGTTCCTTCGCCTCCCTGGACGAGGTCGACACCTGGGTGACGGACCGGGGCCTGCCGGAGGGCGTACGCGCGGAGGTGGCGGAACACGTGCCGGGACTGATGGTGCCCGGCGAGGCCGAGGCGTGACCCTCTTCCGGCTCGAACGGACGGTGCCGCTCGCTCCTGAGGAGGTGTGGCACCGGCTCACGGACTGGCCGGCGCACGGACGCCAGGTGCCGCTGACCCGGACGACGGTCCTGACGCCGGGCCCGAACGGGACGGGGACCCGCTTCACCGCCCGCACGGGCATCGGCCCGCTGTCCTTCGACGACCCGATGGAGGTCGTGCGCTGGGAGCCGCCGACGGCCGACCGCCCGGGCGTCTGCCGCCTGGAGAAGTACGGCCGGGTGGTACGGGGCTGGGCGCAGATGGAGGTGACGGGGACGCGGGCGCGGGGCGGCGGCAGCCGGGTGGTCTGGACGGAGGACCTCTCGGTACGGGGCGTGCCGAGGGCCTTCGACGGCCTGCTGGCGGGAGCGGGCCGCGCGATCTTCGGCCGAGCCCTGAACGCCCTCCTCCAAGGCCGCTGACCCCACCCGTTGTGGGCAGGCGTTCCGCCGGGGCGGCCCCACCCGCCGCCCCCCGTTGTGGGCAGGCGTTCCGCAAGGGGCGATTGCCCACACGGCGGTGGGGGCCTGGGCTGTTGACAGTGCGTCAGCTATGGTGCTGCATCCGATCGCGTCCCCCGGGAGGGCCCATGGCACGCCGACTGCAGCCGGTGGAGCTCGACTTCACCGTGTCCGCGCCCGTCCGCCTCGTCTTCACCGCCACCCTCGCCGCGCCCCCACCCGCCGTGTACCGGTCCGTCGCCGTGGAGGTGGGGAGCCTGCCGTCCTGGTTCACGGCCGTCACCTCCGCCGTCCCGACGGGCGACGGCGCCGGCCGGACGGTCCGGCTGCGGGGCGGGATCGCCTTCGACGAGACGATCCTGGCCTCGGAGCCCGACCTCCGCTACGCCTACCGGGTCGACACGACGAACGCCCCCGGCGTGACCGCGATGGCGGAGGAGTGGACCCTCTCCCCCACCGGCACGGGCACCCTTCTGCGCTGGACCATGGCCGCCGACGGCGCGGCCCCGTTCCGGCTCGCGCTGCGCCTCGCGGCGCCGGGCGTGGGGTTCTCCTTCCGGGACGCGGCGCGCCGGCTGGACCGGCGGCTCACTCCGGCCAGACCCCCGTCGCGAGGAAACGCTCGATAGCGGCGGAGTAGGGGGCGATGTCCAGACCCTGGGCGGCCAGCCAGTCGTCGGAGTAGTACTTGTCGAGGTACCGCTCGCCGGGGTCGCAGATGAGGGTGACGACGCTGCCGGTGCGCTCGTGGGCGACCATCTCGGCCACGATCTTGAAGGCGCTCCACAGTCCGGTCCCGGTGGAGCCGCCGGCCTTGCGGCCGATCGCGGTCTCCAGGGCGCGGACGGCGGCGACGCTCGCCGCGTCGGGGACCTTCATCATGCGGTCGATGGCCCCGGGCACGAAGCTGGGCTCCATGCGGGGGCGGCCGATGCCCTCGATGCGCGAGCCGCAGTCGGCGGTGGCGTTGGGGTCGTGGTGCGTCCAGCCGTCGAAGAAACAGGAGTTCTCGGGGTCGGCGACACAGATCCGGGTGTCGTGCTGCATGTAGTGCACGTAGCGGGCGATCGTCGCGGAGGTGCCGCCGGTGCCGGCGGTGGCGACGATCCACGCGGGCTCCGGGTAGCGCTCCAGCTTCAGCTGCTGGTACATCGACTCGGCGATGTTGTTGTTGCCGCGCCAGTCGGTGGCCCGCTCCGCGTAGGTGAACTGGTCCATGTAGTGGCCGCCGGTGCGCTCCGCGAGCGCGGCGGACTCCTCGTACATCGTCCGCGAGTCGTCGACGAAGTGGCACTGCCCGCCGTGGAACTCGATGAGCCGGCACTTCTCGGGGCTGGTCGTGCGGGGCATGACGGCGATGAAGGGGACCCCGATGAGCTTCGCGAAGTACGCCTCGGAGACCGCGGTCGAGCCGCTGGACGCCTCGATGACGGGCTTTCCGGGGCGGATCCAGCCGTTGCAGAGCCCGTAGAGGAACAGGGAGCGGGCGAGGCGGTGCTTGAGGCTGCCCGTGGGGTGGGTCGACTCGTCCTTGAGGTAGAGGTCGATGCCCCACTTCTCGGGGAGGGGGAAGCGCAGCAGATGGGTGTCGGCGGAGCGGTTGGCGTCGGCCTGGACCTTGCGCACGGCCTCCTTCAGCCACGACCGGTACGCCGGGTCGCTGCGGTCGACGTCGACGGTGGCCGCCGCGGCCGCGGTCTCGTGGGTGGTGCTCATCCGTCGCTCTCCTCGTGTCGCCTCGGGGGTCCCCCAGTGCCGACAATACCGCTCTCACCTGGGCAAACGTTCCCTTTGACGATCCATAGGCCTGCCTTGTGGACGCCCTTCCGCAGGGCTACTGGTGCGGGCGGCGAGGGCCCGGCACACTGGGTACGGCAACCGGGTGAAAGGGGCGGATCGGCATGGCGGAGCCCGAGTTCAGCGCCAGGGGTGTACGGATCGCGCGCTGGCCGCGCTCGCTGACGCGGGCGGGTGAGGTGCGGATCGAGGACGGCCGCCTCGCGCTCCTCACGAGTTACGGCAGCGAGATCGACAGTGCGCCGGTCTCGGCGGTACGGGCGGGGCGGCCGTGGTTCGCGAAGGCGGACGAGACGGTGGCCACCGTGAACGGCACGCGGTACCGGCTGAAGCTGCACGCCGACGGCGACCGCGGCCGTGACGGCGGTGACGCGGAGGCGTCGGGGCGGTTCCTCGCCGCGCTGAAGAGGGCCGCGGGACGGTCCTGAGCTGCGGCGGCTCGCGGCGAGTTGCGGGGCGGTCACGGCTGGTCCAGGCTGGAACCCACCTCACTGAGGGTTCTGCGGTGGTGACGCTGCGATCAGGTCGCCACTGCCCGTCTGTACCGCATGTCAGATCCGAATCTTCGTCTTCTTCCGGACCACTTCGGGGAGTCGCAGCCGTGATCAGCGAGCCGAGCAGGTACTACGCGGTGGAGCTTCAGGCCCTGCCGTCGCGGATCGGACAGGTCCGCCGCATCATCTCCGCGCATCTCCGACATTGGCAGCTGGACGCCTTGGTCGACCAGGCCGTTCTCGGCGTGACGGAGCTTCTGACGAACGTGCACCGCCACGCCAGGCCGGACAAGCACTGCACGGTCGAGCTCGAGCTGCTGCTCGACCGTCTCACCGTCTCCGTACGGGACCACGATCCCCGCCTCCCCGAGATCTGCGAGGCGGAGGTGTCCGACCCGGTCGACGATCTCGACGCGCTCGCCACCTCCGGCCGGGGGCTCACCATCGTCGGTGCGGTCAGCGAGAGCTGGGGCATCCGGCCGTGCGGCGCCGACGGCAAGGTCGTGTGGTTCACCCTCACGGCGCCGCCCGTCGGCGACCCCGTCGAGGAGTGCGCGCGCGCCGGGTACGGCGTCACGATCGAGGCCCCGTTCGCGGGCGTCGGCTACAGCCGGCTCCCCGGCGTGCCGCTCAGCTCGCCTGCCGAGCCGGTGCCGGCGCCGTCGGTCGCCCGCCCGGTCCTCGCGGGCCGAGCGGGCTGAGAGGCAGCGGCGCGTCCGTCACTCCGTCGCGATCGCCCGGAGGATCTCCAGGCGGGCCGCCCGCCGGGCCGGCCTCCAGGCCGCCACGGCTCCCGCCACCAGGCCGACCAGGGCCACGACCGCGAGCCGCACGGTGGGTACGGCGAACGCGAAGGCGCTGTCGCCCGAGGCGCGGACCAGGACCCAGCCGAGGAAGCCTCCGAGTGCGAGTCCGCCGACCGTCCCGAAGGCGGCGACCAGGACGGACTCCCAGCGGACCATGGCCCGCAGCTGGGCGCGGGTCTGTCCGACGGCCCGCAACAGGCCCAGTTCCCGGGTCCGTTCGTGGACCGAGAGCGTCAGCGTGTTCGCGATGCCGAGCAGTGCGATCAGGACCGCGAGCGCGAGGAGCGCGTAGACGAGGGTGAGCATCATGTCGATGCCGCCCGCCGAGGCCTCCGCGTACTCGTCCCGGGTCTGCACCTCCGGATGGCCGTACCGGTCGGCGACCTTCGTGACGGCCGTCCTGCCCTCCTCGGGGGCGACACCGTCCTTGAAGGACACGGCGACCAGCCGGTCGGCGTCCTGGGTGCGGTGCGGGGCCCAGGCCTCCCGGGTGACGAGGTAGTCGCCCGCGAGGTCGGAACGTTCGTACACCGCGCGGACCGTGAAGGTGTGCCGGCTGCCGTCGGTGAACGTGAGGACGGCGGTCCGGCCGGGTGCCAGACCGGAGCCCGCGGCCTCGTCGGCGGCGACGGCGAGCCCGTCCGTACCGAGTCCGCTCAGGGAGCCCCGTACCCCGCCCAGGTCCAGCGTCCGGGCGAGCGCGGCCGGGTCGGTGACCGTCAGCGCGCGGCCCCGGCCGTCCACCTCCGCGACGCCGCGCCCCAGGCCCACGGCCGTGTCGACCTCGGGGAGCGCGGCGACCGCCGGGGCGAGGCGGGGGCTGAGCCCGCTGCCGCCCGCGCCGAACGAGGGCGCGCCGATGGCCACGTCCCCGGCGAAGGAGCGGTCGACGGTCCGGTCCATGGTCGCCTTCAGGGAGGCGCCGAAGACCGTGAAGAGGGTGACGACGGCGACGCCGATCATCAGGGCGGTGGCGGTCGCCGCCGTGCGGCCCGGGCTGCGCAGGGCGTTGCGGCGGGCGAGGCCCCGGTTGACGCCGCGCAGGGGACGGCCGAGCACCCGTACGGCGAGCGAGGCGGCGACGGGTCCGAGGACCACGAACGCGGCGACGGCCAGCG
The DNA here is from genome assembly GCF_043077765.1 of Streptomyces sp. NPDC015661. Taxonomy (NCBI): domain Bacteria; kingdom Bacillati; phylum Actinomycetota; class Actinomycetes; order Kitasatosporales; family Streptomycetaceae; genus Streptomyces; species Streptomyces sp. NPDC015661. The sequence goes on along the minus strand of NZ_JBIBST010000011.1, from coordinate 297,405 downwards.
CCGCCCCGGTCGCGGCGAGCCACAGCGACGGCGTGCCGAGGACGCCGGCGAGGACCGTGCCGACGGCGGTGGCGAGCAGGGCGCCGCCGGTCAGGGCACGGCGGCGGGAGGTGCCCGAGGCGTCCACGTCCGTCTCGCGGAGCGCGGCGAGCGGGGCCGTGCGCCCGGCCCGTACGGCCGGGAGGAGCGCCGAACCGGCGCAGACGGCGAGCCCGACGCCGAGCGGCAGTGCGAGGGAGGTGCCGGAGACGACGAGGTCGCCCTCGGGGAAGGGGAAGCCGATCGCGGGGAACAACGCCTGGAGCCCGGCGGCCACGCCGATCCCGGCGAGGAGGCCGGCGAGGGAGGCGAGCAGTCCGACGGCGAGCGCCTCGGCGAGGGTGCCGGTGACGAGCTGTCGGCGGGCGGCTCCGATCGCGCGGAGCAGGGCGTTCTCGCGGGTCCGCTGGGCGACGAGGACCGCGAAGGTGTTGTGGATCGTGAAGACGGAGACGAGGACGGCGACCCCGCTGAACACGAGGAGGAAGGTGGTGAAGAGGTCGAGGAAGCGGCCGGAGATCATCTCGGTGTTCTCCTCGGCGGCCTGCTGACCGGTGATCGCCTCGACTCCGTCGGGGAGGGCCGGCGTCAGCGCCGCGACCAGCTCCTCCTGGGAGACGCCGGGCCCGGCGCGTACGGCGATGCTCGTGGCCTCCCCGGGGCGCGCCGTCAGGTACTTCTCGGCGTCGGCACGGGTGAGACCGGTCCAGGTGACCTGCCCCATGCCGTCCGCGCCGCCGAAGGTGGCCAGGCCGACGACGGTGATCTTCACCGGGTCGGGGGTGCGCAGGACGGTGGTGTCGCCGATCGCGAGACCGGCCGTCTTCGCCGCGCCCCGGTTGACGACGGCCTCGCCGGGGGCGCTCGGCTGGCGGCCCTCGGCGAGGCGGTACGGGTTGAGGGCGGGGTCCGCGATCCAGTTGCCCGCGAGGGTGGGCGGGCCCTTGCCGCCGACGGGGCTGCCGTCGGCGGAGAGGAGCTGGCCCGCGCCCTCGATGCGGGGCGCGGCGGCGGCGACCCCGGGGACCTGGGCGAGGCGCTCGGCGAGGGCGGCGGCGACGGGGCCGCGGGTGCCCTGGGCCTCGCCCGCGGCGGTCACGGTGACGGAGCTGCGGACGATGGCGTCCGTGCCCCGGGTGGCGCTCGTGAACATCGAGTCGAAGCTCGCGCGGAGGGTGTCGCCCATGACGAGGGTGCCGGTGAGGAAGGCGACGCCGAGGAGGACGGCGGCGAAGGTGCCGAGGAAGCGGCGCCGGTGCGCGCGGAGGGAGGAGCGGGCGAGGCGGAGGGTGGCGGGGGTGTTCATGGCGCGCCTCCGTGGGAGAGGGCGGGTTCCGTCGGGTGCCCGGCCTTGGTCTCGAAGGCCTTCATGCGGTCGAGGACGCGGTCCGCGGTGGGACCCGTCATGCGGTCGACGAGCCGGCCGTCCGCGAGGAAGATCACCTCGTCGGCGTGGGCGGCGGCGACCGGGTCGTGGGTGACCATGACGACGGTGCGACCCGTGTCGCGGACCGTACGGCCGAGCAGCCGGAGGACCTCCTCGCCGGAGCGGGAGTCGAGGTTGCCGGTGGGTTCGTCGGCGAAGACGACATCGGGGTCGCCGGCGAAGGCCCGGGCGACGGCGACGCGTTGCTGTTGTCCGCCGGAGAGTTCGCTCGGCCGGTGGTGGAGCCGGTCGCGCAGGCCGACGGTGTCGACGAGCCGGTCGAACCGCTCCCGGTCGACGGTGTGTCCCGCGAGGTCGAGCGGGAGGGTGATGTTCTCGGCGACGGTGAGGGTCGGCAGCAGGTTGAAGGCCTGGAACACGAAGCCGATCCGGTCGCGGCGCAGCAGGGTCAGGCGCCGGTCGTCGAGCGTGGACAGGTCGGTGTCGCCGACGAGGGCGGCGCCGGAGGTGAGGGTGTCGAGTCCGGCGGCGCAGTGCATGAGGGTGGACTTGCCGGAGCCCGACGGGCCCATGACGGCGGTGAAGCGGCCGGCGGGGAAGCCGACGCTCACCCCGTCCAGGGCCCTGACCTCGGTGTCGCCGCGGCCGTAGACCTTCACGGCGTCGACGACGCGGGCGGCGGGGAGCGGGGCGGGGGTGGTCATGTCCGGCGCCCCTTGGGGTTCGCGGCGCGGCCGAACTGCTCCTCCAGGACGCTCAGGCGCCGCCAGTACTCGTCCTCGTCGATCTCCCCGGCCGCGAAGCGGTGGCCGAGCAGGGCGATGGGCGAGTTCTCGTCCGGTCCGTTGTCGCGGCGGAAGTCCCCGCCGAAGCGGAAATCGCGTCCGCGGCGCCAGCCGGCCCGGCGTGCCACGGTGACGATCCCGATGACGACGGCGGCCCAGACGAGGGGGAAGAAGAGGACCCACGGGCCGGGGCCCGCGTAGGCGAGTGTGTTCATGAGGGTTCAGCTCCTCGGTGTGTTGTCCGTGGTTCGAGGCTCCCTCCGGAAGGGGGTCCGGGTCGTCGTACGGGCAGCGGCTCCTGACGTACGACAGCGGGAGTACGTCGCCCCGGTCGGTACCCCTTCCGCTCTGTACCTACTGGTATGTACAGTGCCGTCATGAGCATGAACACCTCGGAGCGGCTGATCGAGGCGACCCGCGAACTGCTGTGGGAGCGCGGCTACGTCGGCACGAGCCCCAAGGCCGTCCAGCAGGCGGCGGGCGCGGGCCAGGGCAGCATGTACCACCACTTCGCCGGCAAGCAGGACCTGGCGCTCGCCGCCATCCGGCGCTCGGCCGAGGAGCTGGGGGCGGCGGCCGAGGCGGTCCTCGGCGGCGGGGGTTCGGCGTACGCCCGCATCGAGGCGTACCTGCTGCGCGAGCGCGACGTCCTGCGCGGCTGCCCGGTGGGCCGGCTGACCATGGACCCGGAGGTCATCGCGGACCCGGAGCTGCGCGCACCGGTCGAGGAGGTGCTCGGCCGGGTGCGCGGCCGGCTCGCCGAGGTCGTCCGGGAGGGCCTGGACCGTGGCGAGCTGAGCGGCGGTCTCGACCCGGAGGCGATCGCGGCGACGGTCCTCGCGACCGTGCAGGGCGGCTACGTGCTGGCCCGCGCGACGGGTTCGCGCGCCCCCTTCGACACCGCCGTACGCGGACTGCTCGCCCTGCTCGCCCCCATGCCGCGCTGAAGAAACGGAGCCTTCCCGTGCACGCGATGCAGTACGAGATCACCCTGCCCGCCGACTACGACATGGAGATCATCCGCAAGCGGGTGGCGAGCAAGGGCCATCTCCTCGACGCGTTCCCCGGACTCGGCCTCAAGGCCTATCTGATCCGGGAGCGGGAGGCCGGTTCGCCCGTCAACCAGTACGCGCCGTTCTACCTCTGGGCCACCCCCGAGGGCATGAACTCCTTCCTCTGGGGCGCCGGTTTCCAGGGCATCGTGAACGACTTCGGCCGGCCGGTGGTGCAGCACTGGACGGGCCTGGCCTACGAGGAGGGGCCGGCGTCCGCCTCGGCGCCGGGCTCCGCGACGCGCCGGAGGATCCCGCTCGGGGAGGGCGTCCCGCCGGGCGAGGCCGTGGCGGAGGCCGTGGCCCGGCACGCGCGCGAGGCGCGGCGGGACGGGGTGGTGGCCTCCGCCCTCGCGGTGGACCCCCGGCACTGGGAGCTGCTGGGCTTCACCCTGTGGGCGGGCCCGGAAGCCCCCGCCGACGAGGGCGAGCGCTTCCGGGTGCTGCATCTGTCGGCGCCGGGCCGCTCGGCGCTCGGCGCCGGACGGCAGTGGTGAGACCTCAGGCCACGGCGACGAGGGTGAGGTAGGCGATGCCGAGGACCCGCCGGTAGCCGTTCAGCCAGGTCGAACGCTGCCGGTCGACGCGCTCGCGCGTCTCCTCGGCGAGCGGGTGAGCGGGGTTCGCGGCGAGCCAGACCTCGGTGTCGTACCGGTAGCCGGACTCGAACTCCTCCCACTCCTCCGCGCTCGCCGTCTCGATCCACGCGGGCCGGAACCCCGCCTCGATGGCGAGGTCGACGAGCGCGCCGAGGGAGAAGTGGTCGCCGGTGCTCGCACCGGGCCACATCCCGGCGAGCTCCGCCTCGGTGGGCGTGCGCTCCCAGAAGCCCTCGCCGAGCACGACCCGCCCACCGGGCCGGACGAGCCGGCGCAGCTCGCGCAGGACGGCGGCGGGGTCGTACGGCAGTTCGGGGTCACAGAGCGCCTGGCTCGACCCGAGGCAGAGGACCGCGTCGACGGGGCCCCGGTCGGTGCCGAGCGCCGACTCCTCCACGAAGGTCACCCGGTCGGCGAGCCCGCGCACCTCGGCGAGGTCGCGGCCGCGGGCCAGATCCTCGGCGTTGATGTCGATGCCGGTGCCCTTCGCGGCGGGGGCCGACTCCAGGACGCGCAGGAGCAACTCGCCCCAGCCGCAGCCGATGTCGAGCACGTCGGCGGGCGCGGTGGCCGCGAGCCGCTCGATCAGGCGGGTGGCGCGAGCCTCGGAGAGGGGGCCGTGGAAGGTGAGGCTGCCGAGGCGCGGGGGGAGTTCGGACGTGGAGTCGGAAGTGATCATGAAGCGAAACGTTACGCCGTGCCCCGTCCGCCGCGCACCCGTTTTCGGGCGGCGTCGTCACCGGTGCGGACCTAACCTGGGAGGCGTGTACACCACGCGCGTGTCCCACCACATCGACGCCCCCGCGTCGGTCGTCTACCGCTCGCTCCTCGATCCGGACGCCGTCGCCCGCTGGCGGGTTCCGTACGGCATGACCTGCGAGGTCCACGCCTTCGAGGCGCGCGAAGGGGGCGCCTTCCGGGTGTCGCTGCGGTACGAGTCGCCCGAGGGCGCCGGGAAGTCGGGGGCCCGCACCGACACCTACCACGGCACCTTCCTGGAGCTCGTGCCGTACGAACGGGTCGTCGAGAGCATCGAGTTCGAGACGCCCGACCCCCTGCTGCACGGCACCATGATCCTCACGACGACGCTGACCGAGATCGGCGGCGGGACCGAGGTGCGGGTCGTCCACGAGGGGGTCCCGGACGCCGTTCCGGCCGCCGACAACGAGACGGGCACGCGCATGGCCCTCGACCGGCTCGCCGCGCTGGCCGAGGGGCGCCCAGACCCCGGGGCCCTTCAGGGGTGACCTCTCCCCGGGGGGTGCGGCTCGTCGGCCGCGCTTTCCGGGGGGCAGCTCGCCGGCCGCGTTCTCCGGGGGGTGCAGCTCGCCGGCCGCGTTCTCCGGGGCGGGGCTGCGGCTCGTCAGCCGCGTTCTCCGGGGGGTGCGGCTCGTCAGCCGCGTTCCTTCGCCAGTGCCTCGCGCACGGCCGGGACGATCTCACCGCCCCAGCGGGCCAGTGCGTCGACGTCCTGCGCGCCGCCGCCCGGCGAGAACAGCACGAAGCCCGAGGCGTCGTGGTCCAGCACGGCTCCGGTCAGCTCCTCCACCCACTGCTCGGCCGAGCCTCCGATCCAGCGCCCCTCCGCGTCCCGGGTGGCCGGCAGGGGCCGCTCCGTGATGCGTCCCGGGAGGTTGTAGACCGTCCGGATCTCCCGCGGGTCGCGCCCCACCGACTCCGCCGCCTCGTCGATGACCGGCCGCGACGTCCGGTACCGCTCGCTCAGCCAGTCCGCCGCGTGGCCGGGGATCCAGCCGTCCGCCACCCTGCCCGTCGCGGCCAGGGACTTGCGGCCGTTCGACCCGGTCCAGACCGGCGGGGCCGCGACGGGCGTGGTCTCCAGCTCGCGCACGCGGTAGTGACGCCCCTCGAACGTGACCGGCGGGCCCCCGCCCGACAGCTTCTTGATCAGGAGAATGGCCTCCTCGAAGGCCTCGACGGCCTCGCCCGGCGAGAGCTTCGGCACGCCCATGTCGGCGATCCGGTCCCAGAGCCCGCCCGCGCCCATGCCCAGCACGACCCGGCCCTCGCTGAGCGCCGACAGCGTCGTGACCGTCCGCGCGAGCACCGGGGCGGGGCGGGTCGGCAGGTTGGTGACGTTGGCGAAGCCCGCGATCCGGCTCGTACGGCCCAGGAGGAAGCCAAGGGAGGCGTACGCGTCCAGACGTCCGCCGAGGTACGGATGGTCCGACAGCGAGAAGAGGTCGAGCCCGTCGTCGTCGGCCCGCCGCACGCGGCGCAGCAGCTCCGGGCCGTCCTCGAAGCCGCTGTGCGCGCCGAAGCCGAAGACCACCTGTCGTTCGGTCATTGTCTCGTCCTTCCCCCACGACTATTTAAGTTCGTAACACGAACCATATTAGTTCGTGTCACGAACCGCAACCGGTTGCCGGGGCGCGGAGCGAGTGGCGGGGTTCCCCGTCAGGCCGCCTCGCGGCCCAGGGCCGCCAGCGGGTCGTCCAGTACGGGCTGCCAGGCCAGTTCGGCCGCGCCCACCAGGCTGTTGTGGTCCAGGGTGCACGGAAGGATCGGCACCCCGCCGCTGCGTCCCCACAGACTGCGGTCCGCGACCACCGCACGGAGCCGCTCGGGGTCCGCGTCCAGGAGCTCGCGGTGGAGCCCGCCGAGGATGATGCGGTCCGGATTGAGGATGTTCACCAGGCCGGCCAGGCCCAGACCCAGGCGGTCGATCAACTCCCCCACCGCCACCCGGACACCCGGGTCGCCGGGGCTCGTGCGCAGCAGGTCGCGGGACTGCTGGAGCAGCGAGATCTCGGGGCCGGGGGTGCGGCCCGCCGCCGTGAGGAACGCGAGCGGGTCCGTCTCGACGTCCAGGCAGCCACGGCTGCCGCAGTGACAGGGGCGGCCCTCGGGGTTCACCGTGAGGTGGCCGACCTCCAGGGCCAGGCCCGAACTGCCGGTGTGGAGACGGCCGTCGAGGACCAGCGCCCCGCCGACGCCGCGGTGGCCCGTCGCCACGCAGAGCAGGTCCCTCGCGCCGCGCCCCGCGCCGTGGCGGTGCTCGGCGAGCGCGGCGAGGTTCACGTCGTTGCCGGTGAACGCGGGGCCTTCGATGCCGGCGGCCCGTACGCGCTCGGCGAAGATCTCCCGGACCGGCGCTCCGGCCGGCCAGGCGAGGTGGAGTGGGTTGAGGGCCGTGCCTTCGGGTTCGGCGACGGCGGAGGGCGCGGCGAGGCCCGCGCCCACGCAGCGGCGGCCGCTCTCCGCGAGGAGCGCGGCGCCCGCGTCGACCACCGCGCCCAGGACCTGGGCGGGGTCCGCGGAGACGGTGACACAGCCGGGGGCCGTGGCCACGATGGTGCCGCCGAGTCCGACGAGGGCGGCACGGAAGCCGTCCGCGTGGACCTGGGCGGCGAGGGCGACGGGGCCCTTCTCGTCGACGGCCAGGCGGTGCGAGGGCCGCCCCTGGGAGCCGGCGGCGGCACCGGGGTTGGAGTCGACGCGGATCAGGCCGAGGGCCTCCAGCTCGGCCGCGACGGCGCCGGCCGTGGCCCGGGTGACGCCGAGTTCGGCGGTGAGGACGGCCCGGGTCGGGGCCCTGCCGGTGTGCACCAGTTCCAGCGCGGGGCCGAGCGCGTTACGCCCCCTGTCCAGCCGTGTCCGGGTCGTCGTCGCCTTGCCGTTCATGGGGGTGAGTCTCCCATGATCGGGCGGGCGGGGCGGCCCCCGGGCGGAGGCAGGTCGCGGGGGCGGGGGCAGAGCCTCGGGGCTCGCGGTGTCGCCCCGCTTGATTGCCGCCGCCGTCGGACCCTATCCTGAGTTTGTGCCGCTACTAAACAAAGTACGGACGGCCGTATCGGGGGGCCCCGGCGGAGACACCGCCGCCCACTCCCTGTCCCGCCTCCGCTCCGCCCTGACCCTCTTCTTCGCCCTCGACGGCTTCCTGTTCGCCGGCTGGGTCGTCCGGATCCCCGCCGTCAAGCAGCAGACCGGCGCCTCGGCCGGCGACCTCGGCCTCGCCCTCCTCGGAGTGTCCGCCGGCGCCGTGATCACCATGACGCTGACCGGGCGGCTCTGCCGCCGGTACGGCTCCCACGCCGTCACGGTCGCCACCGGTGTCCTCCTCTCCCTGTCGGTCGCCCTCCCCGCGCTCACCCGGTCCCCGCTCGCGCTCGGTCTCGTGCTCCTCGTCTTCGGCGCCGCGTACGGTGGGATCAACGTCGCCATGAACAGTGCCGCCGTGGATCTCGTGGCCGCGTTGCGGCGGCCGGTGATGCCGAGCTTCCACGCCGCGTTCAGCCTGGGAGGCATGCTCGGCGCGGGCCTGGGCGGACTGCTCGCCGGGAGCCTCTCCCCCACCAGCCATCTCCTCGGCCTCACCGTGGTCGGTCTCGCCCTGACCGCCGCCGCCGGTCCCGCACTCCTGCGTCACCCCTCCCCCGTGGTTCCCGAGACCCTTCCGGCACCGTCCGGCTCCGGGCCCTCCGGCGGGCGCCGCACGGTCCTCGTCTTCGGTGTCATCGCACTCTGCACGGCGTACGGAGAAGGCGCCCTGGCCGACTGGGGCGCCCTCCACCTCACGCAGGACCTGCACGCGCATCCGGGCGTGGCCGCGGCGGGGTACTCCGTCTTCGCGCTGACCATGACCGCCGGGCGCCTCTCCGGCACCGCACTGCTCGAACGCCTCGGCCAGACCCGCACCCTGGTCACGGGCGGTACCGTCGCCGCCCTGGGGATGCTGCTCGGCTCGCTCGCGCCGAGCGTCTGGGCCACGCTCCTCGGCTTCGCCGTCACCGGACTCGGCCTCGCGAACATCTTCCCCGTCGCCGTGGCCCGCGCCGGCGCGATCGCCGGCCCCGGCGGCGTGGCGACGGCCTCCACCCTCGGTTACGGGGGCATGCTCCTCGGCCCGCCCTCGATCGGCTTCCTCGCCGACTGGTTCTCCCTGCCGGTGGCCCTCACGACCGTCGCCGTGCTCGCGGGCGGCGCGGCGGCCATGGGTTACGGGGCGCGCAACGCGGGCGCGGGCCGGGAGAGTTGACCCCCGGGGTGCCAGAATGCGCCCCATGGACACCCTGAAGATCACGGAGTACATCGAGGCGCTGGAATCGGCCGGACGCGGCCTCGCGGACGCGGCCGCCGAGGCCGGGCTCGACGCCGAGGTGCCGACCTGCCCGGGGTGGCGGGTCCGGGACCTCGTACGGCACACGGCCATGGTGCACCGCTGGGCCACGACCTTGGTGGCCGAGGCGCGCACCGCGTACCACCCGGGCGACGGCGAGACGCCCCTCGACGGCGAGGAGTTGCTGACCCACTTCCGCGAGGGGCACGCGCTTCTCGTCGCCGCCTTGCGCGCGGCGCCCGAGACACTGGAGTGCTGGACCTTCCTCCCGGCACCCTCCCCCCTGGCCTTCTGGGCGCGGCGACAGGCCCACGAGACGACCGTCCACCGCTCCGACGCCGAGTCCGCGCTCCCGAGCGGGCCGGGGGCGGTGGATCCGGCGATCGCCGCCGACGGCATCGACGAACTGTTCGGCGCCTTCCACTCCCGCGACCGCAGCCGGGTGCGCACCGAAGAGCCTCGCACCCTGCGGGTGCGTGCCACGGACACCGGGGACGTCTGGACCGTGCACCTGTCCGCGACGGAGCCGCCCCGGACGGAGCGGGGCGCGGGCTCCGCGGCGGACACGGAGCTGAGCGGGCCCGTCGACCGCCTGTACCTGGCGCTGTGGAACCGAGTGCCCCTCGCGTCCGTGACCCTGACCGGCGACCAGGGGCTCGCCCGGTTGTGGCGGGAGACCTCGGCGATCACCTGGAGCTGATCCCCCGCCTCCGGGGCCTGTCCGATCCGCGGGGGGGCGAGGCCGGTTCAGCCCAGCGTGTACTCCAGTACGTAGGAGTGGCCGCCGTCCTCGGACCGGATGATCGCGAGGTCACCCGTGATCCCCGCGAGGTCGCCGGAGCCCGTTCCCTGGACGACCCTGATCGCGAGCTTCTCGCCCTGGCTGCCGGGCGCGCTGTGCTGGAGGACGAAGGAGCCCTTGCGGCCGTCGAGTTCGCCCGTGAACCGCTCCACGGCGACATAGGCGACGGGGCTGCCCTCGACGTCGGCCACCGACAGCATGTGCACGGTGCTGGTGCCGACGAGGCCGCCCTGGAAGGCCTTGGTGATCCGGACGCGGCCGAGCGCGGCGCCCGGGCCCTCGTCGAGCACCTCCGGCTCGAAGGACGTCAGGTCGAACGTTCCGTCGGTCTTCGTGCTCATTGCGCACCCCTCGCCTCTCGATCGTCCGTATCGCGCAGCAGCCTTCCACACGGCACTGACAATCCCCTGGATCTCACGGCAGCCTTCCACAGGGCACCGGCAGTCCCCGGACCGCGAGGGGTCTTCCACACGGCACCGACAGCCCCCGGACCGCGAGGGCCGTCCGGCGGCGCGGCCCGCGACCGGAACCCTCAGCCCAGCCAGCCGGGGCGAACCAGGCCCGACTCGTAGGCCAGGACGACGAGTTGGGCGCGGTCCCTGGCACCCAGCTTCACCATCGCGCGGCTCACATGGGTCTTGGCGGTGAGCGGGCTCACGACGAGGCGGCGGGCGATCTCCTCGTTCGACAGGCCGATCCCCACCAGGGCCATCACCTCGCGCTCCCGCTCCGTCAGCGCGCCGAGCGCGGCCGTCGCCGCCGGGGCCTTGGAGCGGGCCGCGAACTCCTCGATGAGCCGCCGCGTGACACCCGGGGAGAGCAGCGCGTCCCCGTGGACGACGGCCCGCACGGCCCGGAGCAGCTCCTCCGGCTCCGTGTCCTTGACCAGGAAGCCGGAGGCGCCGGCGCGGATCGCCTCGAAGACGTACTCGTCGAGTTCGAAGGTGGTCAGCATGACGACCCGGACCTCGCCGAGGTCCGGGTCGTCGGTGATGCGCCGGGTCGCCTCCAGGCCGTCGAGCCGGGGCATCCGGATGTCCATCAGGACGACGTCGGGGCGCAGGGCGCGGACGCGGTCCACCGCCTCGTCGCCGTCGGCGGCCTCGCCGGCCACCTCGATGTCGGGCTGGGCGTCGAGCAGCGCGCGGAACCCCGCCCGTACCAGCGACTGGTCGTCGGCGAGCAGGACACGGATCACGGGGTGCTTCCCTCCGGGCGGAGCGGGAGTACGGCGTGGACGCGGAAGCCGCCGTCCGGGCGGGCGCCCGCCTCGATGGTGCCACCGAGGGCGGCGGCCCGCTCCCGCATTCCGGCGAGTCCGTTGCCGCTGCCGCCGGCTTCCGTGCCGGTGGCGGGGCCGTTGTCGTCGACGGTGAGCTCCAGGCGTCCGGGGCCGTTGTCGATCCGTACGCGGGCGGTACGCGAACCGGAGTGGCGCACCACGTTGGTGAGCGCCTCCTGCACGATCCGGAAGGCGGCGAGGTCGGCGCCGGGCGGCAGGGCGGCCGGGGCGCCGCTGGTCGAGACGGTGACGGTGAGGCCCGCGGAGGCGGCCTGCTCGACGAGTTCGGGGAGGCGGTCGAGGCCGGGGGCCGGGGCGCGGGGGGCCTCGCCCGGGGTACGGAGGGTGTCGAGGACCTGCCTCACCTCGCCGAGCGCCTCCTTGCTGGCCGCCTTGATGGTGGTCAGCGCGGTACGGGCCTGTTCCGGGTCGGAGTCCAGGAGGGCGAGGCCGACGCCCGCCTGCACGTTGATCACGGAGATCGAGTGGGCGAGCACGTCGTGGAGTTCACGGGCGATGCGGAGCCGTTCCTCGTCGGCGCGGCGCCGCTCGGCAGCGGCCCGTTCGACCCGCTGCTGCGCCCACTGCTCGCGCCGGACCCGGACGACCTCGGAGGCGGCGAGCACGGCCACGGCGAACGCCGCGGCCGGCAGCTCCTGGCCCCAGGGCGCGGACCCGTCGCCGGCCGGGGGCAGCCAGCGGTAGAGCCAGTGCGAGAGCAGCAGGTGGCCCGCCCAGAGCAGGCCGATGGCCCACCAGGCGGCGGTCCGGTGACCGTGGACGACGGCGGCGAAGCAGGCGACGGCAATCATGACGAAGACCGGGCCGTACGGGTAGCCCGCCGCCAGGTAGGCCAGGGTCACGGCCGCGACGGCGAACACCACCGGTACGGGCCTGCGGTGACGAAACAGCAGCGGGACCGCCCCGAGCAGCAGCAGGATCCTGCCGAGGGCGTCGAGCGCCTCCCGGTCGGGCTGGTTCCGTGCGGAGAACCCGGTTCCCACCATGACGAGGACGGCGATCAGCACCGTCGACCGCCAGGGCAGGCCTCCGCCGCCACCCCGTTGCCCCCACTCCCCGAACCCACGGCCGGACCCGGGCCACGGCTCGGGGCCGTGCCCGGACCAGGGCTCGTGGCGCCACCTTCGCCGGAGCTCGCGGCGCCGCTCGCGCCGGCGCCCGCCCGGCCGCTCCTCGTCCCTACCGGCTTCCATACCGGTCACGCTAACCGCGACCGCCCCGCGCGCACGTCAGCCCGGCGGGGTGGTCGCGCGTACTCCCGCGGGAGTAGCGGCCGGCCTGGAGGCGCTCGACCCTGGGCGGTCTGGCGGCCACGGGCGGGCGGCCACGGGCGGGCGGCCGCAGGCGGTCGGGCCTCGGGGTTCTGGCGGCCTCGGGCGGTCGGCTTCGGGCGGTCTGGCGGCCTCGGGCGGGGTCGGGCCTCGGGGGGTCTGGCGGCCTCGGGCGGGGTCGGGCCTCGGGGGGTCTGGCGGCCTCGGGCGGTCGGCTTCGGGCGGTCTGGTGGCCTCGGCCTGTCGGCCTCGGGCGTGCGGGTCAGCCGCGCGGGAGCAGGCCGACGTCCTGGCCCAGGCGGCGGGCCGCCGTCGCGAAGAAGGTGTCGCGGTCCTCGACGACGCGGTTGAACTGGCCGAAGACCTCGAAGGAGACGAGGCCGAAGAGCTGCGCCCAGGCGGCGACGAGCGCGACGGCGAGGGCCGGCGGGAGGTCCGGGGCGATGTCGGCGCTGATGCGGACGGCCTCGGGGCGCAGGGCGTCGGCGAGCGGCGGAAGGGCGACGCCCTCGCCCGTGTGGGCCTGGCGGGCGATCTCGATGAGGACGAGGCCGACGCGGGAGGCGGGGACGATCGTGTCCTGGGGGGCGCTGTAGCCGGGGACCGGGGAGCCGTAGATCAGGGCGTACTCGTGGGGGTGGGCGACGGCCCAGGCGCGCACGGCCCGGCAGACGGCGGTCCAGCGGTCGAGGGGGCGCCGCGTCCCGGTCTCGGCGGCGGCCTGTTCGGCGGCGGCCTGTTCGGCGGCGGCGCCGACGGCGTCGTACGCGTCGACGATGAGGGCGGTTAGCAGGTCGTCGCGGCTGGGGAAGTAGCGGTAGAGCGCGGAGGACACCATGCCCAGTTCGCGGGCGACGGCCCGCAGGGACAGCTTGGCGGCGCCTTCGGCGGCGAGCTGGGTGCGGGCCTCGTCCTTGATGGCGGCGGTGATCTCGATACGGGCGCGGGCGCGGGCTCCTCGAACGGTCGTCATGGAGAGCAGTGTGCCACTTTCAGAGCACTGGAACGAAACAAGAGCACTGCTCTTGCTTACGGGCGCCGAACCGTGCACACTGATCTCAAGCGAGAGCAGTGCTCACACTTTGAAGCCGCAGGAGGCCCTCATGTCCGCTCAGCCCGCTCAGCCCGCCGGCTCCTCCCCCGCCACCCACGTCATGAAGCCCGGCTGGTTCACTGTGAACGTCTTCAACCGCGCCGTCGCCTGGATGACCCGCCGGGGCATCAGCGTCTGGGGCTCACGCGTCCTCGCCGTCCGGGGCCGCAAGAGCGGCGAATGGCGCCGCACCCCCGTCAACCTCCTGACGGTGGACGGCGCCCAGTACCTCGTCGCCCCCCGCGGCCACGTCCAGTGGACCCACAACATGCGGGCCGCCGGCGGCGGGCAGCTGCACCTCGGCAAGCACGTGCAGGAGTTCACCGCCGTCGAGGTCGGCGACGACGACAAGCCCGCGCTGCTCCGCGCCTACCTCAAGCGCTGGAAGGCCGAGGTCGGCGTCTTCTTCGGCGGCGTCGGCCCCGACTCCTCCGAGCAGGAACTGCGGGCGATCGCGCCGAAGCACCCGGTCTTCCGCATCACGACGACGGGCCCCGCCACCCGGGCGGCGTAATGCGGCCCGGGCGGCGGAGCCCGTATCGGGAGTTCGGACCGTCAGACCTCTTCCGGGGCCTCCGTGCCCTCGGGCTCGGACGCCGCGCGCTCGCGCGGGCTGACGCCCCGCCCCGCCGGGCCGACCCCGGACGTGGTGTCCATGCGCTTGTCGAGGAGCTCCAGGGCCCGCCGGGCCATGCCGTTCGAGCGGACCATGCCGCCGAGCGAGGCCGAGCCTCGGGTGATGTCGGCGAAGGCGTTCCACGCCGGCCGCACTCCCGTTATGGCCGCGTGCAGCAGGCCCGGCCGCCGCTCGAAGATCGCGAGCATCCGGCGGCCGACCGCCATCTCGACGCCGAGCCCCGCCTTGATGGCGAAGGCGTAGTTCAGCGCCTGGCGCCGCGCGTCGACCGCGTCGTTCGACTCGGCGACCCGCACCGCCCACTCGCCCGCGAGGCGGCCCGAACGCAGCGCGTACGAGATTCCCTCGCGCGTCCATGGCTCCAGGAGACCGGCCGCGTCACCGCAGACCAGGACCCGGCCGCGGGAGAGCGGCGAGTCGTCCGTGCGGCAGCGGGTCAGATGGCCGGAGGAGATCGTCGGCTCGAAGCCGGCGAGGCCCAGCCGGGCGACGAAGTCCTCCATGTACCGCTTGGTGGCGGCGCCCTCGCCGCGCGCCGAGATGACGCCCACGGTCAGCGTGTCCCCCTTGGGGAACACCCACCCGTAACTGCCGGGCATCGGGCCCCAGTCGATGAGGACCCGCCCCTTCCAGTCCTCCGCCACGGACGGCGGTACGGGAATCTCCGCCTCGAGACCCAGGTCGACCTGGCCGAGCTTCACCCCCACATGGGCCCCTATCCGGCTGGCACTGCCGTCGGCACCGACGACCGCGCGCGCCAGGATCGTCTCCCCGTCCGCGAGGACGACGGCGACGGTCCGCCGGTCCGGCACGGCCGGGCCGTGCTGCTCCACCCGGCTCACCGTGGCACCGGTCCGCAGTTCGGCGCCGGCCTTCTGCGCGTGCTCGACCAGCTGCGCGTCGAACTCCGGACGGTTGATGAGCCCGAAGAGCATCCGGCGCGAGCGCCGGGTGCGGGCGAAGCGGCCGTCCAGGGAGAAGGTGACCGCGTGCACCCGGTCCTGGAGGGGCAGTTCGAAGCCCGGCGGGAGCGAGTCGCGCGAGGGGCCGATGATGCCGCCGCCGCAGGTCTTGTACCGGGGCAGCTCCGACTTCTCCAGGAGCAGCACCCGGCGGCCGGCGACCGCCGCCGCGTAGGCCGCGGACGCGCCGGCCGGTCCGGCGCCGACGACCACGACGTCCCAGACCTCCGCCGACTCGTCGGCCGCCGGGGCCGACGCCCCGTCCGACGCCTCGTCATCCGGGAGGTGGGCCGGGTCCGCTTCCGTACCCTCGGCGGCGGTTCCGGCGGCCTCAGGAGCCGCGTCTCCGGGCTCGGTGTGCTCCGGACCGGTGTTCTCTGCGTGCTCGCTGCTCACGTGTGCTTCTGCTCCTGATCCGACCGGTGGTCTGCTCCTGACGCATCCTACGGCGCGGTAGCCGACACCCCGCCCGTAGGATCGACGGTGCGTTCGGCGTACCACGACATACGGCGAACGTCGTCCTCACGTCGTAACGTCGCACCCACCAGGAGCGTGCCCATGACCTCGAATCCGATCGCCGAGACCGTCCGGTCACTGATGCCCCGGGCCAAGGCCGAGCTCACGGAGCTGGTGGCCTTCGAGTCGGTGGCGGACGAGGCCGTGGCGCCCCGCAGCGAGTGCGAGGCCGCCGCGAACTGGGTCGCCGACGCCCTGCGCGCCGAGGACTTCCAGGACGTGGCGCTGCTCGACACCCCGGACGGCTCGCAGGCCGTGTACGGCATCCTGCCCGGCCCGGCCGGCGCGCCGACCGTCCTCCTGTACGCCCACTACGACGTGCAGCCGAAGCTGGACGAGTCCGTGTGGCTCTCCCCGCCGTTCGAGCTGACCGAGCGGAACGGCCGCTGGTACGGGCGCGGCACCGCCGACTGCAAGGGCGGCTTCATCATGCACCTGCTCGCGCTGCGCGCCCTCAAGGCGAACGGCGGCGTGCCGGTGACGGTCAAGGTCATCGTCGAGGGCTCCGAGGAGCAGGGCACCGGCGGCCTGGAGCGGTACGCGGAGCAGCACCCCGAGCTGCTCACCGCCGACGCCATCGTGATCGGCGACGCGGGGAACTTCCGCGTGGGCCTGCCGACCGTGACCGCGACCCTGCGCGGCATGACGATGATCCGGGTCACCATCGACACCCTGGAGGGCAACCTGCACTCCGGTCAGTTCGGCGGCGCCGCCCCCGACGCGCTGGCCGCGCTGATCCGCGTCCTGGACTCGCTGCGGGGCCCCGACGGCTCCACCGTCATCGACGGCCTCGCGGCCGACCAGGTCTGGGAGGGCCTCCAGTACCCGGAGGAGGACTTCCGCCAGGACGCCAAGGTGCTCTCGGGCGTGTCCCTGCCGGGCGCCGGCACGGTCGCCGACCGCATCTGGGCACGCCCGGCGGTCACGGTCATCGGCATCGACGCCCACCCGGTGGCCGGCGCGACCCCGTCGGTCCCCAAGTCGGCGCGCGCGCAGATCAGCCTGCGCGTGCCGCCGGGCGAGGACTCGGCCGAGGTGACGAAGCTGCTCTTCGCGCACATCGAGAAGCACACCCCGTGGGACGCCCGGGTCTCCTTCGAGCAGGTCGGCCAGGGCCAGCCGTTCCAGGCGGACACCTCCAGCCCGGCGTACGCGTCGATGGCCGAGGCGATGCGGATCGCGTACCCCGGTGAGGAGATGCAGACCGCCGGCATGGGCGGCTCGATCCCGCTGTGCAACACCCTGGCCTCGCTCTACCCGGAGTCGGAGATCCTCCTCATCGGCCTGAGCGAGCCCGAGGCGCAGATCCACGCGCCGAACGAGTCCGTGTCGCCGGAGGAGCTGGAGCGGCTCTCGGTCGCCGAGGCGCACTTCCTCGTCAACTACGCCCGCTCGAAGCAGGCCTGACGGCGGGTCGGTTCAGCGCTCGGCGAAGCTCGCCGAGAGCGTAGAAGCATACGGCGGACCTGCGCGGATGCGTAGGTTCGCCGTATGGCATCCATCGAGCTCACCCGGATCACCCCGCGACTGCACCTCCTCGACTTCTCCATCGGCCAGGCCTACGTGTGGCAGGACGAGGAGGAGCTGACCCTGATCGACGCCGGCTGGGCCGGCACGGCGGACGGCATAGGCGCGGCCATGCGGTCGGCCGGCCTGGACCCGGACCGGCTGCGCCGGATCGTGCTGACCCACTGCCACCGGGACCATGTGGGCTCGGCCCAGGAACTGGCGGACCGGCACGGGGCCGAGATCCTCGCGCACCGGCTCGACGCGCCGGTGATCCGGGGCGAGGCCCCGGTCCCGGAGCCCGACCTCCTGGACTGGGAACTCCCGATCTTCGCCCACGGCCTGACCTCGCCGGAGGCTCCGCCGACCCGGGTCGACCGGGAGGTCGAGGACGGCGAGGAGCTCGGCTTCGGCGACGGGGCCGTGGTGGTCCACGCCCCCGGCCACACCCCCGGCTCGATCGCCGTCCATCTGCCGTGCCACGGTGTGCTGTTCACCGGGGACACGGTGGCCTCGGTGCCGGACGTGATGTTCGGCGTCCTCCACGTCGACCGCGCGCTCGCCCTGGAGTCGATGCGGACCCTGGCGAAGCTCGCCCCTTCGGTGCTGTGCTGCGGGCACGGGGCACCGGTGACCACGGACACGGCGGAGCGACTGACGACGGCGGCAGCGGAGGCTCGGGCGTAGGGGCCGGCGGGGCCTGGGCGGGCGGTCCGGCCTTTGCGGTCGGTCCGGCCTTGGAGGTCTGGTCCGGCCTTGGAGGTCTGGTCCGGTCGCCGGGGCCGGCCCGGCCTTGGAGGTCGGCCCGCCCTGAGCGGTCGGCCCGGCCTTGGCGCTCGGTCCGGCCTTGGAGGTCGGTCCGGCCTTGGCGGTCGGTCCGGCCGCCTGGGCCGGCTCACCAGGACATCGCCCTCAGCCCACCGGGACGCCCGCCTCCAGGTTGAGGACCGTGCCGCGTTCGCGGGCGCGGAGCGCCCAGCGCAGGCGGCGGTAGCGGACGGGCGGCAGCAGTTCCGCGGCCTCCTCCTCGGTGACGAACCGCCAGCCGCGGAGTTCGGCGCCGGGCAGGTGGAGGCGCTCGGTGTCGGCGGTACGGAGCGTGCCGCCGTCGAAGAGCAGGCGCAGCCCGCCGTAGCCGGGCGGCTGCGGGCGCTCCCAGTCGACGAGCAACAGGCGGGGGACGGTGTCGAGTTCGAGGCCTATCTCCTCGGCCACCTCGCGCATGCCGGCCCGGGCCGGGGGTTCGCCGGGCTCGACGACGCCGCCGGGGAACTCCCAGCCGGGCTTGTAGGTGGGGTCGACGAGCAGGAAACGGTCCTGCTCGTCGAAGAGCAGGACACCGGCGGCGAGGGTCTCGCCGGTCGGCTCGGGCGTCTGGACGATGCCGCAGGGGGCGGCCTGCCCGGCCCGGACCGCGTCGGCGACGGCCCGGGCGGCCTCGGCCGCGGTGAGTGCCGAGGTGTCGAGCGTGTACGCGTCGCCGGCGAGCCAGTCGAGGGCGGCGCGGTACGGCGGCAGGTGCTGGTGGCACCACTCCCGTACGCGCGCGTCGACCTCGGGGTCGCCGTACTCCGTCCGGGCGTCGATCCGCTCCCGCAGGATCGTTTCCTCCGGGGCGAGCAGCACATGGCGCACCTCGATGCGGCGGGCGGCGAGCCCGCCGAAGATCTCGTCCCGGTACTCCTGGCGGAGCAGGGTCATCGGGACGACGAGGACGCCGCCGACCTCGGCGAGCAGGGCCGCGGCGGTGTCGACGACCAGACGGCGCCAGATCGGCAGGTCCTGGTAGTCCTCGACCTCGGCGAGCCGCTTGGCCGGGAGGAGCCGGCGCAGCCCCCCGCCGGTGAGCTCGGGGTCGTACAGGGTGCTGTTCGGGATCAGATCGACCAGCTCGCGCGCGGTGCTGGACTTTCCCGCGCCGAACGTACCGTTGATCCAGACGATCACGTCTTCCCCCTCTTCGATAGCCCCCAGTGGCTTGCCCGCAACACCCTGCCACGGAAACCACGAACACATGTCTCAGCATGTGCGTGACACTTCCCGGCGGCCGTCGTTGAGAACGGCGAGCACGAGGGGGTGCGGAGATGAGTCGTACGGTTCTCGAACGGTTTCCGGCCGGCGGCCCGCGGGGCAGCTGGCCGGCGGAGGAGTTCGCCGGCGCCCGGCGCGAGGAGGGGGTGCCGGCCCGCGTCGTGATGGACCTGGAGTCCGACGCGTTCCTGGTGATCGTCGAACAGCGCACACCGGAGCGGGCACGGGAGGAGTGAGGGGCGGGCGGGGGCGGGACAAGTGTGACCGAGCGTTCCGGTTTGTGGCCGGTAAAGTGACCGCCTGACAGTCACACCTTCCTTCGGAAATGAAGTTCAGGATGCACATCCTGGAAGATCCATCCGGGCTCTCGACGCGCGCACAGGACCTTCTGCGCCGCACAGGCCGGCGTGAGTGCCCCACTCGGTTCGGGCTGCCGATAGAGCTGTGGCGCGTGCGCGACCACGCCGGGAAACTCGTCCCCGCTCCCATGGAGCTCATCATCCGGTGCGAGGGATTCGAGCAGAAGTTCGGCGGTCTGCGCTACGAGGTACGCCGCAGCCGGGTGGTGAACGGGGACCGGTACGAGACCGCCCTCGGATGGGAGTACGACCACCTCGGTCTGCGGACGGCAGCATGGCAGGATCCGGGAAGCGGGGGCTGGTACTTCGAGTGGACCGGCGAGCGTGTGTCCAAGCCGTGCCGGGACTTGGTGCACACCGACGGCAGTGTGGGCACCGACGTCGACGGTGGCAGCCCCTTTCTCCCTGTCGCCCCGTCACTCCCGCATCTGATCGAATCACATGCCCTCACTGACGCCGTCGCGACGTGGAGACCATGGCCCATGGACAGTCTCTCCACCTCGGCGATCGAACTCCTCGACGGCCTGGTGGAGGTGCCCGAAGCCTCGTGGGGTTCCTCGCGGTGGCGGCTGTCGGACAGTGTCGCCGTCATGGACCACGACGGCTGGGACCGCCGGAATCCGCGCCGCCGGACGCTCGTCTGGTCTCGTGAAGAAACTGGTCACCGGCAAGTGCAGGCAGTCCTGGACGAAGGGCGGCACCACGACCGGAGCGACGCCGTGCCCCTCGGCGGCACGACCTCGTAGAGGCGCCGGTCCCGGATGAAGGCCCCCATGACGTTCACCCTGCGGCGGGCGAGAGCGATCACCTGCCGGGTCGTCATGGGGCGCCGGGCGGCCCGAGGTCAGGACGCCGCGCCGCCCCACGCCCCCCTGCCCGCCGCCGCGGCGCCGAGCAGACCCGCGTCCGTGCCCGTGACGGCGGGGACGACGGTCAGGTCCCGCACGAAGGAGAGCGTGGCGTAAGTAGTGAGGCTGCGCCGGAGCGGGGCGAAGAGGAGCTCGCCGGCGCCGGCCACCCCGCCGCCGACGACCGCGATGTCGATCTCGACGAGGGCGGCGGTGGCGGCGATGCCGGCCGCGAGCGCCTGGGCCGCGCGTTCGAACGCGGCGACGGCGATCGGGTCCCCGGCGCGCGCGGCGGCGGCCACGGCGGTGGCGGAGACGTCGCCGTCGGGTCCGGGCAGCCAGCCGTTCTCCAGGGCGCGGCGGGCGAGGTGCGGGCCGGCGGCGATGCGTTCGACGCAGCCGCGTCCGCCGCACGCGCAGGGCTCGCCGTCCAGCTCGACCGGGATGTGGCCGATGTGACCGGCGTTGCCGGTGGGTCCGGGGTGGATCCGGCCGTCGAGGACGAGTCCGCCGCCGACGCCCGTGGAGACCACGAGGCACAGGGCGTTGGCGTGGCCCCGGGCCGCCCCGAGCCAGTGTTCGGCGGCCGTCATGGCGACGCCGTCGCCGACGAGGGTGACCGGCCGGCCGGCCGTCGCCCGGCGGACCCGTTCGACGAGCGGGTAGTCGCGCCAGCCGGGCACGTTCACCGGGCTGACGGTGCCTCTGGAGGCGTCGACCGGGCCCGCGCTGCCGATGCCGACGGCCCCGGTGGACTCCCAGAACGGGGAGGCCGCCAGGTCCGCGAGGACCGCCTCGACCGCCGCCATCACCGTCTCGCCGTCCTCACGCGCGGGCGTGGGGCGTCGCGAGCGGACGCGGATGCGGCCCTCGCCGTCGACCAGGGCGCCGGCGATCTTGGTTCCCCCGATGTCGAGGGCGGCGACGAGGCCCGTGGCGGGGTCGGTGGGCATGGGTGCGGAATCTCCAGTCGGCGGCCGGGGGGCGGGAAGTCGTTCCGTACAGTCTCCACGGTCTTTCCCGCATTGACAACGTTGTCCAGGCCCTATGCTCGAACCGAGATCGACTCGACACCGCTCGCACGACACCTTCGGAGGAACCGCGCACCGTGGCCGACATCGCCCGCCGCACCGAGCCCCGCTACGGCAATCGGCCCACGATGAAGGACGTCGCCGCCCGGGCGGGCGTCGGCCTCAAGACGGTGTCCCGGGTCGTCAACGGCGAACCGGGCGTCACCCCGGACACCGAGCGCCGGGTCCGGGAGGCCATCGAGGCCCTCGGCTTCCGCCGCAACGACAGCGCGCGGGTCCTGCGCAAGGGCAGGACGGCGACCGTCGGACTGGTCCTTGAGGACCTCGCCGACCCCTTCTACGGGCCGCTGAGCCGGGCGGTCGAGGAGGTCGCGCGGGCGCACGGGGCCCTGCTGTTCAACGGCTCCAGCGCCGAGGACCCCGACCGGGAGCAGGAGTTGGCGCTCGCGCTCTGCGCGCGCCGGGTCGACGGGCTCATCGTCATCCCCGCCGGCGACGACCACCGGTATCTGGAGCCCGAAATGCGGGCCGGTGTCGCCACGGTCTTCGTCGACCGGCCCGCCGGGCGGATCGACGCCGACGCCGTCCTCTCCGACAGCTTCGGCGGGGCACGCGCGGGCGTGGCCCATCTGATCGCGCACGGCCACCGCCGGATCGGCTTCATCGGCGACCGTCCCCGCATCCACACGGCGGCCGAGCGGCTGCGCGGCTACCGCGCGGCGATGGAGGACGCGGGCCTCCCGGTCCGGGAGGCCTGGGTCTCCCTCGGGTCCACCGACCCGGAGCGGGTGAGCACGGCGGTACGGGAGATGCTGTCGGCCCCCGAACCCGTGACGGCCCTGTTCTCGGGGAACAACCGGGTCACCGTGACCGTGGTCCGGGCCCTCGCCCGACACGGGCGGCCGGTCGCCCTGGTCGGCTTCGACGACATCGAACTGGCCGATCTCCTCGGCGTCACCGTCGTCGCCCAGGACGCCGCCGCCCTCGGCCGGACGGCGGCCGAGCGCCTCTTCCGGCGCCTCGACGGGGCCGACGAGCCCCCGGAGCGGCTGGTGCTCGGCACGACGCTGCTCGCCCGTGGATCGGGCGAGATCGCGCCGCCTGCCGTCTGAGGCCCGTCGCTCAGCAGATGCGCAGGCCCGCCACGGGGCCGCCGCCCGCACCGCCCGAGAGGTGGAGCACGCTGAGGTAGACGTTGGTGTTGCCGCTGTCGTCGTCGGTGCGGGCGAACCAGCGGCTGGTGCTTCCGCCGTACGTCTCGGTCCGGTCGAGGTCGACCTGGCAGTAGAAGGAGTGCGGCCCGGCGCCGACCGTGCCCATCTCACCGCCGTCGTACCGGGTCGTGGTGGCGCTCCGGACGACCTGGCAGGTCGCCGAGGAGCCGGAGGCGGTGCAGCCGGAGGCGGGCGCCGGGGCCTCGGTGGTGGGAGCGGTGGTCGCGCCACCGCCGGAGGAGCCGCCTGCCGTACTCGTACCGCCTGCCGTGCTCGTCTCGCCGGTCGTGGTGGTGCTCCCGCCCGGCTTGTCGGGGGCCGTCGTGCCGCCTCCGCCGCCCGCCCCCGACGCGCTGTCCGAACCGGCGCCGCCCGCCGTCGCGCCAGGATCCGAGCCGTCGGTGCCGGGACCTGCGGTCGCCGGTGCTCCGCCGGCCGCCGCGCCCGACGCCCGGCCGGAGGGGGTGGCACCGGCGGAGGGAGTGGCGGTGCCGCCCGGCTGCCCCGAGGGCGCGGCGCTGGTTCCCGGGTCCAGGACCTGGCCGGGGTCGCCTCCTGCGGCGCCCTGGTCGCCGTCCTGCTGGGTGTCGCCGGCGGCCCGCGCGCCGTCCCGGTGGTCCATGAGGGCGTACGTGATGCCGCCGCCGGCCAGGAGGACGGCGGCCACGGCCGCGGCGACCAGCACGTTCCCCCGGCGCGGCTTCGTCCCGGCGCGCCGGGCGGCTCGCGTTCCCGCGCGCCCGCCCGTGCCCGCTTCGGTCTGCGCGGGCGGGACGGGCAGGGCCGGGCCGAAGGCACCGGCGGGCGGCGGGGTCTGCGCCGGGCCCGCGGCTGCCCCGGCGTACGCGCTCGGCTCGACGGGACCGGCGTACGCGCTCGGCTCGACGGGACCGGCGTACGCGCTCGGTTCGACGGGACCGGCGTACGGGTCGTACGGGTTCGGCTCGACGGGTGCGGCGTACGGGTTCGGCGCCACGGGACTCGCGTACGGCTGCGGTGCGGGCGTCTCCTGAGCGGCCCCGGCGCCTTCCGGTTCCGGCGCCGTCTCCCCCACCTCGGCGAGCAGTCGCGCCGCCTCGCGTGCGGTGGGGCGGGAGGCGGGGTCCTTGTCCAGGAGGCGGAGCAGGACCGGGGCGAGGGCTCCGGCGCGGCGGGGTTCCGGGAGGGGTTCGGTGACGATGGCGGCGAGGGTCGACCAGGTCGAGGTACGCCGGAAGGGCGAGGAGCCCTCGACCGCCGCGTACAGGGTCGCGCCCACCGCCCACACGTCCGACGCGGGCCCGGGGTCCTGCCCCTGGGCGCGCTCGGGGGCGAGGAAGTCGAGGGAGCCGACGATCTCACCGCTGCGGGTGAGATGGGTGGCGGAGCCGTCGCCGGGGTCCTCCATCGTGGCGATGCCGAAGTCGGTGAGGACGATCCGGCCCCATGGGGTCTCCCCTGCTCGAGCGGAGTCGAGGGCTTGGGGACGGTCGAGCAGGATGTTGCCGGGCTTCACGTCCCGGTGGAGGACGCCCACGTCGTGCGCGGCGGCCAGTGCCTCCAGGACGTGGGCGCCGATGCGGGCGGCCTCGGCGGGGTCGATGGTGCCCCGCTCGCCGAGGACGTCGTCGAGGGAGGGTCCCTCGACGAGCTCCATGACGATGACGGGCCGGCCCTCGTGCTCGGTGACGTCGTGGACGGCGACGACTCCGGGGTGGCGGACGCGGGCGGCGGCGCGCGCCTCGCGGGTCATCCGCAGGCGCAGGTCGGCCAGTTCGGGCGCGGCCGCGTCCGAGTACGTACGGAGTTCCTTGACGGCCACCTCGCGGCCGAGGACCTCGTCGACGGCCCGCCAGACGACGCCCATGCCTCCGCGCCCGAGCTGCCGCACGATTCTGTAGCGGCCCGCGAGCCGCCCGTTCTCCCCCGATGACACCGCTGCCCCGTCCCCCTTGTCGATCATGTGAACTCGACAAGAGTACGGGGCAGTTGGCGGGAAAGTGACCGTTTAGCGATCAGTGGTGGCGGTGAGGTCGCCGCGGCGCGGGGCGGCGAAGCGGTCGAGGTCGGCACGGGTCATGCCGGTGAGGGCGTCGACCTCGGCGGTGTCGAGGGCGCCGCACTGGAGGCCGCGCAGCAGGTAGGAGGAGAGCGCCTTCGCGGTGGCGGGCTCGTCCATGACGTCGCCGCCGACGTGGTTGGCGTAGGCGGAGAGGCGCTTGGCGGCGGCCTCGAAGCCCTCGCGGTAGAAGGCGAAGACGGCGGCGTAGCGGGTGGGGATGTGGCCGGGGTGCATGTCCCAGCCCTGGTAGTAGGCACGGGCGAGGGCGCGGCGGGTGAGGCCGTAGTGCAGGCGCCAGGCCTCGTGGACGTGCTCGGTGGTGCCGACGGGCAGGACGTTGGTGGAGCCGTCGGAGACGCGGACGCCGGTGCCGGCGGCGGCGACCTGCATGATCGCCTTGGCGTGGTCGGCGGCCGGGTGGTCGCTGGCCTGGTAGGCGGCGGAGACGCCGACGCAGGCGCTGTAGTCGAAGGTGCCGTAGTGCAGTCCGGTGGCGCGCCCCTCGGCGGCGCCGATCATGCGGGCGACGGCGGCGGTGCCGTCGCTGGCGAGGATGGACTGGCTGGTCTCGATCTGGATCTCGAAGCCGAGGCGGCCCGCGTCGAGGCCGTGGGCCTTCTCGAAGGCCTCCAGGAGGCGGACGAAGGCGGAGACCTGCTCGGGGTAGGTGACCTTCGGGAGGGTGAGGACGAGGCCGTCGGGGAGGCCGCCGTTCTCCAGGAGGCCGGTGAGGAAGACGTCGGTGGTGCGGATGCCGCGGTCGCGTACGGCGGACTCCATGCACTTCATCCGGATGCCCATGTACGGGGCGGCGGTGCCGTTCTCGTACGCCTCGGAGATCAGGCGGGCGGCACGGGCCGCGTCCTGGTCCTCGTCGGCACCGGCGTAGCCGTCCTCGAAGTCGACGCGGAGGTCCTCGATGGGCTCGCGCTCCAGCTTGGCGCGCACGCGGCCGTAGACGTCCTCGGCGAGGTCGTCGGAGAGGCCGAGGACGGCGGCGAAGGAGGCGGCGTCGGGGGCGTGCTCGTCGAGGGCGGCGAGGGCCTGGTCGCCCCAGGAGCGGATGGTTCCGGCGTCGAAGACGTTGCCGGGGACGTAGACGGTGTGGACGGGCTGGCGGGTGCCGGGGTCCCCGGGGTAGCGCCGGTCGAGCTCGGCGTCCACCGCTGCGAGGGAGGCGCTGATTCCCTCGCTGACCGCGCCGGCGAGGCTCGTCGACACCTTCTCCTGCTGACCCATCCTGCATCCTCCTGTTTTCCGCTTCACGGAATCAACAATCCGTATAGCGAAGTTAGTAGGCGTCGGGACCTGCGTCAATGGTTGTCCGAAACGGCCGGGGGCCGCACGGCGACAGATCGCCGTGCGGCCCCCGGGACCGACAGAACCGCAGGTCATCAGCCCTTGCGGGACTTGACCTCTTCGGTGAGCTGCGGGACGACGTCGAAGAGGTCGCCCACCACGCCGTAGTCGACGAGGTCGAAGATCGGAGCCTCGGCGTCCTTGTTGATGGCGACGATGGTCTTCGAGGTCTGCATGCCCGCGCGGTGCTGGATCGCGCCGGAGATGCCGGAGGCGATGTACAGCTGCGGCGAGACCGACTTGCCGGTCTGGCCGACCTGGTTGGAGTGCGGGTACCAGCCGGCGTCGACGGCGGCACGCGAGGCGCCGACGGCGGCACCGAGCGAGTCGGCGAGCGCCTCGATGATCGCGAAGTTCTCGGCACCGTTGACGCCGCGGCCGCCGGAGACCACGATCGCGGCCTCGGTCAGCTCCGGGCGGCCGGTCGACTCGCGCGGGGTGCGCGCGGTGACCTTGGTGCCGTGGGCCTTCTCCGAGAAGGAGACGGCCAGTGCCTCGACCGTGCCGGCGGCCGGGGCGGCCTCGACGGGGGCCGAGTTCGGCTTGACCGTGATGACCGGGGTGCCCTTGGAGACACGGGACTTGGTGGTGAAGGAGGCGGCGAACGCGGACTGCGTCGCGACCGGGCCCTCGTCACCGGCCTCCAGGTCCACGGCGTCGGTGATGATGCCGGAACCGATGCGCACGGCGAGGCGGGCGGCGATCTCCTTGCCCTCGGCGGAGGACGGGACGAGCACGGCGGCCAGGGAGCCTGCGGCGGACACAGACTCGTAGGCGGCCTGGAGGGCCTCGACCTTCGGGACGACGAGGTACTCGGCGAACTCGGGGGCGTCGGCGGTCAGGACCTTCACCGCGCCGTGCTCGGCGAGCGCGGCCGCGGTGTCGGCGGCGCCGTTGCCGAGGGCGACGGCGACCGGGTCGCCGAGGCGGCGGGCGAGGGTCAGCAGCTCCAGGGTGGGCTTGCGGACGGCTCCGTCGACGTGGTCGACGTAGACGAGAATCTCAGCCATGGGACTTCAATCTCCTGCGAACGGAAAGGGGGCGGACTTCAGCGGCTCACGCGAGCCCAGCGGCTAGATGAACTTCTGGCTCGCGAGGAACTCGGCCAGCTGCTTGCCGCCCTCGCCCTCGTCCTTGACGATCGTGCCCGCGGTGCGCGCCGGACGCTCGGCGGCGGAGTCGACCGCGGTCCAGGCACCCTCCAGGCCGACCTCCTCGGCCTCGATGTCGAGGTCGGACAGGTCCAGGGACTCCACCGGCTTCTTCTTGGCGGCCATGATGCCCTTGAAGGAGGGGTAGCGGGCCTCGCCCGACTGGTCCGTCACGGAGACGACGGCCGGAAGCGAGGCCTCCAGCTGCTCGGAGGCGGTGTCGCCGTCGCGGCGGCCGGTCACGACGCCGTCCTCGATCTTGACCTCGGAGAGCAGCGTGACCTGCGGGACGCCCAGGCGCTCGGCCAGGATCGCCGGCAGGACACCCATGGTGCCGTCGGTGGAGGCCATACCGGCGATGACGACGTCGTAGCCGACCTTCTCGATCGCCTTGGCGAGCACCAGCGACGTGCCCATGACGTCGGTGCCGTGCAGGTCGTCGTCCTCGACGTGGACGGCCTTGTCGGCACCCATGGACAGCGCCTTGCGCAGGGCGTCCTTGGCGTCCTCGGGGCCGACCGTGAGCACGGTGACCTCGGCGTCGTCGGCCTCTTCGGCGATCTGCAGGGCCTGCTCGACGGCGTACTCGTCGAGCTCCGACAGCAGGCCGTCGACGTCGTCGCGGTCGACGGTCAGGTCATCGGCGAAGTGCCGGTCGCCGGTGGCGTCGGGCACGTACTTCACACAGACAACGATCCTCAAGCTCACGCCGGCTCTCCTACTGCATCGGTCATAACTGGGCTGCCTTGTTGCTCGCAGCATAGGCGCCTGAAGGGCGGGTTTCCGGTCGGGGCGCCAGACGCCCCGAGCCGAATATTACTCGCCAGTACACCCAGTTCGTTACCGCTGAGCAAGCGCTCAGGCATGTGACCTTGCCAACGCGCGGAGAGCGGCGCGTACGGGAACCCTCAGTCGCGCAGCGCGTTGAAGCGGCCGTGGTGGTAGAGGAGCGGCCGGCCCGCCCCGTCCGGGTCCCCGGCGACCGCCTGCGCGATGACGATCCGGTGGTCCCCGGCGGGCACCCGGGCGATCACGCGGCAGACCAGCCAGGCGAGGACGCCGTCGAGCACGGGGACGCCCTCGGGGCCGATGCTCCAGCGGGTGCCCTCGCCGAAGCGGTCGGCGCCGCTGCGCGCGAAGGTGGCCGCGAGCTCCTGCTGGTGCTCGCCGAGTATGTGCACGCCGATGAACTCGGCCTCGGAGACCACGGGCCAGCTGGAGGAGCCCGTACCGACGCCGAAGGAGATCAGCGGGGGTTCGGCGGCGACGGAGTTGAGGGAGGTCGCGGTGAAGCCGACGGGGCGTTCCCCGTGTGCGGTGATGACCGCGACTCCGGCCGCGTGCCGGCGGAAGACGGAGCGAAGCAGATCGGGAGAGGCCTGCCGGGGTGCGCCGATCGTGGGAACGGTACGGAGCTCGGGCGAAACCGTCATGGAGTTGTCCTTCTGCGAGGGCGTCATGAGAGGGGTCCTGGGGTGGTCAGACACCCGGACAGCGCGCGCTCGCGTTGCGGGCCAGATCCACGTGGGCCCGGCCGTAGAGAAGGAGTTCTATGGGCACTCCGTCAGGGTGACGATCGGTGGACCGTGCAGTCAAGTGCGTACCGGGATGTGGGAGAAGTGTCACGGCGTCAGACCGCCCGGCCCAGAGCGGCGATGACGTCCGCCCTGCGGGGCTGTCCGGCGGCCCTGCGGACGACCCGCCCGGCGGAGTCGAGGACGAGGACGGTGGGGGTACGGGCGATGCCGAGCTCGCGCACGAGGTCGAGGCGCTCCTCGGCGTCGATCTCCACGTGCCCCACGCCCGGCACCATCGCGGCGACCTCGGCGAGGGTGCGGCGGGTGGCCCGGCAGGGCTGGCAGAAGGCCGTCGAGAACTGGACGAGGGTGGCCCGCTCCCCCAGTGCGGCGCCCAGCGCCTCCGGCCCCAGGACCTCGGTCATCCCACTCCCCTTCGCTCTCCCGTTCCTCCGGTGCAGCGTCCCACGGGGCCGATCGATTCCCGCCACGACCACCGCGAGTGACGAGAATCTCCCCGTACGAAGCCGTCTGGACTGGTCACGGGGCCGCACATGGGGCACGATCTGCCCAAAGCCGAAAACCTACGGCCGCGTAACTTCGCCGGGAGAACACGCTCCGGGCACATGAAGAAGAGGTTCCTCTCCGATGGCAGAACTCGTCTATCGACCGGTCATCGGCGCCGCTCTGACCATGTTCAAGGCGCTCGACCTGAAGATCGACACCCAGGGTTCGGAGCACATCCCGAAGACCGGCGGCGCGGTGCTCGTGAGCAACCACATCAGCTATCTGGACTTCATCTTCACCGGTCTCGCGGCCCTGCCGCAGAAGCGCCTGGTGCGCTTCATGGCGAAGGACTCGGTCTTCAAGCACAAGATCTCGGGACCGCTCATGCGCGGCATGAAGCACATCCCGGTGGACCGCGCCCAGGGCGAGCACGCCTACAAGCACGCCCTGGAGTCCCTTCGGGCCGGCGAGATCATCGGCGTCTTCCCCGAGGCGACCATCTCGCAGTCCTTCACCCTGAAGAGCTTCAAGACGGGTGCGGCGCGCCTCGCGCAGGAGGCGGGCGTCCCGCTGATCCCGATGGCCCTGTGGGGCACCCAGCGGGTGTGGACGAAGGGCCGCCCGCGGAACTTCAAGCGGAGCCACATCCCGGTGACGATCCGCGTCGGCGAGCCCGTGGAGGCCCCCGCGGACCAGTACGCGGGCGCGATCACCCGGCGGCTGCGCGAGCGCGTCCAGGAGCTCCTGGAGGCCGCGCAGCGCGCCTACCCGGTGCGACCGAAGGACGCGAGCGACACCTGGTGGATCCCCGCGCACCTCGGCGGTACGGCTCCGACGCCGGCCCAGGTCAAGGACGCCGGCTGACGGAACCGTTTCCCCGCGCCGCCCCCGGAGGTCAGAGCTCCGCGGGCAGCGTCCGGTCGAGCGTCGGACGGTCCCGGGCGGCCTTCAGGACGCCCAGGACGACCGGGTGCGGCTCGGCGTACAGCTCGGGGTGGTCCACTTCGCCGAGCTCCGGCCGTACCGTCCAGGCGAGCCGCTCCTCCTTCAGGGAGAACCGGGCGTCGACACCCGGCTTGTTCCCCCGCACGTCCTGCCGGGCCCAGGCGCGCTCGCCGGGCAGCAGGACGGCGACCAGGCCGTGGATGACCGGGTCCGAGCCGTCGTCCTCGGTGAGCCGCTGGTAGCAGAGGGCCGCGGGGATGCCGCGGGCCCGCAGGAGCGCGGCGTACGCGTGGGACTTGGCGTAACAGATGCCGTTGCGCTGCTCCAGGACGTCGGAGGCGCGCCAGGTGACGCGGAGATCGCCGGAGTCCATGGAGTGCGGAATGGTGTCGCGGACGTGTGCGTAGGCGGCTTCCGCGTATGAGTATGCATCGTGGTGATCGGCGGCGAGGCGGTCGGACACCTCCCTGACGAGCGGGTGCTCATGGTCGACGACCTCGCTCGCCGCGAGGTATGCCTCGATGTCAGGGCTCTGCTGGATGAGTTCCATGCGGGAAGACCCTATGAAGACGGCCGGACGGAGTCAATGACTTTCCGTCCGGCCGTATATTCATTCAGCCCTGGTCAGCGGGCCATCTCTTCCTTCAGCGCCTGGAGGAAGGCGTCCACGTCGTCCTCCGTGGTGTCGAAGGCGCACATCCAGCGGACATCGCCGGCGGCCTCGTCCCAGAAGTAGAAGCGGAACCGTTCCTGCAGACGTCGGCTCACCTCGTGCGGGAGGCGGGCGAAGACCGCGTTGGCCTGCACCGGGTAGAGGATCTCCACCCCGTCGACCTCGCGCACCCCTGCCGCGAGACGCTGCGCCATCGCGTTGGCGTGGCGGGCGTTCCGCAGCCACAGGTCCTTCGCGAGGAGGGCCTCCAGCTGCACCGACACGAAGCGCATCTTCGAGGCGAGCTGCATCGACAGCTTGCGCAGGTGCTTCATGTGGCTGACCGCGTCGGGGTTGAGCACGACGACGGCCTCTCCGAAGAGCATGCCGTTCTTCGTGCCGCCGTACGAGATCACGTCCACGCCGACCGCGTTGGTGAAGGCGCGCATCGGCACGTCGAGCGAGGCGGCCGCGTTGGCTATGCGGGCCCCGTCGAGGTGCACCTTCATTCCCTTGGAGTGGGCGTGCTCGACGATCGCGCGGATCTCCTCCACCGTGTAGACGGTGCCGAGCTCCGTGTTCTGGGTGATCGAGACGACCTGGGGCATGGCCCGGTGCTCGTCCTCCCAGCCCCAGGCCTGCCGGTCGATCAGCTCGGGGGTGAGCTTGCCGTCCGGGGTCGGGACGGTGAGCAGCTTGAGGCCGCCCATCCGCTCCGGCGCGCCGCCCTCGTCCACGTTGATGTGGGCGGTCTCGGCGCAGATGACGGCGCCCCAGCGGTCGGTGAGCGCCTGCAGGGCGGTCACGTTCGCCCCGGTCCCGTTGAAGACCGGGAACGCTTCGGCGGTGGGGCCGAAGTGGCTGTGCATGATCCGCTGGAGGTGATCGGTGTACTGGTCCTCGCCGTAGGCGACCTGGTGGCCTTCGTTGGCGAGGGCGAGGGCCGCGAGGACCTCGGGGTGGGCGCCGGCGTAGTTGTCGCTGGCGAAGCCCCGGACCGACGGGTCGTGGTGACGACGTGCGTCGGTCCTGGGGCCGAGTGCCGCGGTCACGGCTTGGGGGTCAGCCACAGACGCTGTCCATTCACTTCCTGGGCGGGCTTGTCCCAGAGACCGGCGATCTCGTTCGCCAGGTCCTTGACGTCGGTGAAGCCCGCGAACTTCGCGTTGGGGCGTTCGGCGCGCATGGCGTCGTGCACCAATGCCTTGATCACCAGGATGGCAGCAGCCGCCTGCGGGCCGTCGTCGCCCCCCAGCTTGCGGAAGGAGTCCGCCATGGCGAGGGTCCACGCCTCGGCGGCCGCCTTGCCGGCGTTGTACGCGGCGTTGTTGGCGACCGGCTTGTGCGCGCCGGACTGGCTGACCAGGGCGTACCGGCCGCGCCCGCCGGCGCGCAGCAGCCCGTCGTGGAAGGCGAGCGAGGTGTGCTGGACCGTGCGGATGAGGAGCTTCTCCAGGAAGTCCCAGTCCTTGAGGTCGGTCTCCGTGAAGGAGGCGCTGCCGCGCCAGCCGCCGACGAGGTGGACCAGGCCGTCGATCCGGCCGAACTCCTTCTCGGTCTTCGCGGCCCAGTCGCGGGTGGCGTCCAGGTCCAGGAGGTCGACCGTGTCGCCGATGACCTTGGCTCCGCCGTGGGCGTAGCGGGCGGCGTCGACGGCCTCCGCGAGGCGCGCCGGGTCGGCGTCGGAGGCGACGACCGTCGCACCCGCCTCGGCCAGGCGCAGCAGCGTGGCGCGTCCCGCGGGGCCTGCCGCGCCGGCGACGGCGATGACGGCGCCGTCGAGCGGTCCGCCGTTTCCGTTGGAGATCATGGGCGACGCCTCCTCGGTGTGCTCGGTGAGGTCGCTCACGCGGCGGCCCGCTCGGTGCTCGGGACGTCGGCGGCGGTGATGCCCTTGGTGTCGGCGATCACGCCCTTCAGCTTCTTGGCGAGGGCCTCAAAGAACATGCTGAGCGGAAACTCGTCCGGAAGCACGTCGTCGACGAGCTTGCGCGGCGGGAGGGAGAGGTCGAGGGCGTCGGGACCCTTGGCCCACTTCGATCCCGGGTGGGGGGCGAGGTAGGTGGTGACGAACTCGTACGCCTTGAACCAGTGGACCAGCTTCGGGCGGTCGATGCCCTCGCGGTAGAGGGTCTCGATCTCGGCGCAGAGGCGGTTGGTGACCTCGGGGGCGCGGTCCCAGTCGATGGTGAGGACGTTGTCCGTCCAGCGCACCACGTCGTTCTTGTGGAGGTACGCGAAGAGGAGCTGGCCGCCCAGACCGTCGTAGTTGCGGTTGCGGTCGCCGGTGAGCGGGAAGCGGAACATCCGGTCGAAGAGGACCGCGTACTGCACGTCACGGCCGTGCGGGTTGCCCTCGGCCTCCAGCTTCACGGCCTCCTTGAAGGCGGTGAGGTCGCAGCGGAGCTCCTCCAGGCCGTACATCCAGAAGGGCTGGCGCTGCTTGATCATGAAGGGGTCGAAGGGCAGGTCGCCGCGGCTGTGGGCGCGGTCGTGGACCAGGTCCCAGAGCGCGAAGGCCTGCTCGCAGCGCTTCTGGTCGCCGAGCATGACGGCGATGTCCTCGGGCAGCTTCACGCCGAGGGTGTCGACGGCGGCCTCGGTGACCTTGCGGAAGCGCGCGGCCTCGCGGTCGCAGAAGATGCCGCCCCAGGTGAAGCGCTCGGGGACCTCGCGGACGGCGACGGTCTCCGGGAAGAGGACGGCCGAGTTGGTGTCGTAACCGGCGGTGAAGTCCTCGAAGGTGATGCCGCAGAAGCCCGGGTTGTCGTAGCGGGTGCGCTCCAGCTCGGAGAGCCACTCCGGCCAGACCATGCGGAGCACGACGGCCTCGAAGTTGCGGTCGAGGTTGCCGTTCTGCGTGTACATCGGGAAGAGCACGAGGTGCTGGAGCCCGTCGGCGCGGCCGGCGGCCGGGTGGAACTCCATGAGGGAGTCCAGGAAGTCCGGCACGGTGAAGCCGCTCTCGACCCACTTGCGCAGGTCCGCGACGAGGGCGCGGTGGTAGGCGCCGTCGTGCGGGACGAGCGGGGAGAGCTGCTCGACCGCCGCGGCCAGGCGGTCCACGGCCAGCTCGACGAGCGCGCGGGCGGGGGCGCCCTCGGCCTCGAAGTCGATGGAGCCGTCGGCGCTCTGCCAGGGACGGATCTCCTCCACGGCATTCTTGAGCTCGGCCCAGGCCGGGTGGTCGATCACGCGGGCGTCGGTGGATATCGCCCCACCGGTCACGTCCTGCACAAGAATTTCCGTCATGCCTCTTCCTCCACAGGAGAACCTTGCGTCAAAACAACGTAACCATTGACGCGTGGTTCCCACAAGAGGAGCCAAGAGAAATTATCCTGTGCGACCCCCCTGACGGCAGAAGTTTTTCCTGTCCGTCAGGGTCGAAGCCACTCTTCCGCCGTACGAGTCAGCTCAGCGGCTTGATCAGCAGCTCGAACTGCAGGTCGTCGCGCTGGGGCAGGCCGAAGCGCTCGTCGCCGTACGGGAACGGGGTCATCCGGCCCGTACGGCGGTAGCCGCGCCGCTCGTACCAGGCGATCAGCTCCTCGCGCACGGAGATCACCGTCATGTGCATCTCGCGCGCGTCCCACAGCTCGCGCACCCGGCGCTCGGCCTCCGCGATGATCTGCCTGCCCAGGCCCGCGCCCTGCAGCTCGGGACGGACCGCGAACATGCCGAAGTAGGCGGCCTCGCCCCGGTGCTCCAGCTGGCAGCAGGCGACGAGCTCGCCGTCGCGCTCCACGACCAGGAGCCGGCTGCCGGGAGTGGTGATGACCGCGGCCACGCCCTCGGGGTCGGTGCGCTGCCCCTGGAGGATGTCCGCCTCCGTGGTCCAGCCGCCCCGGCTGGCGTCGCCCCGGTAGGCCGACTCGACGAGCGGGACGAGCGCGGGGACGTCGTCGAGGACCGCTTCGCGGTAGCTGATCCGGCCGGTCTCCTGGGACGTGGCGGTGTCCATGTTTCGGGGCTCCCCTCGGGCGCTGACGATCGGCGTGCGCGATCGTCCCGAGCCTAGCGCGCGCGCCTTTCGCTCCCCTCGTACACCTGTGCGCGCCCGTGCGCCCGCGTGCGGCGTCCCGGGGGCGGGCAGTCCTCCCTGGAGGGGACGGCATCGAGGGGGAGGTGCGCCGTGCACGGACCGGCCCTGTCCGGGTGGCTGATGGTCGCGCTGTGCGCGGCGACGGGCGGGTACTGCCTCCTGCGGATGCGCGCCTGCGCCGGAGAGGAGCGGAAGGCCGCGGGCGGCGAGGCGCTGATGGGCTTCGGGATGGCGGCCATGGCGCTGCCCGCCGCGGTCCTGACCCCGCCGGAGTGGGTCCTCGCGGTGTACGCGGCGGTGTTCGGCGCGGCCGCGCTGCACGGTCTCCTGTCGGTGCGGCACGGCGGCCACCATCTGCACCATCTGGTGGGCTCGCTCGCCATGGTCTACATGACGGTGGCGATGGCGGCGCCCGGCGCGGCGGGGGCGCACACGGGGCACACGGCGGGGGTCACGGGAGGCATACCCGCGCTCACGGGCGGACTTCTCCTCTATTACGTGGCGTACGTGCTCCGCTCCGGGGCGCGGCTCGTCCCGGTGGCGGCGGCGGCCGGCGGCCCGGGTCCCGCCTGGGCGACCCGCCCGGAGCTGACGCTGGCCTGCCGGCTCTCGATGGCGCTCGCGATGCTCGCGATGCTGGTGACCCTGTGAGGGGGTGTTGACGGGATCCGGCCCGGAGCCGGCGCCTTCCGGCCAACCAAACCGTGGCGTACGTCACTTGCCGTCCCCGCCCATACCCCGGCGCGTACCGCGCTCATAGGCTGACGCCATGTGGGTCTCCCTCGCGCTGTTCCTGCTCGGCGTCCTGACCGCCCTCGCGGCCCCCCGGCTGCTGTCCCGGGCCGACTGGGCGGAGCGAGAACCCGTGGTGGCCCTGTGGGTGTGGCAGTGCGTGGTGGCCGCCGTGCTGCTGAGCTTCGCGCTCTCCATGACGTTCAGCGCCTCCGCCGCCTGGCAGGCCGTGCGGGGGCAGGTCTTCGCGCCCGCGCCGCGCGCGGTGGTCGACGCGTACGAACTCGGCACCTCCGGCCCCTGGTCCGCGGTGCTCGCGGTGGCCCTGGCGGCGGGCGGGCTCTGGTCCGGGGCGATGCTGGGCCGGGAGATCGGCCGGGCCCGCGCCCGGCGCCGGCAGCGCCGCTGCGACCTGCTCGTGCGCGCGCCCCTGCTGCCCGGGGAGCGACCGGGCAGCGAGCGGCTCGTCGTCCTGGAGGGCGAGCGGGCGGACGCCTGGTGGATGGCCGGCTCCACGCCGCAGCTGGTCATCACCACGGCGGCGCTGCGGCGGTTGAAGGGGCGTCAGCTGGACGCGGTCCTCGCGCACGAGCAGGGCCACGCCCGGGCCCGGCACGACTGGCTGCTGCACAGTTCGGGGGCGCTGGCCGCCGGGTTCCCGGGGATCCCGGTCTTCGCGGCCTTCCGCGAGGAGATGCACCGCCTGGTGGAACTGGCCGCCGACGACGTGGCCTCGCGCCGCTTCGGGAGACTGACGATCGCGCTCGCGCTGGTCGAACTGAACGAGGACCGGGGGGTTTTCGGTCCCGGCCCGGGCCCCGCCGCCGATCTGCCGCAGCGGGTGAACCGGCTGCTCACCGCGGCGCCCCGCCTCACCGCAGGACGCCGGCTCCGGCTGACGGCGGCCGCGTCCCTGGTGCCCGTGATCCCCGTGCTCGTGGCCTTCGTCCCGGCGCTCCGCGCGCTGGGATAGCCGCGGGTGACGGCGCGCACGGCCACCGCGGCCCGGGCGGCGACGCGCGCCGGTGGTCCGGAGGGCGGCCACGGGCTGATCGTCGGGCAGGATCGGCGCATGCGCACCTCCGCCCTGGTCTCCGGGGTCCTGGCCCTGACCCTGCTCGTGCTCGTCGCCGTGGGGTGGGCGCCGCTGCTCTCCTTCGACCGGTCGGTCGCCGAGGCACTCCACCGCAGCGCGCTCGCCCACCCCGGGTTCACCCACCTCAACCGCGTCCTCAGCGACTGGGTGTGGGACCCGTGGACGATGCGTGCCCTGGCCGCCGCCGCCACGGTGCTGCTGTGGTGGCGGCGGGACCGGCGGGCGGCGCTGTGGGTGGCCGGGACGAGCCTGCTGGCCGTCGGGCTCCAGCAGGCCCTCAAGGCACTGGTCGGGCGGGACCGCCCGTACTGGACCGATCCCGTCGACTCCGCGCGGTACGCGGCCTTCCCGTCGGGGCACGCGATGACGGCGACGGTCACCTGCGGGCTGCTGCTGTGGGTGCTCGCCCTGCACTGGCGGGAGGAGTGGCGCGGCTGGGGCACTCTGGCGGGCGCCGCCCTGGTCTCGGTGCTCGGGGTCGGCTGGACGCGGGTCTACCTGGGCGTGCACTGGCCCTCGGACGTCGTCGAGGGCTGGCTGCTGGGCTGGTGCTGTGTGTCCGTGGCGGTGCTCACGTACCGGTGGAACGAGCGGCGCGGAGCGGCAGGCCACGCCCCCGAGGGCGAAGGCGGCGGGAGCAGAATGGGAGAAAGACGATGAAGCCGCCTGTTCTGGACGATCCCCCGTGTCGCCCAGAACAGACGGCATCCCCGGCGGTATGCCACGCGGGCATGCCGACGGGATGCGCCGAGTATATTGGCCGGCAGCCAGTCAACGCAGGAGTCCAGCATGTCCCCGCGTAGCCCATCGGTCAATGAAGAGCTTCGGCGCCGGTCGCGGGAGCGGATTCTCCAGGCCACCGTGGACCTGGTCGACACGCACGGCTACGAGGCGACCACGCTCGGCGACATAGCGGAGCGGGCCGGTACGGCGCGGGGGCTGATCTCGTACTACTTCCCCGGCAAGCGCGTCCTGCTCCAGGCGGCGGTGCACCGGCTGATGCACCTGACCCTGGAGGAGGCGCTCGAACGGGAGCCGCGCACGGAGGACGGCCGGGAGCGTCTCGCGCGCGCGATCGACGCGATACTCGGGCTCGCGGTGACGCGCCCCACCCTGATGCGGACCCACATGGCCGGCATCCTGCAGGCCGACGGATTCGTGCAGTGCGAGGAGCAGCAGCGCCTCGCCTTCCTGCTGCGGGACACGGTCACGCGGTACGGCTCGACGGACGTGGACACGGACTATCCGCTGCTGCGCGCCCTGCTGATGGGCGCGGTGGTGGCGGTGCTGCTGCCGGGGGCCCCGATGCCGCTCGCGCGCCTGCGGTCGGAGCTGTTCCACCGGTACGGCCTCGACTGGGAGGCGGGCATGCCGCCGGACGGGGGTCCGCCCGACGGCGCGCCGCGATCATGAAGCGCTGATCGGTCCTAGAAGTCGTCGAAGTAGTCCGGCTGGGTCTGGACGTTGAGCCCGTCCATCCGGATCCGCTTCGCCGGGTCCGTACGACGGTCGGAGAGCTTCAGGACGTCGAAGCCCTTCGCGATGTCGTTCGAGTAGATGTGGCCGTTGTAGTAGTACGCGGACCACGAGCCGCCGGTCGCCATGGTGGTGGCGGACAGCGGGCCGCGCTCGAAGTAGGCGATCTCCTTCGGGGCGGAGGAGTCGGTGAAGTCCCAGACGGAGACACCGCCCTGGTACCAGGCCTGGACCATGAGGTCCTTGCCCTTGACCGGGATCAGCGAGCCGTTGTGGGCGACGCAGTTCTCGGTGTCGGCCTGGTGGCGCGGGATCTTGAAGTAGCTGCGGAAGACGAGCTTGCGCTGGTCGCCCTTGCCGACGATGTCGTAGATGCCGTCGGCGCCCCGGTTGGGGCCGACCTGGGCGTTGCAGGTGGCGGCGCCGCCGCCGCCGAGCTCGTCGGTGAAGACGACCTTGTTCGCCTTCTGGTTGAAGGTCCCGGAGTGCCAGAACGCGAAGTTGACGTTGTCCTGGACCCGGTCGATGACCCGCGGGTGCTCGGGGTCCTTGATGTCGAAGAGGATGCCGTCACCCATGCAGGCGCCGGCCGCGAGGTTCTCCGACGGAAGCACGGTGATGTCGTGGCAGCCGGTGGTCTTGGAGACGCCCGGGTTGGTGGGCGCGCCCGGGTTGCCGCCGCCGTCCGGGCCCTCGCCCGGGAAGAGGACGGGGAAGTTGACGACCGCCGCCTGCTCGGGCGCCTTCCTCGGCACCTTGATGACGGAGATGCCGTCGTGCGGGGGCTGGCAGTCAGGGAAGGCCACGTTGGGCGAGTAGGAGGAGACGTAGATGTACACGTTCTTGCCCTTGGGCAGGATCGTGTGGGTGTGGGAACCGCAGTTGGTCTCGACGGAGGC
Organism: Streptomyces sp. NPDC015661; assembly: GCF_043077765.1. Lineage (NCBI taxonomy): Bacteria > Bacillati > Actinomycetota > Actinomycetes > Kitasatosporales > Streptomycetaceae > Streptomyces > Streptomyces sp. NPDC015661. The sequence goes on along the minus strand of NZ_JBIBST010000011.1, from coordinate 258,473 downwards.
GACGTACTTCGGGTTGGCGATGTCGCTGATGTCGAAGATCTTCATGCCCTCCCAGGATTCCTTCACCGAGGCGGGCTGCGTCGTGCTGGCGCACGAGTTGTCGCTGCGGGAGGAGTCGGTGGACAGGAAGAGGAGGTTCCCGGAGACCGAGACGTCGTTCTGGGAGCCCGGGCAGAGGACCTGCGCGACGGTCTTCGGGGCCTTCGGGTCGCTGATGTCGAAGATCCGGAAGCCGTCGTAGTTGCCGGCGAAGGCGTACTTGCCCTGGAAGGCGAGGTCCGAGTTGAGGCCCTTGAGGGCGTCCTTGGGGACGTTCGCCAGGTGCTCGATGTTCTGGCTGTGGACGATCTCGTCCACGCCGGGTATCTCGCCGCTCTGGATGGCGGCGCGCGCCTCGTCGGCCTGCTGCGAGGAGACCGCGCCCTGTACGGGGCCGGTGTCTCCGGGGTCGGGGCTGGCGGTCGCGGGTCCCGCCACGAGCATGGTGGCGAGCAGCCCGGCGGCGGCGGATGCCACGCCCAGGCGTCTGATGCGGGCACGCGGGTCACGCGTGTCGGACGTGGAACGCGGGGTACGCAACGAAGTCACTCCGTCCTCCCTGGTATCCGTTCAGCTTTGAACGGGTGTTGGGACCCCGGCAGTATCTTCCGTGCCATGCACATCTCAACAGATGGCAACACAGACGTAATGAAGGTTTTTGATCGGTCCCCCGGAGAAAGGTGCTAGGAACGGTCACTGTCCCGCAAGAACACCTGGAGGTCGCGTTGTTGATCCGCCGTCAGCGTGCCGTCGTCGCCGCGGCCCTGTCCGCCGTCGCCGTACTCGCCCTGGGCGCCTGCGAGTCGGGACCCGCCAAGGACGCGCCGCAGGCCGGGGCCTCGAAGGGCCCGGCGGTGGTGGCACCGGGGAAGCCCGGCGAACCGGCCCGGCGGATATCCCCCGAGGAGGCGGCCCGGCTGCTCCCCGACGAGAGCCCGAACGGGGCGGACTTCCGGTACACGCAGATGATGATCGTGCACCACCGGCAGGCCCTGACGATGACGGCACTGGCCCCGCAGCGGGCGTCCTCGCCGCAGGTGAAGAAGGTCGCCGAGCGGATCGCGGCGGCGCAGCGGCCGGAGATCGGCGCGATGGAAGGTTGGCTGAAAAACAACGGCGGTCCGCGCCAACAGGGCGCGCACGACCACCACTCGATGCCGGGCATGGCGACCGAGGAGCAGCTGACGGAGCTGCGGAACGCGAAGGGGAAGGCCTTCGACGAGCTCTTCCTGAAGCTGATGATCGCGCATCACGAGGGGGCCGTGACGATGGCCGCCGAGGTGCTGGGCGAGGGGAACAACGTCCTCGTGGAGGAGATGGCGAACGACGTGATCGCCCAGCAGACCTCGGAGATCAACCGGATGCGCTCGCTGTAGCCGGGGGCTCCACCGTCGGGCTTCGCGTGGGGACGGCGGCCGTCAGGCCGTCTCCCCCTCGCGCCCGGCCTGGGCGCCGGCGGCGGCGAGGACGGAGTCGAGGAGCCCGGGGAAGAGGGCGTCGAGGTCGCTCCTGCGCAGGCAGTTGAGCTTGGCCGTGCCCCGGTACATCTGCCGGATGACACCGCTCTCGCGGAGCACCCTGAAGTGGTGCGTGGTGGTCGACTTGGTCACCGGGAGGTCGAAGTACGAGCAGCTGAGTTCGGTGTCCTCGCGCGCCATGTCCTGCACGATCCTCAGACGCACGGCGTCCGAGAGGGCGTGCAGCACCTCTTCGAGGCGGATCTGGTCGCGCGTGGGGTGTTCGAGGACGCGCGGGCTGGTGGTGGTCGTCATGGCGGCGGCTCCACTTCATCCGGGATGCCACCCATTGTACGAGAGTCCTCGTAGTTTGACAGGTGCCGTACTACGATGAGTATCGTACGAGCATCTTCGAGGCATCCCGAAACGGAGTCCGTCATGAGCGTCGCCCTCTTCGAGCCCTACACCCTGCGGTCCGTGACCGTGCCCAACCGGGTCTGGATGGCGCCCATGTGCCAGTACTCCGCGGAGACGAGCGGGCCGAACGCGGGTGTCGCCGGCGACTGGCACTTCGCCCACTACGCGGCCCGCGCCACCGGCGGCGCCGGACTGATCCTCGTCGAGGCGACCGCCGTCGCCCCCGAGGGCCGCATCAGCCCGGCGGACCTCGGCCTCTGGAACGACACCCAGGTCGAGGGACTGCGGCGGATCTCCGGATTCCTCAAGGAGCACGGCACCGTGCCCGGCATCCAGATCGGCCACGCCGGACGCAAGGCCTCCACCAACCGCCCCTGGGAGGGCCGCGGCCCCGTCGACCCGGGCGAGGGCTGGCAGCCCGTCGGCCCCAGCCCGGTCGAGTTCGCCGAGGGCTACCCGGTGCCCACCGAGCTGACCGTGGACCGGATCCGGGAGATCACCGCGCAGTTCGCGGACGCGGCCCGGCGCGCGCTGGCGGCCGAATTCGAGGTCGTCGAGGTGCACGGCGCGCACGGCTACCTCATCGGCGAGTTCCTCTCCCCGCACAGCAACCACCGCACGGACGCCTACGGCGGCTCGTTCGAGAACCGGACCCGCCTCGCCCTGGAGGTCGTCGACGCCGTGCGCGCCGTCTGGCCCGAGGAGCTGCCCGTCCTCTTCCGGATCTCCGCCACCGACTGGCTGGAGGAGCAGGGCTGGACGGTCGACGAGACCGTACGCTTCGCCGCGCTGCTGCGCGAGCACGGCGTCGACCTCCTCGACGTCTCCAGCGGCGGCAACGGCGGACCGGCCGAGATCCCGGTGGGCCCCGGCTACCAGGTGCCCTTCGCCGCCCGCGTCAAGGCGGAGACCGGGCTGCCCGTCGCCGCCGTCGGCCTGATCACCGAGAGCGAGCAGGCCGAGAAGATCCTCGCCAACGGCGAGGCCGACGCGGTCCTCCTCGGCCGCGAACTCCTCCGCGACGCCTCCTGGCCCCGCCGGGCGGCCCGCGAACTGGGCGCGACGACCCCGGCGCCCTCGCAGTACGCCTGGGCGATCTGACGGCCCGCGGCCGGGCCCGGGGTGTCTGCGGGGGCCGTTGTCAGTGGGCGGGTGCAGACTGGCCCGTATCCGCGACAACGGCGTCCTGGAGGTGGCAGCCATGCCCGACGTACTCCTCACCGTAGGCACCCGCAAGGGTCTCTTCATCGGCCGGCGACACGACGGACGGTGGGAGTTCGACGATCCCGCCTTCCCCGCGCAGGCGGTGTACTCCGTCGCCATCGACACCCGGCGGCCCGCCCCGCGGCTGCTCGTCGGCGGGGACAGCGCCCACTGGGGCCCCTCCGTCTTCCACTCCGACGACCTCGGCAAGAGCTGGACCGAACCGGCCCGGCCTGCGGTGAAGTTCCCCGAGGACACCGGGGCCTCCCTGGAGCGCGTCTGGCAGTTGCACCCGGCACCGGAGCACTCCCCCGACGTCGTCTACGCCGGGACCGAGCCGGCCGCGCTCTTCCGGTCGGCGGACGGCGGCGAGTCGTTCGAGCTCGTCCGCCCGCTCTGGGAGCACCCCACGCGCTCGAAGTGGGTGCCCGGCGGAGGCGGCGAGGCCGTGCACACCGTCGTCACCGACCCGCGCGACCCGGACGCCCTGACGGTCGCGGTGTCGACCGCGGGGGTGTTCCGCTCGCGGGACGGCGGGTCCGCGTGGGCGCCCTCCAACCAGGGCGTGTCCGCGGTCTTCCTGCCCGACCCGCACCCCGAGTTCGGGCAGTGCGTCCACAAGATCGCCCAGGACGCGGGCGACCGGGACCGGCTCTATCTCCAAAACCACTGGGGGGTCTTCCGCAGCGACGACGCCGGCGGGAGCTGGACCGACATCGGCTCGGGACTCCCCTCGGACTTCGGGTTCGCGATCGCCGCGCACCCGCACCGCCCCGACACCGCCTACGTCTTCCCCATCACCGCCGACTCCGACCGGGTGCCGGCCGGCCACCGCTGCCGCGTCTACCGCACCACGGACGCCGGCGCGACCTGGGAGCCGCTCTCCCGGGGCCTGCCCGAGGACGACCACTACGGCACGGTGCTGCGGGACGCCCTGTGCACGGACGATGCGGACCCCGCGGGCATCTACTTCGGCAACCGGAACGGCGAGCTGTACGCGAGCGCCGACGACGGGGACAGCTGGCGGCTGCTCGCGGAGCACCTGCCGGACGTGCTGTGCGTGCGGGCGGCGGTGATCTGACGGAACCGCGGATTCCGCCGAGCCTCTTCAAGTACCGCTGGAGACAGGGGAGTTCTTTCGCACGGGCATGCGATCATGGGGCCGCCTTCCCGGCCGTCGGCCGGGGCCTGCCTGATTGCAGAGGACCATGAAGCTCAGCCTGCTCTCCCATGCCCGCCGCGGTCTGCTCGTGCTCGCGGCCACCATCGGCATGCTCTTCGGACTCACGGCCGCGCCCGCGCAGGCCCAGGACCTCGTCCTCGACGGCGTCTTCGAGCTCCAGCCCCTGCACACCTCCGGCAAGTGCCTGGAGGTCGCCGACTGGAGCATGAACGACGGCGCCGCCGTCCGGCAGTGGGACTGCACCGGCGGGAGGAACCAGAAGTGGGCGCGGTACTACGCACCCGGGTCCTCGACCGGCCCGTACTGGTACAAGAACCTGAACAGCGGCAAGTGCCTGGAGATCCGCGACTGGGGCACCTACAACGGCGCCGTGGCCGACCAGTGGGACTGCCACTACGGCGCCAACCAGACCTGGTACGGCAACTCGGGCATGATCTACCCGGACTTCACCTACGCGTCGAGCAAGTGCCTGGAGATCGCCGACTGGCGGACCGACAACGGGGCCCCGGCCCGGCTGTGGGACTGCACCTACCAGCCCAACCAGAAGTTCTACTTCCACCGGGTCTGACCCGCTGATCGGGGCGCCGGGTCCGTCCGGCGCCCCTCCGCCCTCAGGGCAGGCGCCAGTCCACCGGCTGGGCTCCCATGCCGAGGAGCATCTCGTTCGCCCGGCTGAACGGGCGGGAGCCGAAGAAACCCCGGTCCGCCGACATCGGGGACGGGTGCGCGGACTCGATCGCCGGCAGATTGCCGAGGAGCGGACGAGCCCTCCGGGCGTCGCTGCCCCAGAGGATCGACACCAGCGGCTTGCCGCGGCCGGCCAGCGCGCGGATGGCCTGCTCGGTGACCTCTTCCCAGCCCTTGCCCCGGTGCGCGCCCGCCTTGCGCGGGGCCGTGGTCAGGGCCCTGTTGAGGAGCAGGACGCCCTGGCGGGTCCACGGCGTCAGGTCGCCGTTCGACGGCCGGGGCAGGCCGAGGTCGGTGTGCAGCTCCCGGAAGATGTTCTCCAGGCTGGGGGGCAGCGAGCGGACCTCGGGGGCGACCGAGAAGCTGAGCCCCATCGGCATCCCCGGTGTGTGATAGGGGTCCTGACCCACGATCAGGACCCGCACCTCGTCGAAGGGCTGCTGGAAGGCCCGCAGCACATTCGGCCCGGAGGGCAGGTAGGTCCGGCCCGCGGCGATCTCCGCCCGCAGGAAGTCACCCATCGCGGCGACACGCCCCGCGACGGGGCCCAGAGCCTCCGCCCAGCCGGGCTCCACCAGTTCGTTCAAGGGTCGCGCTGTCACGGTCCGTCACTCTACCGGCCTACATCGAGTCCTCCCCTCCCTGAAGGGAGAAAGTCCTCGCCCTCCAGGGTTGACCTGGGGATTTCTGGCTCACGCAGCATCCTGTCGAGCTGGGCCGGGCCACACGTCCGCTTCTCGCCCGTGGCCTTGTTGTGCAGGTGCACGGCTCTGGACTTGGCGACGGACTCGTTCCAGATCCACCGGCACCGGTCCCAGTCACCCAAGCATGCGGCATACAATGCCCCGCCCTGACGCCGCAACACCCGCCAATTCCCTGTTCCGCAGGAGTCCGATTCCTACCCGGCCCGAAAGCCGGGACATCTTCGGAGGTATCTGGTGAACGAGCAGTCCGACGGTCTTGTCGTCGGCATCGACTCCGGTGGGTCCGGGCTTCGGGTTGCCCTGGGCGAGGCTGCCAGTGGCGTCGTCCTGGAGAGCGTCTCCTTGCGCGAGCCGGTGCGTACCGGCCCCGGGGGGATCTCCGCCGGACATTTCCTGGAGCAGGTGCTGCCCGCCGTCCGGGACCTCGCGGAGCCCTTCCGTGCGCGGCCGTTGCTCGCCGTGGGCGTGGGCGCCGCCGGGATGGCGACCCTCGGGGACGAGCTGCGGGCCGAGCTCCCGGCGGCCTTCGCGGAGGCATGGGGGGTGCGCCGCGTCGCCCTCGCGGCCGACGCGGTCACCGCGTACGCCGGGGCCATCGGGCAGCGGGCGGGCGTCGTCGTCGCGGGCGGTACGGGTCTGATCGCGCTCGGCACGGATCTGACGTCCTGGCGGCGGGCCGACGGCTGGGGGCACCTGCTCGGCGACTGCGGCAGCGGCGCCTGGATCGGCCGGGCGGGCCTGGAGGCGGCGATGCGCGCGCACGACGGGCGGCGCGGGGGCTCGGCGGCGCTCCTCGCCGGGGCCGAGAAGCTCTTCGGGCCGGCGGCCGGGCTGCCGGGCGTGCTCTACCCGCGTACGGACCGTCCCGCGGTGCTCGCCTCCTTCGCCCCCGAGGTGGGGCGGCGCGCGGCGGAGGATCCCGTGGCGGCCGGCATCCTCGCGCGGGCCGGCGCGCACATCGCCGAGGCCGCCGAGGCCGCGTGTCCGGCGGGGCCGGGGGCCCTGGTGGCCCTCACCGGCGGGCTCTTCAAGATGGGCGAGCCCCTCCTCGTACCGCTGCGGGACGCCCTCGGGGAGCTGCTGCCGCGGGCCCGGACGGTGGAGCCGGCGGGAGATCCGCTCGCCGGGGCGGTCGCCCTCGCCTCCGCCCTCGCCTCCGGCACCCTGCGCCTGCCGGAGGACGCCTCACTGCTCCGGCTGTTCGGCACCGAGGTCGTCTAGGCCTGGCCGTCCGCCCAGGTGGGAGGTGGTGGGCGAGAGCCGGAGCAGGCCGGGAAGAGGCGGCGGAGGAACCAAAGCGGAACGGAAGCCGGGACCGAGAGCGGACATAGAGGGGCAGAAGGCACGTGACCGCACCTCAGCCAACGGCGCGGGGGGCGAAACCAGTAGCATGCGGCGCCATGAGCTCCCCCACTGGGCCTGCTTCCGGCCTGCCTGTACGAATGCCTCGACCCCGCCAGTCCGGGCGGCACCGTCGCCCCGAACCCGCGGCGGCGCCCGAGGGCGCTCCCGCACTGGTTCTCGCCGTGCCCGGCGCGCCGTCCGCCGCCATACGCTCGCTGGCCGAGGAGGTCGTGAGCATCGCCCGCTCCGAGCTGCCCGGCCTGGAGGCCGCGATCGGCTTCCTGGAGGGCGACGACACCGAGTACCCCTCGCTCTCGACCGTCCTCGCGGCGACCGAGAAGCTGCGCACCGAGCGGTACGAGCTGGCCCTGGCCGCCGGCCGCGAGGCCACCGCGCCGACGGGCCCGGCCGCCGTCGTCGTCCCGCTGCTCGCGGGCCCGGACAGCGCCCAGATGCGCCAGGTCCGCCAGGCCCTCATGGACGGCGGCAACACCGCCGAGCTGACCGATGTCCTCGGCCCGCACCCGCTGCTCGCCGAGGCGCTGCACGTGCGTCTCTCCGAGGCCGGTCTGGCCCGCGCCGACCGGGCGAGGCTGTTCACGGTCGCGACGGCCGCCGACGGCATCATCCTGGCGACGGTCGGTGGCGAGGAGGCCGTGCAGGCCGCCGGGATCACCGGCATGCTGCTCGCCGCGCGCCTCGCCGTCCCGGTGATGGCCGCCGCGCTCGACCAGGAGGGTTCCATCGCCTCGGTGGCCGAGCAGCTGCGCGCCGCCGGTGCGGAGCAGCTGGCCCTCGCCCCGTACCTGATCGGCCCCGAGCTGGCCGAGGGTCTCCTCGACGAGGCGTCGAAGGAGGCCGGCTGCGCCGCCGCCGAGCCCCTGGGCGCCTACCCGGCCATCGGCAAGCTGGTGCTCTCGCAGTACACGGCCGCGCTGGGCATTCCGCCGCAGCAGCCGCAGGGCGCGCCCTCGCTCTGACGCGTACGACGAAGGGCCCGCTCCGGAATCGTCCGGTGCGGGCCCTTCGTCGTGTCCGGGGGACGCCAGTGGGAGGCCGGCGGAGTCCAGCGGGAGTCCGGCGGCTCAGCCGAAGACCACGCAGGAGGCGGCGGGGGCCTCGATCGAACCCGCACGCGACGGGATGCCGGTCTCCGGGTCGAGGGTGAACCAGGTGACGTCGCCGGAGCGCTCGTTCGCCGCGTAAAGGTGCCTGCCGGCGGGGTCGAGGGTCAGGTCGCGGGGCCAGGTGCCGCCGCAGGGCACGGTGGCGACGAGGCGGGCCTCGGCGCCGTCCGCGCCGAGGGCGAGCACGGCGAGGGTGTCGTCGCCGCGCACGGCGGCCCACAGGAAGCGGCCGTCGGGGGCGACGACCACCTCGGAGGGGTAGCTGGGGCCGGTGCTGCCCTCGGGGACGACGGGGGTCTCGCCGAGCGGTTCGAGCACGCCCTCGGCGGCGTCCCAGCGGCAGACGGTGAGGGTGGGCTCCAGCTCGTTCAGGACGTACGCGTGCGTGCCGGCCGGGTGGAAGGCGAGGTGACGCGGTCCGGTGCCGGGGCGGAGCGCGGTCTCGCCGTGGAGGGTGAGCCGGCCGGTCGCGGGGTCGAGGGCGCAGATCCGTACGGAGTCGGTGCCGAGGTCCACGCTGACGACCCAGTCTCCACTGGGGTCGGGGAGCACCTGGTGGGCGTGCGGGCCGCTCTGGCGGTCGGCGACGGGGCCGCTGCCCTCGTGCCGCAGGACGGCGGTGGCGGGGCGGGCGGTGCCGTCGTCGGCCAAGGGCAGGACGGTGACGCTGCCGGAGGTGTAGTTGGCGGTGAGGAGGTGTCCGGCGGCGAGCGCCAGATGGGTGGGGCCTGCTCCGTCGACGGGGACGGGGGCGCCGAGCGGCCGGGGCGCGGGTCCGGTGATGTCGAAGGCGGCGACGGCTCCCGCGTCGGTCTCGGACACGGCATGGAGCACGGGGCCGGCGAGGACGAGGAAGGAGGGGTCGGCGACGGCGTCGCCGGTGCCGGTGCCGGTGACGGTCAGGGCGCCGGTCTCCCGGTCCACGTCGGCGGCGAGGACTCCTCGGCCGCCCGCCGAGGTGAAGGAGCCGATGTACGCCCGTGCCCCGCTCCGGCCCTGATCCGTCCCTGTGCCGCCCACGGCGCCTCCCCTGTCCCCGGGGCCGGTCGCGGTCGACCGGCCGTCGTCTCGTCGGGCCGACGGTAGCAGGCGGTCTAGACCAAAGCGGGGAGCGTGGGCACGCGGGAGCGGACGGGCAAGGGCCGCCCGGACGTACGAATTGCACGTCCGGGCGGCCCCGAAGCCTCAGAGCACCACAGCCTCAGAGCACCACAGCCTCAGAGCACCACAGGCTCAGAGCCTCGGAAGAGCCCCACAGTCTCAGGAGCGGACGAGCAGGGAGCCCGGGGGTGTGCGCAGCGGTTCGTCCAGTGCGGCGAGGAGCTTCTCCAGACCGCTGACGTGGCCGAGTGCGCCGTGTCCCGCGGCCGCCGTGGCGGCCGGTGCTTCGTGGTCGGCGGCACGGCCGCCGTCCGGCGACGTCAGCCGTTCCACGGCCGCCTCGACGCGCCAGCAGGCCGCCGCGAGGCGGGCGTCGTGGCTCGCGGCCGGGTCGGCCGCCACCGCCGTGAGACCCCGCACCTCGTCGGCGCACTCGTCGAGGAGGGCGAGGACCTGGCGGGCCCGGGCCTTCCGGCCGCGGAAGGGGCTGAGCGGATGGACCAGCGGCGCGAGGGAGAGCCGTACGCGGCCGAGCAGCAGCTCCAGCTCGGCGGCGTGCGGGGTCGGGTCGGCGTCCGGGTCGCCGGACAGCCGCCGCAGGGAGGCGGAGGTGGCGGCGCGCACGCCCTGCAGGGCCCGCTGGATCCAGGCGTCGTTGATCGCGTGCGTGGTGACCGGGAGGATCAGGAGCACGGCGAGCGCGGCGGAGACCGCGCCGACGGCGGTCTCCTCGAAGCGCAGCACGAGCAGCGCCGGGTCGAGCACGCCGAGGAGTCCGTAGAGCAGCCCGGCCATCACCGTGACGGCGAGCATCATCCAGCTGTACGAGACGGGTGCCGCGTAGAAGATCCCGAAGACGCAGAGCGCGACGAGAACGGCCGTGGGCGCGGGGGCGCCGTGGAGCGGGATGGCGACGACCATGCCGACGGCGATGCCGATCACCGTGCCCAGGACCCGGCGGAAGCCCCGTACGAGCGTCTCGCCCCGGGACACCGTGTTCACGAAGATCCACCAGGTCGTGCCGACGGCCCAGTACCAGCGGTCCTCGGAGAGCACCTGGCCGATGCCGAGGGCGACGGCGCAGGCGGCCGCGGCCTGCACGGCCTGCCGGGTGGTCACGCGGGAGAGGCCGGAGCCGGGCAGCGGGGCCGGGACGGCGGCGGGGGGCGTACGGCGCTCCAGCGGCCACAGGACGAAGCGCACCGTGGCGGCCGCCGCGAGGGCGATGCCGACGGCGGCGTAGAGCTCGGGGAGCTGGCCGGGCACGGCGTGCAGGAACTGGGTGGTGAAGAAGTTCATGAAGGCGAAGATCCCCAGCGCGTGCCCGCGCGGGCCCCAGCGCCGGGCGTAGACGCCGCAGAAGACGACCAGGAGGAAGGCGAGGTCGCGGAGCGGGGTCAGGTCGTGCAGCGCGGTGGCGACGGCGAGCACGGGGAATCCGGCGGCCGGCAGGAGCAGGGTCGTCACGGCCTGGGCGCGGACGGTGGTGTCGGTCACGGTGAACAGCGCGAGCAGTGCGGCGAGGCCACCGGTGATGGAGGCGGTCAGCGAGAGCCCGGCGAGCTCCGCGAGTGTGACGGCGAGCGCGATCCCCACGACGGCTCGCAGTGAGTTCCTCAGCCTGACGCGCCCCGGATCCGGCGCCACGAACATCCTCTTCACGGCGGTGAGCCGCCCCCTTGTCTTGCCTTCCGCCTGTCGCGTGGGGTCCCGGGGTGGTGGGAGCACGCGGACACGACGAAGGCGCCGCGGTCCGGACCGGCCTCGTCGCCGCCCCGGCGCTGCGCGGCGCCGAAAGTACCTGGATACGACAAGGAAACCATCCGGGTGCCGCCGGCTCAACTCAACACCGGACCACTGGGCCATTGGCCCAGCGCTTTTCGCTCGCATCGGGCCATCGGGGGACCAACGGACCACCGGGCCCTCTCGCTAGGCGCCGTTGCCGCCCAGTTCGGCCCATACGGTCTTTCCGTCGTCGGTGTACCGCACGCCCCAGTTGTCCGCGAGGGAGGCGCAGATGAGGAGGCCGCGGCCGCCCTCGTCGACGGCCTTGGCGTGGCGGAGGTGGGGTGCGGCCTGCCCGGCGTCGGTCACCTCGCAGGTGAGGGACGGGCCGTCGGCGATGAGGCGGAGGGTGACGGGAGCGGCGCCGTAGCGAAGGGCGTTGGTGACGAGTTCGCTGACGACGAGCGTCACCGTGAAGGGGTCGGCGGGGTGGTTCCAGCGCCTGAGGCGGTCCTCGACGTGGGTCCGCGCGGTGGCCACGGCGGACAGGTCGTGCGGGACCTCCCACTCGGCGAGTTCGCCCGGCGGCAGATGGCGGGTGCGGGCGAGGAGCAGGACCCGGTCGGGGGCGAGGAGCCGTTCCACGTCGTCGGCCATGGCCTCCGGGTCGCGCTCCGGGTGGGCCAGGGCCGCCATGAGGTCCTCCGTCCGGGGCCCTTCGCCCGCGGAGGCCAGGCAGACGGTGCTGCCCTCGGGGAGGAAGAGCGTCGCGCAGGCGAACGGCGGGCCTTCGCCGCCCAGCAGGGGGCCGTCGTCGAGCGGCCGGTCGTCCGCGGACCCGTCGGGGTGGACGACGACGAGCAGGGAGGCACCGGCGCGTGCGATGTCGAGCCGGCCGTCGACGGGGTCGTGGACGGCGATCGTGCAGCCGGCGGTGGGGTGGAGGTCGGCGGGGGCGGGGAGGGCTGCGGGGGCGGTGACGGGGAGGACCCCGTGGCCGGCTCCGACGAGGGCTCCGGGGGCGGCCTCGGGGTCGGTTCCGGGGGCGGTTCCGGGGGCGGCTCCGGGGGCGGTTCCGGGGGCGGCCTCGGGGCCGGCTCCGGGGGCAGCCTCGGGGTCGGTTCCGGGGGCGACCTCGGGGTCGGTTCCGGGGGCGACCTCGGGGGCGGTTCCGGGGGCGGTTCCGGGGGCGACCTCGGGGTCGGTTCCGGGGGCGGCCCCGGGGGCGGCCCCGGGGGTGGTCGGCCCGGTGGTTCGCGCCCCGGGCGTCTCCATGCCCTCCGCCGCGAGCCGCAGCGTCGTCGCGTGGAGGCGGGCGAGGAGTTCGTGCGGGTCGAGGTCGAGCGTGGTCAGGCTGTGGACGGCGGTCCGCAGCCTGCTCATGGTGGCGACGGCACCGGGCCCCCGGGACTCGACCTGCCCCACGACGAGGGCCACGCGCGCGCCCGGGAGGGGGATCACGTCGCACCAGGAACCGGCGCCGCTGCCGCCGGGCCGGTGGCGGCGGGCGACGTCGACGGCACTCTGGGTGGCCTCCTCCCTGGGCGGCGGCCAGCTCTGCAGGGCGGTCATGACGATGTGTTCACGGGTGTACCGGAGGGCGTTCTCCAGGCAGTTCGCCGTGCGCGACGCGAGGGCGTCGGCGAGGGCGCGGTCGTCGGGGCGGTACGGCTCCGTGTCGTCGAGGCGCCGGAAGGCGACCGCGCCGAAGATCTGCCCCCGTACCGTCAGGGGCACGACGAGGCGCCTCACCGGGCCGTCGCCCGTCCCCGCCGGAGGGAACGGGTCCTCCGGCGTCGGCAGCCGGTCCCCGAAGATCCCCGGCAGCAGGACGGCGCCGGCCTCCGGGACCTCCGGTCCGTGATCCGTCCTGCCGGTGGCGGCGCAGCGCAGCAGCGGGACCGTGTCCCTGGACTGGAGGGCCGGGTCCTGGCCGCGGAACACGGCGTCGGTGAGGGCGACCACGACGGAGTCGGCGAACGCGGGCACGGTCACGTCGACGAGCTCCCGGGCGGTGCGTTCCACGTCGAGACCGGTGCCGATGCGCTCGTGGGCGTCGTGCAGGAGCCGCAGCCGGGCCTCCGCCCGTTCGCGGTCGGCGACGTCGATGCTGGTGACGACCACGCCGAGCACCCGGCCCGCGCCGTCCTGGAGGCGGTGCGCGGAGGCCGAGTAGACGTGCTCGGGGTGCTGGGGCCGCTCGGCGCCGGCTGAGCGCCGGGTGACGAGCCGGTCGGTCGCGGAGCGGCCCGTCGCGAGGACCTCGCGCAGGACGGCCTCGTCGATGTGCACACCGGCGTACGAGGCGTACGCCTCGACCGCGGGCATGCCGAGGACCCGGTCGGCGGGCACGCCGTGGAGCTCGGCGACGACGGCGTTCACCCGGACGATGCGGAGGTCCGTGTCCAGCACGTGGAGTCCGATGTCGGACTGGGTGAAGACGGCGTCGAGGACGGCGTCGCCCCACGCCGTCTCCGCGGCCCAGGGTGTGCCACCCCCGGGCCGGGGCGGCCCCGCATGCTCCTGCTCACGGTATGCGTCCACTCGTCGTCGCTCCCGCCGGACGTGCACGGCCGCGCGTCAGCCGATCCCGACGAGCCTCTCCCAGATCCGTCCGTCCCGCGAACGGAGCAGCGTTGTCCCCGCGGCGGCATGGGTACAGTCGGAAATCGGACGAGGCGGGGCGAAGGAGGCCGACGGAGCATGGCGGTGGACGAACTCGACACGCGGATCCTGCGGCTGCTGATCGAGCAGCCGCGGACGAGCGTGCGCGAGTACGCGCGGATCCTGGGGGTGGCGCGGGGCACCGTGCAGGCGAGGATCGACCGCCTGGAGCGGGACGGGGTGATCACGGCGACCGGGCCGGTCCTCTCCCCCGCCGCCCTCGGGCACCCCGTACTCGCCTTCGTGCACGTCGAGGTGACCCAGGGGCATCTGGACGAGGTCGGCGACGCCCTCGCGGCCGTGCCGGAGATCGTGGAGGCCTTCTCCATCACCGGCGGCGGCGATCTCCTGACCCGGGTGGTGGCCCGGGACGCCGGGCATCTGGAGGACGTCATCCAGCGGCTGATCCAGCTGCCCGGAGTGGTCCGCACCCGGACCGAGATCGCGCTGCGCGAGCGGGTGGCGCACCGGCTGCTTCCGCTGGTCGAGTCGGTCGGGCGGCGTTCGGGAACGGCGTGAGCCACCGCGTTCGTTCGTCGGTTTCTCCAAGTGGGCTGGCAGATGCCATGAGACGATCTCCGATCCCTTGCAGATGAGATCTTTCACCGCCTAACGTGATCGTCATGCAGTCCTACACCATCGGTCAGGCGGCACGCCTGCTCGGCGTCAGCCCCGACACGGCACGCCGCTGGGCCGACGCGGGCCGGGTCGCGACCCACCGCGACGAGAACGGCCGGCGCCTCATCGACGGCCGCGATCTGGCCGCCTTCTCCATCGAGGTCGGACAGGGCTCCCAGGGGGACGACGACGAGCCCTACACCTCGGCCCGCAACGCCTTCCCCGGGATCGTGACCGCCGTCAAGCTCGGCGACGTCGCCGCCCAGGTCGAGATCCAGGCCGGTCCGCACCGGCTCGTGTCGCTGCTCACCCGCGAGGCGGTGGAGGAGCTGGGCCTCGAGGTCGGCATGCAGGCCACCGCCCGCGTGAAGTCGACCAGCGTGCACATCGACCGGACCTGAGACCCTCCGGCACGCGGAACTCCGGACGCCCGGGGGTTCGTGGGCCCGGAGCCGACGGTGGGGTCTGCCCGAATCCGGGGGGACGGGCAGCCCCCACATCGTCGTGGTCCCTCGCATCGTCGTGGCGGTGGCTTCCGTGACGGACGGCCCCACGCCGCCGCACCACGTCGTGGGCCCGTGACGTGGTCTCAACTGCCCTGACCGGGACCGATATTCGCGTGCGCCCCGCAGGGGCCTGTGGCAGGGTTCGACCGCCCTTTCCCCGTGCGATCCGGAGCGTCCCGTGTCCCTGCCCGAGCGGCTCGTCCCCCTTCTCGACCAGTTCGACTTCGCCCGGAAGCGGCTCGCCGACCGGATGGCTGGGCCGGTGATGGACAGCGGCAACGGTACGGACGTCGAGGTCGGGCCGATGACCGACGCGGAGTACCTGTGGGAGCCGGGGCCCGGCTGCTGGTCCGTCCGGCGGCACGCCGACGGCCCGGGGGCGCGCGCGACCCTGCTGGTCGGCGCCGGGGAGTGGGGCCGGGACACGACGCCTCCGCCGCACCCCGCGCCGCCGCCGTTCACGACGATCGCCTGGCGGCTGAACCACCTCTCCGAGATGCTCGCGCTGCGCGCCGACCACACGAACGGCAGCCGCAGCCTGACCCGTGACGACTTCCCCGTCAGCGGGGACGCCGCCGCCGCCCTCGCGGCCTTCGACGCCGCCGCCGACGCCTGGCGCGAGGCGCTGCTGTCCGTCGACGACAAGGCGCTCGACACGGTCGGCCACTGCACCTACCCGCACGGCAGCGACGCGGAGAACCCCTTCCTGGAGATCGTCTGGTGGGTCAACCAGGAACTCCTGCACCACGGCGCGGAGATCGCCCTCCTCCGGGACCTCCACAGGCTGCTCCCGTAGGCCCTCGGGAGTTCAGCGTGTCGTGCGGGCGAGGAGCATCGCCACGTCGTCCTGGGCGGCTCCCGCGAGGAGCCGCTCGATGACCTCGTCGCACAGCGTGTCCAGGGGCCGGTCCAGCGGCCGGAGTGCCGCCGCGAGCTGCCGCATGCCCTGGTCGAGGTCCCGGTCGCGGGCCTCGATGAGACCGTCCGTGTAGAGGACGAGGAGTCCGCCCCCGGGCAGGACGACCTCCTCCGTGCCGAAGTCGTGGGCTCCGGTGCCGAGCGGCGTGCCCGGCGGCCCGTCGAGGAAGGTGATGGTGCCGTCCGGGGTGGCGACGGCCGGCGGCGGATGGCCCGCGCGGGCGATGACCCAGCCGCCGTCGGCCGGGTCGTGGACCGCGTACACGCAGGTCGCCATCTCGTCCTCGCCGAGGTCGGCCACGACGGCGTCGAGGGAACTCAGCATGCGGGCCGGTGCGATGTCGTGCCGGGCCAGGGTCCGTACGGCGGTGCGCAGTTGGCCCATGACGGCCGCCGCGTGGATGCCGTGGCCCATGACGTCGCCGATGACGAGGCCCGTCCTGCCGTTGGGCAGCGCGATGACGTCGAACCAGTCGCCGCCGACGTCGTGGGAGCTCGCGGGGAGATAGCGGCCGGTCAGTTCGAGGCCCTTGACGTCGGGGAGTTCGCTGTTGGTGAGGCTGCGCTGGAGGGTGAGGGCGGCCTCCCGCTGGGTGGTGTAGAGGCGGGCGTTGTCGATGTTGAGGGCGGCGCGGGCGACGACCTCGTCGATGAGGACGCAGTCCTGCGCGTCGAAGGGCTCACGGGTGCGGAGCCGGGTGACCGTGACCGCCCCGAGCACCTGCCCCCGGGCCACCAGGGGGACGAGGCGGGCCGAGCCGATGCGGGTGGCGAGGTAGGTGCGGAGCGACTCGGTGCGCGGATCGGTGAAGAGCTTCGGGATGTCGGAGGCGTAGAGGTTCGTGGGCCGTCCGTGGACGACGACCTGCTCGTACACGGAGTCGAGGGGGATCTGGAAGGTCTGGCCCGGGGCGAGGAGCGCCGTGGGCGCGGTCGGGTCGGGGAAGCGGGCCGCGAGGCGCCGCAGCACACCCCGGGTGGAGGCCGCCGGGTCGTCGGGTTCGAGGACGGACTCCAGCATCTGCACGTCGGCCGAGTCGGCCAGCTGGGGCACGAGGAAGCGGACCGCCTCCTCGGCGGTCTGCTGCAGGTCCAGGGTGGTGCCGATCCTGGCGCCGGCCTCGGCGAGCAGGGCGAAGCGGTGGCGGGCACGCTCGACCTCGATGTGCGCCTCCTGGCTCTCGGTGATGTCCACGAGGGAGGCGATGAGTCCGAGCGGACGGCGCTCGGTCCGGTCGACGAGCGGGGCGTACGAGCAGGACCAGATGTGGTCGCGGTCGGGATCCGCAGGGGTACGGCCGACCCGGCGGGCGTCCACGACGGCCGTACCGCTCTCCAGGACCTCGCGCATGAGGGACTCGAGCGAGGCGGCGTTGACGCCGGGCACGACCTCGGTGAGCCGGTGGCCCACGTGCCGGGCGGCCGACACGCCGTTCATCCGCGCGAGGGCGTCGTTGACGCGCAGGAAGCGCAGGTCGGGGCCGAGAAGGGCGAGCCCTATGGGCGACTGGGTGAAGAGGCTCTCCATCGCCGCCAGGTTCTCCCGCATCCGCAGGACCTCGGAGGTCTCCACGGCGATGAGCATCGCCCCCGGGCGTCCGTCCGGGTCGGCGGCGGGGACGATCCACATCTCCATGGCGATGGTGTGGCCGTCGCGGTGGCGGACGGGCAGCGTGCCGACCATGGTCTCGCCGGCCTGGACGCGATCGGTGAGCCGGTCCGCGAGTTCGCGGTTCGCTTCGGGGACGAGAAGCGGGGTCGCGAGCCGGCCGAGGACGTGCTCGGGCCGGTGGCCGAGGAGGTCCTGGGCGGCGAGCGACCACTCGACGATGCGACCCTCGGCGTCCTCCCGCCAGAGGGCGATCGGCAGCAGCTCGCGGAGCACACCCGCGTCCCCGACGGCCGCCCGGGGCGGCTGCGGAACCCTGCTCGACGACTGATGAGTCTCCAACGCATCGACCTACGCATCGGCCTGGCCCCAGGGGGCTCAATCCCTACCGAATCACCCTAGCCGAGGAGCTGTCGGCGGGCGCTGCGCAGTGCGGCCGTTCGGTACGGAGGCGGGTTCCCGCCGACGGGGGTGCGGGGTGAGGGTTCCGTAGTTCTACGGATGTGCGGGGCGGGGCGGGGGTGCGAGAGTCGGTCCGGCCTGTGTGTTCGGTCCGACCGGCGCGTACGGACCTCCCGCCCCTCCCCCTTGCCCTCCGGAGCAGCCCGCATGAGCAGCCGCTCGCCCGACGAGTTCCGCCTCGAACCGGAGGACCCGTACGAGCTGCTCCACCGGGCCCGGCGGCTCACCGCCGAGGGACATCCCGCGGCCGGCGGCGCCTGGGAACGGGCGGCGCCGGCTCTGCGGCGCGCGGGCGGCTCCCTCACGCCCGGTGACCACGCCCACGCCCTGGACGCGACCGCGCTCGACTGCCGGGGCCGGGCACGGCCGGCGGCGGGCCCCCTCTTCTCCCGCGCCGCCGACCTGCACGAACGGGCCGGTCAGCGAGGCAAGGCACTGGTCTCGCGGGCACGGGCACTGCTCAGCGGCCCGGAACCGGGGGCCACGGTCTGCGCCGGGCTCACGGAACTGGGCGAGCGGGCGACGGCCCTGCACACCGCCGGGCGGGCCACCGCCGCCGAGACCGCGACGGTGCTGCTGCTGCGCTGCCGGGCCCGCGCGGAGCTGCTCGGCACCGGCCCCGACCCGGCCGCCGAGGCCGCCGCGCT
The DNA here is from genome assembly GCF_043077765.1 of Streptomyces sp. NPDC015661. Taxonomy (NCBI): domain Bacteria; kingdom Bacillati; phylum Actinomycetota; class Actinomycetes; order Kitasatosporales; family Streptomycetaceae; genus Streptomyces; species Streptomyces sp. NPDC015661. The sequence goes on along the minus strand of NZ_JBIBST010000011.1, from coordinate 240,062 downwards.
GCGCCAGGAGCTCGGGCGGCTGATCGCCTTCGCCGCGCCGCACCGGGCGGGCCCCGCCGTCCTCGGGACGCTCGCCGAGGCGCGGGCGCTGCTCGGCCGCGTCACCGCGCCCGACGACCCGGCGGCCGCCCTCGGCCTGCTGCGGGCCGCGGTGGCGGATCACCACGCCGGGGGCCGGCTCCGGCCGGCCGCCGAGAGCGAGCTCCTGCTCGCGGGGATGCTCCGCGCCACCGGCGCCCACCGGGAGGCGGCCGCCGTCCTCCGGGCCGCTCTCGGCCCGACGGCCTCCGCCACGCACGCGCGTGGTGCCGACCGGGCACGGCTGTGCCTCGCCCTCGCGCGGACGCTCGCCGGGTCCACCGCCGGGCCGGTCGGGGACGAGGAGGTCCTGGTGCTTCTCCGGGAGGCGGTCCGGCATGCCGACGCGGCGGCCGGGGACAGGCGGCTCAGTGCCCTCACACGCCTCGCGCTGGGCATCGCGCAGACGGAGCGCGGCCGTTGGCGTGAGGCGTCCGGCGTCCTGGAGGAGGCCTTGTCCGGGCTTGCCGAGGACGGCGACGGCGACGAGGCGGCGCGCGTACGGGCCAGGGCCTGGCTCGCGTACTGTGCGCTGTCTCTCGGTGAACCCGGCCGGGCCGCACGGGAGTTCGCGCGGGCCGCTGCGGAGGTCCGCCGCTGGGAGGACCGGCGCCACGGCGCCGCCCTGAGCCGGCTCACGGCGCACGCCCTGGACGCGGCCGGTGCGCCGGAGAGGGCCGCCCGCGCCTACGGGCGGGCCGCCGACCTGTGGCGGTCGGTCGGCGATCACGCCGCCGCGGCGAGCTCCCTGCGCGCCCGGGCCCGGCAGGTGGGGCGGGTGTGGGGCGCGGCCGCCGCCGAGGTGGTCGAGGAGGAGGCCCGGCGGGAGGCCGGACGCGGGCGGCCGGGCGGCGACGGGGAGCCGGGCGGTGCCCGGGTCTGGCTCCGCGCGCTCCCCGAGCCGTACGGGCCGCCCGGGCGCTACCGGGTGAACGTGTACGGCGAGGTGGGCGGGGTCGGAACCCCGACCCCGCCGGGCGGGCGGCGGCGCCCGGAGGAGCAAGGTGTGACACGAGTACAGGGGTGCGTGTGAGCAGAGTGATCGACGGCCGTTTCGAACTGGTGGAGCGGCTGGGCGGCGGCGGGATGGGCACGGTGTGGCGCGCCCGCGACCTGGCCCTCCACCGCGACGTGGCGGTCAAGGAGGTGCGTCCGCCGGACCCCGCGATGGCCGATCACGACGTCGAGGGGGCCAGGACCCTGCGGGCGCGCGTGCTGCGCGAGGCGCGGGCGCTGGCGAGGATCGACCACCCCAACGTGGTGACGATCCATCACATCGTCGATGCGGGCGAGGGCACCTACCCGTGGCTCGTGATGGAGCTGGTCACCGGCGGCTCCCTCCAGGACCGGCTCGATCGGGGCACGGTGACTCCGGCCGAGGCGGCCACGCTCGGCCGCGAGCTGCTGTCCGCCCTGCGCGCCGCCCATGAGCGGGACATCGAGCACCGCGACGTGAAGCCCGCCAACGTCCTGCTGCGTCCGGACGGGCGGCCGGTGCTCACCGACTTCGGCATCGCGGCGATCCGCGAGTCCACCGTCCTGACGGCCTCGGGTTCGATCATCGGCTCACCGGACTACATGGCGCCCGAGCGGATCCGGGGCGGCACGAGCGGCCCGGCCGCCGACCTCTGGTCCCTCGCCATGCTGCTGTACGTGGCGGTGGAGGGCCACCACCCGCTGCGCCGGGAGAACACCCTGGCCACCCTCGCCGCCGTCCTCTCGGACGACGTGCCCGTTCCCGTGCGGGCGGGGGCGCTGACCGACGTACTGACGGGGCTGCTCGTACGGGACCCCGCCGCCCGCCCCGACGCGGACGAACTCGACCGCGCGCTGGCAGCGGTCGGGGCGGAGGAGCCGCCGGAGGAGCGGGCGACGGCCTCCGGAGGAGCCGGGACGACGTCGTTCCGCCTTGCGCCGCCGTCCGCCCCCGCCGACGCCTCCGCAACCACCGGCCGCGCAGCCTCCGCTTCCGCCGCCACCCCCGCCCCCGAAGCCTCCGCTTCCGCCGCAACCACCGGCCCCGCAGCCTCCGCTTCCGCAGCCACCCCCGCCCCCGCTTCTGCGTCCGCTTCCGCTTCTGCTTCCGTTCCCGCCCCGGCTTCTGCTTCCGCTTCCGTTCCCGCCCCCGCCCCCGCTTCCGACGGCGGCCCGGCCACCGCGCCCGTGGGGGCCGATCCGGTGCCCGTCGTCGGTCGGCGTCGGCGGGGGCTCGTCGCCCGGTTCCTGGGGTCGGCCGCCGTGGTCGTGCTCGCCGTCGGGGCTCCCGTGGCCGCCATGAGCTGGGAGTGGCGGCCGGCCGACGCCGGGAGCGGGCCGAGCAGCGCTCCTCCCTCGCGGCGGCCCGGGACGGCGTCGGCGCCCGCCGAGGAGAAGGCTCCCGAGAAGCTCGACCTGCTCACGGCCGACGGGGTTCGGACCGCCGTCGCGGCCGTGCAGGCGGCCTCGGGCGGGGCGAAGGTCACCGGGTTCGTCGTGTACCCGGACTACGCGGTGGCCGAGTCGCTGGTCAAGGGCAGTACGAAGCGGTACGACCGGTACGTGTACCGGGGCGGTGACGTGGCCGTCCGGCAGGGCCCGGGCGGCACCGCCTTCCCGGGCGCGGTCCCGGCCGACCTGGACGCGTTCGCGTGGGACGCGCTGCCGGCGCTCATGAAGCGGGCCGACAAGGAGCTGGGCGTCGACGAGCCGACGAGCCGCTACCTCGTCGTCACCCCGGGTTCGACGCTCCTCGGCAGCGAGGCGGGGCTGAGCGTCTATCTGTCCGACACCTACGGCGTGGCGTATCTGACGGCCGATGCCCGGGGCCGGGTGACCGCCACCTATCCCCGCAAGGACTGACGGCCCACCGTCTCGTCCCTGACGACCAGCGAGGCCAGTCCGGCGCGGGTCTCCACGCCCGTCTTGCGGTAGACCCGGGCGACATGGCTCTCGACCGTGCGGGGGCTCAGGCAGAGCCGGTCGGCCACGGCCTGGTTGGTGAGCCCCTCGGCCACCAGGGCCGATATCTCCCGCTCGCGGGGGGTGAGGACGGCGAGGCGGCCGCCGGTGGCATCGTCGCGGGGCGGCGCGGGACGGGTGCGGTCGGCCAGGTCGAGCAGCATGCGGGCGCCCGAGTCGGCGGCCAGCCGCCGGCCCCTGCGCCAAACGGCGGCGGCCTGCGGCGCGTCGCCCGAGGCCTGGAGCTGCGGGGCGGCGAGGAGCAGGCCGTGGGCCTCGCGCAGGGCCGCCCCGGCGCGCGCGCTGTCCCGCGCGGCCTCGGTGAACTCCCGGGCCGCGGCCTCCGGTTCGCCCCGCCGGGCCAGGACACGGCCCAAGGCGCGGCGGGCCGCACCTCGCTGGACGGGCAGGCCGAGCGGCTCCGCCTCCGCGAGGGCCCGGCGGGCGATCCGCTCGGCCTCCGGAAGCTCTCCGGCGGCGAGGGACGCGGCCGTGAGGACTTCGAGATAGCCGGGGCGCAGGGAGGGCTGGAGCCGGGAGAGGTCACGGTCGCCGCCCGCGCGCACGAGGACCTCCCGGACCCGGTGCGGGTCCTGGTCGAGCGGCAGGGAGTGGGCGAGCATGCAGCGGGCCTGGGTGGCCCACCAGCCCTCGGCGGTCCCGACGGTCGCCGCCGCGGCCTCGGCGGCGCTCCGCGCCTCGGGGTCGCCGAGGGGGCGGGCGTACAGGAGCACGGTGGCCCGCATCGCCCCGCTGAACCCGATGAGTTCGGCGCCGCCGAGGGTGCGGGCGACCGCGAGGGACTCCTCGGCCCGGTCGAGCGCGGTGCCGACCCTGCCGGTCAGGAGGTGGACGTACGCCGAGCAGAGCAGGAGTTGCGAGAGGGCGAAGGGGCGTCCGGCGCGGCGGGCCATCGCGATGCCCCGGGTGGTGTGCCGCTCGGCCGTCCCGTACTGCTCGAGGAAGGCCTCGCTCCAGCCGAGGCGCACCAGGGACTCGGCGTGGTCGGCGAGCCGGCCGTCGGTGCAGGCGTCGGTGAGGGCCGCCGCCCCGGCGGCGTGGGCGCGGGCGGCGGCGGTCTCCCCCTCGTACGCCTCGCCGAGGGCGGCCAGGGTGAGCAGCTCGGCCGTCCCCGCGTCGTCGCGGCGCCGCCGGGCCTCGTGGAGGTTCTCGGTGACCACCGGGCGGACCTGGGGGTAGCGGGCGGCGAACAGGGCGCGGCAGCCCCACTCGACGACGAGCCAGGTCCGCAGGTCCGGCCGGGGGCCGGGGGTCCGCTCCAGTTCGCGGCGGAGCAGGGCGTCCGCCTCGGGGTAGCGGCCGAGGTGGCGCTCCATGAAGGCGCAGAGCAGTACGGCCGAGGTCCGCAGCTCCGCGTCCGCGGCTCCCCCTTCCTGACCGTGGGTGCCGTCGATGAGGTGGTGGAGGAGGTCCCGGCTCTCCGCTACGCGTCCCGCGGAGCCGAGGGCGCGGGCCCGGCGGAGCGTCAGTTCGCGCCGGGTGGCGTGGTGTTCGGGGGCGTCGGGCAGAAGGTCGAGCACGGCCCCCAGCCAGTCGGCGGCGCGGGCGGGGTCGGCCGGCGCGATCCGCTCGGCGGCCTCCGTCAGCTCGGCGGCGGTGGCCGGGTCCCAGACGGTCGCGGCCCGGACGAGGTGCGGGGCGCGCTCGGTCACGGGAGCCCCGGCCCCGGCGAGTGCGGCCGCGGCCCGCCGGTGCAGCTCCCGGCGGCGCCAGGGGTCGAGCGCGCCGAGGAGCAGCTCGGGCAGCGCGGGATGCCGCAGCACGAGAACACGCCCGTCCGGCCCGCCCCGGACGAGGTCACGCCGCGCCAACTCCTTCAGGGCCGTGCCCGTTTCCGCGACCGGGGAAGGGTTCGCGTCGTCGTCCCGGGTGACGGCTGTCAGCAGTTCGGTCGTCGCGTGGGGGCCGAGTACCGCGATCGCCTCGACGAGCGAGCGCTCCGCGCGGTCCAGCGCGGCGAGTTCGGTGAGCGGGGCGCCCGCCGGGCCGGTGCCGGGCGTACGGGCGGCCGTGAGGGCCCGGTAGTAGAGGGGGTTGCCGAGGCTGGCGGTGTGGATCGCCCGCGTCTGCTCCGGTGGCAGCCCGGGGCCGAGGCCCTCCGCGCAGTCCTCCGGCGTCAGCGGGAGGAGCACCAGGCTCGCGAGCGCGCCCGTGTCCTGGGCGCGGGCGAGGACGGAGGCCAGGGCCGGTGGGGTCTGGCGCTCGCGCCGGGCCAGGACGAGGAGGACGGGCGACCTCGGCGGGTGCCGGAGGAGGTGGTCCAGGAGCGCGACGGAGGCGGGGTCGGCTTCCTGGAGGTCGTCGAGGACGAGCACGAGCCCGGGCGCCGCGACCCGCCCCACCGCCGCCGCGATCGACCGCACGTGTCCGGCGCGGTCGACGCCCGCGCGGTCGACGCCCGCGCGCTCGACGCCGGCGCGCTCCACGCCGACACCGTCGACGCCGACGCCCTGGACTCCGGCGCACTCGACGCCGACGCCCCGGACTTTGGAGCACTCGACGCCGACGCCCCGGACTCCCGCGCCCCGGACTCCGACGCCCGGGACTCCCGCGCCCCGGACGCCGACGCCCGGGACTCCCGCGCCCCCGGCTCCGGCGCACTCGACCAGCTCCGCGAGTTCCGCCAGGTCCGGGGCCGTGGCGCGGTCGTGGTCGTCCAGGTCGGCGAAGGCGTCCACGAAGGGCTGGAAGGGGGTGCCGTCCCCGGCGGCCGATCCCGCCCGGCCGTGCAGGACCGTCACCCCGCGGCCCCTCGCCCGTACCGCGAACTCCGTCAGCAGGCGGGTCTTGCCGATGCCCGGCTCTCCCGTGACGTCCACGGCCACCGGTCCGGCGCCGCCGTTCCTGGCGCGTGACAGGGCGTCGAGCCGGTCCAGTTCCCGGTTCCGGCCGACGAAGGGCGCGCGGTCGACGCGCCCGAGGTCCGCGAAGGCGTCCATGTCACAGTCCCCCTGTCCTGCTCTTTCCCCGCTCTCAGTTGTACGGCACGCCACCGACAACGGTCCCGGCCGGTGGCGAGGTCCGGGGCTCCCACGGGCCCGCTCAGGGGTGCATCATGGCGCCCTTGAGCACCTTGTCCACGGCGTTGCGCGGCCCGTACACGGCGATCCCCGCCAGGTCGAGCTGTCCCGCGCCCACGGCCCGTACGGCGGCACGGTTGTCCCGGTCGTTGCCGGTGGTGAAGAGGTCGGTCGTGAACACCGCGCGGGGCAGCCCGCGGGAGAGGGCCCGGCCGTGGGCGGCGGTCAGCGTCTCCTTGGTCCCCTCGAAGACCAGGACGGGCTGGCGGAACATCGGCAGGTACGGGGTGTCGTCCGCGTCGGCGTAGCGTTCGCCGATCACCTCGGGGAGTTCCGTGCCGAGGCCGCTGACCAGGAACGCCGTGACGTTCAGGCGCTGCCAGGTCTCCAGGTCCTCGCGCAGCAGCACGGCGATCTTGGTGTCGAAGCGTACGGGGGTGTGGTCGGTCGTCGTCATGCTCCGAGACTGCCGCCGGCCCCTCCGCGCGGTCTTGTACATTCCTTGCATGGTGGCCCGCGCGACGACCCGTCAGGAGGTCTCGGCATGGCGCCCGCGCGTGCCGGGTGTCGTGGAGGTGTTCCACGCCCGGTTCACCGAGCACGCGTACCCGATGCACGTGCACGACGTGTGGACGCTGCTCATCGTCGACGACGGCGCGGTCCGCTACGACCTCGACCGGCACGAGCGCGGCACTCCCGGCGACACCGTGTCCCTGCTCCCGCCGCAGGTCCCGCACAACGGCTCGCCCGCCACCTCCGGCGGCTTCCGGAAGCGGGTCCTGTATCTGGACCTGACGCAGCTGGACGAGAGCTTCATCGGTCCCGCGGTCGACGCGCCCGACCTGGTCGACCCGCTGTTGCGGCGGCGGGTCGGGCAGCTGCACACCGCGCTCGCGGAACCGGGCGACGCGCTGGAGGCGCAGAGCCGTCTCGCTCTCATCGGCGAGCGGCTGCGCGGCCATCTGCGGCCGCGGCTCCTCACGCCCGCGCGTGCGGCCGATCCCGGGCCGGCGCACGGTCTGCGGGAGCTCCTGGACGCGCACCTCGTCGAGGGCGTGACGCTGGACGAGGCGGCCCGGCTGCTCCACGCCCATCCGGCGCACCTCGTACGGGCGTTCAGCGGGGCCTTCGGCATCGCACCGCACCAGTACCTGACGGCGCGGCGGATCGACCGGGCCCGGCGGCTGCTGCTCGACGGGCAGCCGCCGGTCGACGTGGCGGCCGCGACCGGCTTCTACGACCAGTCGCATCTGAACCGCTCGTTCAAGCGGATCGTGGGCACCACCCCGGGGCGCTTCGCCCGGACGCGAGGCGGACCGTCCGCGCTGTCGTGAACCGGCCACCTGCGGACGACCGGATTCCGCCTATCGTCACCCAAACCGACCAGATGATGCACAGGTGGTCATCCCGCCTGGTCGCAGTGACTCCAACACTCCGTCGCACGCCCTGTCCCAGCCGGGGCTCCGCCCGCACCCTGACCACCAAAGGAGCGCGAGCGGAAAGCGGGGGCCGAGTGGACACAGGCAAGGACGTGGACGTGTGCGTCGTCGGGGCCGGACCGGTCGGACTGACACTCGCGATCGCCCTGCGCCGGCTGGGGCTGCGGGTGCGGATCGTGGACAAGGCGCCGGCCGCCCGGCACGAGACCCGTGCCCTGGTGATCTGGGCGCGGGCCCGTGAGGCGCTCGACGCCCTGGGGGTCGGCGAGCTCCTCCGGCACCACGGGGTGGAGCTGGACGCGGTCACGATCCACGCGCGCGACCGGTTCCTCGGCGAACTCACCACCGGCTGGGCGCTCTCCGCGCACGCCCGCCCGCTCACCATCGAGCAGCACGACATCGCCCGCCTCCTCCGCAAGGAACTCGCCCGGCTCGGGACCCGCGTCGAGTGGAACACCGAGGTGACGGACGTCCAGCTCCACGAGGACCGGGCCGCGTTCACGCTGCGCCACGGGGACGGCGGGGTCGAGTCCGCCGCCGCTCCGTGGATCGTCGGCTGCGAAGGCACGGCCAGTGTCGTCAGGGACCGCCTCGGCATCGCCTTCGAGGGCCGTCGCCGCACCGGCCTCCAGGTCGTCCAGGGCAGGGCCCGCCCCACGCGGTCGCTCGGCGAACGGCCGGGACGCGGACACATCTTCCTGGCTCCGCACCGCTCGCTGCTCGCCTTCCCACTGACCGGCGGCGGCTTCCTCTTCTTCTGCTTCCGCGACGGTCCCGACCCCACCCCGCCCGCCGCTCCCACCATGGCCGAACTGCGCGAGCTGATCGCCGACACCGCCCGGATGCCCGGGCTCCGCCTCGACACGACGGAGCCGCCCCGGACGAACCGGGCCCGCTTCGTCGACCGGGCCGCCGCCCGGCTCCGCCACGGCCGCGCGCTGCTCGCCGGGGACGCGGCACACACCTGGGCCCCGGTCGGCGGCCACGGCGTGAACGTCGGCATCCTCGGCGCCCACAACCTCGCCTGGAAGCTCGCCGCCGTGCACCGGGGGCAGGCGGACGAGCGGCTCCTCGACACGTACGACGAGGAGCAGCGGCGGACGGCGGCGCGGTACATCCGCGAGACGCGGTTCGACTTCATGGAGCCGCCCCTGCCCCCGCTGGGCCACCGGGCGTTCACGGCCACGGTGCCCGGCGCCCTCGCCCGGCGCGGCTTCCGGCACCCGCTCGACCTGCGCCTGGGCAACCTGCGCCCGAGCGACCTGCGCCGCGAGCACCGGGGCGGCGCGCTGTCCCGGCACCACCCCGCCCGGCACCGCCGACGCGGCCCGCGCGCGGGCGACCGCGTTCCGGACGCCGGAGTCACCGCCGGCGGAAGTCCCGTCGCCCGCCGGCTGCACACCCTCCTCGCGTACGAGTGGTGGACGCTGCTCCTGCACGCCGCCCGGGCCGAGCCCCGGGTGCTCGACGCCCTGCACGAGACGTGCGTCCGGTTCTCCGCGCCGGTCCGGATCCTGCCCGTGACGCCCCGGGACCGCGTCGAGGCCGGAAGGCTCTGGCACCCCGACGACCTGTGCCTCGTCCGGCCCGACGGATACGTGGGACTCGTCGCCCCGCTCGCCCGCACCGCCCTGCTCCACGACTACCTCGCGGCGCTCGCCCGTCCTGTGCCACACGCCCGGCGCGACTGAGGCCGGCCCACCAGCACACGTACCTCAGGCGGCTCGGGAACCTCTCCCCCCATCCCCGCGTTATACCCCCCAAGGGTATACGGAGGAGAGGTTCCATGACCACGAGAAGACTGACCGCGCTCGCCCCCGAGCAGGCCCCCGGCCGCGCACGCGAGCTGCTCACCGACATCGTCGAACGGCACGGTTCGGTCGGCGAGATGGTGTCCACGATGGCGCACTCGCCCGCCCTGCTCGACGGCTATCTCGGCCTCTCGCGCGCCATGAAACGGGTGAAGATCCCGCGCGCCCTGAGCGAGAAGCTGTCGCTCGCCGTCCAGGAGTGGATCGGCTGCGGCACCTGCCGCGAGGCGCACCGCGACGCGGGCCGTGCGGCGGGACTCACCGAGACCGACGTCGAACTCGCCCGTCAGGGCACGTCGACCGACCCGCGCGAGGCCGCCCTCATCGGCCTCGCGCTGCGGGTCCTCGCCGAACCGGGCGCCCTCTCCGACGAGGACGTCGCCGAGGTGCGGGCGCACAGCTGGAGCGACCGGGTGATCGCCGAGGTGGTCGGCGTGGTCACGCTGAACCTCCTGACCGGCGCCTTCAACCTCCTCGCCGGCATCCAGCCGGAGTCGGAGGACTGACGGCGGGGGCGGTCACGGAGCCGTTTCCCGCGAGGGGCGGGCCGGGCCGCCCGCCCGGAGGTCGGCGAGGAGTTCCGCCTGGCCCGCGAGCACGCCGGAGAGGATCGTACGGGCGATCCGCAGCAGCTCCGCGACCTGCGGGCTCGTCAGCGCGTAGTAGACGGCCGTGCCCTCGCGGCGGGCGACGACCAGGTTGGCCCGGCGCAGCACGGCCAACTGCTGGGAGAGGTACGCCGCTTCGACACCGGTGTCGCGCAGCATCTCGGCCACCCCGTGCTCGCGCTCGCTCAGCAGCTCCAGGACCCGGATGCGCACGGGATGCCCCAGCGTCTTGAAGAACTCCGCCTTCAGTTGGTAGAGCGGCGTACTCATCGCACCCACACCGCGCCTCGCGTCGACCCAGCACTCTGCACCATGCCCCCATCCTCACCCCTGCGGGCAGGCGGGACGCACACGGGGCGGACAAGAGCCGTCAGGTCGGATCCCGTCGAGGCAGGCCGGATCCCGTCGAGGCAGGTCGGATCCCGTCTAGGCAGGCCGGTCGGGCAGGTCACGTCGGGTCGGGTCAGGCAGGCCGGATCGGGTCAGGTCGGGTCGGGTCGGGCCAGATCGGGTCAGGCGGTCGGCCACGCGTCGCTGTGCCACGCGCGCTGCTCGGTGCCCGTGCCCCGGTGGGCGGCGAGCGCGGCGGCCAGGTCGCGGTGGACCGGGACGGCGGGCTCGTCGCCGGCCGGCACGAGGGAGCCGTCGGCGGGGATCGCGGCCAGTTCGAGGCTCCGGCCGACGGCCCGCAGCCGTACGGCCGCCTCGGCGACGGCGAGCTGTCCGCCCACCGACCAGCCGCGCAGGCGGGTGAGATCCAGGACGACCGGTCCGGTGCCGCGCGCGACCGCCCAGCCCACGGCGCCGGTGAACCGCCCCACGGCGTCGGCCCCGAGGAACCCGGCCAGGGACAGCACCCCGAGCTCCTGCTGGACGGTGTAGCGCCATTCGATGGTCATGGGTGTCGTCATCCCTCTCGTACGGGGGTCACAGCGGAGGCTCGGGCGGGCAGCAGGCCCGCTCCCTGGAGGTGGGCGCGTGCCCCGGCGATCGCCTCGCGGGTCGTGGCGTACTCGTGTCCGGCCCGGCGCGGGACGTCCAGCGCGCCCACCGAGTCGAGGACGCGCCGCTGGCCGTCCCGCACCCCGGAGACGAGCACGACGACGCCGCGGCGGTCGAGCCGTTCCACGACGTCCTTGAGGACGAGGGCGCCCGTGACGTCCATCGTCGTGACCCGGGACAGGCGCAGGACGACGACCCGCACGTCCGACACCTCCGAGAGTTCCAGGAGGAAGCGGTGGGCCGCCGCGAAGAACAGCGGGCCGTCGATGCGGTACGCGACGATGTGCTCGGCGAGCAGGGCGTGTTCCTCGTCGCCGTGCTCGCCGGGCAGCTCGGACCGCAGGTCCACCCGGTCGAGCCGGGCCTGCCGGGCGACGGCGCGCAGGGCGAGGGCGCCCGCGACCACCAGGCCGATGATCACCGCGTACACGAGGTCGAGGGCCAGCGTGGCGACGGCCGTGAGGACGAGGACGGCACCATCGGAGCGGGTGGCCCGGGCCATCGCGCGGAGCGAGCCGACCTCGACCATCCGGATCGCGGTGGCGAGCAGGACCCCGGCGAGCGCCGCGAGCGGGATCGCGGAGACGAGCGGCGCGGCGGCGAGGACGACGACCGCGAGGACGGCGGCGTGGGTGAGCGCGGCGAGCCGGGAGGCGGCGCCGGTCCGCACGTTCACCGCCGTACGGGCGATGGCGGCGGTCGCCGGCACGCCGCCGAACAGGGGCGCGGCCAGGTTGGCCAGGCCCTGGCCGAACAGCTCGCGATCGGGGTCGTGCCGCTGCCCCACCGTCATGCCGTCGGCGACCGTGGCGGAGAGGAGAGATTCGAGGGCGGCGAGCGCGGCCACCGCGACGGCGGGAGCGAGCAGCGAGGACAGCGCGGAGGGGTCGAGGAAGGCGAGGGAGGGAGCGGGGAGACCGGAGGGGAGGTCCCCGATGGGGGTGGCGTCCCGCAGGTCGAGAACGCGGACGACGAGGGTGGCGGCGATCACCGCGAGGATGGAGAACGGCAGGCCGGGCCGGAGTCGCGCGCCGGCCAGCATGACCGCCGCGACGCCCGCGGAGAGTCCGAGCGCGGTCCAGTTCGGGGCGGCGGCGAAGGCCTCGACGGCACGCCAGGCGACGGCGAGGACCCGCTCGCCCTCGGGCCGGGCGACGCCGAGGGCGTTCGGCACCTGCTGGAGGAAGATCACGCAGGCGATGCCCAGGGTGAAACCCTCCACCACGGGGGCGGGGACGTAGCGCATGGCGCGTCCGGCGCGGGCGAGGGCGAGCGCGATGAGCATGAGGCCGGCCAGCAGGCCGACGGTGAGCACGCCGGCGGGGCCGTACGCGGCCACGATGGGGACGAGGACCACGGTCATGGCGCCGGTGGGCCCGGAGACCTGGAGGTTCGAGCCGCCGAAGAGCGCGGCGAGCGCCCCGGCGACGACGGCGGTGACGAGGCCCGCCTCGGCGCCCAGGCCGGAGGAGACCCCGAAGCCGAGCGCGAGGGGCAGGGCGACGACGGCGACGGTCAGTCCGGCGACCAGGTCCCGTCGCGGGGTGCGGGTCATCGCGACGAGGTCCTCGCGGACGGGCAGCAGGGCACGGACCCGGCGCCACGCCCCGGCCACGGGCGTGCTCACCGGCCCACGCCCGCGCCGGTCTCGCTCCTGGGCTCGCTCCCGCTCTCGCTCCTGCTCTCGCTCCCGCTCTCGCTCCCGCTCTCGCTCCTGCTCTCGCTCCTGGGCTCGCTCTCGCTCTCGCGGAGTTCGGCGAGGAGCTGGCCCTGTCCGGCGAGCATCTCGGTGAGGATCCGCCGGGCGGCCTGCATCAGCTGGGCCACGTCGCCGCCCGCGAGCGTGTAGACGACGGTCGATCCCTCACGGGTGGACGTCACGATCCCGGACCGGCGCAGCACGGCGAGCTGCTGGGAGAGTGCCGAGGGCTCCACCTCGATCCGCGCGAGCAGCTCGCGTACGGGCATCGGACCGTCCTGGAGCAGTTCGAGGACCCGGATGCGGACCGGGTGGCCGAGCATCCGGAAGAACTCGGCCTTGGCCTGGTACAGCGGGACCGGCACGGGCTCTCCTCCGGCGGGGTGGGCGGGGTGCTGCGCCCGCGGCTACCTGCGGGCGCAGCGGGACCAGGATGTATGTAATTGCAGAATTATGCAATTCACGGATTCCGCAGCCACGGGGCTGAGGCGCGCCGAGGGCGGTCCTGGCCGGGATTCCGGTCAGTCGGCCCAGGAGAGGCTCCGGTCCGCGAACTTCGAGAGAAGGGCGTGGTACTTCTCGGGCCGTGACGTGAAGTCGACCCACGCGGCCAGTCCGGCGGGATCGGCGTCCGGCCCGCGCAGCAGGTCGACGGAGGCCTGCGCGAACGACTGGGCGAGGCCGTCCCGCTCGGCGCGGTCCAGCAGCCGGCGCAGTTCGGCGAGGGCGGCCCTGGCGCGCCGGATCCGGCGCGGCCCCGCGGTCAGCATGGGTCCGAACCGGACGGCCGGTGCCGACTCGGCGAGCAGGGTGTCCAGGCGCGCGGCCAGGGCCTCACCGCGCTCCGCCGCCCCCTTCGCCCGCGGCCCGGCTTCCACCAGGACCCTGAGGGCGCCGAGCACCGCGGCGGTGCCCGCCTCCGGCCCGTCCGCCTCGATCCGTACCGTCACGGACCTGGCCCGTTCCTGGGCGAGCCTTCGCGCCGCGGCGACCGCCGGCCGCGCGACGCGCCGGTTCACCCCGGCGTGTTCGAGGCCCCACTCCTCGGCGTCGAGCACGTCCCGGACGGTGTGCACGCCGTGCTCGGCCAGCTCCCCGGCGGGGAAGGCCCTGCCGGCCACCCGCTTGAGCCGGGTGACCGGCATCAGGGCCAGTTCCGCGTCCACCAGGGCCCGGTGCGAAGGGGCCCACGCCGTACGGACCGCGTCCACGGCGTGCCGGTAGTCCCGGGCCACGAGGGCGGCGGTCTCCCCCAGCCGGGTCGCCCGGCGGAAGACCCGGCGGTGGCCCGGAGTCACCAGTGCGGCGACGTCCCGCATCAGCTCCGCCCGGCGGCCGGGGCGCCGGTGCACGCCACGCGGCCGGGGCCGTGCCCGGATCACCCCGCCGGCGAGGCCACCGGCCGCCAGGAGGAACCCGCCGGTCCCGAGTCCGTCGGCCAGTGCGCCGAGCCCGCCGCCGGGAGAGTCCGGCACGGCCCCGTACAGGACGAACGAGCACCCCATCAGAACCAGACCGAGCGTCACCACCCAGCGGAAGAACGGCACATGCCTCATCCGGGGTCCCCCTTGCCTCTCGCCGAGGACGCGTGCGTGCCCAGCGTCCGCCGCGGGGAGACCGCGCAACAAGGGCGGAGCCGGGCAACCGCAGGGGCACCGCGCCTTCCAGCCCCCGGCAACACCGGGCGGTCGTCGCCGAGGTGGCCGGGCGCGGCGGCGGGGCGGGTCGGCCCGGCACGACGGCAAGGCGGCAAGGCGGGTTGGCCGTCGGCACAACGGCGAGGCGGGTCGGCCCGGCACGACGGCAAGGCGGGTCGGCCCGGCACAACGGCAAGGCGGGTCGGCCCGGCACAACGGCAAGGCGGGTTGGCCGTCGGCACGACGGCGAGGCGTACGCGGCGTCAGGGCGCCTTCGGGGCCGTGAAGGTGACGTCGGCGGCGGGGACGGTGGTCTCCGCGTCGCTGCCGAGGGCGTACGCCGCGACGCGGGAGACCGTCACGGCCGGCACGGCCTCGCTGATGCCCGGCGCCGCCGGGATGTCCTGGGTGGCGTGCGCGTCGTGCGGGACGACCACCCGGTAGCCGAGCGCCAGGGCCGTACGGGCCGTGGCCTGTACGCACATCTCCGACATCACGCCGCAGACGGCGACCGCCCGTACCCCCGCCGCACCGAGCACCGCGCCGAGATCGGTCTCCTCGAAGCCGTCGTCGTGGGGCTTGCGGATCACCACCTCGGTCGGGCCGGGCCGCACCGGGTGGTGGAGCTCCCAGCCGGGCGTGTGCGGTTCGTCCTCGGCACCGGGCGGCCCGTCGTTCTGCAGGTGCGCGATGAACGCCCCGTCCCGCCGGGCCCGGGCGATCAGGTCGGTCGTCCGGTCGACGAGCCGTTCGGCGGCGGGCACCGCCCCGGCGCCGGTGACGAAGGCCGACTGCACGTCGACGACGATCAGGGCATCCACGGGCTGCGCGCGCTGGGTCATCCGGTCATCATCACGCCCACCGGCCGTGCCCGCCACGGGATTTCACCCGAGCCCGCGCCCCGGACCTGCGGGTATCCTCACTGGCCGGAAAGAGGGGGAGGTCCGCATGGCCGAGTCGACGACGCCCGAGTGGTGGGCACTGCTGCCGGAGGGGATCCGGGCCGAGGTCGACGGGTACGTCCTCCAGGACGCCCGGCTCCGCGCGGTGCGCGTCGTCCTGGACATCTGCCGGAGCCGAGGTCTGGGTCTCCACGAGGCGGAGCAGGTGGTCCACGACCGGTATCTCCACCACGGCGACCGGATCGCGCGCACCCCGCTGAGCCCCCTCGACCTGGAGTCGCTGGTCGCACGGGCCGCCGGCTGCCCCGGGCCCGTGGCCGCGGTCGAGGCGATCTGGGACGGCGACACCGTCCACGACTGGTTCGTGCTCCTCCTCGCGATCACCGCCGAGCCCGCGGGCGAGCATCATCTCGCCACGATCTACCGGGAGACGGCCGTACGGTACCTGGGCGACGCGCGGAACGAGAAGGCGCTCCACCCGGAGGCCGCGGCCGCCGCCCTGGTCGGCCGGGCGCTGGCCGAACACCTCGCCGTGCCCTTCCACTTCGCGAGCCCGGACACCCCCGACGACGAGGCGCCGCGCCTGCGGCTGTGAGCGGCGGGGGGCGCCGAATTCGTTTGCGGGCGGCGAGTCCGGTCCGATAGGAAGCCTGCATGCTGAGAGGTACGACGATCGGGCTCAGGGCCCGGCACGAGGACGACATCCCGATCCTGCGGACCGAGCTCTTCGACGACGTGGTCAACGGTTCGCGGGCCGACAGCACGCCGTGGCGCCCGATCACGCCGGGCTCGAAGGACCCGCGCCTCGTGGTGGACGACACCAACGAGCGGAACGTCTCCTTCTCCATCGTGGAGTTGGAGGGCGGCACGCTGATCGGCAGCGCGAACCTCTGGGGCATCGACAACCACAACCGGTTCGCGCACATCGGCCTGGGACTCCTGCCGTCCGCCCGCGGCAAGGGCTACGGCACCGACGTGGTCGCGGTCCTCTGCCACTACGGCTTCGTCGTGCGCGGCCTGCAGCGGCTGCAGATCGAGACGCTCGCGGACAACCACGCGATGCTGCGCGCGGCCGAGCGCAACGGCTTCGTCCGCGAGGGCGTGCTGCGGTCCTCGGCCTGGGTCCTGGGCGAGTTCCTCGACGAGATCCTGCTCGGCCAGCTCGCCCACGAGTGGAAGTCCGACCGGTCCTAGGGCGCCACGCCGTCGGACCGGCGGACGCGTCGGCCGCCTCATTTCGACCCGGCCGACCACCGCGAGCGCCACGCGCTCGAGTGCGGGATCAACCGGCTCGAGCGGCACCACGCTGTTGCCACCACGCGCTACGACCAGCTCGCCGTCCGCTTGATCGGGATCCGTGAGTACGTCCTGTCGCTGGGACGGCTCGCCCTGGCCGCGCTGACCGGGGCAGTCCTCTTGGGGCTGACGAAGTCCTCACTGCGCGTGCCTCTGGTCACCACGCTGCTCGTCATCGGCGCATCGACGTTGCTTCTCGGCGGCTTTGTCTCGGCTGTGTTCGGTGGCTCGGAGGAGGAGGTGAAGACTGAGCCTGCCGCCGATCGCGGCGACCGCAGGCTGCTCGTGGTGGCGCGGAGCGGCTCTCTTGACCCGGTTCGGTGCGTCTACGTCGACCAGGGGAAACCGCCGCTGGAACGCCGATGGAGGGGCGGCTGCTTCAACGGCGACTCCGAAGACAATGCGCTCAGCGAGACCGTGTGGGCGGCTTCCGACCGAATGCGCATGACCACCCGGGCAGGCGCGGTCCACGAAGTGACCATCGCCCCAAACGGTAGGCCCGACCGGGTTGTTTCCGTCGGCTGGTGACCCTGGTGCGGCTCGTCTTGACTCCGCTGACGGCTGCACCTGAAAGCCGGGCGGCCCGCCGAAGAATTTCCGACCCAGGTCACTGGATCACTTCCGACACACGCCCTGGAGCGCCTCGCCCCGCCGGGCGGATCGGGCGAGCAGCCAGTGGCCCGTGGTGCCCGTTGTGAAGAGTCCGGCGACCAGGGCGACGAGGGCGGCTCCCGGGCCCGAGGTCCAGTCGACCGCGGCAGCGCGGGCGGCGAGGACCACGGCGAGGGCCAGGGCCACCACGGGGACGGCCTTGAGCGCGGGACGGATACGGGCCAGGTCGTCCTCCGCCAGGGAACCGAGGACGCCGACGCCGAGCGCGAGCGCCCACACGCCCAGGCCCTGCGCGTCGGCGCGGTTCACCGTCCACGGGAGCAGGGCGCCCCAGAACGCCGGGAAGAACAGCAGGCCGGCACCGATGCCGAGCCATCCCGAACCGACCACGGCGAGCGGCGGCTTCGACCAGGCGGGCAGCGGGGCGACCGGACGCCGGCCATTCGGCCCGTCGCCCGCGGGCCTGCTGCGGTACTGCGCGGCCAGGCAGCCCAGCGCGGCGAGGGCGAGGACGCCGAGGGTGGCGACCCAGCCGAGGCTGAACAGGGCGAGGAACAGCGGGCCGCCGCGGACCGCCTGGAGGCTTCCGGCGTTCAGCAGGGTCACCGTGAAGAGGCCGACGAGGACGATCGCGAGCGGCAGCACCAGGCTCCGGACCTCCTCCCAGACACGGGCCCGGCCGACCGTGAACAGCGCGGGCGCCACGCCCGCCATGGCCGCCCCGACGAGACCGGGGCTGAGCGCCTCGGGCGACACCCAGGCGCCCGCCGCGTGTCCGGTCAGGCTCGCCACGGCGAGCAGGGTGCCGACGGTGGCGCTGATGCCTCCGACGACACCGCTCAGGACCACGACGGCGGGCGAGAGTGCCCGGCCGGTGCCGGCGGCCGTCTCCTGCGGAACGACGCTCATCCCCGGCCCCCTTCCGGAGCGGTGGCCGCCGTGACCCGGGCCTCCGCCGGAGCCGTCGACAGATCCGCGAACTCCCGCTGCCGCTTTTGGACTTCATGTGCGTACAGGATCCGCAGGCTCACCACGGTGACGGCCGCGTAGGCGAGCATGCCGCAGCCGATGCCGACGCCCGCGACGAGTGCCGTGATCCGGTCGAGGCCCAGGGTCCGTTCCAGTACGGGCACGGTCACCGCCGAGAAGGCGGGGGCCAGGCAGAGGGCGGCGAGGTGCAGCGACCACTCCTCGCGCGCCCAGTGCGCACCCCGGGAGCCGGCGCGGGTGGCCCGGACGGCGATGACGGCGTACGTCACGGCGTACGGGACGAGGTACGCGAGGAGGAGTCGCCGCCCGGCGGTTCCCTCGTCGAGGAACGCCACCGTGATCCACACCAGGCCCGCCCCGCCCGCGAGATGGGCGGCCGCCCGTACCGGCAGCGGGCACCAGGTGCCGGTCAGACCGGGGACGGCGGCACGCCGGTCGAGGGCGCGGGAGGCGAGCAGCGCGCCGAAGGAGACGAGCGCCCCGAGGTGCATGATCGCGACGCGGTTGATGTCGCGCAGGTCGAGCCCGGGGTAGAGCGAGGGCAGGAGGCCCCATTCGAGCCGCAGCAGCGGGGCGGTCATCAGGAAGCCGTAGCAGAGCAGCAGCCAGCGCTGGTGGAGGTCCGGGAAGCCGCGGACGGCGGCGAGGATCCCGAAGGTCACGCTGCCGACGGTGCCGGCCAGGATCGTGGCGAGGACGATCCAGAACGCGGCCCCGCTGAAGGCCTCCGCCGGCGGGGTGCGCACCAGGTAGACGGCGGCGCCCGCCATCGACACGTACACCGTGACGGCGAAGACGGTCCCGGTGATCCGGTGGAGCCGGATGCGGCGCCGGACCGCGGAGAGCAGCTGCACCGGGCCGAGGAGCATGAGGAGGCCGCCCAGGACCGAGTGCACGATCAGGGGGACGAGGCTGCGTCCGTACGGGCCCATCCGGTCGCGCACGGCCTCGGCGACGAACTCCGGGGACACGGACCGGCCGAGCAGCCACTCGCCGACGGCGGGGGCTCCCGGGCTCGCGTACGGCCAGAGTTCGGTCATGGCGATCGGCGCGTACGCCAGGCAGACCACGGTGACCGCGAGGGTGGCCGCCCTCCCCCACCCCCCTCTCGTGCCGGTCGTGCGCGCCATGGCGGTTCCCCCTTCACCCATAGTCCCTTCTGGACTATGGGTGAAGGTAGGGCGAGGGGCGACCGGGGTCAACCGGTCGGTAACAAGCCGTCGTTGGCGGGCTCAGGGCTCGCGGCTCTCCACCCACTGCCAGAAATCGACCATCATCCGCTCATAGCGGATGCCGAACTCCAGCGCCTCGCGCTGCCCGCGCGTCAGCAACGCGCCCACCTCGTCCGCCAGTCCCTCGTACTCGTCCAGGGTCTTGCGGTGCTCGTCGATCTGCACGGGCGCGTGGACGCGCGGGCTCGCGCCGAACCACAGCTTGAGGATGCCCCGCTCTCGGGCCTCGACCGGGACGAAGGCGGGGTCGGCCAGCCAGCCGCGCAGCGCCGCCGCGCCCTCCTCGGTGAGGCTCATCAGGCGCCGGTTGCGGCCGCCCGGCTGCCGCACCTCCGAGAGCAGCCCCGCCTCCAGGAGCCGGTCGCACTGCGCGTACACCTGCGCGTGCGGCATGGACCAGAACGGGGCCACCGTCCGCGCGGCCTCCACCTTGACGTCGTACGGACTGGCCTCGCCCAGTTTGTCGATGATGCCGAGCACGAGGAAGGAGGGCGTGGTCAACCGGACTTCAGACATGCGGCGACGGTATCGCGGCGGACCGGCGGGACGTCCGGGGCGCCGGGCGGGGAGCCGGGCGGGGAGCCGGGCGGGGAGCCGGGCGGGGGCGGGCCGGGGGCAGGCCGGGGGCAGGCCGGGGGCAGGCCGGGGAGGCGCCCAGCGCCCCCGGGCCGGGGAGCCGGGCGCCCCATCGGGCCTTCCGCTCCTACTCCGCCCGCAACGCCCGTGCCGTGGACGTACGGGCCGCCCAGCCCGCCGGCAGCAGCGCGCCTGCGGTCGCGATCACCACGCCCGCCGTCGCGAGCAGCACGAGCAGCGGCGTGCCGTACACGTCGATGTCCGCGGGCGGGATCGTGGTGCCGACCGCGCGGCCCATCGCCGGCATCACCCGGCCGTGGAGGGCCACGCCGATCGGCACGCCGACGAGGCCCGACACGAGACCGATGGCCCCGACGGAGGTGAGGACCTGCCCGACCGTCTGCCGCGGGGTCATCCCCAGGGCCTTGAAGACGCCCAGGTCACGGACGCGGTCGCGGGTGTCCAGGACCACCGTGTTGAGCACGCCGAGGCAGGCGACGGCGACCAGCATCAGGGTGAGCATGACGATCAGGGCCTGCATCGCCCGGATGACGCTCGACTTGCTGCCCTGCGTGACGGCGGCCTCCGCGCCGAGCGGCGCCACGGCCGCGTCGAGGCTCTTCGCGTAACGCGCCGCGTCCGTGCCCGCGGTGACGGTCACGGCGAAGTCGGCGGGCTGGTAGCGGGCGTGGAGCGCGGCGACGGACGCCGCCGGGGTGCGCAGGGTCATGCCGTCGTCGCCCAGGTCGAAGACCTCGCCGACGATCCGGACCCGGTCCGTGCGGCCCTGCTCGGAAAGGGTGACGGTGTCCCCGACGCGGACCCCGGTGGCGCGCAGGAACCGGGTGGCCGCGACGGCCTCCCCCGTGGCCCCGAACCAGCGCCCGGAGACCATCGTGTGACGGCTGCCCGCCGTGTCCCCCTCGTACGCGACGAGGGGCGCGCCGCCCTTGAGACCGGCCACGTCCAGCTGGGTGCGGGCCGTCCGGTACGCCGAGCCGGTCCCCGGGAGCGCGGCGATCGCCTTCGCCACGGCGGCCGGGTCGGCGGGCTTCCCCGGCAGGGGAGGCGCCCCGCCCGCCGCGCCTTCGTTTCCGCGGGGCAGGGAGACCGTGTGGACGGTGACGTCGCCGCCCCGGTCGGGGTCGCCGTCGGTCTTGACGGCGACGAGCGTGCTGCCGAGTCCGACGGCGAAGGTCACCGCGAGGGCTCCGAAGGTCACCGCCGCGGCCGTGCTCGCGGCCCGTGCGGGGCGGGCGAAGGGCGCGGCGAGTCCCAGCGTGACCGGCCGGGGCAGCGGCAGCCGCCCGAACAGGCCGCGGATCGCGCGGCCCCGGCCGCCGCCGGTGGCGGGTCCGACGCGGAGGACCGCCGCGGTCGGCAGCCGGGCCGCGCGCAGGGCGGGGGCGAAGGCGGTGGCGGCCACGAGGGCGAGCCCGCCGGCCGGTACGACGAGGTCCACCCAGAGGGGGACGAGGACCTCCGTCGTGCCGTACACCTCGGCCACCTCCGCCATGAGGGGGACGGCGAGCACGTTGCCGAGGGCGACGCCGAGGACGGCTCCGACGGTGCCCGGGATCAGCGCCTGCGCCACGTACGCGCGTCCCACCTGGAACGGGGTGAAGCCGAGGGACTTGAGGATCCCGATGCGGCGGGTCGCGGCGCCGACGGCTCCGCTCACCACGATGCCGATCACCAGGACCGACATCGCCAGACCGAGGAGCGCGAAGGCGGTGACGAAGGGGACGAAGGCGGCCGTGGTCTCGCGTGCGGTCTCCCGTACGTCGAGGTACGAGCGGCTGCCGGTGACCGCTCCCGCCGGTACGGCGGAGGTGACGGCCTTCCGTCCGGCCGTCACCTCCGCGGCGGTGTCGGCGGCGGTGAGCCGGTAGAGCATCTGGAGCGCGGGCGGCCGTCCTCCCGCGAGCGCCGTGAGCTGCCCGGGTACGACCCAGGCGTCGGCGCTCTCGCCGACCGACTCGGCGATGCCGACCACCGTGAGGGTGACGCCGCCGGCGGTCAGCCGGGCCCCCGGGCCCGAGCTCGGCGGTTCGGATCCCCGCTCCAGGACGATCTCGCCGGGAGCCGTCGCCCACCGGCCCTCCGTCAGGGTCACCGCGTCCACGGGCCCGGCGGCGGAGGCCCGGCCGACGACCGTCAGCGGCGGCGGTGCGAACCCGGGCGGGGCCGCCCGGTCCGCGCTCAGGCGCAGGGAGGTGACGGCGAAGGGACCCGAGACCGCGGCCACCCCGGACGCGCGGGCGGTGGCGGCGAGCCGCTCCGGCGTGACGGCGGAACCGTCGAACCGCACGGTCAGATGGGCGCCGTGCTGCCGGGCGAAGGCGCGGTCGAAGGGAGCGCCCGAGGCGACGAGGAGGCCGAGCGCGAGGACGGCCGAGGCGACGGACAGCAGCGTGGTCAGCACCATCACGGCGGTCTGGGTACGGCGCCGCCCGACGCCGGCGCGTACGACCCGGCCGATGGCGCCGGTTGCCCGGGGCGCGCTCATCGGGCCACCGCCGGGACGTCGCGGGTGACGCGGCCGTCGACGAGCTCGATCGTGCGTGTCGCGCAGGCCTCGGCGAGCGCGAGGTCGTGGGTGACGAGGACGATCGTCTGGCCGTCGGCGTTGAGGGCGCGCAGCAGGTCGCGCACGTCCGCTCCGGACGCGGTGTCGAGGGCTCCCGTGGGCTCGTCGGCGAGGAGCAGCGGGGGACGGTTCATCAGGGCGCGGGCGACGGCGACGCGCTGCCGCTCGCCGCCGGAGAGGCGGCCGGGGTGCACGCGCGCGTGGCGGGCGACGCCGAGCTGTTCGAGGAGTTCGGCGGCGCGTGCCGCCGCCCGGCCGCGCGCCATGCCGGCGAGCTGGGCGGGAAGCAGCACGTTGTCGAGCACGGTGAGGTCGTCGAGGAGGTTGAAGAACTGGAAGACCATGCCGATGCGGTCGCGCCGGTAGCGGGCGGAGGCCGTCTCGCTCAGCGCGTCGACGCGGAGCCCGTCGACGGTGACCCGGCCGGTGCTCGGCCGGTCGAGGCCGGCCAGGAGGTTGAGCAGGGTCGACTTGCCGCTGCCGGAGGGGCCGAGGACGGCGAGCGACTCGCCCCGCGCCACGCTCAGGTTCAGTCCGGCGAGCGCGGCCGGCCCGTCCGCGTACGTCCTGCCGACCTCGCTCAGTTCGATGAGGGGCTCGGCTTCGGATGGGGTCATGGGCCCTCCAGGGCTCGGTACGGGTCGGGTTCGCACCGACGCTAGGAGCGGCCCGCCCTCGGGCGCGTCGGCCGCGGTGGCGAAGATCCGTACCGTGTGCGGCGGAGGCGCGGACGAGTCCTCCGCGCGATGTACATCGCCGGGACGGTGCCCTGGTCCTCCGGGCCGATTCGCCCCGGCCACCTGCTTGGCACACTGCACCGGTGAGCAGGTACGAGGAAGTCATGGGCCGACTGCGCGGGTCGCGGACCGTCGGCGCGCCGCCCCCGCTGTCCCGCTGGTCGTGGCTGGCCGACGGGCTCCTCGCCCTGTCGCTCACGGTCGCCACCATCGTCGGGAACATGAACCGCTCGTACGTGGAGCTCCGGCCCGACCTGGCCGGGAGCAAGACGCGGGTGCCCGGGCAGCTCCCGACCCCGCCCGCGCCCCCGGACGTACCGGGAGGTCCGGAGGGCCCGCGCCCGGTGCGCGCCGTGGAGCATCTGCTGCCGCCGGTGGAGGCCTGGGAGCTGGCGGCGGCGGTGCTGACCGCGCTGCCGCTGGTGCTGCGGCGCCGCTTCCCGCTGGCCGTCTACTGGGTGGTGACGACCGCCACGGTGCTCCTGCACCTGGGGGACGCCGCCGACGACGCCACCCGGATCACCTTCGCCTCCGGACTCGTCGCCGCCTACAGCGCGGCCATGTACAGCCCGCACCGCAAGTCGGTGCTGGCCTCGCTCCTGGCCGGCGCCCTGCTCTACGCGGTCTTCCCGCTGGTCCCCGCCGTCGACACCGACCTGGTGCCCGTCCTCGTCCTGCTCCCGCTCGCCCTCGCCTCCCACGGCGTCCATCTGTGGCGGCAGCGGGAACGGACGCTGCGGGCGGAACAGGAGGCGGCGCTGCGGCGGGCGGTGGAGGCGGAGCGGTCCCGGATCGCCCGGGAGCTGCACGACGTGGTCACCCACAACGTGAGCATGATGACGATTCAGGCCGGTGCGGCGCGCACCGTCCTGGACTCCTCGCCCGACCTGGCCCGGGAGGCGATGCTCGCGGTGGAGGCGGCCGGGCGGACGGCGATGTCGGAGCTGCGGCACGTGATGGGGCTCCTCACCATGGCCGCGGACGGCCCCGATCCGGCCGCCGACGTGGCGCTCGCCCCGCAGCCGGGCCTGGACCGGCTCACGGAGCTGACGGACCGGGTCCGCTCCTCGGGGGTGCCGGTGGAGGTGGCGGTGCGGGGCGTCCCGGTCGAGCTGCCGGCCGGAGTCGATCTGGCCGCCTACCGGGTGGTGCAGGAGGCGCTCACGAACGCGGTGAAGCACGCGGCGGGCGCGCGGGTGTCGGTGACGGTGGAGTACGGGGATGGCCGACTGCGCGTGGAGGTGTCCGACACCGGCGGGCGCAGGCTGCGGACGGCGGAGCCGGGCGGCGGCCACGGGCTGCTCGGACTCCGGGAACGGCTCGCGGTGTACGGCGGTACGCTCGACGCGGGCAGCCGCCCGCACGGCGGTTACCGGGTCCGTGCGGTGATTCCGTGGGAGGTTCCGTGACCGTGGCCGACGCTCCGCGCGTGGTGATCGTCGACGACCAGGCGCTGGTGCGGACCGGTTTCCGGATGATCCTCGCCGCCGACGGCATCGAGGTGGTCGCGGAGGCCGCCGACGGCGAAGCGGCCGTGGCGGAGGTCCGCAGGACCCGGCCGGACGTGGTCCTGATGGACATCCGGATGCCCGGCACGGACGGCCTGGAGGCCACGCGCCGCATCCTCGCCGACCGGACCGCGACGCCGCCGAGGGTCGTCGTCCTCACCACCTACGACCTCGACCAGTACGTGTACGCGGCGCTCGCGGCGGGCGCGAGCGGCTTCCTGCTCAAGGACGTCACCCCCGAGCACCTGACGGCGGCGGTCCGGCTGGTCCGCTCCGGGGACGCCCTGCTCGCCCCGGCGATCACGCGGCGCCTCGTGGAACGCTTCGCCGTGTCCGGTACGGGGGCGGGGCCCCGCCCGGCCGCCCCGCACCGTGAACTGGCCACGCTCACGCCGCGCGAGCTGGAGGTCCTGGAGGCCCTGGCGCGCGGCCACACCAACGCCGAACTGGCCGCGCGCTTCCGGCTGAGCGAGGCGACGGTGAAGACCCACGTCGCCCGCATCCTCCAGAAACTCCGGCTGCGCGACCGGGCGCAGGCGGTGATCGCCGCCTACGAGACGGGTCTCGTCACGCCGGGCTCGACCGGCGGCGGGACGGGCGGGGCCGACAGCCCGACCGGGGCCGGCTGACCCAGCGGAGCCGACTGCCCCACCGGGACCGGCAGCCCCATCGCGCCCGGCTGATCGAGGAGATCCGCCGGTCCCGCCTCGGGCCGGAGGACGTCGCTCAGCTCGGTCAGCCGGATGAGCCGCAGAATCCACGGCTGGTCGCAGACGAGCCGCCAGCGCGCTCCGCGCCGGTGCATGCGCCCGGCGCAGTGGGCGAGGAGTCCGAGCCCGGTGGCGTCGCAGAAGGTGAGGCGCCGGATGTCGACGGTCAGGGCGTCGGACTCCCGGACGAGCGCGTCGAGCTCGGGCCGCAGGTGCCGCACCAGGACGAGGTCGAGCTCGCCCCGGAGGGCGGCGACCGTGAGACCGCCGGTCGAGCGGACGACGAGGTGCGGGTCATGACGGGGGATCAGCTGCATCGGGCGCTCCACAGGGTGGCTCCATGTGTCACGTCGAGCGTGGCCGCCCCGGCGAGGGGAGGGACGTTTCACCTCGTCCGCTGTCACCTGAATCGGTGAACATCCGGCCCTGTTTCTCTCGTTCGGACGCACGCGAGCCGGACATGTGTACGGACCGTCGGCCCCGGCGTACGCGCGCGCGTGAGACCAGGCCGTGGCGGGGTGCGAGCAGCCAGACCAGGGCGAAGAACCCGGTCAGGACGACCACGACCGAGCCGCCGGCCGCCAGGTCGTACGCATAGCTCACGTACAGCCCGGCGAGACTGCCCGCGCAGCCGAAGGCCGAGGCCAGCAGGGTCATCGCCCACAGCCGCTCGGTCAGCAGCCGCGCCGTGGCGGCCGGGGTGATGAGGAGCGCGAGGACCAGGACGTTCCCCACGGCCTCCAGGGACATGACGATGGTGGCCGTCACGACGACGTACAGGGTCAGGTCGAGCGGCAGGACCGGAAGCCCCGAGGCCCGGGCCGTCTCGCGGTCGAGGCTGACCGCGACCAGCTCCTTCCGGAGGGCGAGGACGACGGCGACCAGGACCGCCCCGATCGCGGCCACCCGCCACAGGTCCGCCGTGTCCACGGCCAGGACCTGCCCGAACAGGAACGACGACAGGTCCGTCGTCCAGCTGTCACGGGTCGAGACGAGGACGATGCCGAGCCCGAAGGCGAAGGCGAAGAAGACCCCGATGACGGTGTCCTCCTTGAGGCGCCGGTTCTGCGAGACGAAGGCGATGAGCACCGCCGTCGTGACGCCGGCCGCCGCGCCGCCGAGCAGCAGGTTGCCCTCGAAGGCGTACGCGAGCGCCACCCCGGGGAAGGCGGAGTGGGCGACGGCGTCACCGATGAAGGCCATGCCCCGCAGCACGACGTACACGCCGACGACCCCGCAGACGAGGCCGACGACCGCGGCGACGGCGAAGGCCCGCCGCATGAACGGCAGCGCCCACGGCTCGGCGAGGAGAGCGAGAAGGTCGTTCATGCCGCTTCCTCGATCCGTTCGGTCCGGTCCAGGCCGAAGGCCCGCAGCATCTGTCCCGCGTCCGCCAGGAGTTCGGGGCCTCCCTCGGCCACGAGGGTCCGGTTCAGGAGCAGCACCCGGGTGCAGGTCCGGGCGGCGGCGGCCAGGTCGTGGGTGGTCATGAGCAGCCCCCTGCCTTCCGCCGCGAGCCGGCCGAACAGCTCGTTGAGCAGGTCCTGGGTCGGGACGTCGACGCCCGTGAACGGCTCGTCCAGGAGCAGCAGCCGGGGTTCGGCGGCGAGGGCGCGCGCCACCAGGACGCGCTGACGCTGGCCGCCGGACAGCTCGCCGATCGGCCGGCGGCGCAGCGCGGTGAGACCGGCCCGCTCCAGGGCCTCGTCGGCCGCCGCGCGGTCGCGCGCCCGGGGCGGACGCAGCCAGCCGACCGTACGGGTGCGCCCGCTGAGCACGGCCCCGGCGACGTCGATCGGGAAGTCCCAGGCGAACTCGTGCCGTTGGGGGACGTAGCCGACGGTCCCCCTGGCGTCGACGGCGCCCGACGACGGGGCGACGAGCCCGAGGACGGCGCGGAGGAGTGTGGTCTTGCCCGCCCCGTTCGGGCCGAGCAGCCCGACGAGTTCCCCGCCGGACACGGCGAGCGAGACGTCCGCGACGGCCGTCCGGCCGCCGAGCGCGACGGAGAGGGAACGGACCCGCAGCAGCTCCTGTCGGTCGTCGCTCATGCGCTGCGCCTCCGCCGGGCGACGAGTACGGCACCGGCGCCGACGGCGGCGAGCGCGACGGCCGTGCCCGCGAGCAGCACGGTGGACTCGGCGCCGGTGGCGGCCATGGAGCCACGGGGGGAGGTGTCGCCCGTGTTGTCCGTGTTGCCCGCGGCACTGGTACTGGCACTGGTACTGCCAGTGGCGCCCGTGGTGGCGCTGCCGTCGGTGCTCGCCCCGCCCGTGGCGGAGCCGCCCGTGACGGAGCTGCCCGGGGAGGTACCGGAGCCCGAAGACGTCCCCGTACTCGTCCCCGCACTCGCACCGGAGTCGGTGCTGCCACCGGTCGATCCGCCCGTCGATCCGCCCGTAGAGCCCCCGCCCGGATCGCCCGAGCCGACCTCGAAGGTGAGCGTCTCGGTGTCGCTCGTCCTCCTCCCGTCCGCGAGGAGGCCGGACATCGTGAGGGTCAGCCGGTACGTGCCTTCGGCACCGAAGGCCCAGCCACCGTGCGCGTGCGTGTTCTGCGGAACGCCGAAGGTGTCGGGCACCCCGTCCGCACTGGCGAAACGGACCGCCGCGCCGGAGAGGCCGTCGTAAGTGAAGAGCGCGAACCGGCCCGGCCCTTCGGCCTTCACCAGGGAGAACGCGATCTCGCCCCGTGTGGCGCCCGCCGCCATGTTGTCCGTGGACCAGCCGGGCCAGAGCAACCCGGGTCGCTGGACCTGGTCGAGCAGCCACACCGGCTCTCCGGCCTTCCCCAGGAAGGCGAAGTCCGGGTTGGCCGGAACGGTCCGACGGGCCTCCGGCTTGACCCGGAGCACGAGAGAGGAGGGCTCGCGCCAGACGGTCCGGCCGGGCACCGTCCCGTCCTTGACCTGGATCTGGAGCCTGCCGTCCAGCACGCGCGCGGCGATGTCGACGTGGCCCTCGTCGAGGACCGGAGGCGTCGTCCCGGCCTTCTGCGCGGGAACGACGGGCCGGGCCTTGGGGGCGGCCGGCTGGGCGACGAACGCCCTGGCCTCGCGCGTCACAGCGGGCACGGGCACGGGCACGGGAGCGGGCACGGGCACGGGCACGGGAGCGGGAGCGGGCACGGGCACGGGCACGGGAGCGGCTCCCCCGACCCGTACGGTGAACCCGGCTGTGGCGGTCTCGGCGGTGTCCGTCTCCGCCGCGAGCACGATCCGGTAGACCCCCGGCGCGGAGAAGGCCCAGCGGCTCTCGCCCCGGCCTCCGGCAGGAAGCTCGGAGGCGTCCGGGAGCCCGTCGCCGCTGTCGAACCACACCCCGGACGCATCGCCCTCCGCCCCGTACACCGTCACCGTCACCGCGCCGGGCCCTTCCGCCTCTGTCAGGGACCAGCGCACCGAGCCGCCGTCCGCGAGGGCCGTGGTGTCCCACGGGGTCCTGAACTCCCAGTGGACCGTGCCGTCCTCCCCGGTGACCCGGTGGAAGTCGTCGAGGTCGAGCACACCGTCCCTCCCGAGCCCCAGCACGCCGTCGACCCACCCCGGCCCGGCCGGACCAGGTGTCGCGGGTACGGGTACGGGTACCGGTACCGGCACGGGTCCATCGGCCGGCGGCTCGGCCCTCGCCGTACCGCCGAGGGCGAGCACCCCGGCCGTCGCCAGGGCGACGCTCGTGTTCCGTGCGAGCCGCATCGGGCTCACCTCCCCTCCCGGCCCAGGCAGCGGGCCAGTTCGTTCGCGTTGTGGCGCATCATCGAGACGTAGTCGTGGACCTTGTCGTCGAAGGAGTCGCCGTAGATCGTGCAGACGGCGACGCCCTCGTCCTCCGCCACCCGGCGCAGGACGTCCGCGCGGGCCGCCAGATTGGGTTCGACGAAGACGGCGGGAACCTCGCGTTCGCGGATCGTGGCCCGGAGGCGCGCGATCTCCGCGGCGCTCGGCTCGCGACTGGGCACCGGGACGACGAAGCCGGCGATCTCCAGGTGGTAGGCGTGCGCGAGGTAGCCGAACGCGTCGTGCGTCGTGATCAACGTGCGGTTCCTCTCCGGGACTCGGGCGAGCGTCCTCGCCACCTCGTCGTCGAGGGCGGCGAGCCGCTTCAGGTAGCGGGCGGCGTTCCGCTCGTACGTGGCGCGGCCCCCGGGGTCGGCCTTCGTCAGCTCGTCCTGGATCCGGCGGACGTACGCCTCGGCGTTGGCGACGTCCTCCCAGGTGTGGGGGTCGGTGTCGCCGTGCACGTGGCGGCCGATGACGGCCTGCGGCAGCACCCACAGGTCGGCGCCGGGCCGGCCGAGGAAGCGATAGGCCTCCTCGCGGGGCACGGTCTCCCTGGCCCGCTGCGGTACGGAGAGGACGACGGCGTCCGTGGAGCGGTGCACGCGCCGGCCGGTCGCCGGGTCGTCGGAGCGGATCCGCACCGACCTGGTCCGGGTGTCGAGCGCGATGTCGGCGTGCCCGCCGTCGAGCACGGTCCTCCCGGCCGGCGCCGGGGCGCCGCCGACGACGAAGGTGACGGTTCCGCCGCCGATCGGGGCGGTCTTCCCACCGAGGGTCTCGGTCTGTCCCCGTACGGTCAGCCGGTACGTACCGGGCTTGCTGAAGGCCCAGTTGACGTGGGTGTGCGCCTCGGGCGGCAGGGTGAAGGAGTCCCTGGTGCCGAAGCCGTCCGTGGAGTCGACGACGACCTGTGGGGTGCCGAGCGTGTCCGTCAGATAGACGTGGAGGTCACCGGGCCCATCGAGCGCGGTGGCGGTCGTCCGGACGTGGGAGCCGTCGCCCGCCACCTCGCCCTCGACGGCCCAGCCCAGCCAGAGCACGTCGAGGCCGAGGTCCTCCGTGAGCCTGATGGCGGAGCCGCCGTACTGTTCGAGGCGTTCGCCGAGGGGCACTTCGGGGGTGTCCTCGGGGGCGTTGGTGTGGATCATCTTCATGATTCCGGGCTCTTCGAGGAGGAGCCCGTTGCTGAGGACCAGCTCCGAGCGCGCGACGCGGGCGGCGTCGCCGGGGCTGGGCTCGTAGGAGTGGGGGTCTCCGTGCTGCGGCACGACGGAGGCGACGTCGACCCGGTCGCCGCCGACGTTGCGGACGAGGTCGGCGATGATCGCGGTGGTCGTGGAGACCGTCAGTTCGGCCTTGCCGCCGGAGCGGCCGTCGGGCCCGCCGCCGCAGCCGGAGACCAGCAGCGCGGCACCGAGCGCGAGGGCGGCGGCCGTACGGGGCGTGTTCACCGGGCCGTCCGCTTCCTGCGCACGAGGGCGACCGTCACGGCCCCGGCCGCGAGCGCGAGACCGGCGAGACCGGCCGGCAGGGCGAGCGGGACCGCGCCGGTGGCCGCCAGCCGAGGGCTGCCCGCGGCGGCGGCGCGGGGCGGTGCGGAGGCGGTGAGGGTCGTCCGGGGTTCGAAGGGGGACTCGGGAGTCGGCGCCACCGTGGGGGACGACGTACGGGTCGAGCCCGGCGTCGGAGCCGGCACGCCGGTCGGGGTGCGGGTGGGTGCCGGCGTACCGGCCGGCGAAGGCGTACCGGACGGGGACGGCGTACCGGACGGGGACGGCGTCGGCATCGGCATCGGCATCGGCATCGGCATCGCCGTCGGCCCCGGCCCCGGCCCCGGCCCTGGTGTCCCCTCCCCCGCCCCCGGTTCGATCGTCGACGGGTCGACGTCGCCCACGGCGACGGCGAGGGTCTCGCGGTCCGAGAGGCGCGTGCCGGAGGGCAGCGTGGTGCTCATCTCCAGGGTGATCCGGTAGACGCCCTCCGTGTCGAAGATCCACAGCGGGTGGGCGTGGGTGAAGGCCGGCAGGGAGACCGTGCCGGGCTCGGCCTTGCGGCTGTCGACGTCGACGCCGACGCGCAGGCCGAGTTCGGGATCGTCCTCCCAGCGGCCGAGGACGAACCGGCCGGGCCCGTCGATCGCGGGGAAGGTGACCTCGACGCCGCCGGTCGCGTCGGCGGGCAGGATGCCGAGGGTGTTCCAGCCGGGCCAGAGGAGGCCCTCCGTGGACGCGAAGTCCTTGTCGACCCAGAGGCTCGCGCCGGGGGTGCCGAAGCCTTCCAGCTGCGGGACCTCCTCGCGCGGCGGGATCACGATCTCGTGACGCGGGTCGAAGTGGAGGAGGACGTCGGAGGGTTCGCGCCAGACGGTGGCGCCGGGGACCGTGCCGTCCTTGACGCGGAACTCCAGGCGGCCGCCGGTGAGCCGGGCGGCGAGGTCGAGGTGGCCGCCGTCGAGGACGACGCGTTCGCCCGCGGGCGCTTCGCGCGGGGGCTGTTCGGCCGCGTACGCGGGCGGTGCGGCGGGCGACAGGGCGAGGGCGGCCGCGAGCACGGCGGTGAGCGCGGCTGCGGGTGGGGTGGAGGGTGCGTTGCGGGCCCGCATGACGGGGCGGCTCCTTCGGGGTGCGTACGGGGAGGCCACGGCCGCGCCGGGGGCGGTTCGAACGGCGGGTTGTCCCGCCCCCGGCGCGGGGTTCATGGGCGGGCGGGCGTCAGCCGACCTGGAAGGTGTACGTGGCGGAGGTCGGGCCGACGGGGGTGCCGTTCGTCAGGGTGCCGCTGACGGCGAAGGTCGCGGTGTACGAACCGGCCTTGGTGAAGACCCAGTTGGCGTGGTCGTGCTCGCCGGCGGCGATGTCCCGGGTGTTGGGGAGGGTGGCGTCGCCGCTGTCGTAGGAGCGGTTGCTCCGGGGGCAGAGGCCGTTCTTGTAGACGGTGAGCCTGCCGGGGCCGCTGAGCGAGGTGAGCTTGACCTGCACCTTGTCGTTCTGGAAGGCGCCGGCGGTGAGGTGCTCGCCGGAAATGCCGGGCCAGAGCAGGTCGGCGTTCTGGGTCTGGGGCAGGCGGTAGACGGTGGTTCCGGCCGTGCCGAGGTGGCTGTAGCAGGTGCCGGTGGGCACGGTGTACGCGGCGGCCGGCAGGGCCCTGAGGACGACGTCGGCCGGGGCGTACTCGACGTCCGGGGTCACGGACTCGTCGTGGACGTGCAGGCCGAGGCCGGTGCCGTCGTACTCGACGTCGAGGACGTCGACGTGCCCCGTGGAGAGGGTGGTTCCGGCGGCGTGGGCGGCGGTGAGTCCACCGACGGCGAGGGTCGCGGCGACGGTTCCGGCAAGGGTGAGAGAACGCGTGAAGGCACGCAAAAGAGGCCCCCCTTGGGCAAATGGTTGAGCGTGTACGAACAAGGGAGACGATAATCATTTTCATTAAGAGCTGGCAAGCCGCCCTGGGCCGCGCTCGGGGCCACCCGGCGGCTACCGCCGGCCGGTGAGTGCCGTCAGCGGGATCCGGCGGAACTCCACGGTCTCGTACGGACTCCGCGTCCCGGTCTCGTGGAGCAGGCCGACGGTCGCCGCGTCCAGCGGCACCAGGTCCGAGTAGGCGCCCTTCCGTCGGGACACCGTCAGGGCCTTCACGAAGGTCCGCCCGCCGTCCCCGCTGGTCCAGACGGCCGGCTCCGCGCGGGCGTCCGGCACCGAGGGGGCCGAGAACAACAGGAGTCCGTCCCGGCCGCCCACGTACAGGAGGCTGCCCTGCACCACGGGCACGCGGTCCAGGGTGTGCTGGGGCGCGAGCGGGCGGTCGAGGGTCTCACCGCCGTCGCGGGAGGAGGCGTCCGCGCGGTTGCCGGGGCTCGTGCCCAGCTGGTCGCGGGAGCTGAAGTACACGCTTCCGTCGGGCAGTTGGGCGGCCGTCGACTCGTTGGCGTTGACGAAGCCGTCGTAGGTGTCGTCCACGGGACCGAGGCGCCAGGACCGGCCGCCGTCGTCGCTGTGGAGCGCGTGCGCCCCGTAGTACCGGGGCTCCTCGCCGGTGTCCGTGGAGCCCTCCGGCGGCGCCGCCGAGTGGTCGGCGGGGACGACCAGCCGCCCGGCGTGCGGGCCCCGGGTCAGGGCGAGGGCGTGGCCCGGGCCGGTGGCGTACCAGCGCCATCCGGGCTTCTTCACCTGCGCGGTGATCTCCCGCGGAGGGGAGAACGTCCGCCCGTCGTCGGAACTGCGCTGGACGAACACCCGGCGGCCGCGGGGAGCGGGGACCTCACCCCGCAGGATCCGGCGCTCCGTCGCCTCCGCGCCGTTGTACGAGCTGAGCAGCACCACGTCGCCCGAACGCGGGTCCACGACCGGCGCGGGGTTCCCGCGCGTGTCGCCGCGCCCGTCGGCGACGACCGCCGACGGACCCCAGGTGCAGCCGCCGTCGGCCGACCGGCGCACGACGATGTCGATGTCACCGCTGTCCCCGGCCCCGCCGGTCCGGCCCTCGGCGAAGGCGAGCACGGTCCCGGCGCGGGTCCGCACGGCCGCGGGGATGCGGTAGCTCGCGTAGCCGCCGACACCGGCGGTGTACGGGACGGACACCTCGCAGCCGCCCCAAGCGCCCGACGGGCCCGGCACCCCGGCGGATCCCGCCACGGCCGAACCCGAGTCACCCGAACGCGGCACGCCTGAACCCGGGTCGCCCGAACCCGCCACATACAGACCCACGTACAGACCCACGACCAGCAGGACGAGCAGCCCGAAGCTCCTCACCGTCACACGCCCCATCCGCCCCACGGTCCCCGCCCGACCCGGCGAGGGGCCGAACTCCGGAACAACACGAGGGGCCGCCCGCGCGAAGATTCGCGCGAACGGCCCCTCGTCCGAGCCGGCGGGAGGCTCAGCCCGCGAACCGGGCCATCCACGCCTCGACCTCGGTCGAGGAGCGCGGCAGACCGGCCGACAGGTTCTCGTGGCCGTCCTCGGTGACGACGAGGTCGTCCTCGATCCGGACGCCGATGCCGCGCCACTCCTCGGGTACGGTCAGGTCGTCCGGCTGGAAGTACAGACCCGGCTCGACC
Source organism: Streptomyces sp. NPDC015661 (assembly GCF_043077765.1). Classification (NCBI taxonomy): domain Bacteria; kingdom Bacillati; phylum Actinomycetota; class Actinomycetes; order Kitasatosporales; family Streptomycetaceae; genus Streptomyces; species Streptomyces sp. NPDC015661. The sequence goes on along the minus strand of NZ_JBIBST010000011.1, from coordinate 205,823 downwards.
GTGAGCACCATGCCCGGTTCGAGGACGCCGTCGACGTACTCCTCCGTGCGGGCCTGGGCACAGTCGTGGACGTCCAGGCCGAGCATGTGGCCGGTGCCGGCCATCGTGAAGCGGCGCTGGAGGCCGAGCTCGTACGCGCGGTCGACGGGGCCCTCGATGAAGCCCCACTCGACGAGGCGCGCCGCGAGGTGGCGCTGGGAGGCCTCGTGGAAGTCGCGGTACGGAGCGCCCGGCTTCACCGTGGCCATGCCCGCCTCCTGGGCCTCGTACACGGCGTCGTACACCTGGCGCTGGACGGGGGTGAAGGTGCCGCTGATGGGGAGGGTGCGGGTGACGTCGGCGGTGTAGAGGGAGTGGGTCTCCACGCCGGCGTCGAGGAGGAGCAGCTCGCCGGGGCGCACCGGGCCGTCGTTCTCCGTCCAGTGCATGATCGTGGCGTGGTCGCCGGCGGCGCAGATCGAGCCGTAGCCGACGTGGTTGCCCTCCAGGCGGGCCCGGCGGAAGAAGGTGCCCTCGATCCACCGCTCGGACGAGGCGATCGCGCGGGAGAGCTCGGCGACGCAGTCGGTGAAACCGCGGACGGTGGAGTCCACCGCCTTGCGCATCTCGCCGATCTCCCACTCGTCCTTGACGAGGCGGAGGTCGCTGAGCGCTCCCTCCAGCTCGGCGTCGCGCTCCTCGTCGGTGGTGACGGCGGCTTCGAGGGCCGGGTCGACGCCGCGGACGATCCGGGTCGGCAGGCCGGAACCGGCGGCCAGGTCCTCGGTGATGGTGCGGACGTCACGGCAGGGCAGTCCGAGGACGGTCTCGGCCTCGGCGAGGGTGCGCCTGCGGCCCATCCACAGCTCGGCGGTGTAGCCGATCCAGAACTCGTCGTTGTCGCGGCTGTCGCGGGGCAGCTGGTAGCAGTAGGCGTCGTGGCCGCCGTCGGCGCGGGGCTCCAGGACGAGCGCGCCGTCGCGGGCCTGGTCGCCGGTCATGTGCACATAGCCGGAGTACGGGCGGAAGGGGTAGGTGTCGTCGTTGGAGCGGGTCTTGAGGTTCCCCGAGGGGACGATCAGGCGCTCGCCGGGGAAGAGCGCGGAGAGCGCGGCGCGGCGCCCGGCCGCGTACGGGGCCTGCTCGGCCGGTTCGAGGTCGTGCCGCTCGGTGTCCGCCCACCCCGTCCTCATCAGAGCGGAGAGCTCCTCGGAGACGCCGTTGTAGAGGCCGTTCTTGCGACCCTTCGCCACGTCCTGCACCTTCTTCCGGGTACGTTCTGGGCCGCCGGCCGTCGGCGGCACCCGGAAGGTACTCCGCCACGGGCCCGGCCGGTGCCCGGATCGGCCAGTGGCACGAATCGGCCACGTCCGGGCGGCGGGGGCGGCCGGGGCCGGTCGATAATGCGGTCCATGGCGAACGAGAAGCTCGGTGAGGCGCTCCGGCTCCTGGGGATCGGCGACGAGGCCCGGCGGGTCTACGTCCGGCTCCTGGACCTGGGGCCCGCGCCGCTGAGCGCGATCGGTGCGGCGGCCGGTCTCGACGGTGCGCAGCTGTCGGCGGCGTACGGGGAGCTGGTCGACGCGGGCCTGGCGAGTCCGGCGGCGCAGGGCCCGGACCTGGTGGCCCCGGTGCCTCCGGCCGCGGGCCTGGAGATCCTGGGCCGGCATCGGGCGGCCGAGCTCGACGAGTCGCGGATCACGGTCGGGGGCGCCTTCGAGTCCTTCCGGCGGCAGCGGCTCGCCGCGTACAACGACGATCTCGTGGAGGTCGTCACCGGCGACGCCATCGGCCCCCGGAGCCGGCAGGCCTGGGCCAGTGCCCGTGAGCAGATCCGGCAGTTCGACTCGCCTCCGTACACGCCCATCCCGGGCTCGACGGACGACGCGCTGGCGACGCTGGCCCGGGGGGTGACGCAGCGGGTCATCTACTCCCAGGCGTCGCTCGAGTACCCGGACAAGATGCGGACGGTCATCGAGCCGTGCATCGAGGCGGGCGAGCAGGCCCGGGTGCTGCCGTCGGTGCCGGTCAAGCTGATGATCATCGACGAGGCGTACGCGCTGGTGTCGCTGTCGATCAGGGAGGCGGACGTGCACAACACGATGCTGGTCGTGCAGCCGTGCGGGCTGCTCTCCGCGCTCGTTGCCCTCTTCGAGCAGACGTGGCAGAGCGCCCTGCCGTTCCACGGCCGCACGGCCCGTCCGGCGGGCGTGCTGCCCGCCGGACTGCTGCCCGCCGACCGTCGGCTGCTCTGGCTGCTCGCGGGCGGCGCGAGCGACGACGTCATCGCCCGGGAGATCGGGGTCAGCCGCCGCACGCTCTTCCGCCGGATCCAGATCCTGATGGCCCGGCTCGGCGCCACGAGCCGTTTCCAGATGGCGCTGCAGGCGCAGCGCCAGGGCTGGTTGTAGGACCGGTCAGGTCAGGTGCCGCCGGAGGAAGGTGTGCACGAGGGCGCTGTTGTGGGCGGCCTGTTCGTTGTCCCCGGCGCCCGCGTGGCCGCCGCCGGTGTTCTCGTGGAACAGGACGGGGTGGCCGAGCTCCCGCAGCCGGGCCGCCGTCTTGCGGGCGTGGCCGGGGTGGACGCGGTCGTCGCGGGTGGAGGTCATCAGGAGCACCGGCGGGTAGGTCCGGTCGGCCGTGATCCGGTGGTACGGGGAGAGTTCGCGCAGGTGGGCGAGGTCGTCCGCGTCGTCCGGGTCGCCGTACTCGGCGATCCAGGACGCGCCGGCGAGGAGCTTGTGGAAGCGGGTCATGTCGAGCAGCGGTACCTGCGCGACGATCGCGCCGAAGAGCTCCGGGTAGCGGGTGAGCATCGCGCCCATGAGCAGGCCGCCGTTGCTGCCGCCGGAGGCGCCGAGCCGGTCCGGGGTGGTGATGCCCCGGGCGACGAGGTCCTGGGCGACGGCCGCGAAGTCCTCGAAGGCCCGGGGCCGGTCCGCGCGCAGGGCGGCCTGGTGCCAGTCCGGTCCGTACTCGCCGCCGCCGCGGATGTTCGCGATGACGTACGTGCCGCCGCCCTCCAGCCAGGCCCGGCCGGTGACGGCGCCGTAGTAGGGGGTGAGGGAGACCTCGAAGCCGCCGTAGCCGTAGAGCAGGGTGGGGCCGGGGCCGGTGACGGCGTGGTCGGGGCCGATGACGAAGTACGGCACGCGGGTGCCGTCGGCGGAGGTCGCGAAGTGCTGCTCGACCGTGAGTCCTGCGGTGTCGAAGCGGTCGGGGGCTTGCTTGAGGACCTCCGTGTCGCCGCCGACGTGCCCGCGGTGGAGGCTGGAGGGCTGGAGGAAGCCGGACACGTCGAGGAAGTACTCGTCGGAGACGTCCGGGTCCGTGTCCACGACTCCGACGGCGGAGAGTGCCGGGACGCCGACGAGCGGGGTACGCGTCCAGCCGGCGCCCTCGCCGCCCGGGGTGAGGACCTCGATGTGGGTGCTGACGTCCCGCATCGTCTCCAGGATCAGATGGCGCCGGGTCCAGGAGTGCCCGGCGAGGGCGGTCCGCGCGTCCGGGGTGAACAGCACCTCGGGGCTGCGGTCGCCTGCGAGGAAGGCGTCGAAGTCGAAGGCGAGGAGGGAGCCGGTGGGCTGTCCGAGCCACTCGGACTTCAGGGTGACGAGCAGGTGGCGGCGGTGTGCGTGGACGAGGGCGTCGTCGGGGACGTCGATGCGTACGGTGCCGCCGTCGGGCTCCAGGAGGTAGGTCTCGCTGCGGAAGAAGTCCAGCGAGCGGCCGACGAAGTCCCGTTCGTGGCCGGGGGTGTCGTCGCGGTAGCCCCAGGCGGACACGTCGGCGTCCGCGGCCTCGTACACGAGCTCGGACCGCTCGATCGGCGTGCCGCGCCGCCAGCGGCGGACCGTGCGCGGGTAGCCGGACTCGGTGAGCGAGCCCGGCCCGGTGTCCGTTCCGACGAAGACGGTGTCGGCGTCGATCCAGCCGATCCGGGTCTTCGCCTCCGGCACCTGGAAGCCGTCCGCGACGAACTCCCGCGTGGCGAGGTCGAATTCGCGGACGACGACGGCGTCGCCGCCGTCCCGGGACAGGCGCACCAGGGCCCGGTCGTAGGCGGGACGGCGTACCCGTGCCCCGTCCCACACCCACTTCTCGCCCTCCGCGGCGGCCAGCGCGTCGACGTCGAGGAGGACCTCCCACTCGGGCGCGTCCTTGTGGTACTGCTCCAGGGTCGTCCGCCGCCACACCCCGCGCACGTGCTCGGCGTCGCGCCAGAAGTTGTAGAGGTACGCGCCGCGCCGCGTGGTGTACGGGATGCGGTCCGAGGCGTCGAGGACCTCCCTCACGCGCGCCTTCAGCGGGGCGAACCCGGCGTCGGCGGCCAGCACGTCCGCCGTCTCGGCGTTCCGCTCGGCCACCCACGCGAGGGCGGCCTCGCCGGAGATGTCTTCCAGCCACAGGTACGGGTCGTCATCGCTCACCCCCGTATTGTGCAGGCTCGACGGCCAGGGCCCGTGAACGCTCCGGCCGTGGGGCCCCGGCCGCCGGGGCCGGCCTCAGCTCCGGTTCTCGCGGCGCAGCCGTACGGCGAGGTGGTGCTGGAGCGGCCGGCCGACCGCGGCCAGGTCGTGGACGAAGTCGAGGGTGTCCTCGCCGGTGAGCGTGTAGCGGCGGCGGGTGGCGTCGACCTGCTTGGCGGTGGGGGCGAGGGCGACCTCGTGGGTGCCGAGGTCGACGGTGGTGCCCTCCGCGTGGCCGACGGCGATCTCCGCGATCCCCGTGGGCTGGGTGATCAGCGCCTCGACGCGCCCCTCGTGCTGGAGCCGCCACCAGCCGCTCTCGCGGGCCGAAGGCCGCAGCGGGGTGCCGGCCTCGTCGATGAGCCAGGCCCGCGCCTCGTAGTGCAGGAAGGGGCGCCCGTCGTGGCTGAAGGTGACCTCCTGCTCGTAGGCGAACTCCTCGGCGAGCGAGGGGTAGCCGCCGCGCCCGCGCCCGACCCAGGTCCCGAGCAGCCAGGTCACCGGGGCGAGCAGCGCGTGCGGTGCGGGCGCCTCGTCGGCGCGGTACGCGTCGGGGTAGGGGTGCTGCCGGTCGCGGTCGTTCATGGGGTGCGCTCCTGGGTCGGGACCTGTGCCGTACGGCAGCTTAGGCCGCGGTGTCCGGCGCGCCCCGCAGCGAGAGCCGGAGGACCGTGGTGGCGACGGCCCCGGCCGCGAGGCCGAAGGTGAGGGCGGCCGGGATGCCGTTGCCGATGCCGGCGGAGATGTGGAGCGTCCCCTGCTGGGGGCCTGCCTGGACGACCGCGATCCGGAGGAGCTGGCTCGCGAGGAGGCCGAGGACGGTGGCGCAGACCGCGCCGGCCGCCATGGCGGGGAGCGTGGCCCGGGTGAGGAGCCCGGGGAGCTTGCGCAGGGCCCACCAGACGACGACGAGGAGGAGGACGTCGGAGGCGCGGTAGAGGAGCCATTCGCCGAGCGGGCCGCCCTCGGGGGCGGACCAGGCGCCGAGCAGCAGCCACTGGCGCAGCAGGTCGCCCGGCTCGGAGAGCGGTCCGCCGTCCGGGGAGAACTCCTGGAGGGCGGCGGCGACCGAGTGGTACGAGAGGACCGCGACGGACAGCGCGATCACGGCCGTTCCCGCGGTGGCGGCCAGGCGCGCGGCGCGGGCCGGGACGTCGGTGCGCGGCAGTGGGCCCGCCCCCTTGGCGGTGATCCGTGCGACGAGGACGGTGGCGGCCGCCGCGACGAGTCCGACGGCCACGGGGAGCTGCCGTCCGGAGGCGATCACGTTCGCCAGCTGGGGCAGGAAGCGGTAACTGCCGTGTCCTGTCGAGGCGATGAGCCATGGCGCGGACACGGCGAGCGCCAGGGTCCCGGCCACCGCGCCCCAGGCCCACAGCGCGAGGAAGGCGGCGGTGGTGCGTCCGCGCGCCGGCGGCAGTCGGCGGACCAGGAGCAGGGCGCCCAGCACGTGAGCGACGAGGACGGTGCCGTACCGGATCTGCAGGCCCGTCGTGTACAGGCCTCCGTAGTAGCCGCGGTCGTCGCCGCCCCTGGTGTCCCCGACGTAACCGGACACCATCGCACCGGCGTCGAGGAAGGACGGCGGGTCGTACGCCCACGGGGCCAGCCAGCTCTGGAGCTCGGCGACCGGCTCGGCGCCGAGCCGGTCGCCACTGCCGGGCAGGCGCAGCACGTCCGCGGTGGCCCCGGCCCACCACAGGAGTGCGGTGAGCAGCAGCCCGCCGATCAGTGCGGGTATCACCGCGCGCCGGTATGTCATGTTCTGCTCCCCCGTCGTGAACGTGTCCGGTCGGCTGGAGACTAGAGCGTGGCGATCACGTACGGAGCACGGTGGCACGTCGGTTCCGCGGGCGAGGCCCGCCCGTCCACCGTCCGAGACGCCGTTGACCCGGCGCGTGGCGGCCGCTACCTTCGCGCCATGTTGCGTACAGCCCTGCTCACCACGCGCGGTCACATCGACCTGCTGCGGGTGGCCTCCGCCGCGTGTCGCCGCGGCTGCTGACGCCCTTTCACCCCCTGCGCCCCGCCTCTGCTGAGGCTCTGATCGCCGTGCGCGCGTGTCCGCTCCGCGCCCACGGGCGCTGACGCGTACCTTCACCTCCTTCTCCCCCGGAGTCCGTCATGACGGTCGACCATGCCCCTCCCTCCGCGCCGCCCGACATATCGCCTTTGCCGGACGTCGAGTCCCTGACCCCCGCCCGAAGGCCCGGTCGCGGCCCGGCCGTTCCGCGCTGGCTGCGCCGGGCCGTGGGACCCGTGCTGCTGCTCGTCCTCTGGCAGGCGAGCAGCACGGCGGGGCTGCTTCCTGCGGACGTGCTGGCCTCTCCGGGGACCGTCGCCCGGGCCGCCGGCGAACTGCTCGGGGACGGGACGCTGCCGACCGCGATGGGCGTCTCGCTGCGACGGGTCGCCGTGGGCCTGCTGCTCGGCGGGGCGGTGGGCATCGCGCTCGCCCTGGTGTCCGGGCTCTCGCGGCTCGGCGAGGACCTCGTCGACGCCCCGGTGCAGATGCTGCGGACGGTCCCGTGGGTCGGGCTCATCCCGCTGTTCATCATCTGGCTGGGGATCGGGGAGGCGCCCAAGGTGGCGCTCATCGCGCTCGGCGTCGCCTTCCACCTGTATCTGAACGTGTACGCCGGGATCCGGGGCGTCGACGCGACGCTCGTCGAAGCGGGCGAGGCCCTGGGGCTCGGCCGCTGGGGCCTGGTCCGGCACGTCGTCCTGCCGGGCGCGCTGCCCGGGGCGATGACCGGACTGCGGTACTCCCTGGCGACGGCCTGGCTCGCGCTGGTCTTCGGCGAGTCGATCAACGCCGACGCCGGGATCGGCTTCCTCATGAACCAGGCGCGGGAGTTCTTCCGCACCGACGTGATCGTCGTCTGCCTCGTCGTCTACGCCTTCCTCGGCCTGCTCGCCGACGCCCTCGTCCGTACTCTCGAAAGGCTGCTGCTGCAATGGCGACCGACCTTCACGGGGCAGTGACCGTCCAGGGTCTCACCCGCTCCTTCGACGGGCGTCCCGTCGTCGACGGGCTCGATCTGACCCTGCACCCGGGGCAGTTCACGGCGCTCCTCGGGCACAGCGGCTGCGGCAAGTCGACGCTCCTGCGGATCCTCGCGGGGCTCGACCGGGAGATCTCCGGCACCGTCCTCGTGCCGCGCCGCCGCGCGGTCGCCTTCCAGGCGCCCCGCCTCATGCCCTGGAAGAAGGTCTGGCGGAACGTCCTGCTCGGGCTGCCGGGGAAGCCCGGCCGGCCGGTGGCGGAGAAGGCACTCACCGAGGTGGGCCTCGACCACCGCTCGGGGGCCTGGCCGAAGACGCTGTCCGGCGGCGAGGCCCAGCGCGCCTCGCTCGCCAGGGCGTTGGTACGGGATCCGGATCTGCTGCTGCTCGACGAGCCGTTCGGCGCGCTCGACGCGCTGACGCGGATCAAGGCCCAGCGGCTCGTGGCCGAGCTGTGGCAGCGGCGCGGCTGCACGGTCCTGCTCGTCACGCACGACGTCGACGAGGCGCTGCTGCTCGCGGACCGCGCACTGGTCATGCGGGACGGCGTGATCGCCTACGACACCGCCGTCGACCTCGCCCGGCCCCGCTCCCCCGGCGATCCCGCGCTCGCCGCCCTCCGCACCCGACTGCTCGCCGAACTCGGCGTGTCCGAACCCGAGTTCGCGGGTCACGCGGCCGCCTGACCCCTGCATCCCCACCGTCCCCCGAGGAGACATCCATGAAGTCCTTCCGCCTGTCCGCCGCCGCACTGCTCGTGCCGCTCGCCCTGCTCGCCTCCGCCTGCTCCGGCGCCTCCGCGGCCGGTGACGTCTCGGACTCCGACGGCAAGGGCAGCCTCGTCCTGAACGTCGGTGACCAGAAGGGCGGCACCGAGGCCCTGCTGCGCGCCGCCGGTGAGCTCGACGACCTTCCGTACCGGGTGAAGTGGTCGACCTTCACCTCCGGCCCACCGCTCCTCGAAGCGATCAACGCCAAGGCCGTCGACTTCGGGTCCGTCGGCAACACCCCGCCCGTCTTCGCCGCCGGCGCCGGCTCGAAGATCACCGTGGTCGCGTCGACGCACAGCGACTCCGCGGGCGAGGCGATCCTCGTCCCGAAGGACTCGCCGCTGCGCACCGCACGGGACCTGAAGGGGAAGTCGGTCGCCGTCGCCCAGGGCAGCTCCGCCCACTTCCAGCTGATCGCCTCGCTCCGCAGGGCCGGCCTGGAACTGTCCGACGTCCGGGTCAGCCTGCTGCAGCCGGCCGACGCCCTGGCCGCTTTCACCAGCGGCAAGGTCGACGCCTGGGCCGTCTGGGACCCGTACACCTCCCAGGTCCTACTGAGCGGCAAGGGCCGGGTGCTGACCGACGGGCGCGGTGTCGTCAACGGCCTCGGCTTCCAGGTCGCCGCCCCCTCGGCGCTGGCCGACAAGGAGAAGGCGAAGGCGATCGGCGACTTCGTCGAGCGGCTGCGCCGCGCCCAGGGCTGGGTGTTCGACCACCCCGAGGCGTGGGCGAAGGTCTGGGCGAAGGAGACCGGACTGCCGTACGAGGTGGCCCTGGCCGCCGTGAAGCGCAGCACCGGGACCCGGGTCCCCGTCGCCCTCGACGACGCGGCCGTCGCCTCCGAGCAGAAGATCGCCGACACCTTCGCCGAACTCGGTCTGATCCCCCACACGTTCCGCTTCGCCGACTACGTCGACACCCGCTTCAACAAGGACCTGCCGCCGTCCACCACCCCGGCGCGCAGCTACGGAAAGGCCTCCTGATGACCGTCCATCTGCACTGGTTCCTGCCGACCGGCGGCGACGGCCGGACCCTCGTCGACCGGCACGCCTACACGGACGGCGGGATCACCCGGAACCGGACCGTGTCCGGGGTCCGCGCCCCCGACATCGACTATCTCGTCCAGATCGCCAAGGCTGCCGAGCAGCTGGGCTTCGAGGCCGTGCTGACACCGACCGGCACCTGGTGCGAGGACGCCTGGCTGACGACGGTCGCGCTGGCCCAGCACACCGAACGGCTGAAGTTCCTGGTGGCGTTCCGTCCGGGGGTGATCTCCCCGGTGCTCGCGGCCCAGATGGCGTCCACGTACCAGCGGATCACCCGGGGCCGGCTCCTGCTCAACGTCGTGACCGGCGGCGACTCGGCCGAGCAGCGCCGCTTCGGCGACCACCTCGACCACGACCGGCGGTACGCGCGCACGGACGAGTTCCTCTCGGTGGTGCGGGGCGTGTGGGGCGGGCGGCCGTACGAATTCGAGGGCGAGCACTTCCGGATCGAGGGCGGGCTCACCGCCCTGCCGCCGGACCCGCTGCCCGAGATCTTCTTCGGCGGCTCCTCCGCGGCGGCCGGCCCGGTCGCGGCGCGGCACGCGGATGTGTACCTGACGTGGGGCGAGCCGCCCTGGCAGGTGAAGGAGAAGATCGACTGGATCCGGCGGCTCGCGGAGGAGCAGGGCCGGACGGTCCGGTTCGGGATCCGGCTGCACACGATCTCCCGCGACTCGGCGCGCGAGGCCTGGGAGACGGCCGACCGGCTGCTCTCCGATCTCGACGCGGAGACCGTCGCCGCGGCGCAGGAGCTCCTCGGGCGGAGCGAGTCCGTCGGCCAGCAGCGGATGATCGCGCTGCACGGCGGCGGCTCGCTCGACCGCGACCGGCTGGAGATCTCCCCGAATCTGTGGGCGGGCGTCGGTCTGGTACGGGGCGGGGCGGGGACCGCGCTGGTCGGCAGCCACGCCGATGTCGCGGACCGGATCGAGGAGTACCACGACCTGGGCGTGGAGCACTTCGTCCTCTCCGGCTACCCGCACCTGGAGGAGGCGTACTGGTTCGGCGAGGGCGTGACACCCGAACTGGCGGCCCGCGGACTGCTGCCGTCGGCCCCCGCCTCGCCACTGCTCGGCATCCCGGCGACGAACGGCCGCCCGGCCTCGGCCCCGGGTGGCGCGCCGCTGCTCGTGCCGGGCGGGCGGTAGGACCAGGGGGGCGGGGGCGCCGGGAAGAACCGCGCCCCCGCCCCGGTTGGTGGAAGCGTGAACGATTTCGGGTTCGAAGAGGTCAGGGCCGTGGACGTCGTCGTCATCGGCGCCGGGCAGGCGGGGCTCTCCGCCGCCTTCCATCTGCGGCGCGCCGGCCTGGAGCCGGACCGGGACTTCGTCGTCCTGGACCACGCTCCCCGCCCGGGCGGCGCCTGGCAGTTCCGGTGGCCCTCCCTCACCTACGGCAAGGTCCACGGGATGCACGCCCTGCCCGGCATGGAGCTGACCGGAGCCGATCCCGCGCGCCCCTCCTCCGAGGTGATCGGCGCGTACTTCGACACGTACGAGCGGACCTTCGGCCTGCGGGTCCACCGGCCCGTCGACGTCATCGCCGTCCGGGAGGGCGAGGGCGGCCGGCTGCGCGTCGAGACCTCGGAGGGCGTGTACGCGACCCGGGCCCTGATCAACGCCACCGGCACCTGGGACCGTCCGTTCTGGCCGCGCTACCCCGGACAGGAGACCTTCCGGGGCCGTCAGCTGCACACGGCCGGGTACCCGGGCCCCGAGGCGTTCGCCGGGAAGCGGGTGCTGGTCGTCGGCGGCGGGGCCTCCGGTACCCAGCACCTCATGGAGATCGCCGAGGTCGCCGCGGAGACGACCTGGGTGACCCGGCGCGAGCCCGTCTACCGCGAGGGCACCTTCGGCGAGGCGGAGGGCCGCGAGGCCGTCGCCCTGGTCGAGGACCGGGTACGGCGCGGTCTGCCGCCGCAGAGCGTCGTCTCGGTCACCGGGCTTCCCCTCAACGACGCGATCCGCTCGGCCCGGGCGCGCGGGATCCTGGACCGGCAGCCGATGTTCGACCGGATCACCCCCACCGGGGCGGCCTGGGACGACGGCCGGACCGTCGACGTGGACGTGATCCTGTGGGCGACCGGTTTCCGGGCGGCGATCGACCATCTGGCCCCGCTGCGGCTGCGGGAGCCGGGCGGGGGCATCCAGGTGGAGGGCACGCGCGCGGTACGGGACGAGCGCGTCCACCTCGTCGGCTACGGCCCCTCGGCCTCGACGATCGGCGCCAACCGGGCCGGCCGCGCGGCCGTCTCCGACATCCGCCGCCTGCTCGACCGCGACCGGGTGGCCGCCACGCCGGCCATCTGACCTGCCTGTTCAGCGCTGTCCGGCGCTCCGGTTGGCGTTGAACTCGGCCACGTTCGCCTGGTGGGTCGCGTAGTCGGCGGTGAAGCGGGTGTCCCCCGGGGCCACCGTGACGAAGTAGAGCCAGTCGCCGTCCGCCGGGCGGACGACCGCGTCCACGGCCTCGTCCCCGGGGTTGCCGATGGGCGTCGGCGGCAGGCCCTTGCGGGCGTACGTGTTGTACGGGCTCCCCGACTTCGTGTCCGCGAAGCTGGTGTCGACGCTGCTGCGGCCGAGGGCGTAGTTCAGCGTCGAGTCCATCTGGAGCGCCATGCCGCGGGCGAGCCGGTTGTGGACGACGCGGGCCACCTTCGCCATGTCCTCGGGGTTGTCGGCCTCGGCCTGCACGATGCTGGCCGCCACGACCGTCTGGTACACGCTGAGTCCGTGCGCCCGCGCCCCCTCGGCGATCCGCCCCGTGCCGTAGCGCTTGCCGGCGGTGTCCACCATGAAGCGCAGCAGCGCCTCCGGGGTGGTGGTCGAGAGCACCGGGTAGGTCGCGGGGAAGAGGTAGCCCTCCGGGTTGCCGCCGGCCGCGGCGGGCAGCGGGAGGACGCCGGGGGTGGTCGCGGTCTTCCGCGCGGTGCCGTCGGGCAGCTGGAGGGCCCGGTCGACGGCCGTGTAGACCTGGCCGGCCCGCCAGCCCTCCGGGACGAGGAGGGTGCGGGGCTGTTCGACGGCGGGTTCGTCACGGGTGACGAGCAGCGGGACGGTGACGGCGGCGGCCACGGCGAGGACGGCCCCGAAGAGCAGCGCGAGCCGGCCGCGCCGGGTGAGGCGTGCCCGGCGGGGAGGCCGGGGCAGCCGGGCGCGGCGGGGAGGCCGGGGCAGCCGGGCGCGGCGGGGAGGCCGGGGCAGCCGGGCGCGGCGGGGAGGCCGGGGCAGGGAGGGACGGCGCGAGGGTGCGTACGGGGAGGACGGCCGGTACGTCATGGCCGCACGCTAACCCGGTCCGTACGCGAATCCCGGGAACCGCGCACGCGGCGGCGCCGCCGGCCCCCTGGGACGGGGGACCGACGGCGCCGGGCACTGCGATCGTCAGACGAGCCAGCCCAGGAAGTGGAGGACGCCGGCGAGCAGGTTGGTGATGACGTTCATGGTGGTGCTTCTCCTCGTACAGGTACATCAGTGGGACTGTGCGGTCGCGGTCTGCAGCCCGTCGCTCGCACTCCGTAATCATCCGATGCCGCACGGGAGTCGGGCAACGAATCCCGGCACGATCACACGTTCTGGGGAACAACCGCTCCCACGTTCGCCTGTTCGGTGCGGGCGTCCCTCCGGACCAGGGCCGCGTACCGCCCGTCCCGGGCGAGGAGCTCCTCGTGCGTCCCGCGCTCGGCGATCCCGCCGGCCTCCAGGACGACGATCTGGTCGGCGTCGCGAACGGTGGACAGGCGGTGGGCGATGGTGATGGTGGTGCGGCCGGCCGACAGGGCGTCGATGGCGCGCTGCACCGCGCGCTCGGTCCGGGTGTCGAGGGCGCTGGTCGCCTCGTCGAGGATCAGGACCGGAGGGTCGCGCAGGATGGTGCGCGCGATGGCGAGGCGCTGCTTCTCGCCGCCCGAGAAGCGGTAGCCGCGCTCGCCGACGAGGGTGTCGTAGCCCTCGGGGAGCGAGGCGATGTGGTCGTGGATCTGGGCGGCGCGCGCGGCGGCCTCGATCTCCTCGTCGGTGGCGTCGGGCTTGGCGAAGCGGAGGTTGTCCGCGACGGAGGCGTGGAAGAGGTACGTCTCCTGGGAGACGACGCCGACGGCGCGGGCGAGGGTGTCGAAGTCCAGGTCGCGCACGTCGACCCCGTCGAGGGTGACGCGGCCGCCGGTGACGTCGTACAGCCGGGGCACGAGGTAGCTGAGGGTGGACTTGCCGGAGCCGGTGGGGCCGACGACGGCCAGGCTGCCCCCGGCGGGGACGGTCAGGTCGATGCCGTTCAGGGTCGGGCGGCCCTGCCCCTCGGGGTCGTAGTGGAACTCGACCTTCTCGAAGGAGACCTCACCGCGGATCTCCGGCAGCCGGACCGGCTCGTCGGCTTCGGTGATGTCGACGGGCAGGTCGAGGTACTCGAAGATGCGCTGGAAGAGCGCGAGGGAGGTCTGCACCTGCACGCCGGTGGAGAGCAGGCTGACGGCGGGCCGGAAGAGGCCCTGCTGGAGCGAGACGAAGGCGACGAGCGTGCCGAGCGAGATCTCCGAGCCGCCCGAGCCGAGGGCGATGCCGGCGGCCCAGTAGATCAGGGCCGGCATGGCGGCCATGACGATGCCGATGGTGGACATCCGCCACCGCCCGGCCATGGAGGAGCGCACTTCGAGGTCGACGAGGCGCTCGGACTCCTCGGCGAAGGACTTGGTCAGCGAGTCGGCGCGGCCCATGGTGCGGCCGAGCAGGATGCCGCTGACCGAGAGGGACTCGGTGACGGTCGCCGCCATGGCGGCCATCTGCTTCTGGCGCTGGGTGGTGATCGCCTTGCGCTCACGGCCGACGCGCCGGCTGATCCAGACGAAGACGGGCAGCAGGAGCAGCGAGACGAGGGTGAGGCGCCAGTCGAGGGCGAGCATGGCGACGACGGTCGCGACGACGGCGGTGAGGTTGGAGACGAGGGAGGTGGCCGTGGAGGTCACGGTCGCCTGCATGCCGCCGATGTCGTTGGCGATGCGGGACTGGACCTCACCGGTACGCGTGCGCGTGAAGAAGGCGAGCGGCATCCGCTGGAGCTGCTCGTAGACCCCGGTGCGCAGGTCGTGCATGACGCGCTGGCCGACGGTGGTCGAGATGAGGGTCTGGAGCACGCCGAAGACGCTGGTCAGGACGGCGGTGGCGATCATGCCGAGGGCGAGCAGGCTGAGCAGCCCGGTGCGGCCCTGGGGGATGGCGGTGTCCAGGATCTCCCGGAGGAGGAACGGCGAGGCGACCGAGACGAGCGAGGCGGCGCCGACCAGGAGGCCGACGAGCGCGAGGCGCGCGCGGTAGGGGCGGAAGAGCCGAAGGATCCGCCGCACCTGGGCGGGCTCCTTGGGCTGGCCGGAGTCGCGGGGCGGGGGCGTCCAGTCGGACTGGTCGTGGGGGCGCATGGGCTCCTTCGAAGGTAGACGATCCATCGGAGCATAGCTCACTGTTACCTATACTCACAATGAAGATGGTCCTGATATTGTTCCCGTATGAGCACCTCCGACCGTCCGAGCAGCTCCGACCGGCCGAGCGGGACCGAGCGACCGAGCGGCACCGAGCGGCCGAGCGGGACCGACACCGACGGCCTCCTCGCCGAGCAGCTGCTGCGGCTCACCCGGCGCCTGCACCGCATCCAGAAGCGCCACCTGGAGCCGGTCGGCATCACACCGGCGCAGTCCCGGCTCCTGCGCACGGTCGCACACTTCGGCGAGCCGCCCCGGATGGCCGACCTCGCGGCCCGCCTCGAGGTCGTCCCGAGGGCCGTGACCAGTCTCGTCGACGGACTCGAGGCGGGCGACCGGGTGCGCCGGGTGCCCGACCCGACCAACCGCCGGGTGGTGCGGATCGAGCTCACCGACGCGGGCCGCGCCACGCTGCGCGAGCTGCGCAGCGCGCGCCGGGCCGCCGCAGAGGACATCCTTGCTCCATTGACCGTCGATCAGCGCGAGGTGCTCGAAGGTCTGCTGTCCGCCCTGGTCGACCCCGGCCCGGAGCGCGGCTGCTGACCCGTCGGGCGCGGGGACGCGCCGAAGGGGAGCCGTGACATGCCGCTGCTCGAACCCGACCCGCGGGCCCTCCGCCCCGGTACGAAGCGGACCCCGGCCCCTGACCGTGTGCCGGAGCTCCAGGCCCGGGGCACGCCGCGGCGGCTGCGGGAGGAGCTCACCGAGCTCCTCGGGCCCGGGAAGGTCCTGTCGAAGATCTCCGACCTGGTGCGTTACGCCTCGGACGCGAGCCCGTACCGCTTCGTCCCGCAGGTCGTCGTGGTCGCCGAGGACGTCGACGACATCTCCACCGTCCTGTCGTACGCCCACGGCAAGGGCCGCGAGGTGGTCTTCCGGGCCGCCGGGACCAGCCTCAACGGGCAGGCGCAGGGCGAGGACATCCTCGTCGACGTGCGCCGCCACTGGGTGGGCGTCGAGGTCCTGGACGGCGGCGCCCGGGCCCGGATCCGGCCCGGCACCACGGTGGTGCGGGCCAATGCCGCGCTCGCCCCGCACGGGCGGGTCCTGGGGCCCGATCCGGCCAGCGCGGTCGCGTGCACGATCGGCGGGGTCGTCGCCAACAACGCCTCGGGCATGACGGCCGGCACCACCCGGAACTCCTACCGGACCGTCGCCTCCCTCACCGTCGTCCTGCCGAGCGGGACCGTGGTCGACACGGCCGACCCGGACGCCGACGAGGAACTCGCCCGCGCCGAGCCGAGGCTGTGCGCGGAGCTGATGGCGCTGAAGGCGGAGATCGAGGCGGACGCCGGGCTGACCGCGCGGATCCGCGCCAAGCACGCCATCAAGAACACCAACGGCTACCGGCTCGACGCCTTCCTCGACGGCGACACCCCGGTGCGGATCCTGCGGGGTCTGATGGTCGGCTCCGAGGGCACCTTCGGCTTCATCTCCGAGGTCGTCTTCGACACCGTGCCGCTGGACCGCCAGGTGTCGACGGCCCTGCTGTTCTTCCCCTCGCTGCCGGCCGCCGCCGCGGCCGTGCCCCTGTTCAACGAGGCCGGGGCGCTCGCCGTCGAGCTGATGGACGGCAACACGCTGCGGGCCTCGGTGAGCGTGGCGGGCGTGCCCGCCGACTGGGCGGGGCTGCCGAAGGAGGCGGCGGCGCTCCTGGTCGAGTTCCGGGCCCCGGACGACGCGGCCCTGGAGGCGTACGAGCGGGCGGCGGCGGCCGTGCTCGACGGCCTCGGCCTGGTCGCCCCGGTGGCCTCCGTGGAGAACGACTTCACCCGGGACCCGAAGCGGATCTCCGGCTACTGGAAGGCCCGCAGGGCCTTCGTGACGGCGGTCGGCGGCGCCCGCCCCTCCGGTACGACCCTGATCACCGAGGACTTCGCGGTGCCGCCGGACCGGCTCGCGGAGGCCTGCGAGGCACTGCTCGGGCTCCAGGCCCGGCACGGCTTCGACGCGGCCGTCGCCGGCCATGCCGCCCACGGCAACCTCCACTTCCTGCTCGCCTTCGACGCGGCCGACCCCGCCGACGTCCAGCGGTACGCGGCCTTCATGGACGAGTTCTGCAAGCTGACCGTGGAGCGCTTCGACGGCTCGCTGAAGGCGGAGCACGCGACCGGCCGCAACATCGCGCCCTTCCTGGAGCTGGAGTGGGGGGCGCAGGCGACCGAGCTGATGTGGCGGGTCAAGGAGGCGATCGACCCGGCCGGTGTGCTCGCGCCGCGGATCGTCCTGGACCGGGACCCGCAGGCCCATCTGCGCGGTCTGAAGACGATCCCGGCCGTGGAGCGGATCGCCGACCCGTGCATCGAGTGCGGCTTCTGCGAACCGACCTGTCCCAGCCACGATCTGACGACCACTCCGCGGCAGCGGATCGTGCTGCGCCGGGAGATGATGCGCCAGTCCGACGGCTCCCCCGTCGAGGCCCGGCTCCTGGAGTCGTACGGCTACGACGCCGTCGACACCTGCGCCGGCGACTCCACCTGCAAGCTGGCCTGCCCGGTCGGGATCGACACGGGGGCGCTGATGAAGGAGTTCCGGCACGAGCGGCACTCGCCCAGCGAAGAGCGGATCGCGGCCCTGGCCGCCAGGAACTTCCGCGCGGTGGAGGCGTCCGCGCGGCTCGCGGTCGCCGCCGCGGACCGGATCGGCGACCGGGTCCTGGAGTCGGTGACGGGCCTCGCCCGCAAGGCCGTCCGCCCCGACCTCGTACCGGAGTGGCTGCCGGAGATCCCCGGCGCCGCGGCGCGGCGGCTGCCCCGCACCCACCGTCCCGCGGCGGTCGCCGTCTACTACCCGGCCTGTGTGAACCGCATCTTCGGCAACGCGGACGGCCGGCGGGGGCCGTCGCTCCCGGAGGCCGTCGTCGCGGTGTCCGCGCGGGCCGGGCGGCCGGTGTGGATCCCGGACGACGTGGCCGGAACGTGCTGCGCGACGATCTGGCACTCCAAGGGCTACGAGCGGGGCAACGAGGTGATGGCGAACCGGATCGTCGAGGCAGCCTGGGGGTGGACGGCCGGCGGGAGGCTGCCGCTCGTGGTGGACGCCTCCTCGTGCACCCTGGGGATCGCGCACGAGGTGGTGCCGTACCTGACGGAGGACAACCGGGAGCTGCACGCCGAACTCACCGTCGTCGACTCGCTCGTGTGGGCGGCGGACGAGCTGCTCCCCCGGCTCGACGTACGGCGGCGCGTCGCCTCGGCCGTGGTCCATCCGACCTGCTCGATGCGACATCTGGGCGACGAGGAGAAGCTCACCGCGCTCGCCGAGGCCTGCGCGGAGGAGGTCGTCGTCCCGGCCGACGCGGGCTGCTGCGCGTTCGCCGGGGACCGGGGCATGCTGCATCCGGAGCTGACGGCCTCGGCGACGGCGCGCGAGGCGGCCGAGGTCACGGCCCGGCCGTTCGACGCGCACTTCTCGGCCAACCGGATGTGCGAGATCGGGATGGACCGGGCGACCGGCCGGAGCTACGGATCGGTGCTCCTCGCCCTGGAGCGCGCCACCCGTCCCTGACCGTCCGTCAGCCGGCCCCTCCCCCGGCGAGCAGGGCCCCTCACCCCGAGCGGTGAGGGGCCCTTCGTATGTTCGAGTGATCATCGGCGGTCGGTCCGGCGCACCGGAGGAACCGGAACAGTAAGGTCCAACTACCCGTCGCAAGAGTCCTATCGGCGCCCTTGCGCACCATCGGCCACCGGGGCCAGGGTCCTGTGCGGGCTCCATGAAACAACCGTGCACACAGCTCCGGGAGGTTCCATGAACGAGCAGACACCGCGCACCCCGAGCCGCCGCAAGGTCCTCAGGACCACCGCGGGAGCGGCCGGGGCAGGGCTCGGCATCGCCGCCGCGGGCGGTGCCGCGCAGCCCGCACTGGCCGCCACCGGATCCACTCCCTCCGCCGCGGCGGAAGCCGTCACCGCGGCGGTGCCGAAGCGCCGGGGCGCCACCATGGCCGGGGTGCCGTTCGAGGGCCGTTCCACCGTCCGGATCGGGATCGTCGGGCTCGGCAACCGCGGCGCGAGCATGATCGGCAACTTCCTCTCGCTGCCCTGGGTCAGGGTGGTCGCCGTCTGCGACCCGGTGCGCGAGAAGGCCGAGCGGGCCGCCGCGACGGTCGTCGCCGCGGGACAGCCCGCCCCCGCCCTGTACTCCCACGGCGCGGACGACTACGAGAACCTCTGCACCCGCACGGACCTCGACTTCGTCTACGTGGCGACGCCCTGGGAGACCCACTTCGCGATCGCCAGAGCGGCCATGCTGGGCGGCAAGCACGTCGGCGTGGAGTGTCCGGTCGCGATGGAGCTCACCGAGCTGTGGGAGCTGGTCGACCTCTCGGAGCAGACCCGCCGCCACTGCATGCAGCTGGAGAACTGCTGCTACGGGCGGAACGAGATGCGGGTGCTGCGGATGGCGCACGCCGGCAGGTTCGGTGAGCTGCTGCACGGCGCGGGGGCGTACAACCACGACCTGCGCGGTCTGCTGTTCTCGCCGACGTACTACGAGGGGCCGTGGCGGCGCATGTGGCACACGCGGCTGCGCGGGGACCTCTACCCGAACCACGGCTTCGGCCCGGTCGCCAACTACATGGACGTCAACCGGGGCGACCGGGTGGTGAGCATCAGCAGCTTCGGCACTCCGGCGCTCGGTCTCGCCGAGTACCGCGCGGCGAACATGCCGCCCGGCGACCCGAGCTGGAAGGAGACGTACATCGAGAGCGACCGGACGATCAGCATGGTCCGGACGTCCAAGGGCCGGCTGATCCGCCTCGAACACGACGTCTCCACCCCGCACCCCTACAGCAGGATCAACAGCCTCGGCGGGACGCGGGGGGTCTTCGAGGACTACCCGGCCCGGATCTATCTGGAGCCGGACCACAAGGACGACGTGTGGGGCGACTTCTCGGCGTACGCGACCGAGTTCGACCACTGGCTGTGGAAGGAGCACGCCAATCCGCCGGGCGGCCACGGCGGCATGGACTACATCATGGTCTACCGCCTGATGCAGTGCCTCCAGCTGGGCCTTCCGCCGGACTTCGACGTGTACGACGCGGCGACCTGGACGGCTCCGGTACCGCTCAGCCACGCGTCGATCAAGGCGAACGGGGCGCCGCAGGAGATCCCCGACTTCACGCGCGGCGAGTGGAAGAACGCCCGCTCGGGCGTGGACTCGGCGAAGCCCGCCTGACGGACCCGTGCCGCCCCGGTCCCTCGCCGCGAGGGGCCGGGGCGGCCGTGTGCCTCAGCAGCGCCGCAGGTCCTGGGTGACCGTGCCCTGGACGGTCGTCAGGCTCCGGTCGTAGCAGCCGGCGGAGCCGTACAGCCGGTAGCGCTCGGTGCTGGTGCCGACCGCGTGCCGCTGGTCGCGCGGGACGCCGAGGGTGAAGGCGGCGTCGCCGGTGTACGTGTCGTCCAGGCGTGACCAGGACAGCCGCTTGCCGCCCCGGACGACGTCGACGGCGGCGCGGTCGCCGACGGTGAGGACGGTCCGCAGGCGGTTCGCGCCGTCGACACTGATCTCGCCGTCCATGGTGTACGTGCGCCGGGTGCGGGTCGCGGTCCCGCCGACGGTCACGGTCTCGTCGTCGGTCCAGCGGGCGGTGAGCGCGTCCGGGTTCTCGTCGGCGCCCCAGCGGTGCGTGGAGCGGTGGTCGACCGTACGGGTGACGGTCGTGTCGACCCGGCCGTGCGAGGTGTTCAGATGCCCGGCGACGGTGAGCGTGTCGCCGCCCGTGGCCTCCAGGACGTCGGGCGAACCGGCCGTGTACACCGCGGAGTTGCGCGGGGTGCCGAGCTCGTGCCGGTCCAGGGCCCCGGTGACGACCTCACTGCCCTCGTCCTGCCAGAGGAGCACGTTGGTGGGGATGCTCCAGCCGGACTGGCCCGCGGGGACACCGGCGACGGAGACCTCGACGCGATGGGCCGCGCCGTCGTTGAGCAGCGCCGCGAAGGGCGTGAGGTCGTAGACGATCGGCTGCACGTCGAAGGCGCGCGGCGCGGGCGTCACGTACCAGAGGAAGGGGTTGGACCAGCCGCCGGTCCAGACGTGCGGGAAGGGGGCCGCGATGCCGGCGAGCCGGCCGTCGACGGAGATCTGCACCTCCCGGTAGGGCCCGTCGGTGGCCTTGCAGGAGTACGGGGCCGCGTCCGGGACGGTGAGGTACCAGAACTCCTCGCAGCCGCCGCCGGATCCGGTGGCGTACACCTCGGCGAGGACGCGTTCGGTGTTGCGCGGGGTGGTGAGGGTGCCGCCGGTCAGCGGGACGACCCGGTCGGGGGTGCCCGCGGCGGGCTTCACCCGGCCCTCGGCGGTGTGGAAGGTGAGGGTGACGCGGACGTCGATGACACCGGTGTACGTCTCGTTGACGACGTTGCCGATGAGCATCTCGACGGGCTGCGGGCGGCTGAGCGTGTCGCGGTAGCGGGTGACGTCCTTCTCGACCGACCAGGCGATGCCGTCGGGCGAGGGCTCCGGGGTGGAGGTGCGGAGGATCTCGACGCCGCCGAGGGTGAGGTAACCCAGACGGTCGTACTGGCGGCCCTTGACCTGTCCGTCGAGGCGCAGGACGACCTTGTTCCAGCGAGCGGCCGTGCCGCACTCCTTCGGCGGGGTGTAGCTCCCCTTGTACGGGGTGAAGTCGCGGAACCGGGCGGCGGCGAGGGTGACCTCGCAGCTGCGGGTCCCGGGGGTCTCGACGGGCGGGGCGGCGGTGACCGGGTCGTGCCAGTCGGTGGTGAACTCGGCGGGCGGCGTCGGGCCGTTCGGACCCTCGGCGGCGGCCGGGTGGGCGGTGACCAGCGCGCCCGCGGCGAGCAGCAGACCGCCGATCACGCTCGTGATCTTGAGTGATCTCATGGGGCGGAAGTGAAGCGTGCTCGTGCGGTGCGGTCCAGAGGACGATGAGCGGACATGGCGCGATCTGTTCCCCCTTGCGGAAAATCGATTGCCGCCCCTCGGCGAAGGGGGCGAGCCTTGCACGGCCTTCCACCGCCGTCGCGCACCTCCGACGTGCGATATCCCGTACAGACCCGGAGACCCTGGGACGCCATGCACATTCGAGATCTTCCCTATGCCGACCCGGGGACCCCCGACGTCCGCTCGGGCACCCGGTTCCTCCTCTGGCTCGGCCGCCAACAGCTCGGCGGTCAGGTGAAGTGCCTTCTCTGGGGGCTGCTGCACCATCTGGGCATCGCCGGTCTGCCGCTCGGCGTCGGACTGGCCGTCCAGGCGGTCGTGGACCGCGACGGCGGACGGCTCGCGCTCGCCGGGGTGCTGCTCCTGGCCCTCGGGTCGGCGATCGCGGCCGGCGACGTGATGCTCCATCGCACCGCCGTCACCAACTGGATCACCGCCGCCGCACGCGTGCAGCAGCTCCTCTCCCGCAAGACCGCCGAACTGGGCTCCGTCCTCACTCGGCGGGTCGCCGCCGGCGAGGTCGTGGCCGTCTCCACCGGCGACGTCGAGAAGATCGGCTGGTTCGTCGAGGCCCTGTCCCGGTTCGCCTCGGCCGCCGTCGTCCTGGTCGCCCTCTGCGTCGGCATCGTCGTCTACCAGCCGGCCCTCGGTGTCGTGGTCGCCGCCGGCATCCCCGTGCTCGCCCTCGCCGTGCTGCCGCTCCTCCCCCGCGCGACCCGCCGGGCGGACGTCCAGCGCGCGAAGGCCGGCAAGGCCACCGAGCTGGCCTCCGACACGGTCGCCGGGCTCCGCGTGCTGCGCGGCATCGGCGGCGAGGAGCTCTTCCTCGGCCGCTACCGCGCCGCCTCCCAGGAGGTCCGCGGGGCCGCCGTGCACAGTGCGCGGATGTGGGCGCTGATCGCCGCCGTCCAGGTCGCGCTGCCGGGCCTGCTGCTCATCGCCGTGGTCGCGTACGGGACGCGGCTCGCGCTCGACGGGCGGATCGAGGTCGGCGAGCTGGTCACCGTCTACAGCTCGGTGGCCCTCACCCATCACGCGCTGCGGAACTTCGAGGAGATCGCCCAGGCCTTCTCCTTCTCCCGGCCGTCCGCGAAACGGGCGGCCCGGGTCCTCTCGCTGACCCGTACGACGACCGCGCCTCCCACGGCCCCTGCGCTCGGGGCCGGCGGCGACCTGTACGACCCGTTGACCGGGCTGCGCGCCCCGGCGGGCCTCTTCACGGCCGTGGTCTGCGGCGATCCGGACGTGGCCGGGCGGCTCGCGGACCGGCTCGGCGGCCACCCGACGGAGCCTGAGGCCGGGCACACCTCGGTGCTGCTCGGCGGGGTGCCGCTCGACGAACTGCCGCTGGAGGAAGCCCGTACGGTCGTCCTCGTCCAGGACAAGGAGCCGGTGCTGCTCTCGGGCACCCTCCGCGAGCTGCTCGACGTGCCCGCGTCGGGCGCGGTCAGTGCGGAGGAGGGGCTCGCCGCCGCCCGCTGCGACGACGTCCTCGACGCGCTCGCGCAGGCCTCCGCCTCCACCGGCGGCGATCCGATGCGGACCCGCATCACGGAGCGGGGCCGCTCGCTGTCCGGCGGCCAGCGTCAGCGGCTGGCGCTGGCCCGGTCGCTGGTGGCCGACCCGGAGGTGCTCGTCCTCGACGAGCCGACCTCGGCGGTCGACGCGCACACCGAGGCCGCCGTCGCCGCCGGGATCGCGGAGCTGCGGAGGACCAGGACCACGGTGGTCCTGGCGTCCTCGCCGCTCCTCCTGGACCGCGCCGACCGGGTCGTCCTGGTCCACGAGGGCCAGGCGGTCGCCGTCGGCAGCCACCGCGGGCTGCTCGCGGTGGAGCCGCGCTACCGCGCGGTCGTCACCCGCGAGACGGACGAGGAACTCTCGGTCCGCGCGGGCGAACTCGAAGCACTGGAAGGGGAATCGGCATGATCGGCCTGGCGCCGCCGGAGTACGACCCGGCGGCCCCGAAGACGGCGACGACGCTGCCCGTCGCCGGGACCGCCACCGTCCGCGGCTACGTCCGCGCGCTGCTGCGCCGGCACCGCCGGGCGTTCGCACTGCTCATCGGGGTGAACGCGGTCGCCGTGACCGCCTCGATGGCCGGCCCGTACCTGCTCGGTTCGGTGGTGGACGCCCTCGCGGACGGGGTCCGTGACCTCCATCCGGAGCGTACGGTCGCGCTGTTCGCGGTCGCGCTGCTCGTCCAGACCGTGTTCACGCGGCTCGTACGGCTGCGCGGGGCGATCCTCGGCGAGGAGATGCTCGCGGATCTGCGCGAGGACTTCCTCGTCCGCGCGGTCGGTCTGCCCCCCGGCGTCCTGGAGCGGGCCGGGACGGGCGATCTGCTCTCCCGGATCACCACGGACGTCGACCGGCTCGCGAACGCGATGCGCCAGGCCGTGCCCCAGCTGGCCATCGGGACCGTCTGGGCGGGGCTGCTGCTCGGCGGCCTGGCGGTCACCGCGCCGCCGCTCGCGCTCGCCGCGCTGCTCGCGGCGCCGGTGCTGATCGTGGGCTGCCGGTGGTACTTCAAGCGGGCGCCGTCCGCGTACCGATCGGAGTCCGCGGGGTACGCGGCGGTGGCCGTCGCGCTCGCCGAGACCGTCGACGCGGGCCGCACGGTCGAGGCGCACCGCCTCGCCGAGCGGCGGATCGCGCTGTCGGACCGGCGGATCTCCGAGTGGGTGGCCTGGGAGAGGTACACGCTCTTCCTGCGCTCGGTGCTCTTCCCCGTCATCAACCTCACGCATACGACGGTACTGTGCGCGGTCCTGCTGCTCGGCGGGGTGTTCGTGCTCCAGGGCTGGATCGACGTCGGGCAGCTGACGACGGGCGCGCTCCTCGCGCAGATGCTGGTGGACCCGATCGGGATCGTGCTGCGCTGGTACGACGAGCTGCAGGTCGCGCAGGTGTCGCTGGCCCGGCTCGTCGGCGTCCGGGACATCGAGCCGGACGCGGGCGACCGGGAGGTGCGGCCCGAGGGACGGGCGGTCGAGGCGGACGGGGTCCGGTTCGGCTACCGCGAGGGCGTCGACGTGCTGCACGAGGTGTCCCTGAGGGTGGCGCCGGGCACCCGGCTGGCCCTGGTCGGCCCCTCGGGCGCGGGCAAGTCCACCCTGGGCCGGCTGCTCGCGGGGATCTACGCCCCGAGGGCGGGCTCGGTCACCCTCGGCGCCGCCGAACTGGCCAGGATGCCCGCCGAGCGGGTCCGCGAGCACGTGGCCCTGGTCAACCAGGAGCACCACGTCTTCGTGGGCTCCCTCCGCGACAATCTGCTGCTGGCCAGGACCGGGGCCACGGACGCCGACCTGTGGGCGGCGCTCGCGGCAGTGGACGCGGAGGGCTGGGCCCGGGCCCTCGACGAGGGCCTGGACACCGAGGTCGGCTCGGGCGGCCGCTCGCTGACCCCGGCGCAGGCGCAGCAGATCGCGCTGGCCCGGCTCGTCCTCGCGGACCCGCACACCCTGGTCCTCGACGAGGCGACCTCGCTGCTCGACCCGCGCGCGGCCCGGAACCTGGAGCGCTCCCTCGGCCGGGTCCTGGACGGGCGGACGGTCGTGGCCATCGCGCACCGGCTGCACACGGCCCACGACGCCGATCTGATCGCGGTGGTCGAGGCGGGCCGGATCAGCGAGCTCGGCAGCCACGAGGAGCTGGTCGCGGCGGACGGGACGTACGCGGCGCTGTGGCGGTCCTGGCACGGCTGACCCATGAGGAAGGGGCCCGCACCGGACATCCGGTGCGGGCCCCGTCCTCATGCGCTCGGAGTGCGGTCGGAGGAACCCTCGCTCAGAAGAAGCCCAGGGCGGAGGCTCCGCCGACCCCGCCCAGGAGCATGAAGGCGGGCATCAGGACCTTGAGCTCGACCCAGCTGCCGGCCCGGAAGCGCATGCCCTTGGGCGGGCCGAGCGGGTACCAGCGCTTGCGGCCCACGGGGATGGGCCACAGGATCGGGCAGCCGGAGACGGTCAGGGCGTCGCCGATGTCGTGCACGAGGGCGCCGAGGACGATGGGCAGGCCCAGCCACAGGTACTCCTGGCCCGTGAAGAACCAGTCCGAGCCGTTGCCCGACTTGTCCAGGACGCCCGCGAGGATCCACGCGCTGGTGGCGCCGAGCAGCCACACCAGGACGTCGCTGGACATCCGGGCGGCCCGCCACAGCAGGCCTTCCACGGCGAGGACCAGATGCACGAAGAGGATCGCGAGGACGGCCCAGCGGCCGCCGGTGACCGCCGCGACGGAGGCCCCGGCCCCGATCAGGACCGCCCAGAGCCAGGTGTGGGTGAGCGTCCGGTGCCCGCCGGACCTGCGGGGGTCCGAGGAGGAGCGGGTGGCCTTGTAGACCGCGTACGACAGCTTGTCGACGATCTCGCAGAGGCCCCGGGAGACCGGCCCGAAGGCGCGGGAGATGGTCGCCGACTTGTGGTCGAGGTCGGGCGCGAGGGCAGCGCCCGCGCAGATGAGCGCGCCGACGACGAGAACCGGCCAGGGCATCGGGTGGTCGAAGGCCGCCGCGGCCGCTCCGACGCCGAGCCATGCCGCCGCTCCGGACAGCGAATGCGCCGGTCCCATCATGGTTGGTCCGCCCCGTTTCTCCCCTGCCGGCGCCGAGTTGACGGCCGGTCGACGGACGAGCCTATCGTCCGTGATCAAGACTGCCGATGGCCGGTTCCCTCATCCGAGGGGAATGCGGGCAAGATGGGGGCGTGACCCTTATCGATCAGCTGCCGCCGACCGCCGACCCCGACGCCCTCTTCGAGGCCTTCTCCTCCTGGGCCGAGGACCGGGGCATCACGCTCTACCCGGCCCAGGAAGAGGCGCTGATCGAGGTCGTCTCCGGGGCCAACGTGATCTTGTCCACCCCCACCGGATCGGGAAAGTCGCTGGTCGCGGCTGGTGCGCACTTCACCGCGCTCGCCAATGACCAGGTGACCTTCTACACCGCGCCGATCAAGGCGCTGGTGTCGGAGAAGTTCTTCGACCTGTGCAAGCTCTTCGGCACCGAGAACGTCGGCATGCTGACCGGCGACGCCTCCGTGAACGCGGACGCCCCGGTGATCTGCTGCACGGCCGAGGTGCTCGCCTCGATCGCGCTGCGGGACGGCAAGTACGCCGACATCGGCCAGGTCGTCATGGACGAGTTCCACTTCTACGCCGAGCAGGACCGCGGCTGGGCCTGGCAGATCCCGCTGCTGGAACTCCCCCAGGCGCAGTTCGTCCTGATGTCGGCGACGCTCGGCGACGTGTCGATGTTCGAGAAGGACCTGACCCGGCGCACCGGCCGGCCGACCTCCGTCGTCCGTTCGGCGACCCGGCCGGTCCCGCTGTCGTACGAGTACCGGCTCACGCCCATCACGGACACCCTGACCGAGCTCCTGGAGACCAAGCAGGCGCCCGTCTACATCGTGCACTTCACGCAGGCGCAGGCCGTCGAGCGCGCGCAGTCGCTGATGAGCATCAACATGTGCACGCGCGAGGAGAAGGACCAGATCGCCGAGCTCATCGGCAACTTCCGCTTCACCACCAAGTTCGGCCAGAACCTCTCGCGGTACGTCCGGCACGGCATCGGCGTGCACCACGCGGGCATGCTGCCGAAGTACCGGCGGCTCGTGGAGAAGCTGGCCCAGGCGGGTCTGCTGAAGGTGATCTGCGGGACGGACACCCTGGGCGTCGGCGTGAACGTGCCGATCCGCACGGTGCTGTTCACGGCCCTCACCAAGTACGACGGCAACCGGGTGCGCACCCTGCGCGCCCGGGAGTTCCACCAGATCGCGGGCCGGGCCGGCCGGGCCGGCTTCGACACCGCGGGCTTCGTGGTGGCGCAGGCCCCCGAGCACGTCATCGAGAACGAGAAGGCGCTCGCGAAGGCCGGCGACGACCCGAAGAAGCGCCGCAAGGTGGTCCGCAAGAAGGCCCCCGAGGGCTTCGTCGCCTGGAGCGACACCACCTTCGAGAAGCTGATCGACGCCGAGCCGGAGCCGCTGACCTCCCGCTTCAAGGTCACCAACATCATGCTGCTGTCGGTGATCGCCCGGCCGGGCAACGCCTTCGAGGCGATGCGCAAGCTCCTGGAGGACAACCACGAGCCGCGCAAGGCGCAGCTGCGGCACATCCGCCGGGCCATCGCGATCTACCGCTCGCTGCTCGACGGCGGTGTGGTGGAGCAGCTGGACGAGCCGGACGCCGAGGGCCGCACGATCCGGCTGACGGTCGACCTCCAGCAGGACTTCGCGCTCAACCAGCCGCTGTCGACGTTCGCGCTCGCCGCCTTCGACCTGCTCGACCCCGAGTCCCCCTCGTACGCCCTGGACATGGTGTCCGTCGTCGAGTCGACGCTCGACGACCCGCGCCAGATCCTCGCCGCCATGCAGAACAAGGCGCGCGGGGAGGCCGTCGGGCAGATGAAGGCGGACGGCGTCGAGTACGAGGAGCGGATGGAGCGGCTCCAGGACATCTCGTACCCGAAGCCGCTGGAGGAGCTGCTCTGGCACGCGTACAACGTGTACCGGAAGTCGCACCCGTGGGTCGGCGACCACCCGGTGTCGCCGAAGTCGGTCATCCGTGACATGTACGAACGGGCCCTGACCTTCACGGAGTTCACCTCCTGGTACGAGCTGGCGCGGACCGAGGGCATCGTCCTGCGGTACCTGGCGAGCGCGTACAAGGCGCTCGACCACACCATCCCGGACGACCTGAAGACCGAGGACCTGGAGGACCTGATCGCCTGGCTGGGCGAGATGGTGCGCCAGGTGGACTCCTCGCTGCTCGACGAGTGGGAGCAGCTGGCCAACCCGGAGATCCAGACGGCCGAGGAGGCCCAGGAGAAGGCCGACCAGGTCAAGCCGGTCACGGCGAACGCCCGTGCCTTCCGGGTCCTGGTGCGCAACGCGATGTTCCGCCGGGTGGAGCTGGCCGCCCTCGACAACGTCGACGCGCTCGGCGAGCTGGACGCCGAGGCCGGCTGGGACGCGGACGCGTGGGGCGAGGCGATGGACGCGTACTGGGACGAGTACGACGACCTCGGTACGGGCCCGGACGCGCGCGGCCCGAAGCTGCTCGCCATCGAGGAGGACGCGGCGCACGGGCTGTGGCGCGTCCGGCAGACCTTCGCCGACCCGAACGGCGACCATGACTGGGGCATCAGCGCGGAGGTGGATCTCGCGGCCTCCGACGAGGAGGGCCGGGCGGTGGTCCGCGTGACGTCCGTCGGACAGCTGTAGGAGGAGAACGGGATGACCAACCCCGCCGAGAGGCTCGTGGACCTGCTCGACCTGGAGCAGATCGAGGTGAACATCTTCCGTGGGCGCAGCCCGCAGGAGTCGCTGCAGCGGGTCTTCGGCGGGCAGGTCGCCGGGCAGGCCCTGGTGGCGGCCGGCCGCACCACGGAGGGCGACCGGCCGGTGCACTCGCTGCACGCCTACTTCCTGCGGCCGGGGCGGCCCGGGGTGCCGATCGTGTACCAGGTGGAACGGGTGCGGGACGGCCGGTCGTTCACGACCCGCCGGGTCACGGCGATCCAGGAGGGGCGGACGATCTTCAACCTCACGGCCTCCTTCCACAAGCCGGAGGAGGGCGCCTTCGAGCATCAGCTGCCGCCGCGGCACCTGACGGACCCGGAGACCCTGCCCAACCTCGCGGACGAGATCCGGGAGCACCTGGGCGCGCTGCCGGAGGCCCTGGAACGCATGGCCCGCCGTCAGCCCTTCGACATTCGCTATGTGGACCGGCTGCGGTGGACGCCGGAGGAGGTCAAGGGCGCCGACCCGCGGAGCGCGGTGTGGATGCGGGCGGTGGGCCCGCTGGGCGACGATCCGCTGGTCCACACGTGCGCCCTCACCTACGCCTCGGACATGACGCTCCTGGACGCGGTCCGCATCCCGGTCGAACCCCTCTGGGGCCCGCGCGGCTTCGACATGGCCTCCCTGGACCACGCGATGTGGTTCCACCGGCCGTTCCGCGCGGACGAGTGGTTCCTGTACGACCAGGAGTCCCCCATCGCGACGGGAGGCCGGGGCCTGGCCCGCGGCCGCATCTACGACCGCGAGGGCAGGCTGCTGGTGTCGGTGGTCCAGGAGGGCCTGTTCAGAAAGCTCTGACGCGCGCCGGGGTCACTCGAACTCGGTGCCGCCCTTGCGGGTCAGGTAGGCGGGGCTGACAGCCTTGGCGATGGCCCGGCCGCCGGTCACCGGGCTGTACCGCTCGGTCGCGGGCCGGACGACGACGCCCTCCCGCAGGTGCGTCTCCCGGCCGGAGACGGTCTCGCGGCCGGTGGCGTGGGCGAGGACGGTGTCGGGGTCGTACGGCCCGGTGTGGAGCCGCGGTACGAACGCCACCTCACCGGCCTCGATCACCGCCTCGGGGTCCAGCCACCGCACCTGTCCGTCGATCTCGGCGGACACGTCGAACAGCGCGTACCCGACGGTCTCGGAGCGGGCGTCGGCGCCGTAGGCGAGGTCCTGCACCCCGGAGCCGTACACCTCGCCGAAGAGCCCCACGCGGCGGGCGCCGAGCCGCTCGGCGAGCCGCTCGGCGACGCCGGCGAGGCCATGGCCGTGGACGGCGCGCCAGTACAGGTTGCGCGGGTCCTCCCGCAGGGCGAGCCCCTTGGCCCCGAAGCCCTTGGAGGTGACCTGCACGCGTCCTTCCTCGGCGTGGAAGGTCAGCAGGCAGGCGGTGCCGTGGAGCTTCTCCGTCAGGACGACGGGCTCACCGGGCTCGAACAGGTCCGGATACCGCTGCAGGTTCTCGATGTCGACCCACGGCAGCAGATCGGGCGCGGGCTCGACCTCCCCGTTCATCGTCGGCGGTATCGGCGGCACCCACTTGGTGATCCCGAGCACCTCCGCGAAGTCGACCCCCTCGGCGGCCGCCCGCGCCAGGTCGGTGCCGGCGAGCGCGCCGGGCCGGCACACGATCCCCTGCGACAGCTCCCCGCGCAGCCGCACCGCCTTCACCCGGTCCGCGTTTCCCCCGGCGAGCCGGCCGGTGAGCCCCAGCTCGTCGACGAGCGGGAGGGGCAGCACGGCCTGCTCGGGGATGTAGACGGCGACGTCGCCCGTCTCGTAGACCCCCTTGGCGACGACGGCCCGGTAGAGCCCGACCTGGGCGATTTCGAGGGCGTCGGCACGGGGGTGTGGATGGACGGTGAGGACTTCGGCGGTGACGCGCAGGGTGGACATTCAGGACTCCGGTTGCTCGGGTTTCGGTCTCATCGCCGGTCACTGTGGCCGACCCGAATTCCCGTGGGCCATCGTTTTGTCGCCTGGTAGCGTCGCCGGGCTGCGGTCCTACGGCTCCGGGTCGATGCCCGGGAGCGTGTCCTGTTCCACCTCGTGGCGGCGGGTGCGGATGTCCGGGGGCGCCGGGTGGAGTTTGGCGTCGCAGGTGGGGCCCAGGCCCGTGCGGCGGGAGTCCGCGCCGGTCAGGGGGCGGCCGCAGAGGCGGCAGTGGACCCGGCGCGGTCCCGCGTCCGCCGTGGAATCGATCGCGATTGCCAGTGGTTCGTCTCCCATGCTGAGATCAAACCCTATTCCGACGAGGAGCAGTCCATGAGCCTGTACGACATTCCGCTGAAGACCCTGACCGGCGAGCCGGTCTCCCTTGCCGACTACCGGGACCGGGCCGTCCTGGTCGTGAACGTGGCCTCCCGGTGCGGGCTGACCCCGCAGTACGCGGGTCTGGAGCGGCTGCAGAAGGCATACGGGGAGCGCGGCTTCACCGTGCTCGGCGTGCCCTGCAACCAGTTCGCCGGTCAGGAGCCGGGCAGCGCCGAGGAGATCTCGACGTTCTGTTCGGCCACGTACGGGGTCTCCTTTCCGCTCCTGGAGAAGACGGACGTGAACGGTGAGGAGCGCCACCCGCTCTATTCCGAGCTGGTGAAGGTCACCGACGCCGACGGCGAGGCCGGTGACGTGCAGTGGAACTTCGAGAAGTTCCTCATCGGCCGCGACGGCCGGGTCACCCGCTTCCGTCCGCGCACCGAGCCGGAGGCCCCCGAGGTCGTGGCGGCCATCGAGGCACAGCTTGTCTGACCTGGGGGTCGTCGAGCGGCTGCGCGCCGCCGGGTGCGTCTTCGCCGAGGAGGAGGCCGAGATGCTCCTCGCGACCGCCTCCGGGCCCGCCGAGCTCGACCTCATGGTCGAGCGGCGGGCCTCCGGCCTGCCCCTGGAGCACGTCGTGGGCTGGGCCGAGTTCGCCGGGCTCCGGATCGAGGTCGACGGCGGGGTCTTCGTGCCCCGGCGGCGTACGGAGTTCCTCGTCGGCCACGCGGTGGAGCTGGCCCGGCCGGGCACCGTCTGCGTCGACCTGTGCTGCGGCTCCGGCGCGGCGGGCGCGGTCCTGCTGGCCGAGGCCGAGGGCGTGGAGGTGCACGCCTCGGACATCGAGCCGGCGGCGGTGCGCTGCGCCCGGCGGAACGTCGAGCCGCGCGGCGGGCGCGTGTACGAGGGGGACCTCTTCGCGCCGCTGCCGCGGGAGCTGCGCGGCCGGGTGGGGGTCCTGGTCGCCAACGTGCCGTACGTACCGACCGGGGAGATCGGGCTGCTCCCGCCCGAGGCCCGCGACCACGAGCCGCACGTCACGCTCGACGGCGGCGCGGACGGCCTCGACGTCATGCGGCGGGTCGCCGCCGAGGCGCCGGAGTGGCTGGCGCCGGGCGGGCACCTGCTCGTGGAGACGAGCGAGCGGCAGGCGGAGACGGCCCTCGCGGTGATGTCCGGGGCCGGTCTGACGCCGCGCCTCGTCACCTCCGAGGAGTGGTGGGCGACGGTCGTCGTCGCGACGAAGCCGTAGGAGGAGGGGAGCGGCCCCGGGCCGCTCCCCCGTCCGGTCGGGCTACGGCGTCCTCGGCAGCAGGCGGCAGCGGGCCGGGCCGTGCGTGGTGAGGGTGATCGCGGAGCCCACGGGCACCTCCGTGTCGACGGCTTCGAAGCCGTACTTCTGGAGGACCATCGCCAGCGCGATCACCGACTCCAGCATCGAGAAGTGCTGGCCGATGCAGGCGCGCGGGCCGCCGCCGAAGGGGAACCAGGCGTACCGGGGGCGGGCCGCCTCCGCCTCGGGCGTGAAGCGGTCCGGGTCGAAGCGCTCCGGGTCCTCCCAGTAGTCGGGGTGCCGGTGGGTGACCCAGGAGGCGACGATGACGTCCGCGCCCGCGGGGATGGTGACGCCGCCGATCACGGTTTCGGCGACGGCGCGGCGGCCCGTGGCCGGGGCGGCGGGGTAGAGGCGCATGGCCTCCTTCAGGACCTGGGTGAGGTAGGGCAGCGCGTCCAGGTCGGCGGCGCCGGGGGTACGGCCGCCGAGGACCCGGTCGACCTCCTCGTGGGCCCGCTTCAGCACCTCCGGGTGGCGGGCGAGGAGGTGGAGGGCGAAGCCGAGGGAGGTGGCGGTGGTCTCGTGCCCGGCGAGCAGGAAGACGAGGACCTGCTCGCGCAGCTCGGTGGCGTCGAAGCTGCCGTCCTCGGCGCTCTCGGCCTCGACGAGCAGGGTGAGGAGGTCGTCGCCCTCGGCGGAGGACCGGCCGGAGCCGCGCCGCTCGGCGATGATCCGGTCGCAGACCTCGTACAGCGCCTGGTGGACGGCGGCGGCCTTGCGGTTGCCGGGGGTGGGCCAGTCGCGCGGGAACTTGACCGGGGAGTAGCCGCGCCGCAGCACGTACGCACCGAGCTCGGGGAAGCAGCGCTCGACGATCTCGACGGCGGCGTCCACGTCGGTGCCGAAGAGGATGCGGGCGACCGCGCGCAGGGCGAGGCGGGTCATCTCGTGGAGGACGTCGACGGTCTCGGCTCCGCCGTCCTGCCACTCGCCGATGAGGGTGGCGACCTCGGCGGCGATGGCCCCCGCATAGCTGTCGACGCGGCGCTTGGTGAAGAGGGGCTGGACGAGCCGGCGCTGGCGGAGGTAGTCCTCGTCCTGGCTGGTGAGCAGGCCGTTGCCGAAGGACTCGCGGATCTCCTGGTAGAAGGGGTTGTCCTTGCGGAAGTTGGCGGATTCCCCGGCGAGGACCTGCTGGGCGCCCTCCGCGGAGAAGACGCCGTAGAAGGTGGCGCGGATCCCGGGCGGGCCCGCGGTCATCCGCACGACGTCTCCGTGCTCGCGCCGGGCGCGCAGGAAGGTGCCCAGCGAGTCCCGCTTGAGGTCGGGCATGGAGCCGAGGAGCGGACTTCCCGCGAGCTGGGGTGCTTCGGTTCCGGTGGTGGTGGCCATGATCGGTTCCCCCTTGATCGTCACTGGCCCGGCGATTGTCCCTCAGGAAGTAACTCACAGGCAGCCGGGGCCGAACAGCGAATCGGATCCGGCCTGTTGGCTCGAAATCAGCCACTGTCAGTGGCGTCTGCGAGGCTGCTCCCCATGGAGCGACCCGAGCTGACCCTGCAACTGACCATCGACTGCGCCGACCCCCAGCGCCTGGTGCCCTTCTGGCTGGACGCCCTGCGCTACATCCCCGACCCGCCGCCCGCCGGCCACGCCACCTGGCGGGCGTACTGGGAGTCGATCGGCGTACCCGAGGATGAGCTGGGCGAGGACGCCGGGGAGCTCCCGGAGTCCATCGTCGACCCGAAGGGGGTGGGCCCCCGCGTCTGGTTCCAGCGCGTCCCGGAGCCCAAGACCGTCAAGAACCGCGTCCACCTGGACCTGAAGGTCGGCGGCGGCCGCGAGGTGCCCCTCGCCGTCCGGCGCGAGCGCGTGGACGGCGAGGTGGCCCGGCTGACGGCGCTCGGCGCGACCGTCCTCTACACGATGGACCGGCCGAACGGCATGGAGTACTACGCGGTGGTTCTCCAGGACCCGGAGGGCAACGAGTTCTGCATCGTGTGAGCGGCGCGCGTGCGCGGCCGCTACTTCGCGAGCGCGCGGCTGATGACCATGCGCTGGATCTCGCTGGTGCCCTCGAAGATCGTGTAGATGGCGGCGTCGCGGTGCATGCGCTCCACCGGGTACTCGCGGGTGTAGCCGTTGCCGCCGAGGATCTGGATGGCCTGGGCGGTGACCTTCTTGGCGACCTCGCTCGCGTACAGCTTGGACATGGAGCCCTCGGCCGCGGTGAAGGGCTTGCCGGCCGTGGCCATCCAGGAGGCGCGCCAGACGAGGAGCCGGGCGGCGTCGATCTGGGTGGCCATGTCGGCGAGCTGGAAGGCGACGCCCTGGTTCTCGATGATCGGGCGGCCGAACTGGACGCGGGTCTTCGCGTAGTCGAGGGCGACCTCGTACGCGGCGCGGGCGGTGCCGACGGCCATGGCGCCGACGGCCGGGCGGGAGGCCTCGAAGGTGGCCATGGCGGCGTTCTTGACGCGCTCGCCGCCCGCCTTGGCCTTCTCCCGGGCGCGGGCGAGGCGCTCGTCCAGCTTGTCCTTGCCGCCGAGCAGGCAGGAGCCGGGGACGCGGACGTCCTCCAGGACGACCTCGGCGGTGTGGGAGGCGCGGATGCCGTGCTTCTGGAACTTCTGGCCCTGGGACAGACCGGGGGTGTTCGGCGGCACGATGAAGGAGGCGTGGCCCTTGGAGCCGAGCTCGGCGTCGACGACGGCGACCACGACGTGGACGTTGGCGATGCCGCCGTTGGTCGCCCAGGTCTTGGTGCCGTTGAGGACCCACTCGTCCTTGGCCTCGTCGTACACGGCCCGGGTGCGCATGGAGGCGACGTCCGAGCCGGCGTCGGGCTCGGAGGAGCAGAAGGCGGCGACCTTGACGTCGTTGGCGTCGCCGTACATCTGCGGGACCCAGGTGCCGATCTGCTCCTCGGTGCCGTTGGCGAGGACGCCGACGGCGGCGAGGCCGGTGCCGACGATGGAGAGGGCGATGCCGGCGTCGCCCCAGAAGAGCTCCTCCATCGCCATCGGGATGCCGAGGCCGGTCGGGTCGAAGAACTGCTGGGCGTAGAAGTCGAGGGAGTAGATGCCGAGCTTGGCCGCTTCCTGGATGATCGGCCAGGGAGTCTCCTCACGCTCGTCCCACTCGGCGGCGGCGGGGCGCATCACATCGGCGGCGAAGCCGTGGAGCCAGTCGCGGACCTGCTTCTGGTCCTCGTTGAGTTCGAGCGTGAACTCGCCCATGTTCCCTCCCAGCATGACGTTACTTGCGGTAACAGCAGTCTGTTACCGGTGGGTAGAGGCTGTCAACCTGCGGTGGAGCGGTTCGGCCCGACCGACATCGGATCCCGGCCGGGTGTTACGTTGCGACAGCCTCACGAATCGCACGGGCGGGGAGACACGCACATGGACATCGCACACCGGGCCACCGACCAGCAGACGCCCGCCGAGCAGCGGCGCCGCGAGCTGCTGGAGGCGGCGGACCGGGTGGTGCTCCGGGACGGCCCCAAGGCGTCCATGAACGCGATCGCGGCCGAGGCCGGGATCACCAAGCCGATCCTCTACCGCCACTTCGGCGACAAGGGCGGGCTCTACCGCGCCCTCGCCACCCGCCACACCGACGCGCTCCTCGCCTCGCTGCGGGCCTCGCTCGACGCGCCCGCCGACCGGCGCCGCCGCGTCGAGGCCACCCTCGACACGTACCTGGCGTCCATCGAGGCGATGCCCCAGGTCTACCGCTTCCTCATGCACCCGGCCGAGGAGTCTCACCAGACCGAGCAGGGCTTCGACGTCGGCCGCCACTCGGCCCCGCTGCTGCGCCGCATGGGCGAGGAGCTCGGCCAGGTCATCGCCGAGCGCGTCGACCTGGGCCCGGCCGCCGAGGCC
This sequence comes from Streptomyces sp. NPDC015661, assembly GCF_043077765.1. Taxonomy (NCBI): domain Bacteria; kingdom Bacillati; phylum Actinomycetota; class Actinomycetes; order Kitasatosporales; family Streptomycetaceae; genus Streptomyces; species Streptomyces sp. NPDC015661. Next base: position 169,484 of record NZ_JBIBST010000011.1, on the reverse strand, counting down.
CAGGCCCGCATCTGGGGCCACGGCATCGTCGGCATGATGCACGCGGCGGGCGACTGGTGGCTCGGCGAGCGCCCCTGCTCCCGCGCGGACCTCGTCAAGAGCCTCGCGGACCTCCTGTGGGGCCGGCTCGCCGAGGCGGACGACCTGCCGGGGGGACCGGGCTTCTAGCGGATCGGGGCGGGTCGGGCCGGATTTGGCTGCCGGGGCGTGCCGGGCGCCGTGGGTGCTGTGAGGGACTTTCCGGACACCCCTAGGCGATCCGGTCCGCTCCGCTCCCCCAGGGCTGCTTGCGGATCGTGCGCAGCAGGCGTGACTTGCGCCACCCCGTGACGTGGTCCGCGTAGACCCCGCCCTCCAGGTGGTCCGTCTCGTGCTGGAGGCAGCGGGCGAAGAAACCCGTGCCCTCGATCCGTATCGGAGTGCCGTCCAGGCGGACGCCCTCCACCACCGCGCGGTCGAAGCGGGGCGTCGGCGCCTCCAGGCCCGGCAGCGAGAGGCAGCCCTCGGGGCCCCGGATCTCGTCGCCGTCCGCCTCCACCAGGCGCGGGTTCACCACATGGCCCAGGTGACGGTTCTCCTCGTCGTCGGGGCAGTCGTACACGAAGACCCGCAGGCCCACGCCGACCTGGTTCGCCGCCAGGCCCACGCCGTGCGCCGCGTACATCGTGGCGAACATGTCCTCGACGAGCCGGGCCAGTTCGGGTCCGAAGTCGGTGACGGGCGCGCAGGGCGTGTGCAGCACGGGGTCGCCGAGGAGCGTCATCGCTCGGACGAGGCCGGAACTGCCGGGGATGGGGCGGTTTCGCATGGCGGTAAGGGTACGGTCCGCCGTGACCTCCGTGTTTCGTGCGGCCGCTTGCCGGTGCCGCTGTTCGGGCTGCTGGCCGGATCTCGATAGGCTGAGCCCGGACCGACGCAAGGAGGAACAAGAAAGATGTCAGGACACCCCGGTAATCCAGAGCCGCTGTCGCCGCGCGCCAAGCTGGCCGTGACGGCGGGCAAGGCCGCGGCCGCGGTGTCGCGTGCGGCCGGGCGCGGCAGCGGATCGGTGATCGGCGGCCGGGTGGCGCTGAAGCTCGACCCCGACCTGCTCGGTCGGCTCGCGCAGCATCTGGACGTCGTCCTGGTGTCGGCGACCAACGGCAAGACGACCACGACCCGGCTGATCGCGGAGGCCCTGCGCGCCGCCGGCCCCGTGGTCTCCAACGCCCTCGGCGCCAACATGCCCGCCGGCATCACCTCGGCGCTGGCCGGCGGCTCGGACTCCAAGTTCGGCGTGATCGAGGTCGACGAGAAGTACCTCGCCGGCGTCGCACGGGACACCACGCCCAAGGCGATCGCGCTGCTCAACCTCTCCCGCGACCAGCTGGACCGCGCGGCCGAGACCCGGATGCTCGCCGAGAAGTGGCGCGAGGGCCTCAACGGCACCAAGGCCGTGGTCATCGCCAACGCCGACGACCCGCTGATCGTGTGGGCCGCCTCCTCCTCCCCGAACGTGGTGTGGGTCGCCGCCGGCCAGGAGTGGAAGGACGACGCCTGGTCGTGCCCCGCCTGCGGCGGTGTGATGCAGCGCCCGGGCGACGACTGGTTCTGCGGCGAGTGCGGCTTCCGCCGTCCCGCGCCGAGCTGGGCGCTCAGCGGCGACCACGTGCTCGACCCGCACGGTTCGGCCTGGCCGATCCGGCTCCAGCTGCCCGGCCGCGCGAACAAGGCGAACGCCGCGACCTCGGCCGCCGTCGCCGCCGTCTTCGGGGTGCCGCCGCAGGTGGCCCTGGAGCGCATGTACCAGGTGCAGGCCGTCGCCGGACGCTACGACGTGGTCTCCTTCCAGGACCGCGACCTGCGTCTGCTCCTCGCGAAGAACCCGGCCGGCTGGCTCGAAACGTTTTCCCTCATCGACGGGCCGCCCGCCCCGGTGATCCTCTCCGTCAACGCGCGCGGCGCCGACGGCACGGACACCTCCTGGCTGTGGGACGTGGACTACGGCCGGCTCGCCGGCCATCCGATCATGGTGATCGGCGACCGGAAGCTGGACCTCGCGGTCCGCCTGGAGGTCGCGGGCGTGGACTTCCGCGTCTGCGAGACGCTGGACGAGGCCGTCGCGATGGCCCCGCCCGGGCAGATCGAGCTGATCGCCAACTACACCGCCTTCCAGGACGTCCGCCGCCGCGTCGGCAACTGACCCGTAGAGGACTTGCAGCATGACTGACAGCAGCCTGCGCCTGGTCTGGGTCTACCCGGACCTGCTCAGCACCTACGGCGACCAGGGCAATGTCCTCGTCGTCCAGCGCCGTGCCGAACAGCGCGGTCTCCACGTCGAGCGCGTCGACGTCCGCAGCGACCAGCCGGTGCCGACCTCGGGCGACATCTACCTGATCGGCGGCGGCGAGGACCGTCCGCAGCGGCTCGCGGCCGAGCGGCTCCTCCGCGACGGCGGCCTGTCCCGGGCCGCCTCCAACGGCGCGATCATCTTCTCGGTCTGCGCCGGGTACCAGATCCTGGGCCACGAGTTCATCAACGACGTCGGCGAGCGCCAGCCCGGCCTCGGCCTGCTCGACGTGACCACGACCCGCGGCGAGGGCGCCCGCTGCGTCGGCGACGTCCTCGGGGACATCGACCCGCGCCTGGGCCTCCCCCAGCTGACCGGGTTCGAGAACCACCAGGGCATCACCCATCTCGGCCCGACGGCCCGGCCGTTCGCCCGGACCGTCTTCGGCAACGGCAACGGGACCGGCGACGGCACCGAGGGCGCGTACAACGACACCGTCTTCGGTACGTACATGCACGGCCCCGTCATGGCGCGGAACCCGCAGATCGCGGACCTGCTCCTGAAGCTGGCCCTCGACGTGAACGCGCTGCCTCCGACGGACGACCGCTGGTACGAGGCGCTGCGCGCCGAGCGCATCTCGGCGGCGACCCAGCCCGCCTGAGTCAATCCGGGCACCGCCGTGGGTCCCTCGTACGAACGTACGTTGTCCACTGTGCGGACATCCGGTTCGGCCCCGCCACCCTGCGACGATAGGGTGGCGGGGATCCAGCCGGACGACGTGGTCCGGGAGTCGGCCCACGTTGCAAAGGTTTTTGGGCTATGCGCATTGGCGTGCTCACCTCCGGCGGAGACTGCCCCGGTCTGAACGCTGTCATCCGTTCCGTCGTGCACCGCGCCGTCGTCGATCACGGCGACGAGGTCATCGGCTTCCACGACGGGTGGAAGGGCCTCCTGGAGTGCGACTACCGCAAGCTCGATCTCGACGCGGTGGGTGGCATCCTGGCCCGGGGCGGCACCATCCTCGGCTCCTCGCGGGTCCAGCCCGCGCACCTCGTCGACGGCGTCGAGCGGGCCAAGGGCCACGTCGCCGACCTCGGCCTCGACGCCATCATCCCGATCGGCGGCGAGGGCACCCTCAAGGCGGCCAACCTGCTCTCCCAGGCGGGCCTCCCGATCGTCGGCGTCCCGAAGACGATCGACAACGACATCGCCTCCACCGACGTGACCTTCGGCTTCGACACCGCCGTGACCGTCGCCACCGAGGCGCTCGACCGGCTGAAGACCACCGCCGAGTCGCACCAGCGGGTCCTCGTCGTCGAGGTGATGGGCCGCCACACCGGCTGGATAGCGCTGCACTCCGGCATGGCCGCCGGCGCGCACGCCGTGGTCGTCCCCGAGCGCCCCTTCGACATCGACGAGCTGACCGCCCGGGTCGGCGAGCGCTTCGAGGCCGGCAAGCGGTTCGCGATCGTGGTCGTCGCCGAGGGCGCGAAGCCGCGCGAGGGCTCGATGGACTTCAAGACCGCCGGCACCGACATCTACGGCCACGAGCGCTTCACCGGCATCGCCAACCAGCTCTCCGCCGAGCTGGAGGGACGCCTCGGCAAGGAGGCCCGCCCGGTCATCCTGGGTCACGTCCAGCGCGGCGGCACCCCGACCGCGTACGACCGCGTCCTCGCGACCCGCTTCGGCTGGCACGCCGTCGAGGCGGCGCACCGCGGCGAGTTCGGCATGCTGACCGCCCTGCGCGGCACGGAGATCACGATGGTCCCGCTCGCGCAGGCCGTGGAGACCCTCAAGACGGTTCCGGCCGACCGGTACGCCGAGGCGGAGTGCGTGCTCTGACGGCTTCCGTCCGTGACATCCGCCCCCGGTCGCAGTCGCGGCCGGGGGCGGTTCTAGTCTGGTGCGGACAACAAGCGCGAATCGGGCTCCAGGAGTGTACGGATGGATCACAGCGGGCACGGCATGACCACGGATCTGCCGCCGTTCACGCTGGGGCGGGGCCTGGAGTTCTCTCCCGACCTCTTCTTCCTGATCGGATGCCTCGCGGCGCTCGGTCTGTACGGGTGGGGGGTGGCGCGGCTGCGGCGACGCGGTGACGCGTGGCCGATCAGCCGGACGGTGTTCTTCACCGTGGGCGTGCTGAGCGTCGCCCTGATGATGTGCACCAAGCTCAACGACTACGGCATGGTCATGTTCAGCGTGCACATGGTGCAGCACATGGTGATCTCCATGCTGTCGCCGATCCTGCTGCTGCTCGGCGCGCCGGTGACCCTCGCGCTGCGGGCGCTGCCGGTGGCGGGCCGGGGCTCGACGGGGCCGCGCGAGCTGCTCCTGAAGCTGCTGCACAGCCGGTACATGAGGGTGATCACGCACCCGGCGTTCACGATCTCCATGTTCATCGCGAGCCTGTACGGGCTGTACTTCTCGCCGCTCTTCGACTTCCTGATGGGCTCCAAGGCGGGGCACATCGGGATGATGGTGCACTTCCTGATGGTGGGCCTGGTCTTCTTCTGGCCGATCATGGGCGTGGACCCGGGCCCGCACCGGCCGGGGTACGTGATGCGGATGCTGGAGCTCTTCGCGGGCATGCCGTTCCACGCGTTCTTCGGCATCGCGATGATGATGGCGACCCAGCCGATGGTGGAGGCGTACAAAAACCCGCCGGCCTCGCTGGGGATCGACGCCCTCGCCGACCAGAACGCGGCGGGCGGCATCGCCTGGGCGTTCAGCGAGATCCCGTCCGTCCTCGTCCTGATCGCCCTGGTCTACCAGTGGTACCACTCCGAGCAGCGGCAGGCGGTCCGCAAGGACCGGGCCGCCGACCGGGACGGCGACAAGGAGCTGGAGGCGTACAACGCCTATCTGGCGAGTCTGCAGACGCGGAGCCGCTGACGATCGGGATCCAGGATCCGACCCCCAGGATCCGACCTCCTGGATCCGACCTCCCGGATCCAGGATCCAGGATCCGACCTCCCGGATCCCGGATCCAGGATCCGACCTCCCGGATCCAGGATCCTGGATCCTGGATCCTGGATCCTGGATCCACGGTGCTCCTCCCGGGCCCGGTGCCGCATGCGGCGCCGGGCCCGTTCGCGTACCGGCGCACGCCGGAGCGTCCGGGGAGTAGCGCGCGCCCCTCTCGCGGGGTCACGATGGGCTGGACGGCTTCCGCGGCCCCGGTCGGGAGGAGGACGGGCTGATGTCCGGTCCCACGAAGACGATGACGGTGCTCACCTGCGCCGCGCTGGTGCTGACGACGGCCTACACGGTGGCGCTCGGCAGCAGCGGCTGGCTCTGGTTCGGCCTGGTGGTGCTGATCGTGACGACGATCGGGATGGCGGCGGCGGACAGCGCCGTACCACCGCCTCCCCCGCCCCGCCCGCCGGGCACCACGTCCTGACCCGCGGCACCCGCGAGGGCCTGTCCGGCCCTGATCCGCCGGACACCTCTAGCCGCGCGGGGCCAGGACGATCCAGGTCTGGCCCGGGGCGAAGGGCAGGGGCTTTCCTGCCGGGGTGGTGAAGGTGGTGCCGGACGTCGCCGAGGGCCGGGACCAGCGGGCCTCGTGGGCGCGTCCGTCGCGCAGGACGAGCGCCGTGCCGCTGCCGACGGTCTCGCTGTACGGGGAGACCGAGCCGAACCGGTCGTGGAAGCGGGACGGGCGGATCGTGACGCGCTGGACGACGACCGTCTCCGGGGTGAGCGGGCCCGTGTCGGTGGCGCGGGCCTCCCGGCCGTCCATGGCCACCCGCCAGGCGTGGTCGGCGGCGGACCAGGTGAAGGTGTAGCGGGCCGCCGGGTAGCGGACGGTCTCGGTCCTGACCGGGGTGCCGCCGCCGGGTGCGGGCCCGAAGCGGAAGCCGATGTCCCGGGGGTCGTCGGCGCCCGGCGCGGCGGCGAGCGCGCGGCCGGGTCGCAGGTAGAGGTTGTGCGGGGCGGGGCGGTCCGATGAGCGCCGGAAGGCCTGGGGTGTCATGCCCTCCGTGACGAGGTGGAGGGGCGCGGCCCGGAGCAGCGGGCCGAGGGCGGACTGGGCGCCGGAGTAGGCGAGGACCGGGTGGCCGAAGTCGCCGAGCAGGGCGATGTCGGACTCGCGGGCACTGCGGACGGGGCCGGTGAGGTCGGGAAGGTGGGAGGAGTAGACGGCCATGAGACGGGTCACGCCGCCCTCCACCTGTTCGACGTAGACGAGGTCGGCCCTGCCGAGTCCTGTGTGGGGGCGGGCCGCCGGCACGTTGTCGAGCTTCACGGCCAGGACCGGGGCGGACTTCGCGGGCAGCCCGGTGAAGGGCGAGAGGCCGGCGGGCCGCGTGGCGGGTCGGGTGGCGGGCCGGGTGGCGGGCGCGGTCGTCGGCGTGGGGCTGGGCTCCGACGGGCCCGAGCCGGAGCAGCCGTACAGCCCGGCCGCCGTCAGCGCGCACAGCAGCGCGGTGAGGACGCGGCCGGGGCGCCTGGCCCCGCGCTCGCCTGTCATGTGACGCTCCCCCACCAGTGGACCACGGGCGCCCGCGGGGATACAACGGGGCGTGACGGACGACGAACGGGGGCCGCGCGTGTTCTACCAGCTGATGAAGTACGTCCTGCTCGGACCGCTCCTCAGGCTGCTCTTCCGGCCGCGGATCGAGGGGCTCGAACACATCCCGGAGGAGGGGGCCGCGATCGTCGCGGGCAATCACCTCTCCTTCTCCGACCACTTCCTGATGCCGGTCGTCCTGGACCGGCGGATCACCTTCCTCGCGAAGCAGGAGTACTTCACGGGGCCGGGGCTCAAGGGCCGGCTGACGGCCGGCTTCTTCCGGGCCGCCGGCCAGATCCCGGTGGACCGGTCCGGGAAGGAGGCGGGCAAGGCGGCGATCCGGGAGGGTCTCGGCGTCCTCGACCGGGGCGAGTTGCTCGGGATCTATCCCGAGGGGACACGTTCGCACGACGGACGGCTCTACAAGGGCAAGGTGGGGGTGGCGGTGATGGCGCTGACCGCCGGGGTGCCCGTGGTGCCGTGCGCGATGGTGGGGACCTTCGAGATCCAGCCGCCGGGGAAGGTCGTGCCGAGGATCCGCCGGGTCACCATCCGGTTCGGGGAGCCGCTGGACTTCTCCCGGTTCGCCGGGTCGGCGGGTGAGAAGGCCGTGGTCCGCGCGGTGACGGACGAGATCATGTACGAGATCCTGCGCCTGTCGGGACAGGAGTACGTGGACGAGTACGCGGCGGTGGTGAAGGCCGCGGAGTCCGGCGGTGACGCGCCTCCCGAGAAGTTCCCGCGCGGGGAACGCTGAGGGCGGATCCGCGCACGGCGCAATCCCCTGGGCCGCCGCCCCTGGCCCCCGTAGCGTCCCCTGCATGAGCAAGCGAAACGCGTTCGTGCTGGGTGCGACGGGACAGGTGGGGCGGGCGGCCGTGCGGGCGCTCGTCGCGGACGGCTGGGAGGTGACGGCCGCCTCGCGGGGCGGCGGCAGGGACGAGGGCTGGCCGGACGAGGTGCGGTCGGTGCGGCTCGACCGGGGCGAGGACGGCGCGCTGGCCTCGGCGCTCGGCGGGGGCACCGACGTCCTCGTGGACATCGTGGCGTACGACGCCGGGCACGCCGCCCAGCTGACCGGTCTCGCGGACCGGATCGGCTCGGCGGTGGTGATCTCCAGCGGGGCGGTGTACCAGGACGAGCAGGGGCGCAGCTTCGACACCCAGGACCGGCCGGACGGCTTCCCGCGCTATCCGGTGCCGATCCCGGAGTCGCTCGCGACGGTGGCGCCGGGCGACGGCACGTACAGCACGCGGAAGGTGGCCCTGGAGCAGGCGTTGACGGCGGCCGGGGAGCTGCTGCCGACGACGCTGCTGCGGGCGGGCTCGATCCACGGCCCGCACTGCCGGTCGCCGCGCGAGCTGTTCTTCGTGAAGCGGGCGCTCGACCGCCGGCCGGTGCGGGTGCTCGCGTACGGCGGCCTGTCGCAGTTCCACCCGTCGCACGTCGACAATCTGGCCGAGCTGATCCGGCTCGCGGCGCGGCGGCCGGGCACGCGGGTGCTCAACGCCGCGGATCCACAGGTGCCGACGGTCGCGGAGATCTCCGCCGCGGTGGACGCGGTCGTGGGCGTGGAGAGCGAGACGGTGCTCGTGGACGGGCCGCCTCCGGTGGGCATCGTGGGTGAGACGCCGTGGGGCCTGGACGCGCCGATCGTGTACGACATGACGGCGGCGGAGCGGGAGTTGGGCTACCGGCCGGTGGTGGGTTACGCGGAGTCGTTGCCGGCGACGGTGGAGTGGCTGACGGAGCGGCTCGCGGGCCGGGGATGGCTGGAGGCGTTCCCGAACCTCGCCAAGTACGGGCAGGACTGGTTCGACTACGCGGCAGAGGACGCCTGGCTCGCCTCGCGCTGAGACGCGGAGACGCGGAGACGCGGAGAGGCGGAGAGGCGGAGAGGCGGAGAGGGGCGGCCGCCGTACGGCGACCGCCCCTCACTGTGGTGCGGGTGTTACGGCTTGGGCGTGGCGTGCGGCTCGCACGTCACGTCCTGGCTGTCCACCTTGCCGGTGAGCAGGTACGTCTCGACCCTCGGGTTGATGCAGGGGTTCACCAGACCGGTGACACCGTGCGAACCCGCGTTCTTCTCGGTGATGAGACGCGAGCCCTTGAAGCGCTTGTGCAGCTCGACCGCGCCGGCGTACGGCGTCGCCGCGTCACGCTCGGACTGGACGATGAGCACGGGCGGCAGGCCCTTGCCCGTCTTGACCTGGGTCGGCTTCTGCTGCGGCGCGGACCAGGTGGCGCACGGCAGGTTCATCCAGGCGTTCGCCCAGGTCATGAACGGGTACTGCTCGTGGAGGGCCGAGTTGTCCCGGTTCCACTTGTTCCAGTTGGTCGGCCACGCCGCGTCGGCGCACTCGACGGCGGTGTAGACGGCGTTGCCGTTCTCCGACGCGATGTTGCCGGCCGTGTCGGTGAGGTCCGCGGCGGCGCCGTCGATCAGCGGCTGCGGGTCACCCTGGGCGTACGCGCTCCAGGCCTCCGCGACCGGGACCCACGAGGAGTCGTAGTACGGGGCGCTCTGGAAGAAGCCGATGAGCTCGGCCGGGCCCACCTTGCCGCCCAGGGGCTCCTTCTTGGCGGCGGCGCGCAGGGTCACCCACTGCTGCTGGACCTCCGCCAGGGTGTCCCCGAGGTGGTAGGTCGCGTCGTTCTGGGCGACCCAGGTCATCCAGTCCTTCAGACGACCCTCGAAGGCGATGTCCTGCTCCAGGTTGGCCTGGTACCAGATGTTGTGCTTCGCCGGGTTGACCACGCTGTCGACGACCATGCGGCGCACGTGGTTCGGGTACAGCGTGCCGTAGACGGCGCCGAGGTAGGTGCCGTAGGAGACGCCGATGAAGTTGAGCTTCTTCTCGCCGAGCGCGGCCCGGATGACGTCCAGGTCACGCGCGGTGTTCCGGGTCGTCATGTAGGGCAGCATGTCGCCGCTCTTCTCGGCGCAGCCCTTGGCGTACTCGGCGGCCAGCTTGCGCTGGGCGAGCTTGTCCGCCTCGCTGTCCGGGACCGGGTCGAGCTTCGGACCCTTGACGAACTCGGTCGGGTCGACGCAGGAGATGGGCGCCGAGTGGCCGACACCGCGCGGGTCGAAGCCCACGAAGTCGTACGCCTTCGCGGTGTTCACCCAGAGCGGGTTGTTGGTGGTGACCCGGCGCGGGAAGCGCAGGCCGGAGCCGCCGGGGCCGCCGGGGTTGTAGAGCAGCGCACCCTGGCGCTCGGCGGGCGTGCCGGTGGACTTGACGCGGTCCACCGCGATCTTGATCTTCTTGCCGTTGGGCTTGGCGTAGTCGACCGGGACGGTGACCCAGCCGCACTGGATGGGCTTGGCGAAGCCCCAGTCGGCCGGGCAGTCCTGCCAGTCGATTCCGGCCTTGGCGGCCTCGGCGGCGGCGATGGTCGCGCCGCGCGCCTCCTCGTCACGGTCGAGACCGGTGACGGCGCCGGCGGTCGGTGCCGCGAGCGCGGTCGCCATGAGCGTGCCCGCTATCAGAGTGCCGGCCGAGCCGAGCACTGCTGTGCGTCTCAATGATCCTCCCCCAGAAGGAGTCTGTGTGTCCGGGGGATCCTTTCGTCCCTGGGGCTCGTGATGAAAGGGCGTACACGTGTTTCTTTGCCGAACCAATAACCGGTGACAGGTGTACCGCTGAGCGGTGAACGTGCGGAGACGGTCAGAACGGGAGGAGTTGGGCGAAGGCCTCGTCGAGGAGTCGGCGCAGCGCGAGCGCGTCCGGGGCCACGGCGGTGGCGAGGGCGGCGGGCCCGGCGAGCGGACTGACCACGGCGTTCTCCCCGAACCGCCGCGCTTCCACCGGCTTCTCGGCGAACGCCGGGTCGACGACGAGGAGTTGACCGGTGGCGCGGTGGCCGCCGAGGACCGCGCCGCCGTCCCAGCCGCCGGGCGCGCCGGGGCCGAAGGCCAGTTCCTGGTCGAGCAGGGGGCGGCCGGCGCGGCGGACGGTGAGGCGGGTGGTCAGGGTGCCGGGCGCTTCGCCGTGCCGGCCGAGGACCTGTTCCTCGCGGAGGACGAGCCGCGCCGTGGGCGCGAGGTCGACGGTGGTGCGCATCCGCAGGTGCGAGCCGGCGGCGGAGACGAGCTGTTCGGGCAGCCAGCGGAGCTCCGCTCCCTCGCCGACGGCGATCCGTACGTCGTACGCGGCGGGGTCGGTGCTCCGGCCGGGCAGGGCGAGGGTGGCGGCGGCCGAGTCGACCAGGAGCCGGGCCCCGTCCCGTACCTCGGTCTCGATCGCGAGCCGGTCACCGCCGAGCGGCGCGCTCATCGCGCCGACGACGGTGACCCGGGTGTACGGTCCGGCGGCCCGGGTGCGGCGCAGGGCCAGGGGGCCGTCGCTCACGAGGAGCGGCAGGCCGCCGTCGGCGTCGGCGACGATCCGGGCGGTGGCGCTCAGGCTCACGCGGTCCACGCCGTGAGCTGTGCCCGGACCCAGTCGGCGACCGGCGCGACGCCGTTCTCGCCGCGCAGCGAGGTGAAGGCGACCGGGAGTTCGCCGCGCTGTTCCGCGGCGTCGCGGGCCATCCGCTCCAGGTCGGAGCCGACGTGCGGGGCGAGGTCGGTCTTGTTGATGACGAGGAGGTCGGCGGTGGTGACGCCGGGTCCGCCCTTGCGCGGGATGTCGTCGCCGCCGGCCACGTCGATGACGAAGATCTGGGCGTCGACGAGCCCCTTGGAGAAGGTGGCCGTGAGGTTGTCGCCGCCGGACTCGACGAGGATGAGGTCGAGCGGACCGACGGTGTCCTCGAGCTCCTCGACGGCTTCGAGGTTGGCGGAGATGTCGTCGCGGATGGCGGTGTGCGGACAGGCGCCGGTCTCCACGGCCTGGATGCGCTCGGGCGGCAGGACGGCGTTGCGGAGCAGGAACTCGGCGTCCTCGCGGGTGTAGATGTCGTTGGTGACGACGGCGAGGGAGAGGGTGTCGCGCAGCTCCCGGCAGAGGGCGGCGACGGTGGCGGTCTTGCCGGAGCCGACCGGTCCGCCGAGCCCGACGCGCAGGGCGCGGCGGGTGCCGTCGGGCCGGTGGGCGTCGGCGGAGACGGCGCCGTGGTGGGTGTGCGCGTGGTCGAGGTGCATGGGGGCGGCTCCTGGTGGGGTTACGAGGCGAAGAGGCGGACCGGCCAGGCCGCGTGCTGTTCGGCGGTGAGGTCGAGCAGCGGGGCGGAGGCGGCGGGCAGGGCGTCGACGCCCTGCCGGGCGGCGGCGGCCGCGTGTTCGGCCACCTGGTCCATCTCGGGTGCGAGGCGGGCGAGGACGGCGGTGGCCTGGTAGGGGTCGAGGCTGAGGAGGCGGACGGCCGCGGTCGCCGGGCCGCCGACCGTCTCGTACGCGACGCAGTGCGCCGCGTCCTCGGGGCCGAGTCCGGCGGCCCGCGCGGCGGTGCCGAGGACGACGGGCTGATGGGCGCCGCGCGGGAACGCGGCGGCGAGCGCGTCGAGTTCGGGGCTCGGCCAGGTGGCACGGGCGGCCCTCATCAGCTGGCGGCCGAGCTTGCGGGCGGCGGCGCGCAGGGCCTCCGAGGGTGTGCGCGCGTCGGCCGCCGCGTCGAGCTCGTACGGGTCGAGTCCGTGCGCGGCCCCGGCGGCGAGGGCCGCCGAGGTGAGGCCCGTGGTGTGCAGGCGGCCCCGGCAGAAGGCCTCCAGGCCGGCGGCGTCCTTGATGCGGCCGGCCCTGACGGCGGCCTCGGCGCCGCCGGAGTGGGCGTGTCCGCCGGCGGGGAAGCGCCCGTCGGCGAGCACGAGGAGGGCTGAGCGCGACATCAGAAGAGGAAGTAGCGCTGGGCCATGGGCAGTTCGGCCGCGGGTGCCGGTTCGACCGTCTCGCCGTCGATGGTCACCGAGAAGGTGTCGGCGTCGACCTCGACCCGGGGCAGCGCGTCGTTCTCCCGCATGTCGGCCTTGGTGACCCGCCGGGTGGAGCCGATGGCGGTGAACTCCTTGTGCACTCCGAGCTTTTGGGGCAGGTCGTCCTCGATCGCCGCCCGGGCGACGAAGTTGACCGAGCCGGCCGCGGCGGCCCGGCCGAGCGCGCCGAACATCGGGCGGGGCAGCACCGGCTGGGGCGTGGGGATGGAGGCGTTGGCGTCGCCCATCTGCGCGTACGCGATCTGGCCGCCCTTGACGACGACGAGCGGCTTCACGCCGAAGAACGCGGGCTCCCAGAGGACCAGGTCGGCGAGCTTGCCGGGCTCGACCGAGCCGATCAGGTGGTCCATGCCCTGGGCGACGGCGGGGTTGATCGTGTACTTGGCGACATAGCGGCGGGCTCGGTGGTTGTCGGCGGCACCGTCGCCGGGCAGGGCACCGCGGCGCTTCTTCATGACGTGGGCGGTCTGCCAGGTCCGCATGATCACCTCGCCGATCCGGCCCATGGCCTGGGAGTCGGAGGAGATGATCGAGATGGCGCCCAGGTCGTGGAGGACGTCCTCGGCGGCGATGGTGGAGGGCCGGATGCGGGACTCCGCGAAGGCGAGGTCCTCGGGGACGGCCGGGTTGAGGTGGTGACAGACCATCAGCATGTCGAGGTGTTCCTCGATGGTGTTGACGGTGTGCGGCCGGGTCGGGTTGGTGGAGCTGGGCAGGACGTACGGCTCGGAGACGACGGAGATGATGTCGGGGGCGTGCCCGCCGCCGGCACCTTCCGTGTGGTACGCGTGGATCGTGCGTCCGGCGATGGCGGCGAGGGTGTCGCCGACGAAGCCCGCCTCGTTCAGGGTGTCGGTGTGGATGGCGAGCTGGGCGCCCGTCTCCTCGCACACGCTCAGACAGGCGTCGATGACGGCGGGGGTGGCACCCCAGTCCTCGTGGATCTTGAAGCCGAGCGCGCCGCCGCGCAGCTGGGAGTGCATCGCCTCCCGGGACATCGTGTTGCCCTTGCCGAGCAGGCCGATGTTGACGGGGAAGGTGTCCAGGGCCTCGAACATCCGGGCCATGTGCCAGGGGCCGGGCGTGATCGTGGTCGCCTTGGTGCCCTCGGCGGGGCCGGTGCCGCCGCCGACGAGCGTGGTGACGCCGGTGGCGAGGGCCTGCTCGACGACGGTGGGCGAGATGAAGTGGACGTGGGTGTCGACGGCGCCGGCGGTGACGATCCGCCCGTTGCCGACGATGATCTCGGTCTCGGGGCCGATGACGAGGTCGGGGTGGACGCCGTCCATGGTGTCGGGGTTGCCGGCCTTGCCGAGGGCGGTGATGCGGCCGTCCCTGATGCCGATGTCCGCCTTGACGACGCCCCAGTGGTCGATGACCACGGCACCGGTGATGACGGTGTCGGGGGCGCCCTCGGCGCGGGTGGTGCGGGCCTGGCCCATGGACTCGCGGACGACCTTGCCACCGCCGAAGACGGCCTCCTCGCCGGCGCGGCCGGGGCCGCCGCAGCGGTCCTCCTCGATCTCGACGAGGAGGTCGGTGTCGGCGAGCCGGATGCGGTCGCCGGTGGTGGGGCCGAACAGGTCGGCGTAGACGGCGCGGTGGAGGTCAGGCACGGTCGCCGTCCTTGTCCTGGTCCTGTTCGGTGGTGGCTTCGGTGGTGTCGAGCGGGCCGGCGGTCTCGCCGCGCAGGCCGGGCACGATCCTGCGGCCGGCGATCGGGACCAGCTCGACCTCGACGGGGATGCCGGGCTCGAAGCGGACGGCCGTCCCGGCGGCGATGTGCAGTCGCTGCCCGTGGGCGGCGGTGCGGTCGAAGTCCAGGCCGGGGTTGACCTCGGCGAAGTGGTAGTGGGAGCCGACCTGGACGGGCCGGTCGGCGGCGTTGAGGACGGTGAGGCGGGTGACGGGGCGCCCCTCGTTGAGGGGGACGGGGCCGTCCGCGTACAGGATCTCTCCGGGGATCATCGGCGGCCGCCCCTCAGACGATGGGGTCGTGGACGGTGACGAGCTTGGTGCCGTCCGGGAAGGTGGCCTCGACCTGGACGTCGTGGATCATCTCCGGGATGCCGTCCATGACCTCGTCACGGGTGATCACCTTGCGCCCGGAGGCCATCAGCTCGGCGACGGTACGGCCGTCCCGGGCGCCTTCCAGGATGTGGGACGTGATGAGCGCGACGGCCTCGGGGTGGTTGAGCCGCACACCGCGGGCCCGGCGCTTCTCGGCCACGTCGGCCGCCACATGGATGAGCAGGCGCTCCTGCTCGTGCGGGCTCAGTTGCACTCTTCCACCTCACAGTCGTCGACCGGGACGGGACCCGGACAGCTGCGGACCCTACCGACCGTCAACACTCTGTTGAACTGCGGAGATGCGGTGCGCGGCCAGACATTGCACGTTAGGGCGGAAGTTTTTCCGGCTCGTTAACTCCGGCTTTGCGTTCTCATGATCATCCGATCGGGTCGGCGTCCCCGGGTGCGGACATCGACATCAGGCCACGCAGTCCGTCCTCCAGGACCTCGACGGACACGTCGCCGAAGAGCGCCTGCTGGGCGATGAAGCCCTGGGCGGTGGCGATGAGGGTGCGTGCCACATGGTCTGCGGGGACGTCGGCGTGGAGGAGGCCGTTCTCCCGGTAGGCGGTCACGAGCCGCGTCCACGCGACCCGCATCCCGTGGTAACCCTCGGCGAGGGTCCCGGCCAGCGTCTCGTTGCGCAGGGTCTCGGTCCACACCTGGATGATCAGCCGCGCGAAGGCCTGCCGGTCGGCGCCCTCGATCCGCTCCTCCAGGAAGAGCCGGAGGACCGCGCCGAGGAGGACGTCGGGGGTGGGCGGCGGGGTGGCGCGGGACGCCTCCTCGAAGGCGCTCCGGATGCCGGCGAAGGCCTCGCTCGCGATGGCCCCGATCAGCTCCTCCTTGCCGCGGAAGTAGCGGTAGACAGCGCCCGCGGAGAGGCCCACCTCGGCGAGCACGTCCTGCATGGACGTGGCGTGGAAGCCGTTGCGGGCGAAGCAGCGGGCGGCGCCGTCGAGGATCTGGCGCCGGCGTGCGTCGAGGTGTTCCTGGGAGACACGTGCCATGGTCAGAACCTAAAACGAATGTTCATTCTTGACAACTTCCCGGCGGCGGCGCACGCTGTGCCTCACATAAAACGAACGATCCTTCGCTTTGAATCGAGGCCGTCATGCCCGCCACCACCCCGCCGGCCACCGGCCGCAGAGCCCTCGCGGTCCTCGTTCTGATACCGGTCGTCGCCGCCCTCGCCCTCGCGCTCTTCGCCTGGCCGGCCGCGCGCATCGCACCCCGCGACCTGCCGATCGGCGTGGCCGGGCCCGCCGCCGCGGCCGATGCGGTCGAGCGGCAGCTCGGCCGGCACGAAGGGGCCTTCGAGATCCACCGCTACGAGGACGCCGCTGCCGCCCGGGCCGCGATCGAGGACCGCGATGTATACGGAGCCGTGGTCGTCACCCCGAGCGGTACGGAACTGCTCACCGCTTCGGCGGCGAGCCCCGTCGTGGCCGGGCTGCTGCGCGAGGCCGTGACCGCCCAGGCCCCGGCGGGCGCCGAGGTCCGGGTCACGGACGTGGTCGCTGCACCGGCGGGCGACCCGCGCGGCGCCGTACTCGGCGCGAGCCTGCTGCCCCTCGCCCTGATCGGCGCGGCCACGGGCGTCACCACCGTCCTGCTCGGCCTGCGCGGGGCCGGGGCGGCCGCGACGCTCGTGGGCGCGGCGGCGCTCGCCGGGGTCGTCGGCGCGACGCTCGCCGACAGCTGGCTCGGGGCACTCACGGGCGACTGGTGGGCCGAGGCCGGGGTGCTCGGTCTGACCGTCCTGGCGATCGGCTCGGCCTTCGCGGGACTCGCCACCCTGCTCGGCAAGCCCGGATTCGGGCTCGCGGCAGCCCTGACCATCCTGCTCGGCAACGCCTTCTCGGGGATGTCGAGCGCCCCGCAGATGCTGCCCACCGGGGTCGGCGCCCTCGGCCAGTGGCTGCCGCCGGGCGCCGGGGGCTCGGCCCTCCGGTCGGTGTCCGCCTTCGACGGCGCGGCGGCGGGCCGCCCGCTGCTCGTCCTCTCCCTCTGGGCCGTGGCGGGTCTGGCCGCGACCGCGCTCGGCGCCCGGCGCCGCGCGGAAGCGGCCCCCTCGACGGAGCCCGCACCGGTGCCGGTGGGCTGAGACCCGCACCCGAGAACGGCCGCGTACCCCCGCTGTAGCGGACGGGGGTGCGCGGCTTTCGTTTTTGCCGTGCGGCTTTCGTTTGCCGTGCGGCCTTCGCTTCCCGGGTCGGGAGGCGCCGGGCTCGCGCTCGCGCGCGCCCCGGTCAGGAGGCGCCGGGCTCCTGGTGGTGGGCGGCGATGCCGAAGCGGCGCTGTTCGCCGGGAGCGGAGTCGACCGGGTGGAGGCCGGAGAGCGAGCTGACCACCTGCTCGTCGGCGGGCTTCTCCGCCGCTTCGAGTTCTTCCAGGTCAGCGGCGGAGACCAGGGCGACGAGCGGCTTCCCGTGGCGGGTGACGACGACGCGCTCGCCGCCGTACACGACGCGGTTGATGAGGTCGGCGAGCTCAGCCCGCGCTTGCGTCACCGGGATCTCGTAGGTCATGCTCCTCATCTTACGGTCTGTACGTCCTGTACATTTTTTACAGACAGCTGGAGGTGCTCAGCCATGGACGCCCGCTACGTTCTGCCCGAGTTCACGGAGCGGACCAGCTTCGGAACCCGGACCCTCGATCCGTACTCGAAACTCCTCGAAGCCCGGATCGTCTTCCTCGGCACACCCATCGACGAGACCTCGGCCAACGACGTCATCGCGCAGTTCCTGCACCTCGACTACGCGGCCCCCGGCCAGGACATCTCGCTCTACATCAACTCCCCCGGCGGCTCGATCAGCGCCATGACCGCGATCCACGACACGATGCGGACGCTCTCCTGCGACGTGGAGACCACCTGCCTGGGCCAGGCCGCGTCCACCGCCGCCGTCCTGCTCGCCGCCGGCGCCCCCGGCAAGCGGCTGGTCCTCCCGGGAGCCCGGATCACCCTCCGGCAGCCGGCCATGGACGAGCCCCTCCAGGGACAGCCGAGCGACCTCGACATCCACGCGCGCGAACTGCTCAGGCTGCGCGATCTGGTGGCCGGGATGCTCACCGAGTACACCGGGCAGAGCCGGGAGCGGATCGACGCCGACATCGACCGCCTGAGCGTCCTGGACGCGCCCGCGGCCGTCGCGTACGGACTGGTGGACCACGTGATCACGAGCCGGCGCGACACCGGCGCGGCGCGGTGAGCCGGCCGTGGTGCCCGAACTTCCGCCGCTCCCCGCGCTGACCCGCGCCGAGGGCGAGTTGATCGACGCGTACCTCGAAGTCGTCGACCTCCTCGGGAAGATCAACCCATCCAGGGGTACGCATACCTATGGGGCGCTGCGCGCGGCACAGGCCCTGGTGGGGCGCGCGGTGGCGCTGCGCGAGGCGCTGACACTCATGCATATGCGGGGCGAGAGCGAGGTCCACGCGGACACCCTGGCGCGCGCCCTACGGGTGTTGGACGGCGAGCGCCGCGCCGACCGCGTCACCGTCCCCCGCACTCGGGCGAGTTGACATTCCGGCATGTCGTGTCGAGGTCCGGTCGGCCGACACGGATCGCAGAATCGCTCCCCCGTTCGGCGTAGTCGACGAGTCGACATATGTGCGGGGCGAGTTGCGCAACAGGTGTACGCATCTGGCGGAATGGGACGTTCCGCCGCTGGTGCGAGGCTCGTCGGTCAAACCTCCGAAGATCACAAAGGCTGCCTGTCCACCCGTATGGATCAGTCGTGAGGAGCCTCACATATCGCCGTTTCAGCTCGGATTTCGCCCTCGGTGTGGGTCAAGATCCCTGTCGACGACAAGCCCCCGCCATCCGAGGCGGGGCGGTCCGGGCGGACGCCGAGTCCTGCCGCTGTCCCGGACGTCTGGTCGACAGGAGTGGATCGGCAGGAGTGGAGGACCCGAGCAGTACGGGACGTACGCGCTGTTTCCGCAGCGGGGCCGTCCCTTGGGGTGAAGCCGCAACCGCGGCCGGGCATCTTCGCCAGTCCGAACCCGACAGGTCATCCTTCGCAGGCGGCTGACGAAGGGTTGCGCATGACTGCGCAGATGCACGTCCCGTCCCTGCTGTCCCGGGCCGGAGCCGTCTCGGCTCTCACCCTCGCCGCCGTCGGCGGCACGCTGCTCGCACCAGGTGCGGCACCCGAGGCCCAGGCAGCCACCACATACGCGAACAAGGCACTGAGCGTCGCCGCGTCCAAGAAGGGAGCCCCGTACCGGTACGGGAGCGCCGGACCCTCCAGGTTCGACTGCTCCGGTCTGACGCTCTACGCGTACAAGCAGGCGGGCAAGTCGCTGCCCCGCACCGCGCAGCAGCAGTACAACAACACCCGGCACATCTCCGCGTCCAGCAGACAGAAGGGGGACCTGGTCTTCTTCCACTCCGGCGGGAGCGTCTACCACGTGGGCATCTACGCCGGCAGCGGCAAGATCTGGCACTCGCCCAAGACGGGATCCTGGGTGAAGCTCGACGCGATCTGGACGTCGAAGGTCTACTACGGCCGCGTCCGATGACGACCGCCGGGCACTGAGCCCGCCCCAGGGGTGCGGTGGCGCCGCCGCACCCCTGCGCCGGGAGCCCGGGCCGTTCCGGACGTACGGGGCGGTCGGCCGGGGCCACGGTCCCGTTCTAGACGTACGAGGCGGTCGCCGGAGTCCACGGAAGCGTGATCCAGACCGTCTTGCCGCCCTCCTCGGTCGGTGTGACCGAGAGCCGGCCGCCCGCCTCCGCCGCCAGCGAGCGGATGATGACCATGCCCCGGCCGTTGTCCTGCTGGACCGCCGCCGGGAGCCGGCGGGGCCAGCGGGGGTGACTGTCGGTGACGCCGATGTGGAGTCGCTCCTCGCGCTCCAGACGGACGTCGACCGTGAAGGTGGGCGACTGCCCGAAGGTGTGCAGGACTGCGTTGGTGGCCAGTTCCGAGACCATCAGGCGGATCGCGTCCGCCGGCTCGTCCGCCCCGCCGAGGCCCCAACCGTCGAGTACCTCCGCGACGAACCGCCGGGCCGTGGGGACCGACGCGGGATCGCTCGGCAGAGTGACGGATGCTTCCTGATGGTCTGCCATGGCGACGCTGTCCCTTCCCGCCGGGGCTTCCGCCCCGGATCGCGCTTCGCGTCAGAGTCCCACCGATCGTGCCGCCCCGGCAGGCGTTCCACCAAGATATGTCCCCATCTGTCGCCCGAAGCGGTGAACTCTGCTGTCCTTGGCCGCCCTTGAACCACCCGACGGCCCGTCAGACCTGGGGCGCGGTCCGCAGGATCGTTTCCACCGCGCGCGCGATCTCCGCGTCCGTCAGATCGGCCCGGGCCGTCAGCCGCAGCCGCGAGATGCCGTCGGGGACGGACGGGGGCCGGAAGCAGCCGACCGCCAGGCCCTGTTCACGGCAGTCCGCCGCCCAGCGCAGCGCCGCCTCCGGGGAGGGCGCGTGCACCGAGACGACGGCCGCGTCGGGCCGGGCCGCGGCGAGGCCGGCCTCCGTGAGCAGCCGGTGCAGCGTCGCGGCGACGGTACGGGCCCGCTCGGCGAGGCCCGGCTCCGCCACGATCAGACGTAGGGCCGCGAGCGCGCCGCCCGCGGCGGCCGGGGCGAGCCCGGTGTCGAAGATGAAGGTGCGGGCCGCGTTCACCAGGTGCTCGATCACCCGGGCCGGGCCGAGAACGGCGCCGCCCTGGCTGCCGAGGGACTTGGAGAGGGTGAGGGTCGCGACGACGTCCTCGTCGCCCGCGAGCCCCGCCTCGTGCAGGGCGCCCCGGCCGCCCTCGCCGAGGACGCCGAAGCCGTGGGCGTCGTCGACGACGAGTCCGGCACCGTGCGCGCGGCAGGCGTCGGCGAGCTCGCGCAGCGGCGCCTTGTCCCCGTCGACGGAGAAGACGGAGTCGCTGACGACCAGGGCCCGGCGCCCCGGGTGCGCGTCCAGGGTCTTGGCGACGGCCTCGGGGTCGGTGTGCGGGACGACGGCGGTCTCGGCGCGCGCGAGACGGCAGCCGTCCACGATCGAGGCGTGGTTGGAGGCGTCGGAGACGATCAGGGAGTCCCGGCCGCCGAGCGCCGTGAGCGCGGCGAGGTTCGCGGTGTAGCCGGAGGAGAAGACGAGGGCCGCCTCGAAGCCGCAGAACTCGGCGAGTTCGCGCTCCAGGCGGGTGTGCAGCCGGGTGGTGCCGGTGACGAGCCGCGAGCCCGTGGAGCCGGCGCCCCAGCGCCCGGCCGCCTCGGCCGCGGCCCCGGTGACCTCGGGGCGGCGGGTGAGGCCGAGGTAGTCGTTGCTCGCCAGGTCCAGGAGGTCCGACTCGGCCGACCGGGCTCGCAGCGTCCGGACGAGACCGGCCTCGGCCCGGCGACGCGCCTCGGCGTCGGTCCAGTCGAAGGCGGTGCGGCGCGGGCCCGCGGCCCGCGTGTCGTCGGCCAGAGACATGCGGCGATCCTTTTGTAGGCAGCGCACAGACCCTAACCGCAGGACGACGAGGTCGGGATGTGGTCATCCACACACCTCTATCGGGGGCGTTTGTTCGGATCCTCCTTGGCCCGGGGGTGGGCGGTAGGCAAGGATCTGCGGTTATGGACCTGCTGAACACGCTGGTGGAGAAGGGGCTGCGGCGCGAGCTGCCGACCCGTGAAGAAGCGCTCGCCGTGCTGGCGACCTCCGACGACGAACTGCTCGATGTGGTGGCGGCGGCCGGCAAGGTGCGCCGTCAGTGGTTCGGGCGCCGGGTGAAGCTCAACTATCTGGTCAACCTGAAGTCCGGTCTCTGCCCCGAGGACTGCTCGTACTGCTCGCAGCGGCTCGGCTCGAAGGCCGAGATCCTCAAGTACACGTGGCTGAAGCCGGACGAGGCCTCGCAGGCCGCGGCGGCGGGTGTCGCGGGCGGCGCCAAGCGGGTCTGCCTGGTGGCCAGCGGCCGCGGCCCGACGGACCGGGACGTGGAGCGCGTCGGGAAGACGATCGAGGCGATCAAGGAGCAGAACGAGGGCGTCGAGGTGTGCGCCTGCCTCGGTCTGCTCTCGGACGGCCAGGCGGAGCGGCTGCGGGAGGCCGGCGCCGACGCGTACAACCACAACCTGAACACGTCCGAGGCGACGTACGGGGACATCACCAAGACCCACACCTACGCGGACCGCGTGGACACCGTGCAGAAGGCGCACGCCGCCGGTCTGTCGGCCTGCTCGGGTCTGATCGCGGGCATGGGCGAGAGCGACGAGGACCTCGTCGACGTCGTGTACGCGCTGCGCGAGCTCGACTCCGACTCGGTGCCGGTCAACTTCCTGATCCCCTTCGAGGGCACCCCGCTCGCCAAGGAGTGGAACCTCACCCCGCAGCGCTGCCTGCGGATCCTCGCGATGGTCCGGTTCGTCTGCCCCGACGTCGAGGTGCGGATCGCCGGCGGCCGCGAGGTCCACCTGCGCTCGATGCAGCCGCTGGCGCTGAACATCGCGAACTCGATCTTCCTCGGCGACTACCTGACCAGCGAGGGCCAGGCCGGCCAGGCCGACCTGGACATGATCGCGGACGCGGGCTTCGAGGTGGAGGGCGCGGGCACGACCACCCTCCCCAAGCACCGCGCGGACGCCCTCGCCGCGGCCGGGGCGACGGGCGGCTGCGGCTCGACCGCCTCGGCGGGCTGCGGCTCCGAGGCCTCGGCCGGCTGCGGCTCGCACGCGGAGGAGGGCGGCGGCTGCGGTCCCTGCGGCGGTCACGCGGCGCCCTCCGCGGCTCCGGCGCGCACCGCCGACGAGGCCCGCACCGACCTGGTGGCCGTGCGCCGCCGGGGCGCCGGCACGGACCTCGCGCCGAATGCGTAACGACGAACTCCTCGCCCTGGACCGGGCGCACGTCTGGCATCCGTACGGCCCCATGCCGGGCCGCGCGGAGCCGCTGGTCGTCGCGTCCGCGTCCGGGGTGCGGCTCCGGCTCGCCGAACCCGTCGAGGGACAGGACGAGTTGGTCGACGGCATGTCCTCGTGGTGGTCGGCGGTCCACGGCTACAACCACCCCGTGCTCAACGAGGCG
Organism: Streptomyces sp. NPDC015661; assembly: GCF_043077765.1. Taxonomy (NCBI): domain Bacteria; kingdom Bacillati; phylum Actinomycetota; class Actinomycetes; order Kitasatosporales; family Streptomycetaceae; genus Streptomyces; species Streptomyces sp. NPDC015661. The sequence continues at coordinate 146,725 of NZ_JBIBST010000011.1, read as the reverse complement.
GTGCGCGGCCAGCTGGACAGGATGAGCCACGTCATGTTCGGCGGGCTCACCCACGAGCCGGCCGTCCGGCTCGCCGCCCGGCTCGTGGAGATCACCCCGGAGCCGCTGCGGCACGTCTTCCTCAGCGACTCGGGCTCGGTCTCCGTCGAGGTGGCGGCCAAGATGTGCCTGCAGTACTGGCGCTCCCTCGGCCGCCCCGAGAAGCAGCGGCTCTTCACCTGGCGCGGCGGCTACCACGGGGACACCTGGCAGCCGATGTCCGTGTGCGACCCACAGGGCGGGATGCACGAGCTGTGGTCGGGGGTGCTCCAGCGGCAGGTCTTCACGGACGCGCCGCCGGCCGCGTACGAGGAGTCGTACGCGGAGCTGCTCCGGGCCCGGATCGCCGAGCACGCGCACGAGCTGGCCGCGGTGGTCGTGGAACCCGTGGTGCAGGGCGCGGGCGGCATGCGCTTCCACGACCCGGCGTATCTGCGGGTGCTGCGCGAGGCCTGCGACGCGCACGACGTGCTGCTCGTGTTCGACGAGATCGCGACCGGGTTCGGGCGGACGGGCACCCTGTTCGCCGCCGACCGGGCGGGGGTCTCCCCCGATGTGATGTGCGTGGGCAAGGCGCTGACCGGCGGCTACATGTCGATGGCGGCGACGCTCTGCACGAGCCGCGTCGCCGACGGGATCTCGCGCGGCGAGGTCCCCGTCCTGGCGCACGGGCCCACCTTCATGGGGAACCCGCTCGCCTCGGCCGTCGCCCTCGCCTCGATCGACCTGCTGCTCTCCCAGGACTGGGAGGTCGAGGTCAAGCGGATCGAGGCGGGCCTGCGGGACGGACTCGCCCCGGCGGCCGGCCTCCCGGGCGTGCGCGAGGTGCGGGTGCTCGGCGCGATCGGTGTCGTCCAGCTCGACCACGAGGTCGACATGGCGGCGGCGACCGCCGCGGCGGTCCGGGAGGGCGTGTGGCTGCGCCCGTTCCGCGACCTGATCTACACGATGCCGCCGTACGTGACGGGCGACGAGGACCTGGCCCGCATCTGCACGGCGGTAAGAGCGGCGGCGGCAGCGGGCTGACGGAGCCCCGTCGTGGGCTGCGCCCCGCCCGTCGTGGGCAATCGTTCCGCCGCGGCGATGGGGGTCCCCCTGCTCGAGCGAAGCCGAGAGCTTGGGGGAGGGTGGGCACAACGGAACGGCGCCCTTGCCGGCGCCAGAGGTTTCCGCGCCTGAACCCGCACCGTCCGCACCGTCCGCACCGTCCTCACGAACAAGGAAGGACGCCCCCATGGGCATCATCGTCGTCACCGGCACCGGCACCGAGATCGGCAAGACGATCACCACCGCGGCCGTCGCCGCAGTCGCCACCGCCGCCGGCCGCACCGTCGCCGTCCTCAAGCCCGCCCAGACGGGCGTCGGCCCGGACGAGCAGGGCGACGCGGACGAGGTCGTACGCCTCTCCGGCGCCGCGGCCTCCGCCGAGCTGGGCCGTTTCCCGGAGCCGCTGGCCCCGGGGACGGCCGCCCGGCGGGCCGGGATGGCTCCGGTCGGGCCCCGGGAGGTCGCCGAGGCCGCCCGGAAGCTGTCCGAGGAGCACGACCTGGTGCTCGTGGAAGGGGCCGGCGGCCTCCTCGTCCGCTTCGACGAGGAGGGCGGCACGCTCGCCGACGCGGCCGCGCTGCTCGGCGCCCCCGTCCTGGTGGTGGCCCCGGCCGGCCTGGGCACGCTCAACTCGACCGCACTGACGGCCGAGGCGCTGCGGGCCCGTGGGATCGAGCAGCTCGGCGTCGTCGTCGGCAGCTGGCCGGACGCGCCGGACCTGGCGGCGCGCTGCAACCTCGCGGACCTGCCGCAGGCCGCGGGCGCTCCGCTGCTCGGAGCCGTACCGGAGGGTTCGGGGGCGCTCGACCCGGCGGAGTTCCGGGCGGCCGCGGGCGGCTGGCTGGCGCCGGAGCTGGGCGGCACGTGGGACGCGGAGGCGTTCGCGGGGGCGCAGGCGGCGCCGGTCTCCGTACGCTGACGGTATGCGCGCACGAGTTCAGGAGATCGTCTTCGACTGCGCCGCCCCGGCGGCGCTGGTCCGCTTCTGGGCCGGGCTCCTCGGCGGTGATCCCGTCGACCGGAGTGCCGACTGGTCGTACGTGGATCCGCCGGAGTTCGTACGGATCGCCTTCCAGCGGGTGCCGGAGGGCAAGGCCGTGAAGAACCGGGTCCATCTCGATGTGGAGGTGGCGGATCCGGCGCGGGCGGCCGAGGAGGTGCTGGCGCTCGGGGCGGTGACGGTCGGCGAGCTGGTCACCGACGAGCAGGGCTCCTTCCAGGTCATGCGGGACCCGGAGGGCAACGAATTCTGTTTCGTGACGGGATGAGGTGAGCGGCGATGGCACACCCCGGCTCGACTCCTCGTGTCCACCACCCCGTGTTCGCCCGCTTCTACGCCCGGTTCAGCGTCTCGGCCGACACGCGCGGCGGGCTCGGTGCCCTGCGGACCGAGCTGCTGGCCGGGCTCTCCGGCCGGGTCGTCGAGATCGGCGCGGGGAACGGCCTGAACTTCGCGCACTACCCGGCCGGGGTCACGGAGGTCGTGGCCGTCGAGCCGGAGGACCATCTGCGCCGGCTCGCCGAGGAGGCCGCGCGCCGGGCCACCGTCCCGGTGACGGTGCTGCCGGGCACGGCCGAGGCGCTGCCGGGTCGCGACGGCGCCTTCGACGCGGCGGTGGCCTCGCTGGTGCTGTGCACCGTACGGAGCGTGCCGGAGGTCCTGGCCGAGCTGCGGCGGGTGCTGCGGCCCGGCGGCGAGCTGCGGTTCTTCGAGCACGGGGCGGCGGACACGCCGGGGCTCGCACGGGTGCAGCGGGGCCTCGACCGCACGGTCTGGCCGCTGCTGTTCGGCGGGTGTCACACCTCCCGCTCCCCTGTGGCGGCGATCGAGGCGGCCGGCTTCGAGCTCGTCTCGTACCGCTCCTTCGACGTTCCGGAACAGGGTCCGCGGCTGCCGTCCTCCCCCTGCGTCCTGGGCGCGGCCCGAAGGTAATCCCTGGCCGTGTCCACGCACCGCATGATGGGATCCGGCCATGATCGATGTGAAGATTCGCTCCGCCGTCCCCGACGAGGCGGAGGCCGTCCTGGCCTTCTGGCGGGAGTCCGCCGAGGGCACGTCCATCTCCGACGACGTGCACGGAGTGACCCGGCTCCTGGAGCGCGACCCCGAGGCGCTGATCCTGGCCACGCTGCCCGACGGGCGGATCGTGGGCTCCGTGATCGCCGGCTGGGACGGCTGGCGGGCCTCGCTCTACCGGCTCGCCGTGCTGCCCTCGCACCGTCGGCAGGGCATCTCGACCGCGCTGCTGCGAGCGGCGGAGGATCGTTTCGCCGCGCTCGGCGGGCGCCGTGCGGACGCGATGGTCCTGGTGGCGAACGAGACGGCGCACGCCGCCTGGGGAGCCGCGGGGTACGAGCGGCAGGAACAATGGCGCCGATGGGTGAAGCCGTTCAGCGCGTAGCCACCGGGAGAGGGCGCCCACCACCCCACTTTGCCGATCCTTTACCATGGTGTCTCCTCCTGACGACCGAAAGGTGTGAATGTCCGCCCATGGGCGAGCCTCCCAGTAGCACTGGTTCCGACCATCGACATCGAGCGATACCTCTCCCGCTGACTGATCATGGGACGGAGGTGAACCGATGACCGAAGTGCTTCTGCTCGTGGTGGCGCTGCTGCTCGCTCTCGCGTGCGGGGCGTTCGTCGCGGCCGAGTTCTCCCTGACCACGGTCGAGCGCGGCGAGCTCGAAGCCGCCGCCGAGCGCGGCGAGCGGGGGGCGGCGGGCGCGCTCAAGGCCGTCCGCTCCCTCACCTTCCAGCTCTCCGGCGCCCAGCTGGGCATCACCGTGACCAACCTGGTCGTCGGCATGCTCTCCGAGCCCTCGATCGCCGCGCTGATCAGCGGGCCCCTGGAGTCGATCGGACTCTCGTCCTCGACGGCCTCCTCGGTCGCCCTCGTCCTGGGCACCGCCCTGTCCACCGTCGTCCTGATGGTCGTCGGCGAGCTGGTCCCCAAGAACTGGGCGATCTCCTCGCCGCTCGCCGTCGCGAAGGTGGTGGGCACCCCTCAGCGCGTGTTCACGGCCGCCTTCAAGCCGTTCATCAGTCATCTCAACAACACCGCGAACCGGTTCCTGCGCCGCCTCGGTCTGGAGCCGACCGAGGAGCTCGCCTCCGCGCGCTCCCCGCAGGAGCTGGTGGCGCTCGCCCGGCACTCCGCGAAGGAGGGCGCCCTGGAGGCGGACACGGCCGAGCTGTTCGTCCGTACCCTCAACCTGGCGGAGCTGACCGCGGAGAACGTGATGACGCCCCGCGTGCAGGTCACCGCGCTGGAGGTGCAGGCCACCGCCGAGGACGTCGCCAACGCGACCCGCGCGACCGGCCTGTCCCGCTTCCCCGTCTACCGGGGCAGCCTCGACGCGGTCGTGGGCATAGCCCACATCAAGGACGTGCTCGCGATTCCGGCCGAGGACCGGCCCCGCCGCCGGATCGGCGAGATGCTCCGCGAGCCCCTGCTCGTCCCCGAGACGCTCACCGTGGACCGGCTGCTCGACCGGCTGTCGGGCAAGCAGACGATGGCCGTCGTCATCGACGAGTACGGCGGCACGGCCGGGGTCGTCACCCTGGAGGACATCGTCGAGGAGGTCGTCGGCGAGGTGCGCGACGAGCACGACCCGCACGAGACGCCGGACCTGGCGCGGGCCGGCGAGGACGCGGACGGGCGCGAGCTGTGGTCCGCCGACGGCGCCGCCCGTACGGACCAGCTGGCCACGATCGGCCTGCGGGTGCCGGACGGCCCGTACGAGACGCTCGCGGGCGTCCTCGCGACGGAGCTCGGCCGCATCCCCGCCGCCGGCGACAGCGTGGAGCTGGCCGACTGGCGGCTCGACGTCGTCGACGCCTCGGGCCGGCGCGCCGCGCGCGTGCTCCTGCACGCCCCCGCACGCCCCGCCCCGCATGACACGGACGAGTCCGGGGAGGCCGGCCGATGATCGCGATCCAGCTGTTGATCGGTCTGCTCACGCTGGTCGTCAACGCCTTCTTCGTCGGCGCCGAGTTCGCCCTGATCTCGGTCCGCCGCAGTCAGATCGAGCCCTTGGCCGACTCCGGGAACCGGCGGGCGCGCAGCGTCATCTGGGGCCTGGAGCACGTCTCCGCGATGCTCGCGGCGGCGCAGCTCGGCATCACGCTCTGCACCCTGGTCCTCGGCATCGTCGCCGAGCCGGCCATCGAGCACCTCCTGGAACCGGTCTTCGACGCGGTCGGCGTGCCGCACGGCGTGGCCGCCACGATCTCGTTCGCGATCGCGCTGGCCCTGGCGACGTATCTGCACATGCTGCTCGGCGAGATGGTGCCGAAGAACATCGCGCTGGCCGAGCCGACGCGTTCCGCGCTGCTCCTCGGGCCTCCGCTCGTGACGCTCGCGCGGGCGCTGCGGCCGGTGATCTTCGCGATCAACGCCTTCGCCAACGCCCTGCTCAAGCTGTTGCGGGTGGAGACGAAGGACGAGGTCTCGGCGACCTTCTCGGACGACGAGCTGGCCCGGATGGTCACCGACGCGGGCGACGCGGGCCTCCTCGACGACCGGGCCGCCGAGCGACTGCACGACGCCCTCGAGCTGGGCCGGCGTCCCGTGCGGGACGTCGTGATGCCGGCGGAGAAGGTCGTGTACGCGCAGGTCGGCACCACTCCGGAGGAGCTGGAGACGCTGGCGGCGCGGACCGGGTTCTCCCGCTTCCCGGTCCTCGACGCCGAACGCCGCATCCTGGGCTATCTGCACGTCAAGGACGCCCTGGACGCCACCCCGCGCGATCTGCCGTTCCCGGTGTCGGCGCTGCGGCCGATCGCCCGGGTCCGGGCGGCGACGCCGCTGGACGACGTCCTCACCGCGATGCGCCGCAGCCGGACCCATCTGGCGGCCGTGCTCGACGAGGAGAGCAAGCCGGCGGGCCTCGTGACGATGGAGGACGTCCTGCGCGAGCTGGTGGGACGCTCGGCGGCGCCGTGACGCGCTGAGACCTGAGGGGCCCCGGGAGTCTTCCCGGGGCCCCTCCGTCGTGTCAGAGCGCGGTGGCGGCGAGCCAGTCGTCGAGCAGGTGCCGGTCGCCGGTGTGGGCGAAGCGGGGGTCGTCGGCGGCGTACCGGCGGTGCAGCAGGAGCAGCAGCTCGCCGGTGTCGGCCTCGACGCCGGCGGTCGGCTCCGCGCCGCCGTTCCCCCGGCCCTCCCGGCCCTCCCGGCCCTTCCGGCTCTCCCGGTTCCAGGTGAAGCCGCCCCCGCCGAGGGCGAGCGTCCAGACGGCGCCGGTGTCGCGGGCGGTGAGGCGGAGGACGGCTCCGTCACGGTCGAGGTGGGCGAGCGGTTCGGCGATCCAGGGGATGTACGGGGCGTTCTCGAGGAAGTGGTCGATCGCGTCGGCTGCGATGCCGGGGCCGAGGGGGCGGGCCTCGCCGGTCAGGGCGATCTCGGCGTCGGCGAGGTGGACCAGGGTCTCGAAGAGCACGTGGCGGGGGTAGTGGCGGACGTGCGGGTCGGCACCGGGCGACCAGACCGGGGCGTCCGGGTCCGCCGCGCGCGCGGTGGCGGCGAACCGCTCGGCTCCGGCGGCGAGCCAGTCGGGGTGGGCCGCGAGGTCGGTCGGCGGGTCGAGGGGGAGGTCGCGGGCGAGGACGCGGGTGGTGGCCCGGGTCCGTACGACGTGTTCGGCCCAGTGGTGGAGGGTGCCGAGGTGCCACGTCAGGTCCGCCAGGTCCCAGCCGGGGCAGGTGGGGACGGGGGTCACGGGGTCGGCGTCGCGGACGGTCGCGGCGAAGCGCCGCGCGGTCTCCAGGGCGGCGTCGCAGGCGGCCGCGTGGGTGTCCTCGGTGAGGCCGAAGCCCTCGGAGACCTTCAGGAGCTCCTCGCGCCTGGGGCCGGCCGGCTGCCGCAGCGCGGCCTCGCGGAACAGTCCGTCGAGGGCGCGGCGATCGGCGGCACCGAGTCCCTTCAGGGTGTACGAGGTGGCCTCCAGCCACTTCACGGCCGTGTCCGGGTCGAGGACCTCGTCGTCGCAGGTCTCGACCGCCGTCACCAGATCGGCGAGGGCCTCGGCCAGGGCGCTCAGGAGCGCGTCGCTCATCGGGTTTCCCCTCCCGGGTTCTCCACGGCACCCCGTGCATACCGCACGGTATGATCGCTCCGCCATGGAGATCAATGCCACGTACAACAGTCTCGTCGCCGTCGGGGACAGCTTCACCGAGGGTATGTCGGACCTGAAGCCCGACGGCTCCTACCGGGGCTGGGCCGACGTCCTCGCGGGCCGGCTCGCCGCCCGCTCCCCCGGCTTCCGCTACGCCAATCTGGCCGTGCGCGGCAAGCTCATCGGCCAGATCGTCGACGAGCAAGTCGACCTGGCCGCAGGGATGAAGGCCGATGTGGTGACCCTGGTCGGCGGGCTCAACGACACCCTCCGCCCGAAGGTCGACATGGTCCGGGTGCGGGACCTGCTGACCGAGGCAGTGGAACGCCTCACACCTTCCTGCGGGCAGCTGGTCCTGATGCGCAGCCCCGGCCGCAACGGCCCGGTCATGGAGCGCTTCCGGCCCCGGATGGAGGAGCTGTTCGCCCACATCGACGGGCTCGCCACCGAGCACGGCGCCCTGGTCGTCGACCTGTACGGGGCTCCGTCGCTCGGCGACCCCCGGCTCTGGGACGTGGACCGGCTGCATCTGACGGCGGACGGGCACCGGCGGGTCGCCGAGGCCGTGTGGCAGACGCTCGGCCTGGCGCCCGAGGAGGACTGGCGCTCGCCGCTTCCCGCGGCCGCACGGCCCGGCTGGGCGAGCCGGCGGATCGCGGACGCCCGCTTCGCCAAGGAGCACCTGGGGCCGTGGATCGGACGGCGTCTGACCGGCCGCTCCTCGGGGGACGGCCGCCCGCCCAAGCGCCCCGAGCTGCTGCCGTACGAGCCCCCGGCCGACCGGTAGCGGCCGGCCCACGCGCGCGCGTGACCTGCGTCTCGTAGCAAGCTCCACACCGGACCGTGGCGCTGGCCTGCAGAAACCACCAGTAAACTCTGTCCACGTGACTGCTGTGACTGCGAAGCCCCGCATCCCCAACGTTCTGGCCGGCCGCTACGCCTCCGCGGAGCTCGCCGTCCTCTGGTCCCCCGAGCAGAAGGTGAAGCTGGAGCGTCAGCTGTGGCTCGCCGTGCTGCGTGCGCAGAAGGACCTCGGGATCGAGGTTCCGGACGCCGCCCTCGCCGACTACGAGCGCGTTCTCGACCAGGTCGACCTCGGTTCCATCGCCGAGCGCGAGAAGGTCACCCGGCACGACGTGAAGGCCCGGATCGAGGAGTTCAACGCCCTCGCCGGCCACGAGCACGTCCACAAGGGCATGACCTCGCGCGACCTCACCGAGAACGTCGAGCAGCTGCAGATCCGGCTCTCCCTGGAGCTGATGCGGGACCGCACGGTCGCCGTCCTCGCCCGCCTCGGCAAGCTGTCCGCCGAGTACGCGGAGCTGGTCATGGCCGGCCGCTCGCACAACGTCGCCGCCCAGGCGACCACCCTCGGCAAGCGTTTCGCGACGGCGTCGGACGAGCTGCTCGTGGCCTACGCCCGCCTGGAGGAGCTCCTCGGCCGCTACCCGCTGCGCGGCATCAAGGGCCCGGTCGGCACCGCACAGGACATGCTGGACCTGCTCGGCGGCGACGCCGGCAAGCTGGCCGAGCTCGAGCAGCGGATCGCCGGTCACCTCGGCTTCGCGCACGCCTTCACCTCGGTCGGCCAGGTCTACCCGCGCTCGCTCGACTACGACGTGGTCACCTCCCTGGTGCAGCTGGCCGCCGCGCCGTCCTCGATCGCCAAGACGATCCGCCTGATGGCGGGCCACGAGCTGGTCACCGAGGGCTTCAAGCCCGGCCAGGTCGGCTCCTCGGCGATGCCGCACAAGATGAACACCCGCTCCTGCGAGCGCGTCAACGGCCTGATGGTCATCCTGCGCGGCTACGCCTCGATGACCGGCGAGCTGGCGGGCGACCAGTGGAACGAGGGCGACGTGTCCTGCTCCGTGGTCCGCCGCGTCGCGCTGCCGGACGCGTTCTTCGCGCTCGACGGCCTCCTGGAGACCTTCCTCACCGTGCTCGACGAGTTCGGCGCCTTCCCGGCCGTCGTCGCCCGTGAGCTCGACCGCTACCTGCCCTTCCTGGCGACGACCAAGGTCCTCATGGGCGCGGTGCGCGCCGGCGTGGGCCGCGAGGTCGCCCACGAGGCCATCAAGGAGAACGCCGTCGCCTCCGCCCTCGCCATGCGCGAGCAGGGCGCCGAGCGCAACGAGCTCCTCGACAAGCTGGCCGCCGACGAGCGGATCCCGCTGGACCGCGCGCAGCTCGACGAGCTGATGGCGGACAAGCTGTCCTTCACGGGCGCCGCCGCCGACCAGGTCGCGTCGGTGGTCTCCCGTATCGAGGAGATCCTCAAGCAGCACCCGGAGGCCGCCGCCTACACCCCCGGCGCGATCCTCTGACCCGGAACCCCCGGTTCACTCAGCAGGAGCTGGAGGCCGCCCGCGACCGCGTCGTTGCCGACGTGGTCGCGGGCGGCCTTTCCGTGCTCTTCTGCGGGATCAATCCGGGTCTGATGACGGCGGCGACGGGCCACCACTTCGCCCGGCCGGGCAATCGCTTCTGGCCGGTGCTGCACCTCTCCGGGTTCACGCCGAGGCAGCTGCGGCCGGACGAGCAGGAGGAGCTCCTCTCGTACGGGCTCGGGATCACGAACATGGTGGCGCGGGCGACCGCGCGGGCCGACGAGCTGAGCCGCGAGGAGTACCGCGAGGGCGGGCGGCTGCTCGTGGAGAAGGTGGAACGCCTCGCGCCGCGCTGGCTCGCGGTCGTCGGGGTGACGGCGTACCGCACGGCCTTCGGGGAGCCGAAGGCCGCGATCGGGCCGCAGGACCGGACGATCGGATCCACCCGGATCTGGGCGCTGCCCAACCCGAGCGGGCTCAACGCCCACTGGACGGCGGCGACGATGGCGGAGGAGTTCGCCCGGCTGCGGGCGGCGGCAGAGGCCTAGGCCTCGTCGGGTGGGTCGATCTCGGTGATCACGGCGAGGAGCTGGAACGGCAGCTCCTTGTCCCACTGGGAGACGCCGAGGCCCGTCCACCGTCCCTCCGCCCGCCACAGCTTCAGGTGCGGGGTGTGGCAGCTGAGGGTCGGCCACGGCTCCGGCATCTCCTCCCCGTCCATGCTCCGCTCCAGGACGGACCACAGGCTCAGCTCCCGCGGCGGGCCCCAGCGCGCGGTGAGCAGGGCGGCGAGTCCGTCGCGCTCCGCCTCGTACTGCTCCTCGACGAGCAGCCTGCGGGTGCCGTCGTCCTCCCAGAAGTCCTCGCTCGTCGCGAGCTCCCCGACGTGGAAGCCGGGGCCGCTGTCGACGGATCCGGATCGCTCCGGTGGCGCCGGGAAGGCGCGGGTGCGGAGTAAGTCGATGGTCGCCAGGTGCCCTGCCGTGGTCATGGGGACAGTAAAGCGGCCGGCACTGACAGTTGGCGTCGCGTCAGGAGGCGGGTGCGATCCCGCCGGGTCCGCCGCGGGGGCGGCACTCGCCGCATGCCGACCCATTGAGTACCATCCGCCTGAGAAGCGCACGAGCTGGGAGGACACACGGTGGGGCGGCTGACCGGCGGGGATCCGTCTCTGCTGCGGCGGATCAACTCCGCGGTGGTACTCCATGCGCTGCGGGGCGCCGACGCGCCCACGCTCACGGATCTGACCCGGATCACGGGCCTGTCGCGGCCCACGGTCGAGGGGGTCGTCGAGGGCCTCATGGAGGGCGGTCTCGTCGTCGAGTCGGCGCCCGAGGAGGGCGAGACCCGGCGGCAGGGGCGTCCGGCACGGAGGTTCCGCTTCCGGGCCGAGGCAGGCCATCTGCTCGGCATCGAGATCGGCCCCCACCGCGTGGCCGCCCTGCTCTCCGGTCTGGACGGGCGCATCATCGGCGCCGGGTCCCGGGAGGTGTCGGAGACGGCACCCGAGGACGAGCGCCTCGACCGGGTGCGTACGGTCGTGGCCGATGTGCTGCGCAGGGCCGGGGTCGCCCGGTCCAATCTGCGGGCCGTCGGCGTCGGCACGCCCGGCATCGTGGAGGCCGACGGCACGGTGCGCCTCGGTACGGCACTGCCCGGCTGGACGGGCCTCGCGCTCGGCGAGCGGCTGAGGCGCTCGTTCCGCTGCCCGGTGATCGTGGAGAACGACGCCAACGCGGCGGCGGTCGCCGAGCACTGGAAGGGTGCCGCGACCGACTCCGACGACATCGTCTTCGTCCTGGCCGGTCTGAGCCCCGGGGCCGGTTCGCTGATCGGCGGCCGGCTGCACCGCGGCTTCGGCGGAGCGGCCGGGGAGATCGGGGCGCTGCACCTGCTGGGCCGGGGCGTCACGCCCGAGCATCTCCTGTCGACCACGGACGAGCCGCTGCACCCGCTGGACGAGCAGGCGGTCGCGGAGGTCTTCGCGCTGGCCCGCAAGGGCGACGCGCGCGCACAGGCGGCGGTGGAGCGGTTCATCCAGCGCCTCGTGCACGACGTGGCGGCCCTGGTGCTCGCCATCGACCCCGAGCTGGTGGTCGTCGGCGGCTGGGCGGCCGGCCTCGACGGGGTGCTCCAGCCGCTGCGCGAGGAGCTGGCGCGGTTCTGTCTGCGTCCGCCCCGGGTGGTGCTGTCCCTGCTCGGCGAGGCCGCGGTGGGCACGGGCGCCCTGCGGCTCGCCCTCGACCACGTCGAGGAGCAGCTGTTCGCCGTCGACGGCACGGTGACGGCCCGCCGCTAGGGGTTGTCCTCCTGGTGACGGGCCGGTGCCTGGGGGCGTGGGGTGTTACGAGGCCATGACCAGGTCGACGGAGTCGCCGAAGGTGAGGCGGCAGGTGTCGGCGCGGTAGGTGGCCACGGAGACGGCGGCGGTGCGCCCGGCGGAGAGGTAGCGGGTCGTCACGACGAGGACGGGTGCGCCCGGCAGCCGGTCGAGTTCCTTGGCGTCGTCGGCGCGGGCGGAGCCGAGCTCCACGGAGCGGTCCTGGCCGTCGAGGACGAGGTGCTGGAGTTCGCGGAGCACGGCGCGGGCGCGGGCGGGACCGGCGGGCGCGTCGATGGCGCTGAGGCCCGGGACGGATCCGGCCGGCACGTAGAGCAGCTCGGCCGCGACCGGCTGGCCCTGGCTGATCCGGATGCGGCGCACGACGTGCACCTGCTCGTCGGTGCCGGTCTCCAGGACGCGGGCGACGGCGGCCGGGGCCACGTCGGCCGCGGAGTCCTGGGGCTGCCAGGCGTCGTCGCCGACACCGGGCCAGGTGTGCTGGGTGGTGGAGACGTCGACGCCGACGCGCGGCGGGGCGACCGTGGTGCCGACGCCGCGGCGGCGCTGCAGGCGGCCCTCCAGCTCCAGCTGTTCCAGGGCCTGGCGGAGCGTGGCGCGGGCGACGCCGAAGCGGGCCGCGAGCTCGCGCTCGTTGGGGAGGATCTCCCCGACGGCGAAGTCCGAGTCGAGCGCTTCGCCGATCACTGTCTTGAGGTGCTGGTACTTCGGTTCCGGTACCGATGCCAGCTGCGTGGTCCCCACCCTGATCCTCCGCAATTCGCCGTGTCCCGCGGCGTTTTTCCGCGCCCTTGTTTATTAAAGGTTCCTGCACTAACTCTGCGACCATAAGGCGAGGCACCCCCTTGGTCAAGACCAATCCTCCGTCGGACGCCCCTGAATGTGACCCTCTGACCTAGATCGTTCACAGGACGTTCGCGCCCTCGTGAGGCCCGCGCAGCAAAAGGCCCCGCCTCCCGGGAGGGGAGGCGGGGCGAGATCCGGCCGGATGGCGTGATCGGCGTCAGGCGTCGAGGAGGTCCGCGAGGCCCTGGAGCTTGTCCGGGTTGCGGTGGATGTAGACGCACTGGACGAGTCCGTCGTGCGTCTCGACCTGGAAGACGGTGTCGGGCTTCCCGTCGATGAGGACGAGCACGGCCGGGGCGCCGTTGAGCTCCAGGAAGCGGACCGCGTACCCGGCCCACGAGTCCGGGGCGACGGCGGCGAGGAAGCGGCCGACCTTGTCGGCGGTCTCGATGATCCGCAGCGGCGCCTTGGACTTGCCTCCGCTGTCGCCGACGAGCCGCACGTCCGGGGCGAGGAGCGCGAGGAGCTCGCCGATGTCGCCGCCGGCGGCGGCGGAGAGGAAGCGTTCGGTGAGGTCGCGGCGCTCGGCCGGGTCGACATCGTAGCGCGGCCTGCCCTCGTCGACGTGGCGCCGGGCGCGTCCGGCGAGCTGGCGCACGGCCGCCTCGGAGCGGTCGAGGGCGGTGGCGATCTCCCCGTACGGGAAGCCGAAGGCCTCGCGGAGCACGAAGACGGCCCGTTCCAGCGGGGAGAGGGATTCGAGCACCACGAGGACGGCGAGCGAGACGGAGTCGGCGAGCAGCGCGCGCTCGGCGCTGTCGGGGGTGGCGGGGCCGAAGTCGGTGACGAGGGGTTCGGGGAGCCAGGGGCCGACGTAGGACTCGCGGCGCGCCTGCGCCTGGCGGAGCCGGTCGATGGCGAGCCGGGTGGTGATCCGTACGAGGAAGGCGCGCGGTTCGCGGACGGTGTCCCGGTCGGCGGCGGTCCAGCGCAGCCAGGCCTCCTGGACGACGTCCTCGGCGTCGGCGGTGCGGCCGAGCATCCGGTAGGCGACGCCGAGGAGCATCGGGCGGTGCTCCTCGAAGAGTTCGGTGAGGGTGTCGGTCGGAAGGGCTGCGGGGATGTCGGTGGGCACGCGTCCATCCCAGCCCACGCCACCGGCCGTGTCCAGTTTCCGGCTCCCGTCTTGAACTCCTGGCTACTGAGCGGTAATTCTTGCTGACGGGACGTCTAAAAGGTGGCGCCGACCGGTGTTCACGAAGCGCTTCACGAGGAACCGAGGAGCCCGCATGCCCGCACGGATCGCGTTCACGATCGAGACCCCGGCGGGTCGCCGCACCACGTCCATGGCGTACGAGCGGCGGGGCGCGGGCGAGCCGCTGTTGCTGCTCCACGGCATCGGGCACCACTGGCAGGCCTGGGAACCCGTCCTCGACGTCCTCGCCGCCGAACGTGAGGTGATCGCCGTCGACCTGCCCGGCTTCGGGGCCTCCGACGGGCTGCCGGAGGGCGTCCCGTACGACCTGTCCACCGTCGTCCCCGTGCTCGGCGCCTTCTGCGGCGCCGTCGGCTTCGAGCGGCCGCACGTCGCGGGGAACTCGCTCGGCGGGCTGCTCGCCCTGGAGCTGGGCCGGGAGAAGCTGGTGCGCTCGGTCACCGCCCTCTCCCCCGCCGGGTTCTGGTCGGAGGGCGAGCGGCGGTACGCCTTCGGAACGCTGCGGGCCATGCGGGGCGCCGCCCTGTCGCTGCCCGTTCCGGTGATCGAACGCCTCTCGCGCACCGCCGCCGGGCGCACCGTGCTCACCAGCACCATCTACGCGCGGCCCGGCCGCCGGTCACCCGAGGCCGTCGTCGCCGAGACGCTGGCGCTGCGCGAGGCCACCGGCTTCCACCAGACCCTTGCCGCCGGCCGGACCGCCCTCTTCCGTGACGACGTCCCCGCCGTTCCCGTCACCGTCGCCTGGGGCAGCCGCGACCGGCTGCTGCTGCGGCGCCAGGGCGTCCGCGCCAAGCACACCCTGCCCGCCGCGCGCCTGGTCCGGCTGCCCGGCTGCGGGCACGTGCCGATGAACGACGACCCGGCTCTCGTCGCGCGCGTGATCCTGGACGGCAGCCGCTGAGAGGGGCCGGGGCGACCTCGTGAACAGGCCGGTGCCCAGGGCGGCGCCCGCGCCCACGAGGAGACTGCCGGCCGCCTGCGGGAGGCCGAAGACGCCGCCTCCGACCACCGCGGCGCTCAGGGCGGCGGCGATCGGGATGGCCCCGGTGTAGAGAGTGGCCCTCTCCATGCCGACGCGCTGGACGCCCATGTAGAAGAGGACGAATCCGACGACCGTGGCCAGGGCCGCCTGCCAGACCAGAGCGCCCGCCTCCACGGCCGTCGGCATCCGCACGAAGCCCGCGCCGTCCACGACCAGGCCGACGAGCGCCGCCTCGGCCGCCCCGATCCCGCACACGGCGGCCGTCAGCAGCTTCGGCCCCAGGATCCGCAGGACCGGGACGGCGAGGACGGTGAAGCCCACCTCGCCCGCGAGCGCCGCCACCGACCAGCCGATCCCGGCCGGGTCCGTCCGCCCCCAGCCCTGCACCGTGAAGGCACCGGCGGCGACGAGCAGCGCCCCGTACAGCACGGCGGGAGCGGGCCTGCGGCCCTCGGTCAGCGGGACCAGGACGGCGACGACGACGGGGGCGCAGCCGACCAGGACGCCGGGGACGGCGGGCTCGGCGGTCCGCTCGGCGGCGAGGACGGCGAGGTTGAATCCGACCATGCCGACGGCCGCGAGGGCGGCGAGCCGCAGCCAGTGACGCGGGGTCAGGAGCCGCAGCGGGGCGAGTCCGCCGCGGCCGAGCAGCGGAAGGAGCAGCAGGCAGGCAGCGGCGTACCGGAGCGCCTGTCCTCCCGCGTACGGATAGGCGCCGAGCAGGCTGTTGGCGGTGAAGGAGGCACCGACGAGGGCGTAGGCGAGGGTCACCAGGAGGACCCCGCGCAAGGCGTTCGCGTTCATGCCTCCGACGCTATGAACCGGCGCGGCCCTGTTTAAGGTCCACTTCCGTCACGCCATCGGGGACCACTTCCCACCGGGTACGGGGTGCGTCCGGGAGCGGAAGGTGCGGCGGTAGGTGTCCGGCGGGACGCCGACGGTGCGGTTGAAGTGGCGGCGGAGGGTCGTGGCGGTGCCCATGCCGGTCGCCTCGGCGATGGCGTCGACGCTGTCGTCGGTGGCCTCCAGGAGCTCCTGGGCGCGCCGGATCCGCTGGGTGAGGAGCCATTGCAGCGGGGTGGTGCCGGTCGCCGCGCGGAAGTGGCGGCCCAGGTGGCGCGAGCTCATCCGCGCCCGGCGGGCCAGGTCCTCCACGGTCAGCGGCTGGTGGAGCCGTTCGACGGCCCAGGGCAGCAGCTCGGTGAGCGGGTGGTCCTCCCGGGTGGGTACGGGGGCGGTGACGAACTGGGCCTGGCCGCCGTCCCGGTGCGGGGGCACGACCAGGCGGCGGGCGGCCGTGTTGGCGACCGCCGAGCCGTGGTCGAGGCGGACGAGGTGGAGGCAGAGGTCCATCGCGGCGGCCTTGCCGGCGGAGGTGAGCACGCTGCCGTTGTCCACGTAGAGGACGTCCGGATCGACCTCGACGCGGGGGTACCGCGCGGCGAGGGCCTCGGTGTGCGCCCAGTGGGTGGTGGCGCGTCGGCCGTCGAGGAGGCCGGCGGCGGCCAGGACGAACGCGCCCGTGCACAGGGAGGCCACGCGCGCGCCTGCCTCGTGGGCCGCGCGCACGGCGTCGACCAGGTCGGCGGGCGGTTCCTCGTCGACGTCGGCCCAGCCGGGGACGATCACGGTGTCCGCGTACGGGAGCCGGTCGAGCCCGTGGTCGGGTTCCATGCGGAACCGCTCCACGCGCGCGGGGCCGGGCCCGCAGAGGGTCACGTCGTACCAGGGCACGTCCACCGCGTCCGGGGCGGAGCCGAACACCTCGTACGCGAGGGAGAGTTCGAAGTGCAGCATGCCGTCGGTGACGGCCAGTGCGAGCGTCCTCATGTCCGTAATTGTACGGGGGATGTCGTTCCGGACACTCGTGGTCGCCGTCACCGGCCGCCAGGATGGGGGTAGTTCAACATTCGACAACCGGGCATGCGATGACCGGGAACGGCGGGAGAAGTCATGGGATCGGGTCAGCGGGTCGTGGTGTTCGGGGCGTACGGTCACACCGGGCGCTTCGTGGTGGCGGAACTCCTGGAGCGGGGCTTCGTCCCGGTGCTCTCCGGCCGCGACACCGGCAGGCTGCGGGCGCTCGCCGCGTCGTACGAGGGGCTCGACGTCCGCCCGGCGTCGGTCGACGACCCGGCCTCGCTCGACCGCGCGGCGGCCGGCGCGGCGGCCGTCGTCAACTGCGCCGGGCCGTTCGCCGTGACCGTCGCCCCGGTGATCGAGGCCGCACTGCGCGCGGGGATCCCGTACGTGGACGTGGCCGCCGAGATCGAGGCCAACGCCGACACCTTCGCCCGCTTCGCCGACCGGGCCCGCGCCGCCGGCACGGTCGTCGTCCCGGCGATGGCCTTCTACGGCGGTCTCGGCGACCTCCTCGCCACCACGGCCATGGGCGACTGGACGGCCGCCGACGAGGTGCACGTCGCCTACGGGCTGAGCAGCTGGCACCCCACGGCGGGCACGCTCGCGGCGGGCAAGGTCTCCCGCGAGCGGCGGAACGGGCGGCACGTCCGCTACACCGGCGGGCAACTGGAGTACCACGACGACGCGTCCTCGGTCGTGGAGTGGGCCTTCCCCGCTCCCCTGGGCACCCGGCCCGTCATCGGCGAGTTCACGATGGCCGACGTGGTGACCGTCCCGAGCCATCTCGAGGTGCCCGAGGTACGCACGTACATGGCGGTCGAGGCGGCCCGGGACCTGTCGGCGCCGGACGCGTCGGCACCGGCCGCCGTGGACGCGCGCGGCCGGTCCGCGCAGACCTTCCTCGTGGACGTCGTCGTGCGCTCCGGGGACGCGGAACGCCGGGCCGTCGCCGCCGGGCAGGACATCTACGCCGTCAGCGCGCCGCTCGCGGTGGAGGCGGTCCACCGGATCCTCACCGGCCGGACCCGCACGACCGGCGTCGCCTCGGCCGGCGCGCTGTTCGACGCGCCGGACTTCCTCCGCGCGCTGTCCGGGCACCTGTCCCTGGACGTGTGGCGGTAGGCGGCCCCCGGCATCCGGGGAGGGGGTCCGGTCGCCGGTCCGGGTCAGTCCGGCGCGTCGGAGCCGGGCAACCCGCGGGCCCCTTCGGTGCGTGCGCCGGTCAGCCTGGCTCCGGTCGTCCTGGCCCCCCTGAGGTCCGCTCCGGTGAGGTCCGCCCCCGTGAGATCCGCCCGGGTCAGGTTCACCTCGCGGAGGTCCGCTCCGTGCAGGTCGGCACCGGTCAGGTCGGCACCGGTCAGGTTCGCGCTCTCCGCCACGGTGCCGACGACGACCTCTGCCTGCAGCGATCTGTCGGCCGCGCTGAACCTGGCGCCCCGCAGGTGGGCGCCGACCAGGGACGCGCCCGTCAGATCGGCATCCGCGAGGATCGCTCCCGTCAGCGTCGCTCCGCCGAGGTTCGCGCCGGTGAGATCCGCGTCCCAGAGCACGGCACGGGACAGATCGGACGGTTCGACGGCGGAAGGCGTGTCCAGGACCCCCAGGAACGCTCCCCGCAGGATCGCGCCGCTGAGGTCCGCTCCGGACAGGTCCGTGTCGATCACGTTCGCCTCGGTCAGGTCGGCCAGGCTCAGATCGGCCTCGCGCAGGTCGACGCGGAGAAGCTGGGTCTGCCTCAGGTTGGACTCGGCGGCGAACGCGCTCCGCAGGTCGACGCCTGACAGGTTGGCGTGACGCAGGTCCGCGCCCTCCAGGTTCACGTAGGCGAACGGGGCACGCGCGCGCGGGAACGCCCCGACCTCGGGCAGCTTCGCGATGTCCTCGACGGCCCAGGTGGTCAGAAGCAGGCCCCGGAGGTCCGCCCGGCTCCAGTCGACCGGGGCGTCGCCGTCGTGCCCCGGGGAGCGGTGGGCCAGGACGTTCACCACGGCGGTCACGTCCGTCGCCGGGCGTCGGTGGTCGGGTGCCTCCTGTCCCTCCCGAGGTTCCTCCGGCTCCTTCGCGAAGCCGGTCGCCGGGACACTCGCGTGGCGGCGCACGTACGCCGAGAGGACCTGGACGACCCTCGGCTGGTCGCGCGGCGAGTCCTGCATGATGCGTTCGAGGGCGTAGATCCCGCCGAACCGCACGTCGAGCGACGGGGAGCCGAGGTTGGTGATCGCGTCGTTGAACCGGCTCGTGAGCTGGCCCTGTTCCGTGACCCGCACTTCCCGCCAGGTGAAGAGCAGCGCCACCATCGCGGCCAGACCGGGCAGCACGGCCACGGCGAGCACGGGCCACTGCGAGCGGCCCGAACGGCCCGCGGCGGAGTCGCCCGCACCTCGGCGCCGGCTCCCGCGCCGGGCCTCGCGCCGGTTCGCGATCCGTGCCAACAGCCCGCTGCCCGTGCGTCCCCTCACCCGTCCATGGCAGTCGACCCGCCCCGGAACGGGCGGACGCCACACCGCCGATGCACCCGATCGACGTAGCTGCCGCGTCACGGGCCCCGGCATCATGGGTCCCGACCGGGGCGGACCGAGGGACCCGGCGCGGGGCGGCGAGAAGGGCCATGTGACATGGCGAGTCAGGGACAGGCGGCCTGGGAGTTGCTCCTGCCGGCCGTCGGGGCTCCCACGCGGCGGCGGGGGCGAGCCCTCCAGGAGGCGCTGCGGGAGGCGGTGCGTTCGGGGCGGCTCGCGGCCGGGACGCGGCTGCCGTCGACCCGTGAGCTCGCGGCCGACCTCGGCGTCTCGCGGGGGCTCGTCACCGAGGCGTACGAACAGCTGACGGCCGAGGGCTATCTGCGCAGCGACCGGGGCGCGGGGACCTGGGTGGGCGGCGCGGCCCGGGCGGCGGTGCGCGGGGCCCGCGACCTGGCCGCCGGGGCACCGGGAGTCCGGGTGGACTTCCGCCCGGGGACCCCCGACCTGTCGCTGTTCCCCAGGAGCGCGTGGGCTGCGGCGCAGCGGTCCGTGCTCACACGGCTCCCCCACCCGGCGCTCGGCTACCCGGACCCCCGCGGGCTCCCCGAACTGCGCACGGCGCTGGCCGCGATGCTGACGCGGCGGCGGGGCGTGGTCGCCGATCCGGAGCGGCTCGTGGTCTGTTCGGGCGTGGCCCAGGCGTCGACGCTCCTCGGCTTCGTCCTGCGCGCGCGTGGACTGCGCCGGGTCGGGATCGAGGATCCCGGCAGCCCGGAGCACGGACGGCTGTTCGCCTCCACCGGCATGGAGACGGTGTGGCTGCCGCTGGACGAGGAGGGGCTGCGTCCCGGGCCGCTCGCCGACTCCGGGATACGGGCGGTGGTCGTGACGCCCTCGCACCAGTTCCCGTCCGGCATCAGCTGGTCGGCGGAGCGCCGGGCCGCGCTCCTCGACTGGGCGCGCTCGGTGGACGGGTACGTCCTGGAGGACGACTACGACGGCGACTTCCGCTACGACCGGGCCCCCGTCGGCGCGCTCCAGGGCCTCGACCCCGAACGGGTCGCCTACACCGGCTCCGTCAGCAAGTCGCTGGCACCCGGGCTGCGGCTCGGCTGGATGCTCGTGCCGGAGGCGCTGCTCGACGAGGTCGTGGAGCGCAAGCGGACGATGGACCTCGGCAATCCCGTACTCGACCAGGCCGTCCTCGCGGAGTTCGTGACGCGCGGCGGATACGACCGTCAGCTGCGCCGCTGCCAACGCGCCTACCGGGAGCGGCGGGACGCACTGCTCGCGGCGCTCGCCGAGCACCTGCCCGGCACCCGGGTGAGCGGCATCGCGGCCGGACTGCACGTCATCGCGCGCGTACCGGGGCGGTTCGGGCCTCCGGAGCGGTTCCTGGCGCGGGCGGCGGAGGCCGGGGTGGCGCTGCGGCCCCTGGAGGAGTACGGCACGGCGCGGCCTGCGGACGGGGACGTACGGCTCGTCATCGGGTACGCGCACCTGGCGCCTTCGGCCATCGGGACCGGGATCAGGCTGGCGGCGGAGGCGTACGGGAGGGGGTGAGGCGCGATCTGTTCACGCGGGGTTCGTGCGGGCGCCTCACCCGGCCGTTAGGCATGGGGCGGCGCCCCGGTCGTGAGGCACGGGGCGGCGCACCGTCCACGACCGGAACGACCCGACCCCGGAGGCCTTTTCATGTCCCTTCCCGTGCCCGGCTCCTCCCCCTCCCCCGCCCGGCGCAGCGTCCTGCGCGGCTCGCTCGCCGCGTCGGCGGCGCTCACCCTCGGCGGCACCGGTCTCGCCGCCCCCGCGTTCGCGCTGTCGGGCCGGCCCAGGGCCGAGTGGGGTGTGCAGGCGGGTGACGTCACGGCCTCCTCCGGCCTGGTGTGGGTGCGTTCGGACCGGCCGGCGCGGATGCTGGTGGAGACCTCGGCGACCGAGTCCTTCCGGCACGCGCGCCGCCACCTCGGGCCGCTGATCGGCGCGGACACGGACTTCACCGGCACGACCGCCCTGCGCGGCCTGCCCGCGGGCGAGCAGATCCACTACCGCGTCACCCTCGTCGACCCGGACGACCCGCGCCGGGCGGGCGAGCCGGTCCTCGGCACCTTCCGTACGGCGCCGGACCGGCGCCGCGACGGGGTCCGCTTCCTGTGGTCCGGCGACATCGCGGGGCAGGGCTGGGGCATCAACCCGGACATCGGGGGCTTCCGCGCGTACGAGGAGATGCGCCGGCTCGACCCGGACTTCTTCCTGTGCAGCGGTGACACGATCTACGCCGACGGGGTCATCCAGCCGAGCGTGACCCTCCCGGACGGCCGGATCTGGCGGAACGTCACGACGCCGGAGAAGTCGAAGGTCGCCGAGACCCTCGACGAGTACCGGGGCAACTTCCGCTACAACCTCCTCGACCACAACGTCCGGGCCTTCAACGCGCAGGTGCCGTCGGTGGTGCAGTGGGACGACCACGAGGTGCGGAACAACTGGTACCCGGGCCAGATCCTGGAGGACGCCCGCTACACGGAGAAGGACGTGGACGTCCTCGCGGCGCGCGCCTCGCGCGCGTTCGGCGAGTACTTCCCGGTCTCCACCCTCCACCCGCGCGGTGAGGGGCACGAGCGGAGGATGCACCGGGTGGTGCGGTACGGGCCGCTGCTCGACGTGTTCGTCCTCGACATGCGCTCGTACCGGAACGCCAACTCGCCCGGCCGGCAGGCCGACGACACCACCGGCATCCTCGGTGCCGAGCAGCTGGCGTGGCTCAAGCGGGAGCTGGCCGCGTCCAGGGCGGTGTGGAAGGTGCTCGCGGCGGACATGCCGATCGGTCTGGTCGTCCCGGACGGCGCGGCGAACTTCGAGGCGATCGCGCAGGGCGACCCGGGTGCGCCGCTGGGCCGGGAGCTCCAGATCGCGGAGCTGCTGCGGTTCGTGAAGCACCGGCGGATCACCGGCACGGTGTGGCTGACGGCGGACGTCCACTACACCTCGGCGCAGCACTACGCGCCGGAGCGGGCCGCCTTCCAGGACTTCGCGCCCTTCTGGGAGTTCGTGTCCGGGCCGCTGGCGGCGGGCGGGTTCCCGGCGAACGCCCTGGACGCGACCTTCGGCCCGGAGCGGGTCTTCGTGCGGGCGCCGGAGCGGGCGAACCTGTCGCCGATGGAGAGCCCGCAGTACTTCGGCGAGGTCGACATCGACGGCGGGAGCGGGGAGCTGACGGTGCGGCTCCGGGCCGAGGGCGGGACGGTGCTCTTCAGCAAGGTCCTGCAGCCGGGTCGCGTCGGGCAGTAGCCCCTGGTGGGAGCGGGTGCGAAGTGGCGGCCTCGACCGCCGCCTGCCGCATGCGCTGATTGTCAGTGGCGGGTCCTAACGTCGTTCCCATGACGCGATCCGTTCAGGCGCTCGCCTACGTCCGCCCGTCCGCGCTGGAGTCCACGGGCTCCGGCCGGCTGCTCGGACTGGAGACGGCGGGGGGCCTCACGCCCGCAGGGGCGCAGGCCCATCCCCGCTTCTTCTCGGCGGGTGCGTGCGGCGCTGACCCGGCTCGGCACGGCGGGGCGTGTGGGGTACGACGTGGCGGACGCGGCCTACTTCCACCGCGAGCTGCCCTACGAAGCCGACCGCGCCGAACGGCACAACCCCCGTCTGGTGAGCGCGCGCCGACTGCTCGGGGAAGGGGCGGTGGAGCTGGACGGGGACCTGGCGACGGTGGCCTCGGGCGAGCGTCGCCACCGGGTGCGCGAGTCGTCCGGGAGGCTGAGCTGCACGTGCCCGTGGTGGGCGGAGCACCAGGGCCGACGGGGCCCGTGCAAGCACGCGCTCGCGGTCCGGATGGCACGCCGGGGTGCGGCGGCCGCAGCGGAGGCGTCGTGACGGTGGAGGCGCGGGCGGAACAGCGGGGCGGGGACAGCGGGGCGGGGACAGCGGGGCGGGGGACGGCATGGGAGACGGGACGGGGGGCGGGACCCGGGACGCCGTGGGGAACGGGACCGGGGACGCCGTGGGGAACGGGACCGGGGACGCCGTGGGGAACGGGACCGGGGACGCCGTGGGGAACGGGACCGGGGACGCCGTGGGGAACGGGACGGGGGGGAACGGGACGGGGGACGGTGTGGGGGACGGCATCGGGGACGGGACGCGGAAGGGCGTGGGGACGGTGACGGGCGAGGTGGAGAACGTGGCCGGGGGCAGGGCGGAGGGACCGGGCGCGGCATCCGGTGCGGGGCGCCACTCCGGCGTCGAGAGGCTGCTCGCCCTGGTGCTGGCCGGGGAGGCTCAGGAGGTGCCGGCCGCGTTGGAGCCGCTGGACGCCGCCGAGCGCAGGGCCGCGCTCGCCCGGCTGAAGGCGCTGCGCGCCGAGGTGCGTGCCGGTAAGTGGGCGACGCCGCCGTACATGCCGAACCGCATCCGCAGCGCGCTGTACGTGGCGGGCGCCGGCTGTCTCCCGACGGCGGCGGCCGCCGCGAGCTGGCTCGGCGCCCGCGACCTCCAGATCTGGCCGGAGGACAAACCCCTGGCCCTCGCGGCCCTCGGCGAGCCCGACCCGGAGTGGGCGGCGGACCTGGCGGGGCGTCTGGCCGGGCGCCGGTCCGTGGCGGAGAACAGCTACCCCCTCCTCCACGGGCTGATCGTCCGCGCCGGGTTCACCGTCGAGCCGACCGACGGTTACGTCACGGGGTGGACCTGGCACCTCGTCGACGACCGGCTCGTGGAGCGGCTCCGGGAGGACCCGCAGACACCCGCCCTCGTGGCGCACGCCCTCGCGATGGCCGAGCCTCCCGAGCCGCTGACCCGGCCGGCCGGTCGCCGGCCGCAGCGGCACTGGCCGTCGGCGCTGCGGACGCTCGTCGAGGAAGGGGTCCTGGACCGTGCGCGGGTCCTGGACGTGTGCGTGTCCCGGCTGCTGCGCGGCGGCCCCCTCCGGAACCTGCGCCTCCCGCTGGAGCTGGTGCAGCTCCTCGCACCGGACGCGGAGGAGCTGCGGGCCCGGATCCCGGACTGGGTCGGGATCGCGGCCGACGCGCCGTCGATCGTCGCCGGGTACGCGCAGGACGTCCTGGTGGAGCTCGCCTCGGCGGGGGCGGTGCCGGTCGGCGCACTGGCCGAGATGACGTCCGGTGTGCTCTTCCGTACCGAGAAGAAGCTGGTGCGGGCGCAGTTGGCGCTGGTCGGCAAGGTGCTCGCGCGGGAGCCGGGCGCGGCCGGGGAGCTGCTGCCCGCCGTGACGGAGGCCTTCGGGAACGAGGACACCGACATCCAGGAGCGGGCCCTCAGGCTGGTGGGCCGTCATCTGTCCGCCGTGGACGAGGGGGTGCGGCGCGAGCTGGCCGAGGCCGCGGGGCTGCTGAGCCCGACGCACCGGCGGGCCGCCGTGGAGCTGTTCGGCGCGGACCTGGAACCGGAGGAGGTACTTCCGTACGAGGAGATCCTGCCTCCGCTGCCCGAGGCGCAGCTGGTCCCGCCCCCGGTGACGACCGTCGAGGAGCTGATGTCGGAACTGGTGGTGAAGCGGCTCTCCGAGAACCCCGTCGCGTTCGAGCGGGCGCTCGACGACCTCGTGCGGCACGCGCACCGGGACCGGGCGGCCGTGGCGGAGGCGGTGCGGGAGGCTTTCCCCTCGCCTCCGTGGGAGCAGCAGACCCATTACTTCACGCACACCACCCATGGGATCCATGTGGTGCTCGCGGGGCTGCTCGGTCTGCTGAACCCGGCGCTCGTCGACGTCCGTCGGACCAGCGGCCACGGCGCGGAGTCCTGTCTCCACCAGGCGCTGTCGGGGGTGCTCGACGGCCGTCTGTGGGAGGCCGCCGACCTGGTGGGCACGGACGCGCTGCCGTTCCTCCTCGCCACGCCGACCCGGCACACGGGGGCGATCGACCCGCTGGTCCTGGTGGAGCGGCTGCGGCAGTACCGGGACGCGGGCGTCGAGCCCGCTCCGGCCGATCTCGCGCAGGCCCTGCTCCGGGTGGAGCGGGGCGACCCCTCGGCGGCGCGGGCGGCCGGGGAGGCGGCGGCGCTCGGCACCCCGGCCGGCCGGCGACTGGCCGCCCGGCTGGGAGAAGAGGAGGCCGTGGGGGCGACCGTGCGGTTCCTCCGGCGGGACGAGGACAAGACCCTGCGGAGGTACTACCTGACCGACCGGCTCGTGGTCGACCTCGGCGGGCACCGGGCGGTGAAGGCGGAGTTCCCGCCCGCCTTCCAGTGGCTCGGCGGCGCCCTGGGGGCGACGCCGCGGCGCTGCCATCACTGGATCGAGGGCCGCGCGCAGTGGGCCCCGGTGCTGCCGGCCGACCGCGAGCTGCTCGCGGCCTGTCTCCTGCCGACCCTCGTGGGTGCCGAGGGGGACTCGCGCGGCGTGACCGAACCGCTGACCGCGCTGGCCGAGGCCGAGGGTCCGGTCGGCCGGGCGGTGCTGCTGGCCCTGGCCCTCGGTCTCGGCTGCATGGACGCGGACGACCGGCTGCGCGCGGTGGACGCCGTGCTCGTCCTGGCGGCGCGGGGCGAGCTGGACGCCCGGCGGCTCGGCGAGGAGCTGGCGTGGCTGGTCGCGGAGGGCTCGGTCAAGCCGAACCGGCTGGCGGACGCGGCCCGTACGGCGGCGGCCACGGGGGCGTACGGGACGGTGTGGGCGATCCTCTCGGCGATGCTTCCGGAGCTGTCGGACCCGGCGAAGCCGGTACGCGGGCTCGGCGAGCTCCTCGCGGTCGCCGCCGACTGTGTGGAGCGGTGCGGGGCCGGCGGCGGGGTCGCCGGGCTCGACACGCTCGCCTCGGGCCGGGGTTCCTCGCAGCTGGTGGTGCAGGCCAAGCGGCTGCAGAACGCACTCCACCAAGGAGCCGATCAACCTCTGACAGAAACGGACTGAATCGGTCGTTAAGCCGCCAGATCGGCGCTTAACCCGTCAGTCACAAAGCGTTCGTGATCACGCAACACCGCTGGGTCACAGTGAAGCCATGACCGATGTGACGTCTTCGAAGAGCACCCGCCGTCCGCACCACTGGCGGCACGACCTGATCGAGCTCGCCGCCATGTTCACCGCCGTGGTGGTGGCCGACACGATCGCCAAGACCATCGCCAAGGGCCCCGACGGCCCCCACCTCCTGGTCTTCTCGGCGATCGCGCTGGTCGCCACCGCCGGGTTCCACACCTGGTGGGCGCGGCGGCACAGTCATGCCAGCCATGCCCCGCCCGCCGGTGACACCGGCGGGCGCCCCACCGCCGAGCGGCCGGCAGCGCGCCCGGCGGACGGCACGGAGACGCCGTCCGCGCCGTCCGCGCCGTCCGCCGAGACGACGCTGTGGCGGATGCGGACCACCGTCGCCGACACCCCGGGCAGCCTCGCCGCACTGTGCACGGCCCTCGCCCGCCTGGGCGTGGACATCCTCACCCTCCAGACCCACCCGCTGGGCGACGGCACCGTCGACGAGTTCCTGCTGCGCGCCCCCGCCGACCTCTCCGCGCAGGCCCTCGCCCGCGAGACGGCGACCGCCGGCGGTCGCGACACCTGGACCGAGCGGGCCGACGCCCACGACCTGGTCGACACCCCCACCCGGGTCCTCGGCCTGGCCACCCGTACCGCCCTCGACGCGGCCGAACTGCCGCTCGCGCTGCGCCAGCTGCTGGGCCGCTGCACCCTCCACTCGGTGCCGGCGGTCTCGCTCACCGGCCGCCCCACCGGCGAACAGGCCCCCGTCGAGGGCGTCCTGGAGGAGACCGTGATGCGGCTGCGCGACCCGCACGGCGGCACCCTCATCATCGAGCGGCCCTATCTGCCGTTCACCCCGACCGAGTTCGCCCGGGCCCGCGCCCTCGTCGAGCTCGACGCCCGCCTGGGCCCCCGCGTCCCGCGCAGCCAGGACGTGCTGACCCTGCCCGAGGGCAACGAGATCACCGTCCGCCGGGCGGACCAGCGGGACCTGCCCGCCGCGCGCGCCATGCACGACCGCTGCTCAGCCCGCACCCTGGGCCTGCGGTACCACGGCCCGGTCGGCGACGCCGACCGCTATCTCGACCACCTGCTCAGCCCCCGCTTCGGCCGCACCCTCGCCGTCCAGACGACCTCGGGCCGACTGGTCGCCCTCGGCCACCTGCTGTGGGACGGCGACGAGACGGAGGTCGCCCTCCTCGTCGAGGACGAGTGGCAGCGGCGCGGCATCGGCTCCGAGCTCCTCGGCCGGCTGGTGGCGATGGCCGAGGAGACCGGCTGCGACAGCGTGTACGCCGTGACGCAGTCCTCCAACACGGGGATGGTGGCCGCGATGCGGGCGCTGAACCTCCCCCTCGACTACCAGATCGAGGAGGGCACCCTGGTCATCACCGCCCGGCTGGCCCCGGCACCGCGACCGGCCGCCCGGACGCAGCAGGAGCAGGAGCACGAAGGGGCGCGCCGGGCGGAGCGCTGAGCGCCTGGGTCAGGTCGCGCCACAGGTCCTCGACGTCCTCCAGGCCGACCGACATGCGGAGCAGCCGGTCGCTGACGCCGGCCGAGCGCCGGTCTCCCTCGGCCACGATGCGGTGGCTGATGGAGGCCGGGTGCTGGATGAGGGTGTCGACGCTGCCGAGACTGACCGCCGGGGTGATCAGGCGCACCCCGGCGATCACGTCGTGCGGGTCCCCGTACACCTCGAAGGCGATCATCGCGCCGCCGATCCGCGGGTAGTGGACGCGGGCGATCCGGGGGTCGGTGGCGAGCCGCCGTACGAGCTCCGCGGCCGTCGAGGACGCCGCCCTGACCCGTACCGGAAGGGTGGAGAGGCCGCGCAGGAGCAGATAGCCGGCGAGCGGGTGGAGCACCCCGCCGGTGGCGAAGCGGACCTGACGGAGCGTACGGGCGAACTCCTCGTCGCAGGCGACGACGCCGCCCATGACGTCGCCGTGGCCGCCGAGGTACTTGGTGGCGCTGTGCAGCACGATGCGGGCGCCCTGCTCGACGGGGCGCTGGAGCACCGGCGTGGCGAAGGTGTTGTCGACGAGCAGCGGGACGGAGCCGCAGGAGTGGGCGAGGGCCCGGATGTCGGCCTCGGCGAGGGTCGGGTTGGCGGGCGACTCGACCATGACGAGGCCGGTGTCGGGGCGGATCGCGTCGGCTATGCCCGCCGGGTCGGTCCAGGTCACCTCGGTGCCGAGCAGCCCGGCTTCGAGGAGGTGGTCGCTGCAGCCGTACAGCGGGCGGACCGCGACGACGTGGCGCAGGCCCTGGCTCGCGCGGGCGAGGAGCACGGCGGTGAGGGCGGCCATGCCGCTGGCGAAGGCGACGGCGGCCTCGGCGCCCTCCAGGCGGGCGAGGGCCTCCTCGAAGCGGGCCACGGTCGGGTTGTCGAGCCGGGCGTAGACGGGCGGACCGTCGAGCCGGGCGCCCGTGCTGGCGAACTCGTCGATCCGGGCGGCCTCGGCCCGGGCGTCGTACGAGGGGTAGGTGGTGGACAGGTCGAGCGGCGGGGCGTGCAGCCCGAGGCCGGCGAGGTCTTCGCGGCCGGCGTGCACGGCTTCGGTGGCAAGGGCCCTCGGGGTGGCCGAGAGGCCGTGATCCATGGCGTCCATGGCGGCACTGTGAACGGATACCGGGAAGTAGCGCGAACAGGCCGTGTTACGTTCGCCAGATGGCTGATTCTGTCGTACTGGACGCGGTCGATCTGCACATTCTTCGCCTCCTGCAGAACGACGCCCGGAGCACCTACCGCGAACTCGCCGCGGAGGTCGGGGTCGCACCCTCCACCTGCCTCGACCGGGTGGCCCGGCTGCGCCGCACCGGGGTGATCCTCGGACACCAGCTACGTCTGGATCCGGCCAAACTCGGGCGTGGGCTCGAAGCGCTGCTTCTGGTCCAGGTCCGCCCTCACCGGCGTGAACTGATCGGTCCGTTCGTCGACCGGATCCGGGCCCTGCCCGAGTCCCGGGCGCTGTTCCACCTCACCGGGCCGGACGACTACCTGGTGCACGTGGCCGTGGCGGACCCCGCCGACCTGCAGCGTCTCGTCCTCGACGAGTTCACCTCGCGCCGCGAGGTGGCCCGCGTGGAGACCCGGCTGATCTTCCAGCAGTGGGAGTGCGGCCCCCTCCTGCCGCCCTCCCCCGGCCCTTCCTTGTCAGCCGACTGAGCCAGGACGAGGGTGACGCGGGCCCGCCGGAGGCGCCAGGATGACCCCCATGCCAGACACTTCCAGCAGCCAGCTGCCCCGCCAGGTCGCCGACGACCACGTCGACGCACTCATCGCCCTCGACCCGATCACCGGTACGTACCTGGGAGTCAAGGAGAGCGCCGGACGGCTGCCGGACTTCTCGCCCGCAGGGCAGCGGGCGGTGGCCGACCTCGCCCGCCGCACGCTCGCCCGGCTCGACGGGGCGGAGCGGGCCCCGGGCGCGGACAGCGACGCCGAGCGGCGCTGCGCCCGGCTGCTGCGCGAGCGGCTCACGGCGGAACTCGCCGTGCACGAGGCGGAGGAGTACCTCCGCGCGGTCAGCAACATGCGCTCGCCGGCACACAGCGTCCGGATCGTCTTCACCGTGATGCCGACGGAGACCGCGGAGGACTGGACGGCGGTCGCCGCCCGGCTGCGCGCGGTCCCGGCGGCCTTCGAGGGTTACCGCGCCGCGCTCGCGCTCGGCCTGGAGCGCAAGCTCTTCGGCGGGCCGCGCCCCACCGCCACCTTCGTCGAGCAGCTCACCGAGTGGGCCGGCGGGGCGAGCGGGAAGCCGGGCTGGTTCGAGGAGTTCGCCGCCGCCGGCCCCGCCACGCTCCCCGAGGAGCTGCGGGCCGAGCTCGCGGCGGCCGCCCAGGGTGCCACCGCGGCCGTCGGGACGCTGCGGGACTGGATGCGCGACGTGTACGCCCCGGCCGTCGCCGACGCGCCGGACACGGTGGGCCGCGAGCGCTACCAGCGCTGGACCCGCTTCTTCAACGGCACCGACCTGGACCTCGACCAGGCGTACGCGTACGGCTGGAGCGAGTACCACCGGCTCCTCGGCGAGATGCGGACCGAGGCCGAGCGGATCCTGCCGGGCGCCGGCCCCTGGGAGGCGCTCGCCCACCTCGACGAGCACGGCACCCACATCGAGGGCGTCGAGGAGGTCCGGGTCTGGCTCCAGGAGCTCATGGACGAGGCGATCGCTGCGCTCGACGGGCACCACTTCGAACTCGCCGAGCGCGTACGGCGGGTGGAGTCCCGGATCGCCCCGCCGGGCGGCGCCGCCGCGCCGTACTACACCGGTCCTTCCGAGGACTTCTCGCGCCCCGGCCGCACCTGGCTGCCCGTGGACGGCACCACCCGCTTCCCGGTGTACGACCTGGTGTCGACCTGGTACCACGAGGGCGTGCCCGGCCATCACCTCCAGCTCGCCCAGTGGGTGCACGTCGCCGACCGGCTCTCCCGCTACCAGGCGACGATCGGCAAGGTCAGCGCGAACTCGGAGGGATGGGCGCTCTACGCGGAGCGCCTGATGGACGAACTCGGCTTCCTGCCCGACGCCGAGCGGCGCCTCGGCTACCTCGACGGCCAGATGATGCGCGCGTGCCGGGTGATCGTGGACATCGGCATGCACCTCGGTCTGGAGATCCCCGCGGAGTCGCCCTTCCACCCGGGCGAGCGATGGACGCCCAAGCTCGCCCAGGAGTTCTTCCAGCTGCACAGCAGCCGCCCGCCGTCCTTCGTGGAGAGCGAGATGACCCGCTACCTGTCGATGCCGGGGCAGGCGATCGGCTACAAGCTCGGCGAGCGCGCCTGGCTGCTCGGCCGCGCCAACGCGCGGGCGGCGCACGGCGACGCCTTCGACGCGAAGGCCTGGCACATGGCGGCGCTCTCCCTGGGCCCGCTGGGCCTGGACGACCTGGTGGACGAGATCTCCCGCCTCTGAGCAGGCGGATCACTTCACCTCTGAGCAGGCGGATCACTCCACCTCTGAGCACGCGGATCACTCCACCTCTGAGCAGGCGGATCACTCCACGAGAATCCCCGGTCGATCCCTTGATCGACCGGGGATTCCCCTGCACGCTCTCCCTCATGAGCACCGAATACACTCCGGACGCCACCGACTGGCGCATCCTCGAAGCCCTCCAGTCCGAGGGCCGCGCCAGCTTCGCCGAGCTCGCCCGCGCGGTGTCCATGTCGCCGTCCGCCGTGACCGAGCGGGTGCGGCGCCTGGAGGACGCCGGGGTGATAACGGGGTACACGGCGATCGTCGACCAGGACCGTCTCGGCCTGCCCATCCTCGCGTTCGTCCGGCTGCGCTACCCGCACGGCAATTACAAGCCGTTCCACGACCTGATCGACACCACGCCGGAGGTCCTGGAGGCCCACCACGTCACCGGCGACGACTGTTTCGTCCTCAAGGTCGCCGCCCGCTCGATGAAGCACCTGGAGGGGATCACGGGGAAGATCGCCACGCTCGGCGCGGTGACCACCAGCATCGTCTACTCCTCCCCGCTGCCCCGCCGCTCCCTCAGCCGCTGAGCGCTTCCCCTCCGGTGCGCAGCCTGACCGCCGAGCCCTGCCGCGCCTTGACGACCTCCAGCTGGGCCGGGATGCGGCGGCGCAGGTCGCCGACGTGGCTGACGATGCCGACGCTGCGGTCCCGCTCGCGCAGCGAGTCGAGGACGTCGAGGACCTCGTCGAGCGTCTGCTCGTCGAGGCTTCCGAAGCCCTCGTCGATGAAGAGGGTGTCGAGCCGGACCCCGCCGGCCTCGTCGGTGACGACGTCGGCGAGGCCGAGGGCCAGCGCGAGGGAGGCGAAGAAGGTCTCGCCGCCGGAGAGCGTGGCCGTGTCGCGTTCGTTGCCGGTCCAGGCGTCGACGACGTGCAGTCCGAGGCCGGACCGCTTGCCGCCGGAGCGCGCGTCGGAGTGGACGAGGGTGTAGCGGCCGGAGGACATGTGCTGGAGGCGGGCGCTCGCGGCCGCCGCGACCTGTTCGAGCCGGGCGGCGAGGACGTACGACTCCAGGCGCATCCGGCGCTCGTTCTCCACGGAGGTGCCGGCGGTGAGGGCGGCGAGGCGGGCCACCCGGTCGTACTCCTCGCGCAGCGGCCCGAGGCGGCGGACCTCGGTGACGGCCTGCCGGGAGAGTCCGTCGAGCCCGGTGGCCCGCTCGCGGGCGGCGGCGAGGGCGGAGTCGGCCTCGCGGAGGGCGCGTTCCGCCGCCCTGTGCGCGGCCTCGGCACCGGCCGGGTCGGCGGGCGGCAGGGCGGCGGCCTCGGCCGTGCCGGGCTCGGCGAGCCGGTCGGCGACGGCGGCGGCCTCGGCCTGCCAGGCGTCCACGCGCTGCTGGAGGTCACGGCGTTCGCGCTCGCCGAGGAGGGCGCCGGCGGCCTCGGCCGGGGTGGCGAAGCCCGCGCGGTAGGCGGCGTCGGCGAGCCGGTCGTCGGCCTCCTTGAGCCGCAGGGCGGCGAGTTCGGCGGTGCGTACGGTTCCGGCGGCGTCGACCAGGAGGGCGATGCGCCGCTCCAGTCGGGTGGCGTGTTCGGCCACGCTGGCGAACTCGCCGCGTCCCCGGGCGAGTTCCTCGTCGAGCGCGGACTGCTCCCGCTCCAGGGCTTCCCGGCGCGAGGTCCGCGCGGCGACCCGCCGCTCGGCCGCCCGCTGCGCGCCGACCCGCTCCTCGTGCTCCCGCTCGGCCCGCGCGAGTGCCTCCCGTGCGCTGTGCGTCTGCCCGGCGAGGGCGTGCGCCTCGGCGTGCAGCCGAGCCAACTCGTCGGCTTCGGCAGCGAGTTCGCCGACCGTGGGCTCCGGGGACTCGACTCCCGCCCGGACCTCGGTACGCGCCGCGGACCAGGACTCGCGGGTGACGGCGAGGTCGCGTTCGGCGGCCGTGCGGGTCTCCTCGGCGCGGGTGTAGGCCGCGTAGGCGGCGTCCTCGGTGGCACGGTCGACGTGGTCGGCGGTGGTGCGGGCGGGCGCCGGGTGGGCGGTGGAGCCGCAGACCTGGCAGGGGTCGCCCTGGGTGAGGGTGACCGCGAGTTCGGCGGCGATGCCCTCCAGGCGGCGGGACTTGACGTCGAGCCAGCTCTCGTGGGCGGTGTTGCGCCGCTCGCGGGCCTCCGCGAGGCGGGTCTCGGCGGCCAGGGTGGCCTCGCCGAGGGAGTCGCGGCGGCGGGCCGCGGCGAGCCGGCGGCGGGCGGGGTCGAGGCGACCCGCGAGGTGTTCGGCGCGGGCGGCGGCGTCGCGGGCGGCCTCGACGCGCTCGGTGAGCGCGGCGCGGCGCGGTTCCCAGCCGGCGAGCCAGTCTGCCGCGTCCCGGAGGGCGTCCTCGTCGGCGCGCGCCTCCCGGGCGAGCACGGTGCGCTCCTCGGCGACGGCGGTCGCGCGGTGCTCGGCGCGGCGGGCCGCGTCGAGTCCGCCGAGCTCCTCGCGCAGCCGGTGTTCGAGGGCGGAGAGCTGCTCGGCGCCGGCCTCGGCGAGGCCGGGGGGCAGCTGGGCGCGGGCACGCTCCCGGGCGGTGTGCGCGGCGGCGTGCTCACGCTCGGCCTCCCCCCGCAGGCCGAGTGCGGGGGCCACCCGGTCGGCCTTGAGGCTCCGGTCGAGGGAGGCCTGGAGGC
Source organism: Streptomyces sp. NPDC015661 (assembly GCF_043077765.1). NCBI lineage: Bacteria > Bacillati > Actinomycetota > Actinomycetes > Kitasatosporales > Streptomycetaceae > Streptomyces > Streptomyces sp. NPDC015661. The sequence goes on along the minus strand of NZ_JBIBST010000011.1, from coordinate 113,020 downwards.
GGTCGCGTTCGGGGGTCTGCTCGGTGAGCCGCTCGCGGCGGCGGAGGGCGTCGGCGTGCCGGGCCTGCCGGGCGGCGAGGTCGTTCGCCGCGTCGAGGGCGGCGCGCGCGGCGGCCTGCCCGTCCTCGGCGGCGGCGAGTCGCACGCCGGCGATGTCGAGGACCTCACGGGCCTCGGCGCGGGCGACGGCGGCCCAGGTGAGGACGGAGTCGGCGAGCCCGGGGTCGCCGGGGCGGCCCTCGACGGGCGTGCGGGCGGCGTCGAGGCCGCCGGCGGCCTGGGTCATGCGGTGGGCGAGGGTGAGCAGCCGGGTGTCACCGTCCTCGACCTGCTGCTGTGCGGTGCGGCGCAGCTCGGCGAGGCGTTCCTCGACGGCGGCGAAGCGGCGGGTGTCGAAGAGGCGGCCGAGGAGCTTGCCGCGGGCCTCGGCGTCGGCGCGCAGGAAGCGGGCGAAGTCGCCCTGCGGGAGGAGGACGACCTGGCAGAACTGCTCGCGGCTCATGCCGACGAGCTGGGTGATCTCCTCTCCGACCTCCTGGTGGGAGCGGCTGAGGCCGGCCCATTCGCCGGTGGCCGGGTCGTACTGGCGGAGCCAGGTCTGGGCCTTCTCGGTGGTGAAGCCGCCGCCGCGCTTCTTGGGCCGCTGCTGGGCCGGGCGGCGGGTGATCTCCAGGCGCCGGTCCCCCACGGTCAGTTCGAGGAGGACCTCGGTGTACGTGCCGACGGGGGCGTGGTCGCTGCGCAGGGAGGCGCCGCGGGTCTGGCGCTCGCCGGGCACGCTCCCGTACAGGGCGAAGCAGACGGCGTCGAGGACGGAGGTCTTGCCGGCGCCGGTCGGCCCGTGGAGGAGGAAGAGTCCGGCGGAGGACAGGGCGTCGAAGTCGACCTTCTGCGTGGTGCCGAACGGCCCGAACGCGGTGATCTCCAGGCGGTGCAGCCTCACCGGCCCACCTCGCGCTCGGCGAGGTCGACGCGGACGTCGTCGAACGCGCCGTACAGGACGGTGCGTTCGGCGCCGTCGAGGGCGGCGCCGCCGCGTACGTGGGCCACGAAGTCCTCCGCGATCTGCTGGTCGCTGCGGTCCCGGAGCCGCTGGGCGTAGGAGGCGCCGGGGTCGTCCCCGGTCCGCTCGGGGTCGAAGACCAGGTTGAGGGTGTGCGGGAAGCGTGCGGTGAGCCGGGCCATGGGCTCGGCGGGCCGCACGGGGTCGGTGAGGGTGGCCTCGACCCAGGACTGCTCGTGCGGGGTGAGCGCGGGGTCGTCGAGGAGGTCGTCGAGCCGCCCCCGGAGCCGGGCGAGGGGGCGCGGAACGGGGCAGTCGATCCGTGTGTCGCCGGTGATCGCCCCGTCCTCGCCGAGGTCGATCAGCCACATCGTCTTGCGGTGGTCGGCCTCGGAGAAGGAGTAGGCAAGCGGCGAGCCGGAGTAGCGGACGCGCGGGGTGAGGGTCTGGCTGCCGTGGAGGTGGCCGAGGGCGACGTAGTCGACGCCGTCGAAGATCCCGGTGGGGACGGCGGCGACACCGCCGACGGTGATGTCGCGTTCGCTGTCGCTGGGCGCGCCGCCCGCGACGAAGGCGTGGGCGAGGACGACGGAGCGGGTGCCGGCGGGCCGGCCGGCGAGGTCGGCGCGGACCCGGTCCATGGCGGCGGCGAGCACCGCCTCGTGGCCGGCCTTCTCGGCCCCGAGCCGCTCGCGGACGAGTGCGGGTTCGAGGTAGGGCAGGCCGTAGAGGGCGACCTCGCCGTGGGCGTCGGAGAGGACGACGGGGGTGCCGATGCCGTCGGGGTCGGTACGGAGGTGGATGCCGGCCCGCTCGATGAGTCCGGCGCCGACGCCGAGCCGGCGGGCCGAGTCGTGGTTGCCGGAGATCATGACGGTGGGCACGCCGGCCTCGGCGAGGCGGTGCAGCGCGGTGTCGAAGAGCTCGACGGCGGGCAGCGGGGGCACGGCCCGGTCGTAGACGTCCCCGGCGACGAGGACGGCGTCCACGTCGTGCGCGTGGACGGTCGCCACGAGGTGGTCGAGGAAGGCGGCCTGGGCTTCGAGGAGGCCGACGCGGTGGAAGGACCGGCCGAGGTGCCAGTCCGAGGTGTGCAGGAGCCTCACGATGCCGTCCCACCCCGCATGTGCCCCGCTCCTCGCCGCCGGTTCCCGTGGACGCGCGCCTCGATGCGCACGTCTCCGTGCCCCTCGGTGTGCGCGCTTCGCTGTGCGCTTCGATGTCCGCCCACCACGCTATCCCGAGCGGGAGGGTGGGCGGGGCGGGTCCACCCGCACGCGTGGGGCGGTCCCCGGTGCGGACGCGGCGTTCGGCGCGTCAGGTGTGACGCATCACGCGTCCCCGTACGCCTCGCCGCCGAGTTCGAAGGAGGCCGTGCCCGCCGTGGCGTCGGCGAGCCAGCCGCGGAAGGCGGGGACGTCCGCGTCCGGGAGGCCGATCTCGATGGTCACGGCGTCGGCGTACCGCACGTCGCGGACGGCGCGGCCGGTGGCCCGCAGATCGTTCTCCAGCTTGCCCGCGCGCTGGTGGTCGATGGTGACGGTGGCGAGCCGGAAGCGCTGCCGGGTGACGGTGCCGAGTGCGTCGAGCGCCTCGCCGACCACCCCGCCGTACGCGCGGATCAGACCGCCCGCGCCGAGCTTCACGCCGCCGTAGTAGCGGGTGACGACGACGGCGACGTAGCGCATCTCGCGGCGCAGCAGCATCTGGAGCATGGGGACGCCGGCGGTGCCGCCGGGTTCGCCGTCGTCGCTGGCCTTCTGCACGGAGGCGTCGGCGCCGAGGACGTACGCGAAGCAGTTGTGGGTGGCGGTCGGGTGCTCCCTGCGGATCCGCGCGACGAACTCCTGCGCCTCCCGCTCGTCGGCGACGGGCGCGAGCGCGCAGAGGAAGCGCGAGCGGTTGATCTCGGTCTCGTGCACACCCTCGCGGGCCGGCGTGCGGTACTGCTCCTGCATCCGACCAGCCTACGGCCCGCCGGACCCGGGCTCCGCGGCGGCCGTTGCGGGCGCGCTACGGCCCGCCCGACCCGGGCTCCGCGGCGGCCGTTCCGGGGGCGCTACGGTCCGCAGCGCCCGGGTTCCGCGGCGGTGGGTTCGGGGCCCGGTCCGGGGGCCTCCGCCTCGGGCGCGAGCCCCGCGTACGGGAGGGCGCGGAGCGCGAGGGCCCAGCCGAGGCGGGCCTCACCGGACTCGCTGGAACGGCCGGTGAGCTCGGTGATGCGGCCGATGCGGTTGAGGACGGTGTTGCGGTGGCAGTAGAGCTGCTCGGCGGCCCGTGAGGCCGAGCAGCCGTGGTCGAGCCAGGCCCGCAGGGTCGTGAGGAGCGCCGCCCGCTCGCCGCCCGTGGCGAGCACCGGTCCGAGGTGGACGGTGACGATCCGCTCGGCGATGTCGGCGCGCCCGCTGAGCAGCACCTCGGCCAGCCGGTCGTCGAAGACGGCGACCTCGCCGCCACCCGCGGGCAGGGTACGGAGGGTCTGCTCGGCGAGCCGGAGTGCGCGCCCGGCCTGCGAGAGGCGTTCGAACTCCGGGGAGACCCCCGCGGTGGCGCCGGTCCGCTCGCGCAGGGCGGCGAGCAGGGTCCCCACGGCCGGGTCGGCGCCGCCGCGCGTCGCGGCCGCCGGCCGTCCGCCCTGGGCGACGCGCCGGGGCAGCCGGACGATGCCGGCGTAGCGGCCGGAGCGGGGCCGCCAGAAGGACCACATGCCCTGGGCCTCCAGGGCGGGCGCGGGGTGCGGCGGGGCGGCGGGGTCCTGCGCGGCGACCACGACGACGTACCGGTCGGCGGCGGGGACGCCGAGTGCGGCCGCCGCGGCGGAGGCGACGGCCGGGTCGTCGGCGCGGCCGTCGAGCAGCGCCTCGAAGAGGGCGACCCGGCGGGTGTCCTGGCGGCTCTGCAGCTCCAGCTGGGCGATGCGGTACGCGTCGGCCATCGCGACCGAGTAGCGGTCGATGGTCTCCCAGACCTCGCTCGCCATGTCGAGTTCGAGGTCCCGCCGGTCGGACTCCCGTCCGGCCCGGCCCCGCAGGTGCTCGGCCATGACCTGCCACAGGACCCGGCCGCCGCGCCGGTAGGCCTGGAGCACGGTGTCGAGCGGGACTCCCTGCTCGGCACGGCGGCGGCCGGTCTCGCGGGCCGCCCGCTCGGAGTCGCCGCCGGTCGGGGGCAGGCCGCCGAAGTCCTCCAGGGCCCGCCGGAGGTTGTCGCGGCAGATCTCCCAGAGGTCCTCGCGGGTGACGGGCGCGCCGGAGGCGTACGTGCCCGAGTGGGCGCGGATGTCGTCGACGGCGCGGTCGGTGAGCCGGTCGACATCGGCGAGCATCGCCGTGCCCAGGGCGCGGCGCAGCGCCCCGGAGCCGCCGGAGCCGCCGAGGGGGGTGGGGGTGCCGCCGGAGCGGACCCCTCCGGGCTCGCCGGCGATGGCCGGGCTGTGCGTCATGGCTCGCACGGTAACGCCGTGATTTGGCGATTGCCACGGGGTGGGCGCCCCGGCGGGGCCGCTGCCCAGCTCGGCGGGCCACATGATGGGCATCTGCACATGGCGCCCCGGGCGGTGCGCGGCGGATTCTGTGCCGTGTCAGCCGAAGGTCACCGGCGTGTTTCGTCCGCCGTCGACTCAGCGTCCCTGGAGCGTGTCATGTCACTGAGCGTCGCCGGTGTGCTGGGCGAGTCCGCCCGCCACTTCCCCGACCGGATCGCGGTCGTCGAGGGCGCGACCCGGCTCACCTACCGGGAGCTGTGGACGGAGGCGCTGCGCTGCGCCGCCGGGCTGCGGGAGGCCGGGGTGAAGCCGGGCGACCGGCTCGCCGTGCTGCTGCCGAACACGACCGAGTTCCTGCGGACGTACTACGGGGCGCTCGCGGCCGGCGCGACGGTCGTGCCGGTGCACGCGCTGCTCGTCGCCGACGAGGTGCGGTACGTCCTGGAGCACAGCGGCGCGGTGGGCATCGTGAGCGGCGGGCCGCTGTGGCCGGTGGCGGACGAGGCCGCGCGCGCCGCCGGGGTGCGCGCCTTCCAGGGGGCGCCGTCGGCCGCGGAGCCGCCGGCCGCGCCCGAGCCGGCCGAGGCTTCGGACACGGCCGTGATCCTCTACACGAGCGGGACGACGGGCCGCCCCAAGGGCGCTCTGCTGACCCATCTCAACATCGTCATGAACGCGTCCGTGACCTCGCAGGATCTGCTGGGCCTCGGCGCGGGCGACGTCGTCCTCGGCTGTCTGCCGCTCTTCCACAGCTACGGCCAGACGTGTGCGATGAACGGGACGCTCCGGCAGGGGGCGACGCTCGTCCTGATGCCCCGGTTCAGCGGTCCCGCGGCTCTGCGGGCGCTCGTCGACGAGGGCGTGACGGTCTTCATGGGCGTGCCGACGATGTACCACGCCCTGGTGGAGGCGGCGGCCGTCTCCGAGCTGCGTCCGGAGGGCCTGCGGGCCGCCGTGTCGGGCGGCGCGGCGCTGCCGGTCGCCGTCCTGGAGCGCTTCGAGGAGACCTTCGGCACCCAGGTCCTGGAGGGGTACGGCCTGACGGAGACCTCGCCGGTCGCGACCTTCAACCAGCTGCACATCGGCCGCAGGCCCGGCACGGTCGGACACCCGGTCTGGGGCGTCGAGGTGGGGATCGCGGACGCCGCCGTCGAGGGGGAGGTCCGGCTGCTCACGGACGGCGGGGTCGGGGAGGTGGTGGTGCGCGGGCACAACGTGTTCGCCGGGTACCTCGACGACCCGGAGGCCACGGCGGCGGCGGTCGTGGACGGCTGGTTCCGCACGGGCGACCTGGGCGTCCGGGACGAGGACGGCTTCCTGCGGATCGTGGACCGCAAGAAGGACCTGGTCATCCGGGGCGGCTTCAACATCTACCCGCGCGAGGTCGAGGAGGTCCTGGTGCGCCACCCCTCGGTCTCGGAGGTCGCGGTGATCGGCGTCCCCGACGAGGCCAGGGGCGAGGAGGTGTGCGCGGTGGTGGTACGCCGGGCCGGTGCCGCCCCGCTCTCCGAGGAGGAGCTGGTGGAGTGGGCGCGGGAGCGGCTCGGCCGCCACAAGTACCCCCGGATCGTGCGTTTCGTCGAGGAGCTGCCGCTCGGTCCGACGGGAAAGATCCTCAAGCGCGCGCTGGTGTCGCGGGGTTGACCGGAGGCTCCGCCCCGGCCGCATCATCTGGACGGTGCGTCACCGTCGACCCGACGAAAGGTGAAGAGATGTCGGAGCACATCGCGGAACACGTCCAGGACGGTCCCGGCGCCCGCACGCGGGGCGGAGTTCTGCGCGGCGTCCTGAAGGACGGCGTGGCGGCCTTCCTCGGAATCCCCTACGCGCAGGCCCCCGTCGGGGCGCTGCGGTTCCGCGCGCCGGAGCCGGCGGAGCCCTGGGAAGGGGTACGGGAGGCCACCGCCTTCGGGCCGACGGCGCCCAAGCGCCCGTACGCCCCGCCCCTCGACGCCCTGCTCCCCGATCCCGATGTCGCCGGCGACGACTGTCTCAACCTCAACGTATGGGCCCCCTGGCCGACCGCCGGCACCGGCGGAGACGGTGCCGGCGACGGCGGGCGTGCCGTCATGGTCTGGATCCACGGCGGGTCACTGGTCCACGGCTCCACGGCGGTCCCCGTCTACGACGGGACCGCCTTCGCCCGGGACGGCGTGGTGCTCGTCTCGGTCAACTACCGTCTCGGCATCGAGGGGTTCGGCGTCTTCCCCGACGCGCCCGCCAATCTCGGTCTGCGCGACCAGATCGCCGCACTGACCTGGGTGCAGGAGAACATCGCGGCCTTCGGGGGCGACCCGGAGCGGGTCACCGTGTTCGGCGAGTCGGCCGGTGCGATCTCGATCGCCGCCCTGCTGGCCTCGCCGCTCGCGAAGGGCCTGTTCCGGCGGGCCGTGCTCCAGAGCGGGGCGCCGAGCGCCCGGTCGACGGCCGTCGCCCGCAGGACCACGGAGGCGATCGCCGCGCGGCTCAGGGTGCCGGCGACGGCGGAGGCGTTCGCCCGTGTGGACCGGGAGCGGCTGCTCGCGGCGCAGGCCGCGGTCTCGGGCAAGGGCACGCCGGTGCTCGGGAGACACCAGTTCCACATCGCCGTGGACGGCGACGTCCTGCCGGACCATCCCGGGGACCTGCTCGCGGACGGTGCTTCGGCGGACGTGGAGCTGCTGATGGGCACGACCACGGATGAGTACCGACTGTGGTTCGTGCCGGGCGGACACACCGAACGGGTGGGGTCCCTGGCTCAGCGGATCCTGCTCCGCAAGGGGCAGATACCGTCCCACGTCGCGAAGGTGTACCGGGCGGGCCGGCCGCACGAGAAGCCGGGCGAGATCCTCGGCGTGCTCGCGGCGGACAAGCTGCTACGGATCCCGCTGAACATGTTCGCGGACGCGCGGCTGTCCGGCGGGGCCGCCGCGACGTATCTGTACGAGTTCGGCTGGCCCTCCCCCGTCCTCGACCTCCGCGCCTGCCACGCGCTCGAACTCGGCTTCGTCTTCGACACGCTCGACCTGCCGGAGACGCGCGCGCTGACGGGCCCGGACGCTCCCCAGGACCTGGCCACGGCCATGCACGCGGCCTGGGTGGCGTTCGCGAAGACCGGCGACCCGGGCTGGCGGCCGTGGGACCCGGCCCGTCCGGTGATGACCTTCGGCCCGGGCGTGCCGTCCCTGGTCGAGGCGCCGCGAGAGGCCGAACGGCGGGCGTGGGAGGGCTGAGCGGCCCGTAGGGGACATCTCGGGGTCGGGTGTGGGGGCGTACGGGAATCACGGCCCGGCGCGGCTCGTTCACGTGGAGGACGGGCCGCGCCGACGAGAGGCAGCAGAAGCGATGAGCGCAGACACGACGACCACGGACCCCACCGCGTACTCCGCCGCGGAGACGGTGCGGCGGATCCTGACGTCCACGGGCGACACGTGGGCGGTGGTCGGGCTCTCCTCGAACCGGGCCCGTGCCGCGTACGGAGTGGCGGCGGTCCTCCAGCGCTTCGGCAAGCGGATCGTCCCGGTCCACCCGAAGGCGGAGACGGTCCACGGCGAGCGGGGCTACGCCTCGCTCGCCGACATCCCGTTCCCGGTCGACGTCGTCGACGTCTTCGTGAACAGCGAGCTGGCGGGCGCCGTCGCCGACGAGGCCGTCGCGGTCGGCGCCAAGGCGGTCTGGTTCCAGTTGGACGTCATCGACGACGAGGCCTTCGCCCGCACGCGGGAGGCGGGGCTCGACATGGTCATGGACCGCTGCCCCGCGATCGAGATACCGCGCCTCGGCTGACTGGTCCGACGGCTCAGCCGACGGGAACGCCCAGGCCCTCCAGGACGACCGCGCCGGGAAGCTGGGCGAAGGCCTTGCCGGGGACGATGAGCTTGCCCCGGCGACGGCCGCTGCCGACGAGGACCCACTCGGTGTCGACGACGGCGGCGTCGACGAGGAGGGGCCAGTCGGCGGGGAGGCCGACGGGGGTGATCCCGCCGTACTCCATGCCGGTCTCGCCGGTCGCGGTGTCCATCGGGGCGAACGAGGCCTTGCGGGCGCCGAGGTGCTTGCGGACGACGCCGTTGACGTCGACGCGGGTCGCCGACTTCACGAGGCACGCGGCGAGGGTCGTCGTCTCGCCGCGCCTGCCCGCGACGACCACGCAGTTGGCGGACGCGTCGAGGAGCTCGGGCCCGTAGTGCTCCACGAAGACGGCCGTGTCGGCGATGGCCGGGTCGGTGTCCACGTACACCAGCCGGTCGGCCGGGACGGGGCCCGCCCAGGCGCGGACGGCGGCCGCGACGGGGTCGGTCAGCAGGTCCAGGCAGTCGGGGGCGGGCCGGGCGTCGTCGAAGTTGCCGATGGGTGCGCGCATGCCCCTCACGCTAACAACCGCCGCCGGGCGGACGGCAATCCGTCTCAGAGGGCGGGCGTCAGCGTACGGGCGGGATGGAGACGGCCATCGTCATCTCGGCCGGTTCGTCGCCGTCGTTGCGGTAGGAGTGCGCGACGTTGGCCTCGAAGACGGCGGAGGTGCCGGCGGGCAGCGGGTGCTCCTCGTCGTCCACGATCAGGGTGAGCGTCCCGGCGGTGACGTGCAGCAGCTCTACCGTGCCCTCCGGGTGCGGGTCCGAGGCGCTGCCGTCGCCCGGCATGAGGGTCCAGGACCAGAGCTCCAGCGGGCCGCGGGCCTCGGTGCCGACCAGGAGGGTGGTGTGGCTGCCGGTGGAGGTGGACCACATGCGGACGGCCTGGCCGGGCGGGACGAGGCGGACCTGGGGGCCCTGCTCGTAGTCGAGGAGGGTGGTGATGGAGACGCCGAGGGCGTCGGCCAGCTTCACGGTGGTGCCGACGCTGGGGTTGGTCCGGGCCTGTTCGATCTGGATGATCATGCCGCGGCTGACGCCCGCGCGTGCGGCGAGCGCGTCCAGGGTGAGTCCCCGCTCCTTGCGCCAGCGCTTCAGGTTCCGGGCGAGCGACTGCGTGAGCTGGTCGAGGTCCGACACATTCCGTCCAATATTCTGGATGACAGAGTTCAATGCACTGAACTACGGTGGGATGCACCCGATGGTTCACTGCACTGTACTGCCGCACGCCCCTGCGAGGATTCATGACCGCCCTGTTCGCCCTGGCCACCAGCCTCCTCTGGGGCCTCGCCGACTTCGGGGGCGGGCTCCTCACCCGGCGGATCCCCGCGCTCACCGTCGTCGTGGTCTCGCAGGCCCTCGCGGTGCTCGTCCTCGGCACGGTCGTCCTCGCGACCGGCGCCTGGACCGAGGCGGGACCCCAGCTCTGGTACGCGGTCGGGGCGGGCGTCGTCGGCCCGGCGGCCATGCTCGCGTTCTACAAGGCGCTCGCGCTCGGCCCGATGGGTGTGGTCTCCCCGCTCGGCTCGCTCGGCGTCGTCGTCCCCGTCTCCGTCGGCCTCCTCGTCGGCGACCGGCCGGGGCTGCTCCAGTTCGCCGGGATCGCGGTGGCGATCCTCGGCGTGGTGCTCGCGGGCGGACCGGAGCTGCGCGGGGCGCCCGTCCAGCGCCAGGCGGTCCTGCTGACCCTGGTCGCGGCCTTCGGCTTCGGCTCGGTGATGGCGCTCATCGCCGAGGCGTCCACGACGATCACCGGCCTGTTCCTCGCCCTGTTCGTCCAGCGCGTCACCAACGTCCTGGTCGGCGGCGGAGCGCTGTACGCCTCGGTGCGCCGCGGCGGCCGCGCGCTCCCCGAGGGCGGGCCCGGAGTCGTCCGCGCCGCACTCCCGGCCCTCGCCTTCGTGGGCCTGGCGGACGTCGCCGCCAACGGCACGTACGCGCTCGCCGCCCAGCAGGGCCCGGTCACCGTCGCCGCCGTCCTCGCCAGCCTCTACCCGGTGGTCACGGCCCTGGCGGCCCGCGGCGTCCTCAAGGAACGCCTCCGCGCCGTCCAGGCGGCGGGCGCGGGCCTCGCCCTGGTGGGCACGGTCCTGCTGGCGACGGGTTAGGAGCGCCGCGCCCCTCGGGTCACGACGGGACGGACTCGGAGTCGCCGGCGCGATGCGCCTCCCAGGCCGCGAGCGCGGCGAGTTGCTCCGGGGTGACGTGTTCCGGGATGGGGGTCGGGGCGGGGGTGCGGAGTGGGGGCTGCCAGCCGTTCGCCGGGTCCCAGCTGCGGACGACCTTCGCCGGGGCGCCCGCCACGACCGAGTGGTCCGGGACCTCGCCGCGCACCACCGCGCCCGCCGCGACGACGACGTTCCGGCCCAGGCGCGCCCCGGGCAGGATCACCGCGCCCGTGCCGAGCCAGCAGCCGGGGCCGATGGAGACCGGTTCCGAGCGGGGCCACTGGCGGCCGACGGGCTCGTCCGGGTCGTCGTAACTGTGGTTGGTCGAGGTGATGTAGACGTACGGGCCGCAGTACGTGTCCGAGCCGATGGTCACCTTCGCGTCGGCGATGACGTGGCTGCCCCGCCCGAGGACGACCCCGTCGCCGAGCGTCAGGACCGTGTCCTTCCCGAGGTCGAGGTCCGGCAGCATCCCCGCCGTCAGCGTGACCTGCTCGGCGATGATGCAGCACTCGCCGATCTCGATCCACGGCTCTCCGAAGACCGTGCCCTGCGGGAAGGCGAGCCGGGTTCCCGCGCCGAGACGGCGGAACCGCAGCTTCCCCGGGTGTTCGGCGGTGACGGAGCCGGCCTGCTGCACCCAGCGCCAGCCGCCCTGCACGGCACGGGCGAGGACCCGGCGCCGCCAGGCGGCGAGTGATGAGAACGTGTTTCTGTTCCTGGGCACCCGGCCACCGTAGTCGGCACCGTCCTGCCTGATCACCGCGGTGCGCTGTGATGTCCGTCATGAGCACGGCATAGGCTGCGCCCGGGGGCACCCCCGGGCGTGACACGACGGCTGACGATCAGGAGCGAACCATGACAGAGGCGTTGATCAAGGGAGTGGGCGGCAAGGAGCCGCGGATCGACCCGACCGCCTTCACCGCCCCGACCTCCGTGGTGCTCGGCGAGGTCACCCTCGGCGCCCGCGCCAGCGTCTGGTACCACGCGGTCCTGCGGGCGGACTGCGGTCCGATCGCGATCGGCGAGGACTCCAACATCCAGGACAACTGCACCGTCCACGTCGACCCCGGCTTCCCCGTCTCCATCGGCGACCGGGTGACCGTCGGCCACAACGCGACCGTGCACGGCTGTGTGATCGAGGACGACGTGCTCGTCGGCATGGGCGCGACGGTCCTCAACGGGGCCCGGATCGGCGCCGGCTCCCTCGTCGCCGCCCAGGCGCTCGTCCCGCAGGGCATGGAGATCCCGCCGGGCTCGCTGGTCGCCGGCGTCCCCGCCAAGGTGCGCCGGCCGCTGACCGACGAGGAGAAGGCGGGCATCCAGCTGAACGCCGAGATGTACCTGCTGCTCGCCAAGGGGCACGCCGAGGCCTTCGAGGACTGACAGAGGGCCGCCAGTGGACTGCTGGAGGCCTGGCAGGAGGCCTGGCAGGAGGCCTGGCAGGAGAACGCGAAGGAGGGCGGCGCCCGTTCCCGGGTGCCGCCCTCCTTCGCGTACGCGTGTCGTCCGTGCTCAGTCCGCCGCCGGGACCGGCACCGGCTCCGCGGCCTCGGCCCGCTGCGCCGCCGCCTTCTTGGCGCGGTTCTTGACGACCAGCATCGAGGCGACGCCGATCAGGACGGCGAGGACGAGGCCCAGCCAGGAGAAGCGCTTGAGCCAGGCCTCGGCGACGATGCCGACCGAGTAGATGACGGCCGTGGTGCCGCCGGCCCAGAGGATGCCGCCGAGGACGTTGGCGATGAGGAACTTCCAGTACGGCATGTGCAGCACACCGGCGAGCGGCCCCGCGAAGATCCGCAGCAGGGCGATGAAGCGGCCGAAGAAGACCGCCCACATGCCCCACTTCTGGAAGGAGTTCTCGGCGAGCCCGATGTTGGCCTCGCTGAAGTGCTTGGGGAACTTCCTGCCCAGCCAGGCGAGCAGCGGCCGTCCGCCCTTGCGGCCGATCGCGTAACCGATCGAGTCGCCGATGATCGCGCCGGCGGTGGCGCAGGCGCCGAGGACGTACGGATTGATGTCGCCGTGCTGCGAGGCGAGCAGCGCCGAGCTCACGAGCACGATCTCGCCGGGGAGCGGGATGCCCAGGCTCTCCAGCCCGATCACCACCCCCACTAGGACATAGACGGCGACCGCGGGGATCGTCTCCAGCCACTCCTGGACGTGCACGCGGTTCCTCCCGTTTCGGCTGCTCAGCTGCTCGATGGCCCGGGACGCACGTCGGCGGGCACGCCGGAAGAGCCTACCTGGTCAGGACGAACCGACCTCGACTCCGAGGGGACGTCTCCGGGAACACGACCGCCCCCGCACCCGGGAAGGGCGCGGGGGCGGTACGCGGCGTCCGGGGTCAGGAGTTCGGGCGCAGGGTCCAGACGACGGTCATCTCGCCGGTCACGGCGCCGTCCTCGCGGGTGATGTCGATCCGCACCGGGAACTCCGGCCGCGCTCCGGCGTCGAGTTCGGCGACGACCTCGGCGGCCGGGCGGCCGAGGGTGGCGGTGGCCGTGACGACGCCCATGGCCAGCTTCTTGTAGCCGATCTCGGCGCTGACGGCGAGCGGCACCGCGCGGCCCAGCTGGTCGCCGAAGGCGGCGAGCACGATGGCGCCGCTGGCGGACTCGGCCAGGGTGAACATCGCTCCGGCGTGCGGGCCGCCGACGTGGTTGTGGTAGGCGGGCTGGTCCGGAAGGCGCACGACGGCGCGCTCGGCGGTGGTCTCCAGGAACTCCAGGTTCAGGGTTCCGGCCATGGGGACCGTGGCGGCGAGCATCTCGCCGACGGACATCTGGTCTGCGCTCATGGACCGTGATGTTACCCACGAGTAGCAGCCTTGGCCATCCCCTGCCCGCCCCCTGCTCACCCCCGGCCCGGGGGCGGACGTGGTCGAGCGGCCCCCGCACCTCTATGGTTACTGGCCATGTGGCCAGGACAGCAGCCGCCCGGGGGCGAGCAGAACCCGCAGGACCAGAGTCAGAACCCCTACCAGCAGTCGGGGTACCAGCAGCCGAACCCGTATCAGCAGCCGCCGACCCAGCCCGGGTACCAGCAGCCGCCGACACAGCCCGGCTACCCGCAGCAGCCGCCGGCGCAGCCGGGCTACCCGCAGCAGCCGCCCGCGCAGCCGGGTCAGCCGCAGCAGGGGTACGGCCAGCAGCCGGGTTACCCGAACCCGTACCAGCAGCCGACCGTGCCGCAGCAGTACGCCGTACCGGGCCCCGGACAGCCCGGCGGGCCCGACGGCGGGAACAAGAAGCAGACGACGGTCGTGGCGATCGTCGCCGCGACCGCCGTGGTCGTCGCGGCCGGAGTCACCGGATTCCTCGTGCTCGGCAACGGCGACGACGGGAAGAACACCGCCGACGACCCCAAGCCGTCCGTCACGGCCACCGCCTCCGCGGACCCCTCGTCCGCCCCTGCGCCCGACCAGTCCTCCGGGATCGCCAACCCGCGCGACGGCGCGGCGCAGCAGCCGACGATCCCCGGCTGGAAGGTCGTCTACAACCCGAAGTACGGCACCCTCTTCGACGTACCGCCGGAGTGGGAGGTGTACAAGCCGGGCTCGATCACCTTCTTCGAGGACGAGAAGAAGGGCGGCGGCACCCCGCTGGTGACGATGTCCAGCCCCACGAGCCTCAAGAGCAAGTGGTGCACGTACGACGTCGACAAGAACGGCACCGAGGAGACCTGGGGCCTGTCCACGGCCGGCACCAAGGGCGGCCAGGGCGCCAAGGACACCTCGACCCTCGCGCGCAGCGAGGCCGGCACGTGGGTGTGGGGCGGCTACGCGCAGCACATGCCGCAGAGCACCATCAAGATCACCAAGCCGGTGCCGTACACGACGAAGTCCGGTCTCACCGGCAGCATGGCGACGGCCACGGCGCCGGGCGTGAAGAAGCGCAACAAGTGCGAGACGGACGGGAAGTCGATCGCCTTCTCCTTCAAGAACGCCGCGGGCGACTTCTCGACCTGGGTGCTCTACGGGGCCGACGGCGTCAAGGACGAGCTGCCCGACGAGACGATCCGGCAGATCCTCTCCACGGTCCGGCTCGCGCCCTCCGCCTGACCCCTCCGGCCACCGGGCCCGGCCGCGCCGGTCCGGTGGCCCCGGCGGTCGGGCTCCGCGCCCTGACGGACCGTCCGGATATCGGGTTGGCAGTACGGGGAGGGGCCGGGGATAGTCCCGGGGTGACCACACCCCCCGCCTCCCCCTCCCCCCGCCCGGCCGCGTCCCGCTCCCGCCGCCCCGAGTGGGCCGGCCGCAACTACCTCCTGCTCACCGCCGCCACGATCGTGACCAACCTCGGCACGCACGGCGCCCTGATCGCCACGACCTGGGCGGTCTTCGACGCCGGGGGCGACGCCGGCGACGTGGGGCTCGTGGCCATGGCGCGGTTCCTGCCGCTGGTCCTCTTCCTGCTCATCGGCGGCGCGGTCGCCGACCGGGTGCCCAGGCACCGGGTGATGGTCGCGGCGAACGCCCTCAACTGCGTCTCGCAGGCCGCCTTCGCCGTCCTGGTGCTCTCCGGTGAGGCCCGCATCTGGCAGATGATGGTGCTCACGGCGCTCTGCGGCACCGGCCAGGCCTTCTTCAACCCGGCGGCCGAGGGCATGCTCATGGCCAGCGTCAGCGGGGAGCAGGCGAGTCGCGCCTTCGCCGTCTTCCGGATGGCGATGCACGGCGCGGCCATCGGCGGCGCCGCGCTCGGCGGAGCACTCGTCGCCTTCGTCGGACCGGGCTGGGTCCTCGCGATCGACGCCGTCGCCTTCGCCGTCGCGGGCGGTCTGCGGGCCTTCCTCGACGTGAGCGGCATCCCCGAGCGCGCCCCCGGCGGCGGGCTCTTCGCGGATCTGCGGGAGGGCTGGCAGGAGTTCGTCGGCCGGCCCTGGCTGTGGTCGATCGTCGCCCAGTTCTCGGTGGTGGTGGGACTGATCGGCGCGGTCGAGTCGGTGTTCGGGCCGCTGGTCGCCCGGGACGAGCTGGGCGGCTCGCGCCCCTGGGGCATCGCGCTCGCCGCGTACGGGGCGGGAACCGTCGCGGGCGCCGTCCTGATGACCCGGTGGAAGCCGCGCCGGATGCTCTTCGTCGGAACCCTGTGCGTGTTCCCCATAGCCCTGCCCTCGGCGGCGCTCGCGGTGCCGCTGGACGCGGCGGGCCTGACGGCGGCGATGTTCGTCAGCGGCGTGGCGATCGAGGTCTTCGGCGTCTCGTGGATGACGACCATGCACCAGGAGATCCCGGAGGAGAAACTGTCCCGGGTCTCCGCCTACGACTGGTTCGGCTCGACGGCGCTGCTGCCGCTGTCCACGGCCCTCGCGGGCCCGGCGGAGAGCGCGTTCGGCCGGAACGAGGCGCTGTGGGGCGCGGCGGCGCTGATGGTCCTGGTCACCGCGCTGGTCCTCTTCGTGCCGGACGTACGGAACCTGACGCGGCGCCCGCACACGAAGGAGGTCGCGGGCGGCGCCGCGGCCCCCGCCTCAGCCGATGCCGAAGGCGCCGTCCGGGGGAACGGGTGACGGTACGGCCCCGGCGTCGAGGACCGGGTCCGCGCCGCCGGTGAACCGGACGAGCGTCTCCCCGTGCTCCACGCGCGCGGGGAAGGCGTCGGCCGCCGCACGGCGCGCGAGGCGGGCGATGTCGATCTCCCGGCCGGAGGCGACCAGGACCGCGTTCCCGAAGCGGCGGCCGCGCAGCACGGCGGGCTCCGCGACGAGCGCGAGCTCCGGGAAGACGGCGGCGAAGGTGGCGAGCTGCGAGCGGAGGAAGGGGAACGGCGCGCCGTCGGCCAGGTTGGCGGCGTAGAGCCCGCCGGGCCGCAGCACGCGCCGGACCTCGCGCGCGTACTCGACGGAGGTGAGGTGCGCGGGCACGCGCGAGCCGCCGAAGACGTCGCCCACGATCAGATCGGCCGAGGAGTCCGGTGCCGCCTCCAGCCAGGCCCGGGCGTCCGCCCCGTGCACGGTGATCCCCGAACCCTCGGGCAGCGGCAGGTGCTCCTCGACCAGGGCGAGCAGCCCCCGGTCGGCCTCGACGACGTCCTGCCGCGAGCCGGGCCGGGTAATGGCGACGTACCGGGGCAGCGAGAGCGCCCCGCCGCCCAGGTGCAGCACGTCGAGGGGCGTGCCGGACTCGGCGGCGCCGTCGACGACGTGGGCGAGGCGCCGCGCGTACTCGAACTCCAGGTACGCCGGATCGTCGAGGTCGACGTACGACTGGGGTGCGCCGTCGACGGTCAGCAGCCAGGCCCGCTCCCGGTCCACATCGGGCATGAGGCGCGCGGTGCCCTGGTCGACCTCACGGACGACGGGAATGCTCTCGTTCACGCCCTCATTGTGCCGCGACCACCGTGCTGCCCCCGGTGCCGGGCCCCGGCCTCCCGCTCGGTGCCCCGCAGGCGCGCCGCGCGACCGTCATCCGGTCCAGACCGCGGCGACCGCCTCGGCGCGGGAGGCACCCTGCACCCGCCCCGCTCGCGCCGCGGCGGCCCGGTGCGCGGGGTCGAGCGCGTTCCGCCCGATGGCCTTGCGGGACTCCGCGTCCGGCGTGATCACCTCCACCCGTGCCCCGCCGGCCGCGAGCTCCGCGCCCTGCCGCGCAGGCGAGTGCACGACCTTGCTCCCCTGCGCGCTGGGCGCGACGACGACGATCCGGTCGTAGCCGGCGGCGAGGTGGGCGTTGGCGGTGGAGTGGATGCCGCCGTCGATCCAGCGGCGCCCGCCGATGGTCGCCGGAGGCCACACGCCGGGGATGGCGCAGCTCGCGGTGACGGCGTCGGTCAGCGGGACCCCGCTGTCCTCGTCGTAGGCGGTGAGTTCGCCGGTCTCGGCGTCGACGGCGGTGATGAGGAGTGGCCGCGCGGGCCAGTCCCCGGCCCGGTCCAGCCGCCGGGCGACGGTCGCACGCCGGTCGGCCTCGGCGACGGTGGGGGCGGCGAGGGCGAGCCGGCCGAGCCTGCGCCCGTACTCCTCGGGGGTACGGGACCGGAGGACGGCGACGGCGTACCGGAGGATCATCGGGACGCCGAGCCGCGCGGCCGGCTCGGTGGCCTCCCCGTCGAGCTGCTGCTCGTACAGCGCGTCGAGTCCGCGCCGCCCGCAGGCGAGCTGCGCCCCGACGACGGCCCCGGCGGAGCTGCCGACGATGAGATCGGCGCCGGTCAGATCGGTTCCGGCGTCGAGGAGCCCGCGCAGCACCCCGATCTCCCACCCGGCCCCGACGAGCCCACCGGCCCCGAGCACCAGTGCCGTCCGCTTCCCCGCCCGCGTCCCCGTATGCGTCATGTACCGAGTCTCGCGCGGGAATTGTCCCGTCCCACCACCGGGGTGGGGTCAGAGGTTCTTGAGGGCCTCGCGGACGGAGAGCGGGGAGAGGCGGGAGCCGTGTGCGGCGACGAAGGCCCGGACCTCGGCGGGGGCCGTCTTGCCGTACTCGCGCAGGCTCCAGCCGATGGCCTTGCGGATGAAGAAGTCGGGGTGGGCCGAGCGGCGCAGACAGTAGGCGAAGAGCCGGTCCGCGTCGGTGGCGTCCTTGTGGCGGAGCTGGTGCAGGAGGGCGGTGCGGGCGACCCACAGGTCCTCGTCGTCGATCCACGCGTCCATCTCTCCGGCGAGGGCGGGATCGGCCGCCACCAGGCCGCCGACGACATGGGCGGCGAGATGGTCGACCGTGTCCCACCAGGAGACGGTGGTGACGAGGCGGTGGGCGACCGGCAGGAAGCCGGAGGAGCAGCGCTTGACGTGTCGGCGCAGGTAGTCGACGGCGAAGTAGTGGTACTCGCGCTCGGGGAGGGCGAAGCAGCGCAGGGCGATCGCGGCGCAGTCGGTCTCGTCGGGGCGCGGGGTGCCGTCGAGGACGGTGCGGGACAGGGCGCGGCGCTCGGGCGTCCGGATGCCGAGGAAGGGGGCGGCGCCCTTCATGTACGCGACCATCTCCTGGGCGCGGAAGGGGTTGCCCGCGGGTGGGTAGACCGTGGTGAGCCGTTCCAGGACGGTGTCGGCGAGGGCGCTCGCGGGCGGCGTGGTGTCGGTCATGGGGCCCTCTCGATCGTGGCGCGCTCCGGGTCGGCGCCGGAGGGGCGATCCGGACGCGCGACGGACGGACAATCCCGGGTGCGCACCGGACGGCCGATTCCGGGAGCACACCGGATGGACGATCCCGGGTGGCACCGGTTGGACGATCCCGGGTGGCACCGGACGGACGATCCCCCGTGGCACCGGATGGACATGACGCACATTACGGCGCTCCTACGGACACGTCCGTTACTCTCCCCGAATGCTCGCTCCCGTCCCCCGGCCGCCGGGCTCGCTCGCCGTCCGCTGTTCCCGGGCCCTGCTCTCCCCCCGCTCGCGGCTGTCGCTGCTGGCCCTGCTGCTGCTCACGGCGGCCACCCTCGTGGTGCTCTACGAGCCGCAGCGGATGCTGGCCTCGGGCTGGCCGCCGCACACGAGCGGCGCCGGTGCGGTGCTGCTGTTCGGGCTCGCGTACGGGGTGTGCGCGGCGGCCTTCGTGCCGCGTCCGGTGCTCAATCTGGCGGCGGGCGCGCTGTTCGGTTCCGCGGTCGGCCTGACGGGCGCGCTGGCGGGGACGGTGCTCGGCGCGGGGGTCGCGTTCACGCTCGGCAGGTTCCTGGGGCAGGACGCGCTGCGGCCGTTCGTGCGGGGCCGCTGGCTGACCGCGGCGGACGGGCAGCTGAGCCGGCACGGGTTCCGGTCGATGCTGGCGATCCGGCTGTTCCCGGGGGTGCCGTTCGCGGCGGCCAACTACTGCGCGGCCGTCTCCCGGATGGGGTACGCGCCGTTCCTCGTGGCGACCGCGCTCGGCTCCGTGCCGAACACGGCGGCGTACGTGGTGGCGGGCGCCCAGGCCGGTTCGCCGGGCTCGCCCGCCTTCCTCTTCTCCGCGGGGTTCATCGTCCTGTCGGGCCTCGGCGCGGCGGTGGTGGCCTGGCGCAAGCGGCACGGCCTGCGGGCCGCGGCCCCCGCCCCCGCCGCGGAGGCCGAGCGGGAGAGGGTGCTCCGGTAGGGCCAGGGCCTCGCCACGGGCGCGTCATCTTGTACCTGTACGCTGCGCACGACCTTCTGACCGCACACGTACAAACGGGACGGCCCTAGCCCCATGAGTTGGTTCGAATCGTTCATCCTAGGACTCGTCCAGGGGCTGACGGAGTTCCTTCCCATCTCCTCCAGCGCGCATCTGCGTCTCACCGCGGCCTTCGCCGGCTGGGAGGATCCGGGGGCGGCCTTCACCGCGATCACGCAGATCGGCACGGAGACGGCGGTCCTGATCTACTTCCGCAAGGACATCGCCCGGATCGTCTCGGCCTGGTTCCGCTCGCTCACGGACAAGACGATGCGCTCGGACCACGACGCCCAGATGGGCTGGCTGGTGATCGTGGGCTCGATCCCGATCGGTGTCCTGGGCGTCACGCTCAAGGACCAGATCGAGGGCCCGTTCCGCGACCTGCGGCTGACGGCCACCACGCTGATCGTCATGGGCGTGGTCCTCGGCATCGCCGACCGGCTCGCCGCCCGCGACGAGGCCGGCGGCCGGCACCGGGCCGCGCGCGAGCGCAAGACGCTCCGGGACCTCGGCGTGCGCGACGGCCTGATCTTCGGGGTCTGCCAGGCGATGGCGCTCATCCCCGGCGTCTCCCGGTCCGGCGCGACCATCTCCGGCGGTCTCCTCATGGGCTACACCCGCGAGGCCGCCGCCCGCTACTCCTTCCTGCTCGCCATCCCGGCGGTGCTCGCCTCCGGCGGCATGGAGCTGAAGGACGCGGCCTCGGACGGCAGCGTCTCCTGGGGCCCGACGATCTTCGCCACGATCGTCGCCTTCGCCGTCGGGTACGCGGTGATCGCGTGGTTCATGAAGTTCATCACCACGAAGTCCTTCATGCCGTTCGTCTACTACCGGATCGCGCTGGGCATCCTGCTGTTCATCCTGGTCGGAGCGGACGTCCTGAGCCCGCACGCCGGCGAGTCCGGCGTCTGACGAGACGACACTGAAGGGCCCGCACGGCCACGGCCGTGCGGGCCCTTCTGCACGCGGGCCGGAGGCCGGCACAGCACGCGGGGCACCTCTCCGCACATCGACCCCAGCCGTCCCCGCCGGAACTTCACTCCCGCATCTTCACCGAATGGTCACCGTGTGATGACCGATGAGTCCGCACGCCTTCTCATCCGCCTCGGGGCCCGAATACCATAGCCCTGCGTTCCGGTCCGCTCGCCGTGTGTGACGCAGGGGGTGCTGTTCGTCCGGGTGGTCGGTTTCGCATTTCGTCATCGGATCCGTGACTCATGGAATTGGGTGACCCATGCCTCCTCGGCTCGTCGGCCATCAAGGCTCTCTGGCTGGACAGCAGTTTCCGATCGGCGCCGCACCGCTCACCCTGGGTCGCAACAGCGACAACAGCGTGGTGATCACGGTGGGGAACGTCTCGCGCTTTCACGCCGAGGTGCGTCGCGAACGCCACGGATTCGTCCTCTACGACAGCGGCAGCAGTAATGGAACACGCGTCAACGGGACGCGCGTCACCTCGCACGAACTCCAGCCCGGGGATCTCGTCGAGATCGGCACCGAGACGTTCCGCTTCGAAGCAGCCGACGCGATGGAGACCATCCTCGACCTCTCCGTGCTCGCGCCGGTCACTCCGTCCGCGGCGACGCTCGCGGCAGGGCCGGTGCTGAACGTCACGGTGACCGGCGGCGGCCCCGTGGGGCTGAGCTTCGCCCTCCTCCTGGAAAGCCTCATGGGTCCGCGCGTGGCCATCACCGTGTACGACGGGCGGTGGGTCCAGGACGGGGCGAAGGTCGTCTGGAAGAGCGAAGGCCAGGGCAACGTCAGGCGGCAGCAGGTCGTCACGGTGCAGAGCCGCCAGTACCTGAACCTCCCCGAAGAGGTCCAGGCCCGGCTCTTCCGCGGCGACGCGTACACCGAGATGTGGCCGGTCGGCCCCGATTCGCTCCGCGACCACAAGCCGAGGAACCTCCGCATCGCCTACATCGAGGACACCCTCCTCGAACTGGCCAACGAGAAGCCGGAGCGGATCCGGCTCGTTCCCGAGGTGTTCGACCCGGCCGAGTACCACAAGGCGGAGACCCGGGGGCATGTACTCGCCGTCTGCGAGGGAGGCCGCTCCCGGACGCGGGAGTACTTCACCGACAAGTTCGGCAACGCCGACAAGTCCATCTACTCGCTGTACGGCCGGCACATTCAGGACGTGGTCCTGGGCCTGCGCGTCAGGTCGACCCTGACGGACCCCATGACGGTCCTGTTGACCGTGGCCCAGAACCGCTTCCTCCTCAACGCCCTGCGCGGCGAGGGTTTCCTGAACATGCGGCTCACCGACGCCGAGGCCGCGGAAGTGATCGGCATCGACCCGGTCCGCCATGTCTTCGAGGATTGCATCGCCTCACGCCCGTGCGTCATGGGCCGGGACGACCACGGCGACTTCCAGTGCTCGACGCACAGCACGCTCTTCCTGCCCGCCATGGTCAGGGGCTCGGCCCTGTGGAAGCGGGTCAGGGAGGGGCTGGCTCTGTTCGGCGTCGCCGAGCGGGACCTGAGCGCCGTCACGGCCTTCCGGCTCGACATGGTGCAGCGGCCGAGGTTCACCACCCGGCTGCTCCCGGCCACGTCGACCACCCCGGGGACCTACGGCTTCCTGCTCGGCGACGCCGCCAACGCGATCCACTTCTGGCCCGGCCGCGGGCTCAACAGCGGTCTGGGATCCGCCCTTTCACTGGCCCGGTCCCTCAACGGCGTCTGGACCGGCCGGCCGTTCAGGGACGCCGACTTCGCCCGCCACGAAGCGGCCATGTCCATGCTCCAGTACCGGCACAAGAGCCGGGCCTGGAACACGATGATCACCACCGACGAGAACGGCGTCAGCCGGGCGATCAAGGAGAAGATCGCCCAGAGCATCGAGGAGTCGGAGGGGAAGGACCTGGAGCGGGACGCGGACCTCGACGCGCTCATGGAACGGCTCCGGGGAATCCGCGACCGGCTGGCACCACGCGTTCCCGGCATGCCCGACGACGCGACGCTCCGGAACCACCTCGAAGGGCTGGACCCCTCCACCCTGCGGACCCTGTGGGAGAGCGGCGCCTGGGACACCCTGATGGTCGGCGGCGAGGAGGTGGACATCGACATCTTCTACCAGCCGGCCGGGTCGGCCGCGCCCGACCCCACCAGGGCCCCCGCCCCGAGCTGAGCGCGCGAAGCCCCGACAGCGCTGATCCGTTCCGTCATGAACCCGTAGTACCGCATCCGCAGGGGCCCGCCACGGCGAACAACGTGCGTAGGGCGTGTACGCCAAGGCGATCGGCGAAACGGATCAGCGCATGAACACTCCCAGCCCGGCCGCAGGCGCACGCTGCCTGGTCACCGGCGCCACCGGCTACATCGGGGGCCGACTGGTGCCGGAGCTCCTCGACGGCGGTCACCGCGTGCGCTGCCTCGCCCGGCATCCGGACAAGCTCCGTGACTTCCCCTGGGCCGACCGCGTGGAGGCGGTGCGCGGTGACGTCACCGACGCCGCGAGCATGCGCGAGGCGCTCGACGGCGTCGACGTCGCCTACTACCTCGTCCACTCCATGAGCTCGACGCCGGAGTTCGAGGACAGAGACCGCCTGGCCGCCCGCGTCTTCGCCGCGGAGGCCCGTTCCGCCGGAGTACGGCGGATCGTCTATCTGGGCGGCCTCACCCCGCGCGGAGTGCCGGAGGGCGAGCTCTCGCCGCACCTGCGCTCCCGCGCCGAGGTGGGTCGCATCCTCCTCGACTCGGGCGTCCCCACCACCGTGCTGCGGGCCGCCGTCGTCATCGGCTCCGGATCGGCCTCGTTCGAGATGCTGCGGTACCTGACGGAACGGCTGCCCGTCATGGTCACGCCGAGCTGGGTCGGCAGCAGGGTCCAGCCCATCGCCGTACGCGACGTACTGAGATATCTGGTGGGCAGCGCCGGCATGCCCCCCGACGTCAACCGGACCTTCGACATCGGCGGCCCCGACGTGCTCAGCTACCGGGAGATGATGGTGCGGTACGCCGAGGTCGCCGGCCTCCGCAGGCGCCTCATCGTCCCCGTACCCGTCCTCACCCCGCGGCTGTCGAGCCACTGGATCGGTCTCGTCACCCCGGTGCCGGCCTCCTTGGCCAAGCCCCTCACCGAGTCGCTCCGGCACGAGGTGGTGTGCGGCGAGCACGACATCGCCCGGTACGTTCCCGACGGCCCCGGGTGCCCCCTCCCGTTCGGGAGATCCCTCCGTCTCGCCCTCCGCCGGGTGCAGGACGCACAGGTCACGACCCGCTGGTCCTCCGCCTCGCCGCCCGGCGCGCCGAGCGACCCGCTGCCGACCGACCCGGACTGGGCGGGCGGCAGCCTCTACACGGACGAACGGTCCCGCGTCGTCGACGCGGGCCCGGACGCACTGTGGCGGGTCATCGAGGGCGTGGGAGGGGAGAACGGCTGGTACTCCTTCCCGCTGGCCTGGGCCGTCCGAGGCTGGGCCGACCGGCTCGTCGGCGGAGTGGGGCTCCGGCGCGGCCGGCGGGACGCGACGCGTCTCCGGGTCGGCGACGCCCTGGACTTCTGGCGCGTGGAGGAGATCGACCGTGGACGCCTGCTCCGTCTCCGGGCCGAGATGCGCCTGCCCGGCCTCGCGTGGCTGGAGATGGCCGTCGAACGGGACGAAGCGGGCCGCACGTCCTACCGGCAGCGGGCGCTCTTCCATCCGAAGGGCCTCGCGGGGCAGGCGTACTGGTGGAGCGTTTCCCCGTTCCACGCCGTGGTCTTCGGCGGCATGGCCCGGAACATCGCCCTGACCGCCGAGACGGAGAGGGGGCGGCGGGACGGGAGTCTGCGGCCGTGAAGAGGCCGAGGGCGTGGACCCGGGGGACGTCCGCATAGGCTTGCCGCGTGGGCGACAAGCAGGTGGGGAAGAGCGTGACGGAGAACGGGACCAGGGCCGATCTGCAGGCCTTCGCGGTCGCCCTGCGCCGGACGATCGGCGAGGTGAACCGTCTGGTGCACGGCTTCGCCTCCGCGGAGAGCCTGCATTCCACCGACGTCCACGCGCTCTCGTTCGTGCTCGACCACCCCGACACGGCCACTCCGGGACTGCTGAGGGAGCATCTCGGTCTGACCTCGGGGGCGGTGACCGCCTGCCTCGACCGGCTGGAGAAGGCCGGCCACATCCGGCGCAGCAGGGCCGACGACGACCGACGGGTGGTCCGCATCCACTACGTCCCGGGAGCCCGGGCCGTGGCGCGGGCCCATTTCATGCCACTCGCGCAGGCGGCGGACCGGGCGCGTGAACGGTTCACCGAGGACGAGCTCGCCGTCGTGCTGAGATACCTGGACGCGCTGAACGAGGAACTCGGCGAACTGCGCGCTCCGCGCCGCTGACGCCGCCCTGCCGGACACGCTCTCCGGCAGGAGGGGCCCGTCCGCATCCATGCCGTGCCGCTGCGCGGAAGGGATGGCCGAGGCATGCGGCACGGGTGCTGTCACGCCCCCGGTTGCAGGGTTCGAGACGGACCATGGTGCAGTTTGCTTCAATCATTGAGATTATTGATTGTCGAGAGACTTGGGGATCACCGTGTCCACACCCCTGCGGTGGGCGAGCAGACTGCTGCCGCTGCTGGTACTCGTCGTCTGGCTCGCCATCGGTGGTGGGCTCGGGCCCTACGCCGGCAAGCTCGGCGAAGTGGCGACCAACGACCAGGCCGCCTTCCTGCCCCGCAGCGCGGAGTCGACCCGGGTCCTCCGGGCCCAGGAAGCGTTCCGACAGGAGGAGACCCTGCCGGTCCTGGTCGTCTGGACCACCGAGAGCGGCGGCACCCTCGGCCCTTCCGCGACGGCGGACGCCACCAGGGCGCTTGCCTCCCTGAAGGGCGCCGAAGCCGTGGTCGGCGCCCCCTCGCCGGCCTTCCCCTCCGAGGACGGAAAGGCCCTGCGGGGAGTCGTCCAGCTCCGCCCCGACCTCGGCGACCGGCTGCCCGCCACGCTGGACCGGGTCGGGACGGCGGTCTCCGCCGTGCCGGGGACCGAGGTCCGGCTGGGAGGCCCGGCCGCCTCCCAGGCGGACCTCCGGGACGCGTTCGCGGGCATCGACGGCATCCTTCTCGTCGTCGCCCTGGTGACCGTCCTGGTGATCCTGCTCCTGGTCTACCGCAGCGTCCTGCTCCCGCTGGTGATCATCGTCGGTGCCGTCTTCGCCCTCGGTCTGGCCTGCGCCCTCGTCTACGTCCTGGCCGACCGTGACGTCGTGCGCGTCGACGGCCAGGTGCAGGGCATCCTGTCCATCCTCGTCATCGGCGCGGCAACCGACTACGCCCTGCTGCTGGCCGCTCGCTACCGGGAGGAGCTCGGCGCACGTGACGGCGACCGGGTGCCCGCCATGCGGGCCGCCCTGAGGCAGTCGTTCGGCCCGATCCTGGCCAGCGCCGCCACGGTCGCGCTCGGTCTGCTCGCCCTTCTCCTCAGCGACCTCACCAACAACCGGGCGCTGGGCCCCGTCGGCGCCATCGGCATCGGCTGCGCGGTCCTCAGCGCGGTGACGTTCCTCCCCGCCGTCCTGGTCCTTCTCGGGCGGGCCGCCTACTGGCCGGCCCGCCCCAGGGCGACCGTCGGGGACGACGCGCACCCCGTCTGGCGCAGGATCGCGGCGCTGGTCGACCGCGCGCCGCGCAAGGTCTGGGCCGGTTCCCTCGCGGCCCTGCTCGCCTGCGCCGCCTTCTCCTTCACGCTCGACTCCAAGGGCGTCCCGCTCGAC
The DNA here is from genome assembly GCF_043077765.1 of Streptomyces sp. NPDC015661. Lineage (NCBI taxonomy): Bacteria > Bacillati > Actinomycetota > Actinomycetes > Kitasatosporales > Streptomycetaceae > Streptomyces > Streptomyces sp. NPDC015661. Next base: position 86,764 of record NZ_JBIBST010000011.1, on the reverse strand, counting down.
GAGATCTTCGTCAAGGACGCCCCCTCCGTCGCCGCCCAGGCGCGCCTGGGCGAGCACTTCCCGGGCGGTGCCGGCAACCCCGCCGTCGTCATCACCGACGCCGACGCGGCGGAGGCGGTCGGGGCCGCCGCGGAGGCCGTCGACGGAGTCGACTCCGTGACCCTCTTCGCCCTCCCCGGCACCCCGCGGCCGCTGGTCGCCGACGGGCGCGTACGGATGGACGTCACCCTCGCGGACGCCGCGGACTCCGATGCCGCCAAGCGCACCGTCGCCGCCCTGCGCGGCACGCTGCACGCCGTGCCCGGCGCCGACGCACTCGTCGGCGGCTTCACGGCCCAGCAGTACGACACCCAGGTCACCGCCGCACACGACAGGAAGGTCATCGTCCCCGTCGTCCTGGCGATCATCCTGGTGATCCTGGTCGGCCTGTTGCGGTCCCTGCTGCTGCCGGTGCTCCTGGTGGCGACGGTCGGGCTCAACTTCCTGGCCACGCTGGGCGTCTCCGCCCTCGTCTTCGAGCACGTCTTCGGATTCACGGGCACCGACGCCGCCGTCCCCCTGTACGGATTCGTCTTCCTGGTCGCCCTCGGCGTCGACTACAACATCTTCCTCATGTCGCGGGTGCGCGAGGAGACGGCGCTGCACGGAACGCGCGAGGGCGTGCGCAGGGGGCTGGTCGCCACGGGCGGCGTCATCACCTCGGCGGGCGTCGTGCTCGCCGCGACCTTCGCCGCGCTGGGGGTCATCCCGCTGGCGTTCCTGGTCCAGATCGCCTTCATCGTGGCCTTCGGCGTCCTGCTCGACACCCTGGTGGTCCGCTCGCTGCTGGTGCCGGCCCTCGTCCGGGACATCGGCCCCACGGCCTGGTGGCCGGGCTCGCTCCGTCACCGGCCCTGACCGCGGCGCGCGTGGCACACGGGGACCGTCTTCTGCCCCGTGTGCCCGCCGCGCGCATCCGGCACGCGGGGCGGCGGGGAAACGCTGAGGCAGGAACGGGACATCCATGAGCCGGCGGCGCGCTCGCGACCGGCGGCCGAGCAGGGAGGACGCGATGACCGTCGCCGTCGTTCTGTACACCGCCGACCTCCGGGTGCACGACCACCCGCCGCTGAGGGCCGCGCTCGAAGGGGCGCAGGAGGTGGTGCCGCTGTTCGTGCGTGATCCGGCCGTGGACCGGGCGGGCTTCTCGGCCCCCAACCGGCTGGCCTTCCTCGCGGACTGCCTGGTGGACCTCGACCGGGCGCTGAGGGAGCGGGGCGGCCGCCTCGTGGTCCGGAAGGGCGACACGGTCTCCGAGGTGAGGGCGGTGGTGCGGCGGACCGAGGCCGACGAGGTCCACCTGTCCGGTGGTGTGACGGCCTTCGCCCGGGCGAGGGAGGAGCAGCTGCGCAAGGTGCTGGAGGAGGACGGCTGCCGGCTGTACGTGCACGACGGCGTGGTGGACGTCGTGCCGCCCGGTGACGTCACCCCGCAGGGCTCGGACCACTTCGCGGTCTTCACGCCGTACTACCGGCGCTGGGCGGGCGAGCCCCTGCGCACACCGCTGTCCGCCCCCGGGGCGGTGCGCGTGCCGACGGGCGTGCGGTCGGAGCGGATGCCCCGGCGCTCCGGGATCGCGGACGTGTCGCCGGGCCTCGCCGTGGGAGGGGAGAGCGAGGGGCGCAAGCGACTCGCCTCCTGGCTGACGGCGCACGGTGACGCGTACGAGCAGCGCCACGACGACCTGGCGGGCGACGCCACGTCGCGCCTCTCGCCGTACCTCCACTTCGGGGCCGTTTCCGCCCTGGAGGCCGTTCAGCGGGCCAGGAGGCGCGGCGGCGCCGGAGCGGAGGCCTTCGTGCGGCAGCTGTGCTGGCGCGACTTCCACCGTCAGGTGCTCGCCGCCCGGCCCCGGGCGGCGGGCGCGGACTACCGTCCGCGGCACGACCGCTGGCGACGGGGTGCCGGGGCGGAGGCGGACCTGGCGGCGTGGCGCGAGGGGCGGACCGGCTATCCGGTCGTCGACGCCGCGATGCGGCAGCTCGCCCACGAGGGGTGGATGCACAACCGCGGCCGGCTGATCACCGCCTCCTTCCTCACCAAGACGCTGTACATCGACTGGCGGGAGGGAGCCCGCCACTTCCTCGATCTGCTGGTGGACGGGGACGTGGCGAACAACCAGCTCAACTGGCAGTGGGTGGCCGGCACCGGGACGGACAGCCGCCCCAACCGCGTCCTCAACCCCGTGCTCCAGGGCAAGCGGTACGACCCGGACGGCGCCTATGTCCGGCGCTGGCTGCCGGAGCTCGCCGGCCTCGACGGGCCGGCCGTCCACGAGCCCTGGCGCCTCACCGGCCTCGATCGGGCCGCCTACGACTACCCGGACCCGCTGATCGAGCTCTCCGAGGGGCTGGCGCGCTTCCGCCGGGGCCGGGGGGCCTCCTGAGCGGAGCCTCAGCCCTGGGCACGGCCGGGTGGATCGACGCGCATCGCACCCGAATTTCAATGCGTAAACGATGCGAGTTGAGGGGCAGGGGGTTCTCGCCGGAACGTGAGGGCACGGAGCCGACGAGGTTCCGCCGTACCGCCGCTCCGAGACCGGCGGTCGCACGTCCCGGTGGTCACTCGCGCCGCCGCCCGGAGGAGGAACCGTCATGACCACGCACCGGACGACCGGCCGCCTCGCCCTCCCGACGGAGCCCCCCGCCCACCGCGCACCGCGCGACACGACGGCCGACGACGACCGGATCGCCCGAGGGCTGGTCCAGGGCGACGAGCGCTGTCTGGACGCGGCGTACCGGCGCTGGGGACGACTCGTGCACACGCTCGCGGCCCGCACCCTGGGCGACCACCGCGAGGCGGAGGACGTCACCCAGCAGGTGTTCGTCGCCGCATGGCGGGGCCGCGCGAACTTCCGTCCCGACCGGGGAACCCTGCCGGCGTGGCTCACCGGCATCGCCCGCCGGAAGATCGCCGACGCGCTGACCGCCCGCACCCGGCGCACCGAGCTCACCGCGGTCCTCGGCGCCGCCCTGGAGCACACCGGCGGCTCCCCCGAAGGCCCCGAGCGGATCATCGACCGGGTCGTCGTCACCGAGGAACTGGCCAGGCTGCCCCGCGTCCAGCGCGACGTCCTGGAGCTCGCCTACTTCGCCGACCTGACCCAGACGCAGATCGCCGACCGCACCGGCATGCCGCTCGGCACGGTCAAGAGCCACGCCCGCCGCGGCCTCCTGCGGATGCGCCACAGCCTCGACCTCGCGGCGACCGGCGGGTGACCGGAACCGACCGGCGGCGCCGGCGCCCCGGACGACCGACAGCGGAACACAGGCCGCCGCCGCGACCGGCGGTCTCACACGACGGGTGGGAACGATGAACGCACGGAGTATCGCCGTGGTGGGGGCGGGGGTGGCGGGGCTGACCGCCGCGCATCTCCTGAACCGCGCGCACGACGTGGTGCTGTACGAGGCCGAGGGACGGCTCGGGGGTCACGCGCACACACACGAACTGCCGGCCGCCGGGGGCGGGACGCTCCGCGTGGACACCGGGTTCATCGTCCACAACGACCGCACCTACCCCCACCTCCTGCGGCTCTTCCGCGAACTCGGCGTCAGCACGCAGGACTCCGAGATGAGCATGTCCGTCCGCTGCGACGGCTGCGGCCTCGAATACGCCGGGGCGCGCGGGATACGCGGCCTCCTAGGCGGCGGCAACGCACTGCGGGGCCGCCACCTGCGGACGCTCGCGGACGTCCCGCGCTTCCACCGCGCCGCGCGCCGCCTGTTGTCCGCCGGCGACACCGGCGCGACCTTCGCCGACTTCCTGCGGACGCACCGCTTCCCCGCCCACTTCGTCAGCCACTTCGCCGTCCCCCTCGTCTCCGCCGTATGGTCCTGCGCCCCGGACACCGCACTGCGCTACCCGGCCGGGTACCTGTTCCGGTTCCTCGACCACCACGGGCTGCTGTCGGTGACCGGCTCACCGCAGTGGAAGACCGTCACCGGCGGCTCCGCGACCTACGTCGAGCGGATCGCGAAGGGCCTCTCCTCCGTACGGACCACGACGCCCGTGCGCGCCGTCGTGCGCGGCGACCACCGCGCGACCGTCGTCACCGCCGACGGCGAGTCGGCCGAGCACGCCGCCGTGGTGATCGCGGTCCACCCCGACCAGGCCCTGCGGCTCCTGGCCGACGCCACCGAGGAGGAACGGCGTGTCCTCGGCGCCTTCACCTACTCCCGCAACCCGACCGTCCTGCACCGCGACACCGACCTGCTGCCCCGCTCACCGCACGCGAGGGCCTCATGGAACTACCGGCTGCCGTCCTGCACCGCCCGTCCGGGAGCGGTCCTGGTCAGCTACGACATGAACCGGCTCCAGCGGCTCCCCGCCCACGAGCCCCACATCGTCACCCTCAACCCCGGCGACCGGGTCGACGAGTCGACCGTCCTGGCCCGCATGACGTACGAACACCCCGTCTACACCCCGGAGTCCGTGGCCGCCCAGCGTCTCCTGCCCGGCCTCCGCACCCCCGTCACCGCCTACGCCGGCGCCTACCACGGGTGGGGCTTCCACGAGGACGGCTGCCGCTCCGGCGTCGAAGCCGCCCGCCATCTGGGGGTGACGTGGTGATGCCCGAACCGGCCCCGCCGCCCGTCCCCGCCCTGTACGCGACCGAGATCGCGCACACCCGCGTCACGCCCGTCCGCCACTCCCTGCGCCATCGCACCTACCTGTGGCTGGTCGACATCGACGAGCTCCCCGTCCTGCCCCGGCCGCTGCGCCCCCTCGCCCGCTTCGACCCGCGCGACCACTTCGACGGGACCGCCCCCTCGCTGCGGGCCGGCCTCGACGCGTACCTGGCCGCGCACGGCGTACGCGACGCGGACGGACGGGTGCTGATGCTCGCTCACGCCCGGGTCCTGGGGCATGTCTTCAACCCGCTCACGCTGTACTGGTGCCACGACCGCGGCGGGCGGCGCGTGTGCGTGGTCGCCGAGGTGCACAACACCTACGGCGGACGCCACTGCTACCTGCTGCGCCCCGACGCACGCGGCCGGGCCGAGACCGCGAAGGAGTTCTACGTCTCGCCGTACCTCGACGTCGAGGGCACGTACCACATGCGGCTGCCGCTCCCGGGCGAGCGCCTCGACCTGACCGTCCAGCTCCGCCACACGGACGGGTCCCGCCCCCTGACGGCCACCGTCCGCGGCGCCCGCAGCCCCGCCCGCCCCGGCACCCTGCTCGCCGCCGCCCTCCGCCACCCCTGGTCGACCGCCGCCGTCTCCCTCGGCATCCGCCGCCACGGCATCCACCTCTACCTCAAGGGGCTCCGCGTCCGGCCCCGGCAGCCCCGTACCTCGCCCGCACAGGAAGGCACACCGTGACTCTGCCGCCTCCTCCCACCGCGCCGCCCGCCGCCCGTGCCGGGCGCGTTCCGGCGGACCCCGACCGCTGGCCCGACGTCGCACGGCCGGCGCGCTCCTCCGCCCTGCGCACCGCCGTCGCCCGCCACCTCGTGGACCGTGCCTTCGCCCGGCTGCCCCTGCGGGTACGGACCGGCGGGGACACGTTCCCGGGCCCCGGGCGGAGGGGCGAGGACGACACCGTACCGACCCTCACGCTCCACGACCCGGACGCGTTCCACCGCCGGATCGGCGCCGACGGGCTGATCGGCTTCGGTGAGTCGTACATGGCCGGCGAATGGGACGCCGACGACCTCGTCGGCGTCCTCACCGTCCTCGCCCAGCACGTCGACGACCTCGTCCCCGCGCCGCTGCACCGGTTCCGGGGCGCCTGGGTCCGGCGCAGGCCCCGGGCCGACCGCAACACCCCCGACGGGGCGCGCGAGAACATCCACCGTCATTACGACCTCTCCAACGAGCTGTTCGGCCTCTTCCTCGACCCCGGTCTCAGCTACTCCTCGGCGATCTTCGACCGTCTCCCGGCAGAGCCCGGACTCCTCACCGACGCGCAGTTCACCGCGGCGCAGCACCACAAGATCGACCGGATCCTCGACCTGGCCGGGACCGGACCGGGCACCGCACTCCTGGAGATCGGCACCGGCTGGGGAGAACTCGCGATCCGCGCCGCTTCCCGGGGCGCCCGCGTCCGCACCGTCACCCTCTCCGAGGAACAGCTCACCCTCGCGCGCAAGCGCGTGGCGGAGGCCGGCGCGGCCGACCGTGTCACCGTCGAACTCCTCGACTACCGTCACATCCGCGGCCGTTACGACGCCGTCGTGAGCGTCGAGATGATCGAGGCCGTCGGCGCCGAGTTCTGGCCCGACTACTTCGCCGCGCTCCGCCGCCTCCTCGCCCCCGGCGGTCGTGTCGCGCTCCAGGCCATCACCATGCCGCACGAGCGGATGCTCGCCACCGCCCGCACCCACACGTGGATCAGCAAGTACGTCTTCCCGGGCGGTCTGATCCCCTCGCCGGAGGCCCTCGTCCGCGAGAGCGCCGCCGCGGGCCTGCGCGTCACCCACGTCAGCGGGTACGGCGACCACTACGCCGAGACCCTCCGCCAGTGGCGCTCCCGCTTCCTCGCCCGGGAGGGCGCTGTCGAAGCGCTGGGCTTCGACCATGTCTTCCGGCGGATGTGGGAGTTCTACCTCGCCTGGTCCGAGGCCGGATTCCGCGCCCACCACCTCGACGTCCGTCACCTCCTGCTCGTCGCCGACGACCACCGCGAGGCCACCCTGCCGGGCCCCTCCGTCGGCCCCTCCGTCCGGGGCGGGACGTCGTGAGCGCCGCCGTCGACCCCGGGGCGCTCGCCCTCGTCCTCGCCGCCTCCGCGGCCACCGCGTTCGCCGTCATGCTGACGGCCTTCGCGATCGGCACCGCCAGGGGTCTGCATCGGATCGTGGACGTCGCCTGGGGGACCGCCTTCGCGGCCGTCGCCGCCGTGTCCTGGTTCCTCTCGGCCGGCCATGGCGACGACGTGCGCCGGACCGTCGTCGCGCTCGCCACCGTGATCTGGGGACTGCGCCTCGCGACCCACATCGCCCGGCGCGGACGCGGCCACGGGGAGGATCCCCGGTACGCCCGGATGCTCGCCCGCGCCCGCGGCAACCCCACGCTGTACGCGCTGCGGAAGGTCTACCTCCTCCAGGGCGCCCTGGTGTGGCTCGTCTCCCTCCCCGTACAGTTCGCGGTCCTGCTGCCCGGCCCGCCGGGGGCGACCGTGTGGCTGGGCCTCGCCGTGTGGGCGGTGGGGCTCGGCTTCGAAGCGGTCGGGGACCACCAGCTCGCCCGGTTCAAGGCGGATCCGGCGCACCGGGGCCGCGTCATGGACCAGGGGTTGTGGAGCTGGACCCGCCATCCCAACTACTTCGGCGACTTCCTCGTCTGGTGGGGCCTGTACCTGACGGCCTGTGCCACCTGGCAGACCGCCCTGCTCGCCCTCGTCTCCCCGCTCGTGATGAGCGGTCTCCTCGTCCTGGGCAGCGGCAAGCGGCTCCTGGAGGCCCACATGGCCGGCCGGCCCGGTTACGACGCCTACCGGGCGCGCACCAGCGGCTTCGTCCCCCGGCCGCCCCGCCGACGGACGGACGCGGAGCGGTCCGGCGACGCTCCGGCCCGGTGGTGAGGGGCGTCCGGCCCTCGCCCTCGCGGCGGCGGCGTCACTCCTCCGCGCTCACGGCCGGTTCGCCGTACAACCGGGAGATCACGCCGATCGCCTCGGGCAGCCCGGTGGGACGCACCATGCCGGGAGCCGGGGCCCGGCCGAGCCAGCCGGGACCCGCGAGCAGCACCAGGGGGGTCCTTCGTGCCCCCCGCACCCCGAACGCCGTGCCCGCCACGTGCCGGGCCAGGGCGTGGTTCGCGGTGGATCTCGCCTGGGACCACAGGGCGACGGCGGCCGGCCCCGAGCGTCGCACTGCCGCGTCGAGGGCCTCCGCGGGGACCGCCGCGCCGAACATCCTGGTCGGCAGGCCCCGCTCCGCCAGTCCCGCCGCGAGTGCCTCCAGGGGCAGCGTGTGCTGCTCCCCGGGGACGCACGCCAGCACGACCGGAGCGGCCGGGGAAGCCGCCGGCGGGCCGGTCACGGCGGCACGCCGCAGCGCGGTGGAGATGTGCCAGGAGAGCAGGTGCTCCACCTCGACGTAGCGGTCGTCGGAGGACTCCCACTTGCGGCCCACGGCGTGCAGCGTCGGGACCATGATCTCCTGCCACGTGCTGACCAGGCCGTGCTCGGCCAGCGCCTCCTGGAGCAGACCCTCCATGGCGGGGCCGTCGAGGCGTACGGCGGCGCGGGCGAGCCCGCGGGCCTCCTGCCGTACGTCGCCCAGCGGCAGGCCGCTGCCGGGTCCGGGTCGACGGGTCCTGCCGGGCGGCACGCCCGTGGCCCCGGGTGCGGCCCGAGGGGCGTCGGACCGGGCCTGGGGGGCGCGGGCCGGCGCGGCGTCGGAGGTGGCACCGGCGACGGCCGACTCCGCCGAGGTCCGCGCCAGCCGGGCGGCCCTCGCCGCCTCGGCGGGCGGGACGCCCGAGGCCGTGAGCCGGCACATCTCGTCGAGCATCGCCATGTCCGCCGGGCTCCACCGCCTGTGTCGTCCGTCCGCACGCACGGCCGGGCCGATGCCGTACCGCTGGTCCCAGGAACGCACCGTGGTGGGAGAGACGCCCAGACGCCGTGCCACGGCACCGGTCGTGATCCCGTGATCCGTGTCGGACATACCACCCACCCTACGAGGTCCGGTCGACGCGGAAACGATGCGTGGAGGAATGCGCCCGCTCCGGCCCCGACCGGGTACGTCCCGGCCCCGGCGGGCCCGTCAGCCCCGGTAGGGCACCCTGGCGATCTCCTCGATCCCGCCCAGGGTGCCCCACTCGTTCTTGCCGAGCCGGGTCAGCGGGCGCATCAGGGTCATCTCGGGGTGGCCGTCGACCATGACCGACTCGTCGACCGCGGCGTGCACGACCCGGCCGAAGACGACCGTCGAGTCGCCGATCCGCAGCGTGCTGTGCAGCTCGCACTCCAGCGCCACCGGCGACTGGGCGACCCGCGGCGGCTTCACCCGCAGGCTCGGCTCCCGCTCGACGCCGCACGCGTCGAACTCGCTCACCCCGCGCGGGAAGTCCGTGGACGTGGCGTTGATCCGCTCGAAGAGCCCCTCGGGGGCGAGGTTCACCACGAACTCCCCGGTCTCCTCGACGTTGCGCAGCGTGTCCTTGCGTCCGACCGAGGTGAACTGCACGACCGGCGGCGCGACCGAGGAGATGGTGAAGAAGGAGTGCGGGGCGAGGTTGTCCGTCCCGTCGGCCGAGGCCGTGGACACCCAGGCGATCGGCCGGGGCACGACGGTGGCGGTCAGCAGCCGGTAGAAGGAGGTGCGGTCGGTCAGTCCGGGATCGATGTTCACGCGCATCCGGCCAGTATGACCGGCGTCCTCCCTACCCCTTGGCCCCTGGCCTCCGCTGCCCGACACTGAGCCGATGACGCAGCGCGTGGACCTCGCGACCGTGATGGACCGATTCGCCCTCGACGACCTGATCACCGGCTACGCGGCGGCCGTCGACGAGGGTGACTGGAGTGCCTACCGGGGTCTGTTCACCCCGGACGGCAGGGCCGACTACCGCGGCTCGGGCGGGATCGAGGGGCCTGCGGCGGAGGTCGCGGAGTGGCTCGCCGCGACGCTGCCCCTCTTTCCCGTACGCCAGCACCTCATCGTGAACCGGCGGGTGCGGTTCCGGGATCCGGACGGCTACCCGGAGACCGGGGACCTGGCGGACGTCGGTGCCGACTACGTCAACCCGATGCGGTTCGCCTCCGGCGAGGAGTTCGTCTGCGGCGGGCGGTACGACTTCGCCGCGCGGCGCACCGCGGACGGCTGGCGGCTGACCTCGGTCGTCGTCGACGAACGCTGGCGCCGCCACAGCTGACCCCGGACGCCGGGGGCGTCCCGACCGTCGGGCCCACGGACCCGAGGCGGCGTACGGCTTTGGGGCGTACGGCCCCCAGGGCGTCCGGGGCGCGGACACTGGAAGCATCGACGGGAGGCACGTCATGCGTGGTCCGTTCGTGAGCCGCCACGGGGCCGCGCGTTCCCTGCTCGCCGCCGGCTGCGGCGCCCTGCCCGCGCTCGCCTTCCCGGCTCCCGGGCTCTGGTGGTGGGCCTATCTGGCGCTCGTACCGTGGCTCTTGCTGATCCGCAGTGCGCCGGGGGCCCGCCGCGCCGGTCTCGACGGCTGGTCCGGCGGCCTCGGGTTCATGCTGGCCCTGCACCACTGGCTGCTGCCGAGCCTGCATGTGTTCCTGCTCCCGGTCGCCGCGCTGCTCGGCCTCCTGTGGCTGCCCTGGGGGTGGCTCGTCAGAGCGCTCCTCGGCGGCAGCCCGTCGCCGCTGCGGGCCGCCGCGGCCCTGTTCGCGGTGCCCTCGGGGTGGCTGCTGATCGAGATGGCCCGCTCCTGGGAGGGGCTCGGCGGGCCCTGGGGGCTGCTCGGGGCGAGCCAGTGGCAGGTCCCGGCGGCGCTGCGGCTCGCCTCGGTCGGCGGGGTCTGGCTGGTGAGTCTCCTGGTGGTGGCGGTGAACACGGCCGTGGTCCTGCTGGTGGCGGCACCCGGGCTGCGGCTGCTCGGGGTGGCGGGGCTCGCCGCCTGCGCCCTGGCCGCGGGGACGGCGGCCTGGGGGGTGCCGGTCCCCCGGGAGAACGGGACGGTACGCGTCGGCCTCGTGCAGCCGGGGGTGTTCGACGGTCCCGACGGGCCCGAACTGCGCCTGGCGCGGGCCGAGTCGCTGACCCGCTCCCTCGCCGGGCAGCGGGTCGACCTGGTCGTGTGGGGCGAGAGCGGGGTGGGTGCCGATCCGACGGGTGACCCGGTGCTCACGGCCCGGCTGGCCGCGCTGTCGCGGGCGGTGGGCGCGCCGCTCCTGGTGAACGTGGACGCGCGGGGCGCCGACCGTCCCGGCATCTACAAGAGCGCGGTCCTGGTCGGCCCGAAGGGGCTCACCGGCGACCGCTACGACAAGATGCGGCTCGTCCCCTTCGGCGAGTACATCCCCGCGCGCCCGCTCCTGGGCTGGGTGACGTCCGCCGGCCGCGCCGCGGCGGAGGACAGGCGGCGCGGCTCCGAGCCGGTCGTGATGACCCTGCCCGCCCGCGAGGCAGGCGCGTCCCCGCTGCGGGTCGGGCCACTGGTCTGCTTCGAGTCCGCCTTCCCCGACATGAGCCGCCGGCTGGCCCGTGACGGGGCCGGCCTGCTGGTCGTGCAGTCGTCGACCAGCACCTTCCAGGACAGCTGGGCGCCCGCCCAGCACGCCTCGCTCGCGGCGCTGCGGGCGGCGGAGACGGGTCGACCCGTCGTCCACGCGACGCTCACCGGGATCAGCGCCGCGTACGGTCCGGACGGGCGCCTCGTCGGGCCGGTGCTCGGCACCCACGCGAGCGCCGCCGTCGTGCGCGAGCTGCCGCTCTCGCGGACCACGACGGCCTATGTGCGGTGGGGCGACTGGCCGTTGTACGGCGCGCTCGCGGTGGTGGGCGTGGTGTGCGCCGCCGAGGGTGCGGGCGCGTTCAGGACGCCTGGGCCAGTGCCTCGCGGACGACGCGCTCGCACAGTTCGTGGGTCCGGAGCGCGTCGCGGGCGCTGAGCACCCGGCCCTCCCGTACGGAGTCGAGGAAGGCGAGGACCGCCTGCTCGATGCCGCGCTGCCGGGCCACGGGCACCCAGTCGCCCCGCCGGCGCACGGTCGGCTGGCCCTTGTGGTCGACGACCTCGGCGAGGTTGAGGACCTGGCGCTTGGTGTCCTGCCCCGAGACCTCCAGGATCTCCTCGGTGGAGCCGTTCATCCGGTTCATCATGCCGATGGCGGTGAAGCCGTCGCCGGAGAGCTGGAGCACCACGTGGTGCATGAGCCCCTCGCGGATCCGGGCCCGCACGTCGATGTGCTCGACCTCGCCGGGCACCAGGAAGCGCAGGGTGTCGACGACGTGGATGAAGTCGTCGAGGACGAGGGTGCGGGGGTCCTCGGGCAGGCCGATGCGGTTCTTCTGGAGGAGGATCAGCTCGCGCGGGTGGTCGAGGCACTGGGCGTAGCTGGGTGCGAGGCGCCGGTTGAAGCCGACGGCGAGGCTGACCGCGTGCTTCTCTGCGAGCTCCACGATCCGCTCGGAGTCGGCGTACTCGTAGGCGAGGGGCTTGTCGACGTACGTGGGGACACCGGCTTCGACGAGCCGGCTCGCGATCTCGGCGTGGGCGGCGGTGGAGGCGTGGACGAAGGCCGCGTCGAGCCCGGCGGAGAGCAGCGAGTCGAGGTCGGTGTGGCGCTGTCCGGCGGGCAGGTGCAGGCTGTCGGCCACCCGCTCCAGGGTGGCCGGCGTCCGGGTCTGGAGGTGCAGTTCGACTCCGGGGAGGGTGCCGAGGACGGGAAGGTAGGCCTTCTGCGCGATGTCGCCGAGTCCGATGCAGCCAACCTTCACGGGGTCTCCCTTGTCGTCGTTCACCGGCCCTGGGCCGTAAGGGCCGTTCGCGGCGGTCAGCTTACGCGGGACGGATCACGCCCTCGGCCGAAGGGACGGCGTCGACGGGCGGGTGCCAGTCGCAGATGCCGTCGAAGCCGCGCAGTGCGAGGCCGGGCCCGAACAGGGAGACGGCGCTGACGGCCGCGTTGCGCAGGGCGACGGCGGGGCCGCCGGAGAGCAGGGTGAGCGCGCCGGTGCGGGCGGCCTTGCGGACGATGGCGGTGGTGCGCGGCAACCGGTCGGCGGTGTACGCGGCGAGGGCCCGGCTCGGCAGGAAGCCGGGGGCGGCGCCGGCGTGGTGGGCGAGGACGACGGCGTCCTCGACGGCCTGGTTCCCGCCCTGGCCCAGGCTCGGCATCATCGCGTGGGCGGCGTCGCCGAGGAGGGCCACCCTGCCGCTGTGGAAGGCGGGCAGCGGGTCGGGCAGGTGGTGGACGTCGTGCCGCAGGATCCGGTCGGGGGCGACGCCGGCGAGGATCTCGGGGACGGGGTGGTGCCAGTCCCCGAAGAGCCGGAGCAGTTCGGCCTTCTCGTCGTCGGGCGCGTGGGCGCCGGCCGGAGCCGTGGCCATGGCGTACGCGTAGACCCGGCCGTCCTTGAGGGGCTGGCTGCCCCACAGTCGGCCGGCGCCCCAGGTCTCGTGCGGGGCGAAGGGCCGCCCGGGCGCGGGGACGACGACGCGCCAGCTGGTGGCTCCGGAGTAGCGGGGGCCGGGGTGGTCGGGGAAGAGCGCCTTGCGGGTCGCCGAGTGGATGCCGTCGGCGCCGAGGACGAGTTCGGCCTCGAGGTCGCTGCGGGCCCCGGCGCCGGTGTCCGCGACGGTGACGCGGGCGGGGCGGTGGTCGTCGCCGGGGTCGGTGACGGTGGCGGTCACGCCGGTGCGGACGGCGCCTTCGGGGAGGGCGGAGGTGAGGAGCTCGACGAGGGTGGCGCGGTGGAGGAGGACGAGGGGGCCGCCGAAGCGGGCGGCGGCGGCCCGGGCGTCGGTGCGGGCGAGCCAGCGGCCGCCGGGGGTGCGCATGCCGCCGTCGCCCTGCCAGGCGGAGAGGGCCCGGACGCGGTCGCCGAGGCCGATGACGTCGAGGGCGCGCTGCGCGTTGGGGGCGAGGGCGATGCCGGCGCCGACGGGGGTGAGGTCGGCGGCGCGTTCGAGGACGGTGACCCGCCAACCGCGCCGGTGCAGCGCGACGGCGGCGGTGAGGCCGCCGATGCCGGCTCCGACGACGACGGCACGGTGCTGTTCCATGGCTGCTCCTCGGGTCCGGGAACTACAGGTGTAGTGAGGCCGACACCCTGACCGTACTACAGGTGTAGTCATGTCGGCAGTAGGTTGTCCCCCATGAGCCGAGCCACCGCCGGGACCCCGGCCCCGGAGTCCCCCGCCTCCCCCGCCTCCCCCGCCTCCCGCGCCGAGCGGATCGGCGACGCCGCCCTCGCCCTCCTGGTCGAGCGGGGGATGCGGGGCCTGACCCACCGCGCCGTGGACGAGCGCGCGGGGCTGCCGCAGGGCTCGACCTCCAACCACGCCCGCACCCGCCAGGCCCTCCTGGAGACGGCCGTACGCCGCCAGGTCCAGCGCGAGGCCGAGGTCCTCACCCCGCACGAGCTGCCCGGCCCCGGGAGCGGCGGCGAGGCGCTCGTCGACGCGCTCGCCCTCGCGCTGCACCGCTATCTCACCGATCACCGCTCGCTGCTCGTCTCCCGCTACGAGCTGGCCCTGGAGGCCACCCGCCGTCCCGAGCTCCGGAGCTTCTTCGACACGGCCGGCGCGACCTTCCACACCCCGCTGATCGCGATGATGACGGCGGCCGGCTCGCCGGAGCCCGAACGGCACGCGCTCTCCCTGATCGCCTGGAGCGAGGGGCTGATGTTCTCCTGCGCGGCGGGCTCCTTCCACGCGGCCGTGCCGAGCCGCGCGGAACTGCGCACCGGCTTCGACGAGTTGCTGCGCGGCATGCTCGGAGACCGCGCCGACACGGGGGAGTGAAACCCGCTGGCGCCGTCCGCGTTCCTGGGGAACGATGCCGCCCATGACCACCGAACGCATCGAAACCGTCCCTCGCGTCGACCCCGCCACCACCACGGGCGAGCGAGAAGCGCTGGAACAGTGGCTCGACTTCCATCGCGCGACCCTCGCGACGAAGTGCGAGGGGCTCGACGACGCCCAGCTGCGCACCCTGTCCGCCCCGCCCTCGGACCTCAACCTCCTCGGCCTGGTCCGGCACATGGCCGAGGTCGAGCGCGGCTGGTTCCGCAAGGTGCTCGCCGGTGAGGAGCTGCCCTGGATCTACTCGACCGAGGAGGACCGCGACCGGGACCTCCACGTCACGGACGAGGACACCTACGAGGAGGCCCACGCCACCTGGCAGGCCGAGATCGCCCACGCGCGCACCCTGGCCGCCGGTCACGACCTCGACGACCTGGGCGCGGGGAAGCACCGCACCGGCCGCACCTTCAACCTCCGGTGGATCTACCTCCACATGATCGAGGAGTACGCCCGCCACAACGGCCACGCGGACCTCATCCGCGAGCGGATCGACGGCGCGACCGGAGACTGACGGCCGGCCGGACCGGCGACGGGGGCCTGCGGGTCAAGATCGGGCCCGCGACCCACCCGTGCGGGGCATTCCCCGCCGGTAGGGGCGCGAAGATCGCGTACGGACCAGCAGAGTTGCGCGGGTGCATGGAACCCGAACCACAGCGAAGATCCTGGTCGGAGCGGCGGTCGCCGCGCTGGCGGGCTGCGTCTCGGTGGACGCCCCGCCGACGGCGCCCGCCCCCGCGCCCGCGGCCGACACCGCACGCCCCGCCCAGGACGTGGCCCCGCAGATCGTCGAGGGCCCGGCCCGCGAGGCCCTCGAAGCGGCGCTCCCCGCTCCCCCGCCGTCCGCCGCGCCCCGCGCGACGCCTCCTGCGGGGCAGCACCGCCGGACGGTGACGCCGCCCCGGCCGCAGGCCCCGCACCCCGCCCCCGTACCCGAGCGGCGTGAGCGTCCGCGCCCGTCGGCCCGGCCGGAGCTGGCCGGACTGCCGGACCTCAGGGGGCTGCCGAAGAACCCGCCCGTCTCCCGGGACGAGGTCTGCGAGCTGGGCGAGCGGTACGGGGGCTGGGGCCCCGGCAGCGATCAGGCGAGGATCTGCCACGGCACGTACGGCCGGTGAGCCCCCGCCGGACGCCCCGGAACCGCCACGCGCCCCTCCGCGGACCGCTTCACGGGCCCCGCCACGCGCCCCTGCGCGGACCGGATCACGGGCCCCGCCACGCGCCCCTGCGCGGACCGCTTCACGGGCCCCGTCACGCGCCCCCGAGCCGCAGCTCCAGGCGCTCGATCGCGGCCCGTACCCCGTTCCCGTAGCCGTCGTCGTCGAGGTGGTCCGATGCCGCGCGGGCCCGGTCCAGATGGACCCGCGCGGCGTCGAGCCGCTGGAGCTTGACGTAGTCGGCGGCCAGGTTCAGATGGAGCGAGGGGTACAGCGCCCGGAGCGCAGCCGCCGAATCGTGCTCGGCGAGCCGCTCCTCGGCGAGGCCCGAGGCCGCGCTCAGCGCCCGCAGGTCCCAGGCCAGCTCGGTGTCGGGATCGTCCTGGGCGTCCGCCATGTAGTGCGCGAGGGTGCAGCGGTGCAGCGGGTCGCCGTCCGGGCCGATCTGCTGCCACAGCAGCCCGAAGCGGTTCCGGGCCTCCTCGCGGTCACCGCCGTGGAGCAGCATCATGGCCTGCCCGATCCTGGTCATGACCCCGTCGTCCGACACCTGCTGCTGCTCGGTCACCGCGACCTCCACCCGCTCTCCCACTGGGAGTGACGACGCTAGCCGGAGCGGGCCCCGATCGGGCCGAGGCTCAGCCGAGGTCCGGGATGCGCCAGTCGATCGGCTCGTGTCCCTGGGCCGCGACGGCGGCGTCGATCTGGGTGAAGGGGTGCGATCCGAAGAACTTCTTCGCCGACAGCGGCGAGGGGTGCGCGCCCTTCACCACGACGTGCCGCTCCTCGTCGATGAGCGGCAGCTTCTTCTGCGCGTAGTTGCCCCACAGGACGAAGACGGCGGGGTCGGGGCGGGAGGCGACGGCGGTGATCACCGCGTCCGTGAACTTCTCCCAGCCCTTGTTCTTGTGCGAGTTCGCCTCGCCGGAGCGGACCGTGAGCACGGCGTTGAGCAGGAGGACGCCCTGCTCGGCCCACGGCATCAGATAGCCGTTGTCCGGGACGGGGTGGCCGAGCTCCGCCTGCATCTCCTTGTAGATGTTCCGCAGGGAGGGCGGGGTCTTCACGCCGGGGCGGACGGAGAAGCAGAGGCCGTGGCCCTGGCCCTCGCCGTGGTACGGGTCCTGACCGAGGATCAGGACCTTCACCTTGTCGTACGGGGTGGCGTCGAGGGCGGCGAAGACCTCGTCCTTCGGAGGGAAGACCGGTCCCCTGGCGCGCTCCTCCTCGACGAACTCGGTGAGCTGGGCGAAGTACGGCTTCTGCAGCTCCTCGCCGAGGACACCCCGCCAGGACTCGGGCAGCATGCTGGTGTCGATCACGGTCAACAACCTCCGGTGGACGTTCCTGTTTCTCCGTCCGAGAACCTATCGGGGGCCACTGACAGTGGCCCCCGCAGGTCTCCTACCAGCTGGCCCGGCGGCTCAGCTCCCACATCTGCATGACCGTCTGCGGGTCGAGGGCCCGCTCGCCGCCGCCGATGTCCTCGCCGGCCGCGATGTACAGCTTGCCCTGCCACAGGGGCAGCAGCCGGACGTCCTGGACCATGATCTCCTGGGCCTCCACGAACTCGTCCGTGACGGTCCCGCGGTCGCTCTCGCGGCGGGACTTCGGCAGGAGCTCGTTGGTGATCCGGGGGCTCTCGTAGGGCGTGCCGAGGACGTTCTCCTTGCCCAGGAAGGGGGCGACGAAGTTGTCCGGGTCCGGGAAGTCGGGGAACCAGCCGCGGCCGAAGACCGGGTACTCGCCCTTCTGGTAGCCCGCCTGGAACTCCTTCCAGGGCTTGCCGTGCAGGGTGACCTTGAAGAGGCCGGACTCCTCCAGCTGCCGCTTGAGCTCGGCGAACTCGGCGGCCGTCGAGGAGCCGTACCGGTCGGTGGTGTACCAGAAGTCCAGCGAGACGGGCTCGGTGATGCCCGCGTTGCGGAGGATCTTCTTCGCCTTCTCGGCGCTCGGCGAGCCGAAGCGGTCGAAGAACTTGGTGGTGTGGGCGGCGATGCCCTTGGGGACCATCGAGTACAGGGGCTCGGCGGTGCCCTGGTAGACCTTGCTGACCAGTTCGTCGCGGTTGACGAGCTGGGCGATCGCCTTGCGGACGGGGAGCTTGGCGACGGACTCGTCCTGGGTGTTGAAGACCAGGTAGCGGATGTCGGCGCCGGTCGACTCGACCAGCTGGAGGCCCTTGTTCTCGGGCTTGTCCTCCTGGAGGGAGACGACCTCCTCGGCGGTGAGGCCCCGGTAGGTCGCGTCGATCTCGTTCTTCCGGAGGGCGCCGACCATGGCCTCGGAGTCGTCGAAGTACTTGATCGTGACGCCGCCGTTCTTGCGGTCGGCGAAGCCCTTGTAGGTGGGGTTCTTCGTCAGCTCCGCGGCCTCGCGCTCGGTGTACGAGTCGAGGACGTACGGTCCCGAGCCCATGATCTTGCCGTCCTTGCGGAGCTGGTCGGCCGGGTACTCGGCGGGGTCGACCAGCGACATCGCGGGGGTGGCGAGGACGAACGGGAAGGTGGCGTCCGACTTGTTGAGCCGGAAGACGACGGTGCGGTCGCCGACGGTCTCGATCTTGTCGAGGGAGCCGAGCATCCCGTTGGGGCCGCCCTTGTGGTCGATCGTGCGGATGCGCTCGATCGAGTACTGCACGGCCTTGGCGTCCAGCTTGTGCCCGTTGGAGAACGTGAGGCCCTCCACCAGCTTGCACTCGAAGACCCGGCTGGAGGTGTCCGTGAACTTGCAGTCGGCGGCGTCCGACTGCGGGGTGGTGCTGCCCGTCGGGAAAGCGACGAGGGTCTGGAAGACATTCCGGAAGAGCTCCCAGGAATTGTCCCAGGCCGCGGCCGGATCAAGCGTGGTGGGAGAACTCGTCGTGCCGACGACGATTCTCTGATCCCCGGCGGATTCACTGTCCGAGAAGACACCGCATCCGGTTACCAGGGATATGGACACAAGGGCTGCAGCGGCCTGCAGACTGGTCCGGTTGAACACGTGCACGCTCCTCGTTCAGCCAGGGGTCGGCCGACGATACCGCAGCACCCCGCCAGGTCAATCTTCGAGCCCGACGGGGCACTTGAGGCATTCGACGTATAACCGGGCCCAATCCGGACAGGAAATCCGGAAAGTGTCCGATTATCGGTCAGCCGACTCCGGCGTTCAGGAAAATGCCGCCGTCGACGACGAGCGTCTGACCGGTGATCCACTCCGACTGCGACGAGGTCAGGAAGGCGGCCGCGCCGCCGATGTCCTCGGGCACGCCGAGCCGGCCGAGCGGATAGGCGGCGGCCGCCTCCGCCTCACGGCCCTCGTAGAGCGCCTGCGCGAATTTCGTCTTCACGACGGCCGGGGCGATCGCGTTGACCCGCACCAGCGGCGCGTACTCGTGCGCCAGCTGAAGGGTCAGATTGATCATCGCCGCCTTGCTCATTCCGTATGCGCCGATGAAAGGCGAGGCGGAGACACCGGCGATCGAGGCGATGTTCACGATCGCCCCGCCGTTCTCCTTCTGCCAGGCGTGCCAGCTGCGCTGGGCGAAGCCGAGCGCGGAGATCACGTTCGTCTCGAAGACCTTGCGGGCCACCCCGAGGTCCAGGTCCGCGATGGGCCCGAAGACGGGGTTGGTGCCGGCGTTGTTGACCAGGAAGTCCAGACGGCCGAAGCCGTCCATCGCCGCCTCGACCGCTGCGGCCTGGTGGACCTCGTCGTGCGCCTTGCCGGGGACCCCGATGACGCGGTCGGCCCCCAGCCGCTCCACGGCCTCCTTGAGGGCCTCCTCGCCGCGCCCGGTGATGACGACCCGGTCGCCGCGGGCGACCAGGGCCTCGGCGACGCCGTATCCGATGCCCCGGCTGGCGCCGGTGACGAGGGCGACCTTGCCGGACAGCTCCGGCCGTTCCTGCGTGCTCATGCGCGCCTCCTCCTCTCGCTGCCGGTCGTCAGTTGAGCGGGCCGCCGGCCACGTACATGACCTGACCGGAGACGAAGCCGGCGTCGTCGCCGGTGAAGAAGGCGATCGCGTTGGCGACGTCCTCGGGACGGCCGACCCGCTGCACCGGGATCATGGAGGCGGCGGCCGCCTGGAAGTCCTCGAAGCCCATGCCGACGCGCTCGGCGGTCTGCGCGGTCATCTCGGTGACGATGAAGCCCGGGGCGACGGCGTTGGCGGTGATGCCGAACTTGCCGAGCTCCTTGGCCAGGGTCTTGGTGAAGCCCTGCAGACCCGCCTTGACGGCCGAGTAGTTGGCCTGGCCGCGGTTGCCGAGCGCCGAGGAGGAGGAGAGGGAGACGATCCGGCCGAAGCCCGCGTCCACCATGTGCTTCTGGACGGCCTTCGCCATCAGGAAGGCGCCCTTGAGGTGGACGTTCATGACGAGGTCCCAGTCGGCCTCGGACATCTTGAAGAGCAGGTTGTCGCGGAGCACGCCCGCGTTGTTGACGAGGATCGTCGGCGCGCCGAGCTCGGCGGCGACCCGCGCGACGGCGGCCTCCACCTGAGCGCTGTCCGAGACGTCGCAGCCGACGGCGAGAGCGGTGCCGCCCGCGGCGGTGATCTTCTCGACGGTGTCCTTGCAGGCCGCCTCGTCGAGGTCGAGTACGGCGACGGCGCGGCCCTCGGCCGCCAGGCGGAGCGCGGTGGCCGCGCCGATGCCCCGTGCGGCACCCGTGACGACGGCTACGCGCTGCTCGGTGGTGGACATGCTTGGTTCTCCTCGCCCTTGGATCGTCCCTGGTCGCGGTCGGACCGGTGGCCGCTCCTGCGTCCCGCACATGAGCGACCGCTTAGTATCGTCCGCAGACGAGACGCTAGAAGCACTGGCACCCGGTGTCAACGGCCCACCGGGTGCACCAGGTCACTCCACGGTCACTTACCGCACGAGGAGGTCGAGCAACCGTTCCACCTCGGCCTCGGGGTCGGTGGTCAGACCCGTGTGGACCGGCCCCGGCTGCACGACCGTGGAGCGCGGCGCGATCAGCCAGCGGAAGCGGCGCCCCGCGTCGTCGCGCGCGGCCTGACCCGCCGCGTCGCCGCCCAGGCAGACCCCCTCGACGGCACGCAGCGCGGCCCGTACGCCGGTCACGTCGGCCGCCGGGTCGAGCACCGTCAGCTTGGCCTCGTCCAGATGCGTGCGGGCGGCCACGAAGGACCGGGCACGGCAGTAGACGACCACACCCGCGTTGAAGCACTCACCGCGCTCCACCCGCGGCACGACGCGCAGCAGCGCGTACTCGAAGACATCGCGGTCGGTCACGTCGTGCTGTCCTTCTCGATGGTGTGCGTCCGGGGCGCGAGGCGCTCGGCGAGCCAGCCGGGCGGCTGCTGCGGCCGGCTCTCGGTACGCGGTCCGAGCGTGATCCGCTCGTGGATGGTGGCGGCGCGCGGCAGCAGCGCCGCGACGTAGGCGGCGCGCACCTCGTCGGTGCCGTCGAAGCCGGGCTCGTCGACGAGCCACTCGTCGGGGACGTCGGCGGCGACCTCCTCCAGGAGCTCGCGGGTGACGAGCGGGGCGAGCTCGGCGGCCGCGGCGGCGACGTCCGGGGCGAAGGGGGCGAGCGCGTGGTCGGAGGCGTCGTACGGCTTCGCGGCGGAGGCCTGGGCGCCCGGCCAGTTGTGGTGCCAGATCATGGTGGCGCCGTGGTCGATGAGCCACAGGTCGCCGTGCCAGACGAGCATGTTCGGGTTGCGCCAGGACCGGTCGACGTTGTTGATCACCGCGTCGAACCAGACGACCCGGCCGGCCTCACGGGGGTCGACCTCGTACGCGAGCGGGTCGAAGCCCAGCGAGCCGGGCAGGAAGTCCATGCCCAGGTTGAGCCCGCCGCTCGCCTTGAGCAGCTCCTGCACCTCCTGGTCGGGTTCGGAGAGCCCGATGACCGGGTCGAGCTGGATCGTGACGAGCTCCGGCACCCGCAGCCCGAGCCTGCGGGCGAGCTGCCCGCAGATGACCTCGGCGACCAGGGTCTTGCGGCCCTGGCCCGCGCCGGTGAATTTCATGACGTACGTGCCGAGGTCGTCGGCCTCGACGATCCCGGGGAGCGAGCCGCCCTCACGCAAGGGCGTGACATAGCGGGTCGCTACGACCTCTTCCAACACTTCCCAGGCCACCCATCTCTTCAGCCGTATGTGCCACGGACCGCCGCTCCGGGGCGGACGGGCGGGTGTCGCCGCTCGACGGTGCTGGGAGGTCCGGGGAGTTCCGACCGGCATGCCGGTCTCCCCGCTTCCCGGTGGTCCGTCGTCGGTGCCGCGCCCCTCGCCGGCCGCCTCCGGCATGAAGTGAGCATAGTAACCGAGGGTGATCACGGGCGAGGAGTGACCGGGCCACCGCGCCGAGGGCGGCGTCCGCCGGACCTACGGCACACATGGCCGAGCCCCGTTCCGCGCAACCGGCCGCGGAACGGGGCATGGAGCCGATGCGGCGCCCGACGACCTGGCACGCCGGCTCAGCCGTGGGTCACAAGGGGTCGCCGGGGTGCACGTCGAAGGCGACCTGGTAGACGGCCGGCCGCGGAGTGACGTGCAGGTCGGGGTCGTCGAGCACCCGCCGCATCGAGGCGCGCCACTCGGGGTTGGCGCGCGCCGCGTCCAGGGCCTTCCCGGTCTCCCATTCGGCCACGTTGACGAAGCGCAGCTCCACGTCGTCGACCAGGGAGCGGTACATCCGGGCCCGGATGTACCCCGGCTGCCGGGCCATGATCCGGGCGTTGTCCTTCCAGCGGTGCAGGAACCGCTCGGACTCGCCCACCGGCACGGTGAAGGCGTTGATCAGGGTGACCGGCTCGTCGACGAGCGCGTCGGTCAGGATGACTGGATGACTCACGGTTGATCCTCGTTCCCGTTCCCGCCGTTCGTTTTCCCTGGCCTCATGTGCGGGGAACCAAGAATTCACCCGTCCCCGAGTTTGAATCCGACTCCGCGTACGGTGACGATCCAGCCGCTCCCGCCGAGTTTTCCGCGCAAGCTGCTGACATGCGTATCGATGGTGCGGCGGGACCACGAATCCCCCCACACCTGCTGAAGAATTCGCTTGCGCGACACAACGGCTCCCGAATGGGAAGCGAGGAGGTGCAGGAGATCGAATTCCTTGCGGGTGGTTTCTATCCTGCGGCCGTCCAGGCTGACCTCGCGGGAGTCCAGGTCTATCCGGAGCCCGCCGTGCACGATCTCCCTGGCCGTGGGCCATTGGGCGGACCGCGTACGACGCATGACGGCCTCGATGCGGGCCATCAGTTCACGGAAGCCGTAGGGCTTGACCACGTAGTCGTCCGCGCCGGCCTGAAGGCCCAGCACACAGTCGAGTTCGGACTCCCGGGCGGTAACGACGATGATCGGGACGCTGCTGACCGCGCGGATCGCGCGGCAGACCTCTAAACCGTCCAGATCGGGAAGTTCGAGGTCGAGCAGGACCAGATCGACATCGTCGTGCGCCTGCAGGGCGGCACCGCCCTTGGCCGTACTGATCGCCTGATGGCCGTGGCGTCGCAGGCGGCACAGCAGGGACTCCGCATCGGCGGAATCGTCGTCCACGACAAGAATGCGCCAGCAGTCGGGCATTCCGGCCACCCTTCGCGCCGCCTCCGGCGTGCTCCCCTCGACCGTGTGAGGCTCGGTAAGTATCCCCAGCGAACCCTGATTCACTTCTCCCCCGTCCAGTTAGCCCATTTTGCGACTCGAACCAGATCTCGATAAGGAACCTACAGGCATCGATCGAAGATCCGTGGAGCCCCGGGATGAAGAGGTTGTTGCGGTTTCGTAACACAGGGACCCCGCTGACACTTTCCGCCGGGAACTTTACTTTCCCTTGAGGGACTTTGAGAAAAAGTGACACGGCTCGCCGCTGCGCAATCTGGCATTCCCCGAAGATCCCTACCCGTCGGCTCCGAGTGTCATATTCCGCTGTGATTCATATCACCACTGTCCGAAGAAGTTGAATTCGAATACACCGACTCGCTCCCCCGATCGCGCCGCCGGCCCCGACGACGGGGGCCGCCCGCCGGCGCCGGCGACCCGGGACCCCTCGGACCGCGCCCCACCGCGTATGGTTCAAGTGGAAGGAGATTCCGTATGCCTAGCTCCGCTTCAACGTCGACGTCAAAGCCCGACGACGGTCCCCGGCCGCGCCGCGCGGATGCCGAGCGCAACCGCGCCAAGGTGCTGGCCGCCGCTCGGGCCCTCTTCGCCGAAGGAGGGGGGAGCGTCTCGATGGACGAGGTGGCCCACCGCGCCGGCGTCGGCATCGGCACGCTCTACCGCCACTTCCCCACGAAGGAAGCCATGATCGAGGCGGCCGCGCAACAGCGGTTCGGTGAGATCGTGGAGTACTACCGCAGCGCCTGCCGTGAGACGGCCGAGGACGCGCCGCTCGAGGCACTGCACCTGTTGCTGACGCACATCGGCGAAGTGGAGGCCCGGGACCGCGGGTTCGCCAGCGTCGTCGAGGGCACGCTCGGCTCCGAAGGGCCGCCCAGCGAGATGCGGGCCGACCTCGAAGCCGAACTCGTGGATCTCGTCGGCAAGGGCCAGGCGGCCGGCACCATGCGGCCGGACCTCGCGGGCGCCGACATCCTGGCGATCACCTGCGGCCTCACCGCGATCGTGCACCGTCGCACCGGCGACTGGCGGCGCTATATCGACATCGTGCTCGACGGACTGCGTTCGTCCTGACACACGACCGGACCCCGACAAGAGATGCCCTTGTCGGGGTCCGGTCCTTCCGCGTGTGCGTCCGTCCGCCGGACCGAGCGGGAAGTCCCGCCGTCCGGCACGCCGTTACTGTCCCGCGGCCCGCGTGTGGACCACGCGGTAGGAGTTCCAGTCGCTGGAGGTCGCGAGGGAGTCGACCCGGGCCTGCGCCTTCTGCCGGGCGGCCGGCTGGTCGGCGGCCGGGGTCGCACGGAACGCGTCGTACGACTCCTTGTCGTTCCACTGCGAGTAGGCGACGACGAAGGCACCCTCGACTCCGCGTGCCTTGAGGCCGCGCAGCACGCTGTGGGAGCGGTAGCCCTCCACGTCGACCAGCCACTCCTGGTCCTGGCCCAGGGCGTCGACCAGGTCGGCCTGGTTCTCGTCCGCCACCAGGAAGACCTCGATGACCGTGTAGTCGTCCCGGTCGGGCGATATCTCCGTGACGCCGCCCAGCGAGGGGTGCCGCTGGGCGAAGGCGATCTCGGTCTGCAGCAGCCGGATCGACGTGGTGATCTCGGAGAAGAGCGGCCACGTGCGGTGCTGGAACTCGTCGCCCGCGTAGCGCTTCTCCAGGTCCTCGCCGCTGCGCCACTGGATGAAGTTGGCGGTGCCGAACTTGTCCTGGCCGCTGTGCACGGTGCTGGAGATCCAGCCGGGGTAGGCCGCGGCGTCGACGATCTCCCGCATCGCCCCGAGCAGGCTCGTCTGCTTGTCGGCCGCGTCCGTGGTGAACAGGTTGAGGACGGTCAGGTGACGGTCTTCGGTGGCAATGTTGGGCATTGGCTACTCTTCCGTTTCGGGAGGGACTTCCGGGAGGAAACTTCCGGGAGGGAAGTGACGGGAGGGACTTCCAGGAGGGAAGTGACGGGAGGGAACTTCCGGGAGGGAACTGACGGAACGGGGAGTCGGTTCTCAGACGGCCCGGCCGAACCAGCGGGTGAGGGCGTCGGTGAGCCCCTGCTCGTGCGAGCCCGAAGGGGAGACCCAGGCGACGTATCCGTCGGGGCGGACCAGGAAGCCGTCCAGCGGGATGTCGCAGTTGTGGCGGTCGGCGGTGACCGTGTCCACCCGGTCCGCCCAGCCCGCGCCGATGCGCCGCAGCTCGGGGTCGTCCGCGAGGTCGAACAGCACACCACGGCCGGCGTGCAGCAGCTCGAAGTTGGTGGTCTTCCTGTCCTGGAGCACCACCTCCTGGTTGTCCAGACGCCGGCCGAGCAGCGGGTGGTCGCCGGGACCGACCTCGTGGCGGATGTCCAGGCCGGTGACCATGCCGACGAGGTGGCGCTGGACGTCCTCGTACGCCGTCAGCTCGGTGAAGACGTCGAGCAGCGGCTTGATCTCGTCTCCCCCGAGGTAGAGGAAGCGCTGGGCGAGGGTGTTGGTCAGGATGCGGGCGCCGACCGGGTGCCGCTCGCTGTGATACGTGTCGAGCAGCCCCTCGGGGGCCTGGCCCTTGATGTCGAGGGCGAGCTTCCAGCCGAGGTTGACCGCGTCCTGCACGCCCGCGCTCATCCCCTGGGCGCCGATGGGGAGATGGATGTGCGCCGCGTCGCCGGCCAGGAATATGCGCCCGCTCCGGTACTCGGCGGCCTGGCGGCTGGCATCGGTGGTCGAGCTGACCCACAGGGGCGTGGCCTGGCGGATGTCCTCGCCGGTCAGTCGTTCGAAGGTGTCGGCCACCTCGTCGAAGGTGAGCGGCTCCCGGCTCTCGCGCAGGGGCTCGCTGCGGTCGTAGTAGACGATGCGGTTGTGGTCCGGGCCGAGCGGCAGCACCATGACCATTCCGCCCGGCACCCGCTCACCGCTGAAGCGGGGCCGCAGTTGGACGCCGGCCACGTCGGCGAGGCGCAGTTCGATGGCCGCGTCGGTGCCGGGGAATTCGATGCCCGCCAGACGCCGGACGGTGCTGCGGCCGCCGTCGCAGCCCACCAGGTAGCGGGCACGCAGCCTGCCCGGGCCCTCCTCGGTGTCGAAGTCCACGGTGACGCCCCGGTCGTCGTCGGAGACTCCGGTGACCGTGTGGCCGCGGCGCACTTCGGCGCCGCGCTCCGCGGCCCATCCGGCCAGCATGGCCTCGGTGCGTGACTGGGGTATTCCGCGCGCCCCGTACGAACCTCCCTCGACCACGCGGTAGTCGAGGGGGACCCCACCGAAATGGCCGACGGGAATGACCTGGACATCACCGAGGCGAGAAAGCAGTCCGCGCTGGTCGAATTCCTCGATGGTACGCGCCGAGAAGCCGAGGGCCCGTGACTGCTGAATGGGCTTCGTGAGCCGCTCCAGGACAATCGACGAAATCCCGTTGAGCCCCAGTTCTCCTGCGAGCATGAGCCCCGTGGGGCCGCCGCCTACGATGATCACGTCCGTGTTGAAGTCTTCCATCTTCCCTCTTCCGGCTGGGGTTTCTCCAGTGTGCTGCGACCGTCCGGCGGCGTAAATAGCCGCGGCTACAAAGGTGTGACAGCAACGTCAAATCTGCTACAGGCGGGGTTGGCCCGCCCCGGCGCGCTCAGTAGAACTCGGATATGACCACGAACCAGAACGGCCAATCAGGCGTCCCTGTAAACCGGTTCACCGAAGGAGCTGCCGCGGTCGCTGAAATCGGCGGGCTCCTCGATCGCTATCTGATCAGTCTTGACCATGACAAGCTCGACGAAGAATGGGCGCGCAGTCTGTTCACCCGGGACTCGTGCGTCGAATTCCCGATCAGCCGACATGAGGGAATCGACGGTCTCGCCGCATATCATCGCGCGGCCCTGGCGGCATTCGAGCGGACGCAGCACCTCAATTCGCCCGCCGTCGTCGTTCTCCACGGTGCCGACCGGGCGTCGCTGCGGGCCAACCTCATCTCGACCCACGTCCATCTGCCGGCCGCCGACCCGTCGGACGAGGCAGCTCGTGTGCCCTTCGCGACCGGTACCTCGGTGGACGGCGAAGTCCGCCGCACGCCGGACGGATGGCGGCTCACCAGGCTGTCGTTCCGCCTGATCTGGGCGACCGGCCGGCCGCCGGTCTCCGCCGGCTGACGCACTCGGCGCCCCCTGCGCGGTGGTGTCGGGAGAGGGGACTCCCCCGGTCCGGGCGATTCCCGGACTCCCGGCACCACCGCGCCCGTGCGTGAGTCAGCAGTTGAGCGACATCACGCGGTCGACCGCGATCTCGAGGACCACCCGGCCGGGCGGGTTGGGCGGCGGCTGGTGGTAGCGCTTGGCGTAGCGCCGCGCCCCCTCGGTGACGCGCCGCGGATCGTCGGAAGCCACGGCGGTGCCTTCGAGGGTGACCCACTGGAAGCCCTCCATCTGGCACAGCGCGGCGCGGCTGCCCGGATTGGCGACCAGGTTCCGGGCCTTGCGCGAGGAGGCGACCGTCATGACGCGGGCGAGGCCCGACTCGGGGTCCCAGGTGAACCGGACGACCACCACATGGGGAGAGCCGTCGGGCCGGAAGGTCGTCAGCGTCGCGAGGCCGGGCTCGGCCAGGAACGCCTCGACCGATCGGGTCAGCGCCGGTGCGCTCGTTCGTCCTTCGGACAGCGACATCGTGTCGTTCCTCTCTCTACGCGACGGGCGGGGCGTCGGGACGCTCGGAGGGCCGCGCCCACGGCAGCAGGGCCACCGCGAGGAGCAGCGCACCGACGCTGAAGAAGATGCCGACCAGGAACGCCTGGTGGAAGACCTCGGCGCGGCCGTACCTCAGCAGGACCGGGTCGCCGTGTGCGGCCGCCTTCAGCGGGGCGATCTTGCTGAACGCGATGGTCGCGGCGATGGCCACGCCGAGCGCGCCGCCGGCCTCCTGGCTGGTGTTGATGAGCCCGGCGGCCAGGCCCGACTCCTCCTTGCCGACCCCGACGAACGCCGTGATCTGCAGCGTCACGAAGGACATGCCGAGACCGAGTCCGACGATCAGGAAGGCCGGCAGCAGGTCGGTGGCGTAGCTGCCGAACGCGGGTGCGCGCCAGAGCAGGAACAGTCCTACGGAGGTGAGCGAGAGACCGATCAGGAGCACCGGCTTCGCGGCGACCTTGGTGACCAGATTCGAGGCGAGTCCGGCGCCGACCGACACGACGACGGCGAGGGGTACGTAGGCCAGGCCGGCGCGTGTCGGCGAGTAGCCGTAGACCTGCTGCATGAAGAGGCTGGCGAAGAAGAACAGGGTCACCGTGGTGCCGAAGAGCAGCACGGTGGCGATGTTCGCGGTCCGCAGGGCCCGCAGCCGGAAGATGGTGAGCGGGATCAGCGGGGAGGCGGCCCGCGACTCGATGACCAGGAAGGCCACGAACAGCGCGACCACGCCGACCAGGCTGCCGATCGTGCGGAAGGTGGTCCAGCCGACGTAGACGGCCTCGCCGAGGGTGAAGATCAGCAGCAGCAGCGAGGCCGTGAGCGCGACGGCGCCGGCGGTGTCGAAGGGCGCCCGGTCCTTGCCCCGGCCCTCCCGCACGATCGTCGGAGCGATCACCGCGGCGACGAGGCCGATGGGCACGTTGATGAAGAAGATCCAGCGCCAGCCGGGCCCCTGCGTGAGCAGGCCGCCCAGGATGACGCCGGCGACCGATGCCAGGCCGGTCAGCGCGCCCCAGATGCCCAGCGCCTTGTTGCGCGCGGGGCCCTCGGCGAAGGTGTTGGTCAGGATGGACAGGGCGGCCGGGGCGATGAGCGCGGAACCGAGGCCCTGCACGGCGCGCGCGCCGATCAGCATCGTGCCGTTCTGGGCCAGCCCTGCCACCAGCGACGTCAGGGCGAACACGACGAGTCCGCTCTGCAGCATCCGGCGGCGTCCGAACCTGTCGGCCAGCCGCCCGCCGAGCAGCAGGAATCCGCCGAGCACGGTGCCGTAGGCGGTGATGATGTATTCCAGGTTCACCTCGGGCATCTTGAGGCTGTCCTGGATGGACGGCAGTGCGACGTTCACGATCGACACGTCGAGGAAGACCATGAACTGCGCGACGCCGATGAACGCCAGGATGATCCCGGGCTTACGGGCCTCACGGGTCTGCGAGGTGTTTAACGGTGCGCTCTTCTCGAGCGTGGAGTCCGAGGCGGGCATGGGAGCAACTCCTAGGGGGTGAGAACGGAACCGGAATCCTCCTCCGGTTCCACAGTACACGGGTCCCGCGCACCAGGTGTCAACTGCGGCCCGCAATCAGGCCCGACGCGACCGTTCCGTGCGCGTCGACCGTCCGGAATCCGGACGTCAATCGTTCCCGGGTCCGGTGGACCGCCGCCACGAGCGCGGGCCCTCGAACATGGCGGCTCGCTCCGGTCGCCGCCACCGCGCGGCATCGCGCCGCCGTGCGGAAGGCGCGTCCGACGCGGCTTCCCTGGCGCGTCGGACGACGAGCGCCGCCGTGAGCGCGGCCAGCTCCTCGGGGCCGGGATTGCCCCGGTCCACGCGGACGAGCCGGGAGAGCTGGGTGAGCTGGGTGAGCTGGGAGAGCTGGGAGAGCTGGGACTCGGTCATCTCGATCACCTTCTACTGAGGCGGATTGCCGTGCTTGCGGCGCGGCAGGTCGGCGTCCTTGGCGGAGAGCATGGCCACCGCACGGCACAGCACCGAGCGGGTCTCGCGGGGGTCGATGACGTCGTCGACGAGCCCGCGCTCCGCCGCGTAGTACGGGTGCACCAGCTCCTCGCGGTACTCGTCGATCTTCTGCCGGCGCATGGCCTCGGGGTCGTCGGCGGCGGCTATCTCGCGGCGGAACACCACGTTGGCCGCGCCTTCGGCCCCCATCACGGCGATCTCGTTGCCGGGCCAGGCCAGCGCGATGTCCGCGCCGATGGAACGGGAGTCCATCACGATGTACGCCCCGCCGTACGCCTTGCGGAGCACCACCGAGATCCGCGGCACCGTGGCGTTGCAGTACGCGTACAGCAGTTTCGCGCCACGCCGGATGATGCCGTCGTGCTCCTGGTCCACGCCCGGCAGGAAGCCCGGCACATCGACCAGTGTGATCAGCGGGATGTTGAAGGAGTCGCAGAACTGGACGAACCTCGCCCCCTTCTCGCTCGCCCTGATGTCCAGCACGCCCGCCATGGAGGACGGCTGGTTGGCGACGACGCCCACCACATGCCCGTCGATACGGGCCAGCGCGCACACGAGGTTCGGCGCCCAGGTCGCGTGCACCTCCATGAGGTCGCCGTCGTCGACGATCTCCTCGATCACCCCGCGGACGTCGTAGGCGCGGCCGCCGTCCGCCGGGACCAGGTCGAGCAGCGCGTCGCCGGGACGGTCCACCGGGTCGGCGCACACGGCACGCGGCGGCATCTCCCGGTTGTTCTGCGGCAGCAGTGACAACAGGTACCGGACCTCGGCGAGGCAGGTCTCCTCGTCGTCGTACACGAAGTGCGCGACGCCCGACGTCCCGGCGTGCACATCGGCGCCGCCGAGTCCGTCCTGGCTGATCTCCTCGCCCGTCACGGCCTTCACCACGTCCGGGCCGGTGATGAACATCTGCGAGGTCTCCCGGACCATGAACACGAAGTCCGTGAGGGCCGGGCTGTAGGCCGCGCCGCCGGCGCACGGGCCGAGCATCACGCTGATCTGGGGGATCACTCCGGAGGCCCGGGTGTTGCGCTGGAAGATGCCGCCGTAACCGGCCAGCGCCGAGACGCCCTCCTGGATCCGTGCTCCCGCGCCGTCGTTCAGCGACACCAGCGGCGCACCGGCCGCGATGGCCATGTCCATCACCTTGTGGATCTTGGCGGCATGGGCCTCGCCGAGCGCGCCGCCGAAGATCCGGAAGTCGTGCGCGTACACGAAGACCGTACGGCCCTCCACCGTGCCCCAACCGGTGACGACCCCGTCGGTGTACGGCTTCCTGGCCTCCAGGCCGAAACCGACCGCCCGGTGCCGGCGCAGCTGCTCGACCTCCGTGAAGCTGCCCTTGTCCAGCAGGAGTTCGATGCGCTCCCGCGCGGTGAGCTTGCCCTTGGCGTGCTGTCGCTCGGTGGCCTCGGGGTCGGGGCCCCGATGGGCGAGCTCCTTGAGGGCGGCGAGTTGGTCAAGACGGTCGAGGACCTCGTTCGCGGGCTGGGGGGACGCCATGGCGTTCCTCTCTCTTCAGCTTCGACGGTCCGGTGTCCGCAGGGCGGTGGCCGCCGCGTATCCCGGATGGGTGGGCAGGTCGCGCACGGTCCACCCCCGCGGTCTGCCGGGGGTTCCGCGCTCGCCCAGGTAGTCGGCGGCGGCCGGGCGGGCCAGGCCGGTGCCGAGGCCCTTGAGGAAGGCCTCCTTGCGGGTCCACAACCGGCCGAACGCCACCCGGCGTTCGGCCGCGGGCAGCGCGGACAGTTCCTCGCGCTCCGCCGGATGCAGCGCCGGGAGACACGCCTCGACCCTCTCGGGCGACGGCAGGGCCTGGACGTCGACCCCCACGGGCTGTCCGGCCACACCGATCGCGATCAGGCCGTGGCTGTGCGACAGCGAGAAGTGCAGGGGCACCGGGGCGTCGAGGAGCAGTGGCTTCCCGCGCGGGCCACCGCTTCTGCCCAGGCGGATCCGGCCGGGCGGAATGCCGGTGTAGCGGGCGAGCAGCCGGCGCAGCGCGAGGTGCGCCACCACGTACCGCTGCCGGTCGCGGGGGCGCACGAAGGAACCGGCCCGCTCCGCCTCGGCCTCGTCCAGCTCGGGCGGGAGCCCGATCGGTACCGACTCGTCCGTGGCCGGGAGGCGCAGGATCCACACGTGCAGGCCGGCGTCGGGGACGGCGAGGGACGCTCGCCGCCCGGCACCGGTGAGCGGGCTCGTGGACACGGCGGAGGTGCTCATGGGCGCACCACGGGTTCGTCCGCCGCCGCGGGCTCCTTGGCTCGCAGCTGTCCCGTACGGCGCACGTGCAGCAGCGCGAGGCCTCCCGCCGTCAGCGACACGAGCCCGCCGAGCCACAGTCCCGACCGGGCCCCGAGCCGTTCGGTGACCTGCCCCACGACGAGGGAGCCGATCGGTGTGGAGCCCTGGAGGATCAGGGTGTAGAGCGCCATGACCCGGCCGCGGTAGCGCGGATCGCTGCCGAGCTGGACGCGGTGGTTGGCGGCCTGGACGAAGAAGATCGCCGCGAAGCCGGTCAGGCACAGCAGGGTGACGGCCGCCGTGGTGGTGGGTGCCACGCCCGCGACCGTCTCGAGGATTCCGAAGGCGAGCGCGGACCCGGCCACCAGTGCGGCGGACGGGCGGCCCCTCCGGGCGCTGGTGGCGAAGGCCGCGAGCAGCGACCCCGCGGCGAAGCCCGCCGTCAGGAGGCCGAAGGAGGCCGCGTCGGAGTGGAACACGGTCTTGGCCAGCAGGGGCAGCGTGAGCTGGAAGTTCATCCCGAACAGCCCGACGACCGCGACGAGCGCCAGCACCGGGGCCAGGTCGCCGCGTGCCACCACATGGCGCAGCCCGTCCACGACGCGGGGCCGGGCGTCCCGCTCCGCGCCGCGGTGCATCTCGGAGGGCCGCATCATGCGCAGTCCCGCCACCGTCGCCAGATAGCTGAGGGCGTTGAGGAGCATCACCCAGCCGGTGCCGAAGCCGGTGATGAGCAGCCCGGCGAGCGCCGGGCCGACGACGCGGGCGACGTTGAAGTAGGCGGCGCTGAGCGCCGAGGCGTTGGGCAGCAGGTCACCGCCGACCAGTTCGCTCACGAACGCCATCCGGGTCGGCACCTCGACCGCGTTGACCACGCCGAGGCCGAGCGCGAACAGGCAGATGTGCCACAGGCGCACGGTGTCCGCGAGCACCAGCACGGACAGCAGGAGCGCCAGGGCGCCGGATGCCAGGTTGGCGACGGTCAGCAGCAGCCGCTTGTCGTGGCGGTCCGCGAGCCGGCCGCCCTGCAGCGTCAGCAGCAGCGGTGCGAACTGCAGGGCGGTGACCGTGCCCAGGGTCGTCGCGGAGTTGTCCGTGAGGCTCAGGACCAGCCAGTCCTGGGCCACGACCATCATCCAGGTGCCCGTGGCGGACAGCACCTGTCCGGCCGCGAAGAGCCGGAAGTTGCGTACGGACAGGGAGGGGAAGGGACGCCTGAGTGAGCTGCTCATGAGTGCGGGGTCCCACCTCGCGTCCGGTCCGGGATGCAGTCCTCCAGGAACGCCAGGGTCCGCAGATGGTACGAGCGGGCCGCCCAGCCCAGGCTGATGTTGTGGCCCGCGGCGGGCTGCCGGTCCACCACCACACGGGGGGCGGCGGTCAGCCGGGCCGTGAGGTCCGCCAGGTCCTGCTCGCCGTGCCGCCACCATGCCTCGTGCTCGGCGAAGGTCAGCCGCACCGGGACGCGGATGCGCGGGGCCAGCGCGGTGAACAGGCCGGGCCAGTGGGGCAGTTCGCCCTCCTCGCGCTTCGGCATGGGGGCCACGACGTCGGCGCTGGCGCGGAAGGTGTCGGGTGGATAGAGCGACAACGGGCCCCAGTGGAACCTCCGTCGGGGCCCCGCACCGGCGGGCTCGGCGAGGTCCACGGCGTAGCGGTGTCCGAGACCGGAGATGTCCAGGCCCAGGAGGGTGGGCGTGTCGGGGTCGGCCGCGAGGGACAGCGCCAGTTTGCCACCGAACGAGTGGGCGAGCAGGAGCGTGCCGGCCCCGGTCGCGTACCGCGAGGTGAAGTCGGCGAGCGCCGCGCGCACCGCGGCGGACTGTTCGCTCAGGGTCTGTCCGTCGGGCAGTCGCGTCGCCGAGCGCCCGTAGCCGGGGCGGTCGAGGGCGAGCACCGTGTAGCCGAGGCTCGCGCCCAGCGCCAGGAGGGACTGCTCGGGGTGTGCCTGTCCGTCGAAGTAGCCCGCACTCATGCCGCCGCCGTGGAGGGCGACGACGGCCGCGCGCGGCACGGCGCCCTCCGGCTCGCTCAGCAGGGCGGACAGCGGAATGCCGGCCGCGTCCAGGGTGATCCGGCGTACGCCGCGGGAGACGGGCGGCGCCAGGGTCGGTGTGCTCCGCGCGGCACTCATGAGGCGGGTTCCCCGAACCACCGTCGCACCGCCCGGGACAGTCCGCCGAGGTCGTCCGCGTCGCCCGCCCACGCGACGTACCCGTCGGGCCGCACCAGGACCGCGGACGCCCCGGAGAGCGGGTCCTCGCCGTCCACAGGCTTCGGTACCGCGGTCGTGACGCGCACCCGCCCCAGATGGCGGACCGCCACCCGGCGTACGTCGGGGTCGTCGGCGAGGTCGAGCAGCACGCCGCGGGCCGGGTGCAGCAACTCGGTGGTGCTGGTCTCCCCCGCCGCGCCGATCAGCCGGCGGTGCCCGACCCGGCGGCCGGTGAGCGGGTGGGCGCCGGACGGGGCGTCGGCGATGTCGTAGCGGATGTCGAGGCCGCTGACCACTCCGGCCAGATGCCGTTTGACGTCGTCGTACTCGATGAGTTCCGCGAACAGTTCGCGCAGCGGGTCGGACTCCTCCCCGCCGAGGAACACCGTGCCCTGCGCGCGGGTGTTCATCAGCAGCCGGGCGCCCACCGGGTGCCGCTCGGCGTGGTAGCTGTCCAGCAGGCCCTCGGGCGCCCCGCCCCGCACCTCGTCCGCCAGCTTCCAGCCGAGGTTCGCGGCGTCCTGCACGCCGGTGCTCAGCCCCTGCCCGCCGGCCGGGAGATGGATGTGCGCCGCGTCTCCGACGAGCAGGACTCTGCCACGCCGGTACTCCGAGGCCTGCCGGGTCGCGTCGGTGAAGGAGCTCACCCACTGCGCCTCGCCGGCGTGGATGTCCTCACCGGTGATGTGCTGCCAGGCGTCCGCGACCTCGGCGAAGGTCAGCGCCTGGTCGCGGTCGCGCGCCGGGACACCGTCCGGGCAGACGATGATGCGGTCCACGCCGTCGCCCAGGGGGGCCGCCATCACCATGCCGTGCGGCTGCCGTTCGCCCAGGAACCGCGGGCGCAGATCGCAGCCGACCACGTCGGCGAGGAACATCGCCCGGGTCGCCGCGGTGCCCGGGAAGTCGAACCCGGCCGCCCTGCGTACGGCGCTCTGCCCGCCGTCGCAGCCCACCAGGTAGGCGGCGCGGAGCTGTCGGACACCGTCCGGGGTGCGTACGGTGATCTCGACCCCGTCCGCGTCCGCGTCCAGGAACCCCTCGGCCAGCGCGACGAACTCCCAGCCCCGCCGGATGTCCGCACCCAGCTCCGCGGCCCACTCCTCCAGGACCGCCTCCGTCTGCGACTGCGGTATGCCGCGGGCCCCGAAGTGGGCGCCCTCCAGCACGGTGTAGTCGAACTGCACCCCGCCGAAGTGGCCCATCGGGCTGGTCGTCAGCCCGCCGAAGCGCGGGAGGAGCCCGCGCTGGTCGAAGACCTCCATGGCGCGCGCGGTGAAGCCCAGGCCGCGGGACTGCCCGGTGGGGCCTTCCAGCCGCTCCGTCACGATGACGCGCGCCCCGCCGAGCCGCAGTTCCCCGGCGAGCATCAGACCGGCCGGTCCGGCGCCGACGACGATCACGTCGGCGTCCAGGGTGCCTGCGCCGTCGGGCGAGTTGAGGGGCATGGCTGCCTTCCCTTCGATTCGTTGCGGTGGAGTGAAAGGGCAGGGCATGCCCTGGAGGGTCGGGTGCGGAGGGCTCAGAGCGGTGGGCCGAACCAGCGCTCCAGCGCCTCCGGCAGGCCGTCGCTCCCCGGTCCCGCCCACGCGACATGACCGTCCGGCCGTACGAGGACGCCGTCGAGGCCTTCCGGGGCGCTGCCCGGTGCCGCGGGGACCCCGGGGGCCGCGGGGGCCGCCACCGCGCTGACCCGGTCCGCCCACCCGTCGCCGACCCGCGGCACGGTGTCCGTGCCCCGGCGCGGGTCGATCAGCACACCACGGCCGGCGCGCAGTGCCCGCGCGAGGGGGTTCGGGACGTCACCGGACGCCAGGAGGGTGTGCGGCAGCCGGGCTCCCAGCAGGGGGTGCGGGGGGCCGTCGACGGCGTAGCGGACGTCGAGGCCGCTGATCATCGCGGCGAGGTGTGCGCGCACCGCCTCGCTCGCCATGAGTTCCGCCAGCACGGCGCGTGTGGGTTCCACTTCGGCGCCGCCGAGCAGCAGCGACGCCTGCGCCGTGATGTTGGCCAGAACACGCCGGCCCACGGTGTGCCGTTCCTGGTGATAGGTGTCGAGGAGGGCGGCAGGGGCGGCCCCGCGCAGGTGCAGTGCGAGCTTCCAGCCCAGGTTGAAGGCGTCCTGGAGTCCGAGGTTGAGGGCCTGGCCGCCGATGGGCATCTGCCGGTGGGCCGCGTCACCGGCGTACAGGACGCGGCCGTCCCGGTAGCGGACCAACTGACGGTCGGCGTCGCCGAAGGAGTTCACCCACAGCGGGGTGCCGGCGCCGATGTCCTCGCCGGTCACCCGCTTCCAGACGTCGGCGATCTCGGCGAACTCCGGTGCTCCGGTGCGCGCCGCGGCCGTGCTGCCGAACTCGTGCACCATCACCCGGGTCACACCGTCGTCCCTGCGCGCCGCGATGGCCAGGCCCCCGGCCAGGCGCTCGAAGCGCCGGTTCGGGATCTCGATGCCGTCGACGTCGGCGCGCAGCAGTTCACGGCCGGCGTCCTGGCCCGGGAAGGCGGCGCCGGTGAGGCGGCGCACCGCACTGTCCTCGCCGTCGCAGGCGACGAGATACCGGGCGCGCAGCAGCAGGGGGCCGTCGGGGCCGACGGCCTCGGCCTCGACGTACTCCCCGTCCGCCGCCGGCACGGACACCCCGCGCAGTTCATGGCCGCGCCGGATGTCCGCACCGAGCGAGAGCGCCCACTCCTGCAGCGCCTCCTCGGTCCGGAACTGCGGCACCTTCCACTGGCCGGGGTAGGGGCTGGGCAGGGTGAGGTCGAGCGGAATGCCGCCGAAGTGCCCGCGCGGCTCGTTCGGCGGGGTGCCGAAGGCCGGGAGCAGTCCACGGCTGTCGAGGATCTCCATGGTGCGGGCGTGCAGGGTGGAGGCCCTCGACTCCGTGGTGGGTGCGTCGCGTTGTTCCAGGACGACCACGTCGGCGCCGCCGAGCCGCAGCTCACCGGCGAGCATGAGCCCGACGGGTCCGGCGCCGACGACGACGGCCTGGGTGTCCAGGCGGTTGCGGGGCACGGTCAGCCGCTCTGCTCGGCGTAGCTCTTGGCGTGGCCGAGGGTGGCCAGGCTGTTGGTGCTCAGCGCACCGTGCACGTACGCGCGGGCGTCGGCGACGGTCGCCTCCGGGCCGAGGATCGCCGCGATGTTGGCGGTGTTGAGGGTGACGGTGTGCTGGGAGGCGGCGAGCGTGCCCTCGGGGGTCTCCTCGAAGGTCCACAGACCTGTGTGCAGGGTCATCAGCGCGGGCAGCGTGACCTGCTTGTAGGCGATCCTGTGGTGCGGGAACGTCACCCGGTACGACTTGGTGGTGTGCACGCTGCCGTCCTTGGCCCGCGTGTCCATCTCGAGCGTCTGCAGTCCCGGGGAGTCCTCGGTGAGCCGGACGGTCGCCACGTGCGGCAGCCGCTCGGCCCACAGGTCCGCCTCGTCGATGAACTCGTACGCCTGCTTCGCGCTGCCCTGGATGAGCACGCTGTCGGTGAAGGAGAACGTCACGTCCTCGGCGGCATGGGCGAGTTCGAGGTTCTCCTTGAGCGCCGACAGCTCGGAGCGGCTGTTGCGGTCGACGGCCTCGTCGATCCAGCGCAGCCCGTCCGGGTCGTCGTCGATCGCGCGGTAGTCGTGCAGCAGCCGGATCCTCGATTCCGTTCCGCCCAGCGGCTCGATGATCCAGGTGCCGCCCATCGCGGCGACCGGCGGCGTCGTGATCTCCTGCCGGAACGTGATGCGCAGGGCGTCCGGGTCCAGGGTGCGGCGCGACGTCCAGTTCTTGGCCTCGCCGCCCGCCGTCGCCCAGATGCGGATCAGTTCCTCGGTGCCGGTCCCGTTCGTCTCCACCTGGTCGACGTGGATCGTGGGAGGGAAGATGCGCGGCCAGTTGGTCACCTCGGCCAGCAGCCGGTAGGCGGCGGCGGCCGGGGCGTTGACGGTGATCTCGTGCTCGACCTCGCGAGTCGTCATGAGCACCTCTCCTTGGTCGGTGTCGCGGCGGTGGGTCAGAAGTTGCCGAGTCCGCCGCAGACGTTGAGCGCCTGCGCGGTGATGGAGGCGGCGGTGTCGGAGGCCAGGTAGCCGACGAGTCCGGCGACTTCCTCGGGGGTGGAGTACCGGCCGAGAGGGATCTTCGACTGGAACTTCGCCAGGATCGCGTCCTCGTCGGTGTCGTACGCGGCGGCGTATCCCTGCCGCACCCGCTGCGCCATGGGCGTCTCGACGTATCCGGGGCAGACGGCGTTGACCGTGATGCCGGTGGGCGCCAGTTCGTTGCCCAGGGCCTTGGTGAAGCCGACCACGCCGTGCTTGGAGGCGGAGTAGGGGGCGCCGAGCACGACACCCTGCTTGCCGGCGGTGGACGCGATGTTGATGATCCGGCCGCGGTCCTTGTGCCGCATCCCGCCGGTGTTCAGCACCTCCCTGGTCAGCCGGAAGACGCTGTTGAGGTTGGTGTCGATCACGTCGAGCCACAGGTCGTCCGCGATGTCCGCGGTCACCCCGCCGCCGGACCGGCCCGCGTTGTTGACCAGGACGTCGATCGGGCCGAACCGGTCGACGGCGGCCTGGACGAACGCCGTCACCGCCGCGGCATCGCGGACGTCGACGACGGAACCGTCGACGTCGAGGCCCTCCTCCCGCAGCTCCTTGACCGTCGCCGTGACGTTCTCGGTGCTGCGCGCGCCGATGAACACGCGGTGTCCCTGCGCGGCCAGCAGTCTGGCCGTGGCGAGGCCGATGCCGCTGGTGGCTCCGGTGATCAGCGCGACTCGTGCGGTGCTCTGTGCGTTCTGCGTGTCCCGCGTCATGTCCGTTCCCTTCCTTCCGGGTTGTTCGGGCGGTTCAGGCGGCGCGGGAGGCCGCGAACTGCGCGTTGACGGCGTCGATGAGGGCGCGCGGGGTGACGGCGTCGGTCAGCGCGTCGTCGTCCAGCGTGATGCCGTACTCGCGCTCGATACGCCCGCCCGTCTCCAGGAGCGCCAGCGACTCGTACCCGAGGAGCTCGAACTCGGTGTCCAGGATGTCGCCGTTCAGGTCGACCCCCTCGTCCGCGCCGGCGGCCTCCAGGAGGATCCGCTTCAGGTCGTCGAGGGTGAAGGGTTCAGTGGCCATGGTGGTTCCCTTTCAACGGTGTGACGTGGGGGTTTGTCGCTCGAAAACGTGGATCTAGATGCCGCGGACCTGCTCATCGGCGGCGCGGACGGCCATCGCGGAGTTGAACCCGCCATGGCCCCTGGCCAGCACCAGCGCGGCGCGGATCCGGGCGGGACGCGGCTGGGAGACGACCAGGTCCAGGTCGTACTCCGGGGACGGATCGATGTGCGTGGTGGGCGGGATGACGCCGTCCTCCATGGCCAGGAACGCGGCGGCCAGGTCGAGCGGCGCGGCGCCCGAGTAGAGGCGTCCGGTCATGGTCTTGGGGGCGGTGACGGGGACGCCCCGGGGCCCGAAGACGGCGGTGATGGCCTCGGCCTCCACCCGGTCGAGCTCGGGGTCGGCCGCCGCGTCGGCGAAGACCACGTCCACCTCGTCCGGCGCGAGGCCGGCGTCGGCGAGGGCCAGTTCGATGGCCTTGCGCAGGCCGGGCTCACGGCCGGTCCCCGGCCTGGGGTCGATGGTGGAGCCGTATCCGGCGATCTCGCCGTAGACCCGCGCGCCCCGCGCGCGTGCCGCGTCGGCGTCCTCCAGGATCAGGATCGCGCCGCCCTCGCCCGGCACGTATCCGCCGGCGTCACGGTCGAAGGGCACGTACGCCCGGGTCGGTTCGTCGCTGGTGCTCAGCCGGCCGCTCGCGAGCTGGGCGACCCAGCCCCAGGGACAGATGGAGGCGTCCACGGCGCCGGACACGACCAGGCTGGTGCCCTTGCGGATCTGCCGCCGGGCCTGCGCCACCGCGTCGATGCCCCCCGCCTGGTCGCTGACCACGACACCGCTGGGACCCTTCATGCCGTTGCGGATGGAGATCTGGCCGCTGTTGACGGCGTAGAACCAGGCGAAGGACTGGTACGCGGAGACGTGCTGGCTGCCCTGGCTCCACAGCTTCTGCAGCTCGCCCTGGCCGAACTCGAAGCCACCGGACGAGCTGGCGGTGATCACGCCCATGTCGAAGTCCGGGAGTTCTTCCGGGGTCACGCCGGCGTCGGCGAGGGCCCAGTCGGCGGCGGCCAGCGCGATCCGCGTCATGCGGTCGGTCTGCGGGATGAGGCGGCTCGGCAGGTGATCCGCAGCCTCGAAGCCGGATATCTCTCCGGCGAGCCGGGCCGGGTAGCCGGAGGGGTCGAAGTGGGTGATGCGGCCGATGCCGCTCTGGCCGCTGCGGGTGGCCGCCCAGTAGTCCTGGGTGCCGAGGCCGTTCGGGGAGGCGATGCCGAGGCCGGTCACCACCACCGAGGCGGGCGCGGTCACGGTCATGCGAGGCTCCTGTCAGGACGTGCGAGCACCATGGCGCTCTGGAATCCGCCGAATCCGCTGCCGACGGTGAGGACCGCGTCGGTCAGCTGCTCGCGCGCGACGAGCGGCACGTAGTCGAGGTCGCACTCCGGGTCCGGGGTGTGCAGGTTGGCGGTGGGGGGCACCACGTTGTGTTCCATCGCCAGGGCCGAGGCGGCGATCTCGATGGAGCCGATCGCGCCCAGCGAGTGCCCGACCATCGACTTGATGGAGCTGACCGGGGTGCGGTAGGCGTGATCGCCCAGGCTCCTCTTGAAGGCGGCCGTCTCGTGACGGTCGTTCTGCTTGGTGCCGGAGCCGTGCGCGTTGATGTAGTCGATCGTCTCCACGTTCAGCCGCGCCTCGTCGAGTGCGACCCGGATCGCCTCCGCCATCTCCGCGCCGTCCGGGCGCAGGCCCGTCATGTGGTACGCGTTGCTGCGCGTCGCGTAGCCGGCGATCTCGGCGTAGATGTGCGCGCCGCGCTTCTTCGCGCTCTCCAGCTCCTCGAGGACGAAGACGGCGGCGCCCTCTCCCAGGACGAACCCGTTCCGGGTGCCGTCGAAGGGACGGGACGCGTGCTCCGGGTCGTCGTTGCGCGGGGTGGTGGCCTTGATCGCGTCGAAGCACGCCATGGTGATCGGGGAGATCGGGGCGTCGGAGGAGCCGGCGACCATGACGTCGGCCGATCCCTCGCGAATCAGCTCGACGGCGTAGCCCACCGAGTCGATGCCGGAGGTGCAGCCCGTGGACACCACGGTGCTGGGCCCTTCGGCGCCGACGGCCCAGGCGACCTCGGCCGCGAAGGAGCTGGGGACCATGTGGTTGTACAGGTGCGGGGCCGCGTACGCGTGGTCGACGAGATCGAGCCGGCCGCCGTCGCTGACCACCCGGTACTCCTCGTCGAGCCCCATGGTGGCGCCCACCGCGCTGCCGACGGTGATGCCGATCCGGTACGGGTCCAGGCTGCCCAGCTCGATGCCGCTGTCGGAGACCGCACCGCGCGCCGCGACCACGGCGAACTGCGCGGCCC
This sequence comes from Streptomyces sp. NPDC015661, assembly GCF_043077765.1. Lineage (NCBI taxonomy): Bacteria > Bacillati > Actinomycetota > Actinomycetes > Kitasatosporales > Streptomycetaceae > Streptomyces > Streptomyces sp. NPDC015661. The sequence continues at coordinate 44,988 of NZ_JBIBST010000011.1, read as the reverse complement.
GGTCGAGGCGGCGGACCTCCTGCGGGCTGAGCCCGTGCTCGTACGGATCGAAGTCGATCTCCGCGGCGACCCGGGAGCGGAACGGCGCCGGGTCGAAGAAGGTGATGCCGCGCGTCGCCGTGCGGCCCTCGCTCAACAGGTTCCAGAAGTTCTTGGCTCCGATGCCTCCGGGGGCCAGCACCTCGATACCCGTGACGACTACGCGTCGCCCGGTCACGCCGACACCTCCCAGTGGTAGAAGCGCTGGGCCATGGCGTCGGCGGGCGAGCGCCAGGTCGCCGGGTCGTACGCCTCGATGAAGGGCTTCAGGTCATTGCTGATGCCGATGAAGCGCGGGTCGGTCTTGGCCTGTTCGATCAGCCGGCCGCCGTTGTCCTCGTCGAAGTCCTGGAGGTGGAAGTACAGGCCCCGGTACGAGAACAGCTGGCGGCGCCGCGTGCCCATGAGGTGGGGCATCTCGGTCTCGTCGAACGCGGCGAACAGTTCGGCCACGTCGGTCGCCGCGCCGGGCTGAATCCGGGCAACGATGAGTGTGCTGTGCATGGAGTTCACTCCTCAACTGGTCGTGCTGGCATGACTGTGGGCCTTGATCTCGCAGATGACCTGGCCCGAGGTGATCGACGCACCGACCTGTGCGGAGAGACCGTCGACCGTGCCGGAGCGGTGGGCGGTGAGGGGCTGTTCCATCTTCATCGCCTCCAGGACGACGATGAGCTCGCCCTCGGCCACCTCCTGGCCGTCCTCGACGCCGACCTTGACGATCGTGCCCTGCATCGGCGAGACGAGATGGGCGCCGGAGGCGGCGGGTCCCGACGTCCTGACCGGGCGCCGCCCGGGCCTGGCCCCGCCGGCCGCACCGCCGCGGGTCGCTGTCGTGCCCAGCGACGACGGGGAGGGGACGGAGACCTCCAGACGCCTGCCGCCGACCTCGATGACCAGGGTCTCGCGGCCGGACTCCTCGTCGGACCCGGCCTCGCCGGGCGCCGCGAAGGCGGGGATGTCGTTGGTGAACCCGGTCTCGATCCAGCGGGTGTGGACCGTGAACGGGCCTTCCGAGCCGTGCAGTTCGGGGGCGAACGCGGGGTCGGTGACCACTTTTCGGTGGAACGGGAGGGCGGTGGCCATCCCCTCCACGGTGAACTCGTCCAGGGCCCGGGCGGCCCGCTGCAGGGCCTGTTCCCGGGTGGCTCCGCTGATGACGAGCTTGGCGAGCAGGGAGTCCCAGGCCGGACCGACGACCGATCCGGACTCGACACCCGCGTCCAGCCGCACGCCGGGTCCCGACGGCGGGTTGAAGACGGTGACGGTGCCGGGGGCGGGGAGGAAGCCCCGCCCGGGGTCCTCGCCGTTGACGCGGAACTCGAACGCGTGGCCGTGGCTCGGCGGGTCGTCGTAGCCCAGCGCCTCACCGTCCGCGATGCGGAACATCTCGCGGACCAGGTCGATACCGGTGATCTCCTCGGTGACCGGGTGCTCGACCTGCAGGCGGGTGTTGACCTCCAGGAAGGAGATCGTGCCGTCCACGCCGACCAGGAACTCCACGGTGCCGGCGCCCACATACCCGGCCTCGCGAAGGATGGCCTTGGAGGCCGCGTACAGCTCGGCGTTCTGCTCCCGCGAGAGGAACGGCGCGGGCGCCTCCTCCACCAGCTTCTGGTGGCGGCGCTGCAGCGAGCAGTCACGCGTCGAGACCACGACGACGTTGCCGTGCCGGTCGGCCAGGCACTGGGTCTCCACATGCCGCGGCCGGTCGAGGTACCGCTCCACGAAGCACTCGCCTCGACCGAACGCGGCGACGGCCTCGCGCACCGCCGACTCGTACAGCTCCGGCACTTCCTCCAGGGTGCGGGCGACCTTCAGGCCACGCCCGCCGCCGCCGAACGCGGCCTTGATCGCGACCGGCAGCCCGTGCTCCTCGGCGAAGGCGACGACCTCCGCGGCTCCGGACACGGGGTCGGGGGTGCCGGCGACCAGGGGCGCACCGGCGCGCAGGGCGATATGACGGGCCGACACCTTGTCGCCGAGGTCACGAATGGCCTGCGGTGGCGGCCCGATCCAGATCAGACCGGCGTCCAGGACCGCCTGGGCGAATTCGGCATTCTCCGAAAGGAATCCATAGCCGGGATGCACCGCGTCCGCGCCGGAATCGGCGGCCGCCTTCAGCACCTTCGCGGTGTCGAGATAGCTGGTCGCGGGCGTGTCACCACCGAGGGCGAACGCCTCGTCCGCCGCCCGCACATGCAGGGCGTCCCGGTCCGGATCCGCGTACACGGCCACACTCGCGATCCCCGAATCCCTGCAGGCCCGGGCCACGCGGACAGCGATCTCGCCGCGGTTGGCGATCAGCACCTTTCGCACGATGGAATCTCCTGCCTCAGAAATCACTTGAACTCGAACTGGCCGCTCGTGAGCCGGTCATGAATTCAAGGTTGTCCCGTTCCGGGTGACCCCGGCAACGGCTTCTGGTGCAGGAAAGTGGCCACTTCCCTCAGTTTTCACGGCTGCTCCTGCAGCCGGATTCAGGAACTGGAAGCGGACGTCAAGAAGTTGCCGACCGACGTCAGAAATCCGTCAGACGACCGTCAGGGGTCACGGCGTGCCGGGGGTCCCCGTGGGGGCCGCCGGGGCGGGGCAGGCGACCGTGCCCGGCCGTACGGAGAGGGAGAGCCTGGGAGTCGTCAGGAGGCCCGGGATCTGGAAGTCCTGGGCGGTGCCGGTGATCCGGTCGAACTTGGCGTAGCGCGCCTGGATGCCGAAGCGGTGCTGCGGGCTGTCGAGCGGGTTCACGACGTACGCGCCGGTGGCGTCCTTCACGGTCTTCACGTCGGCGCCGTTCGTGTTGAGGTCGACGATGCCGTCCATGTCGAGGACCCCGGTGGCGCTGCGCAGGTCGAGGACGGTGTTCCGCGTCCTGATCTCCCAGGAGCCGGGGTTGTCGTCGCCGAGGGTGAGCAGCAGGGTGTACGTGGCTCCCGCGATCTGCTGCCTCTGGCTCAGGCAGAGGCCGTTGATGACGCCGTCCGCGAAGCCCATGCGCAGTACGCGTTCGGTTCCGGTGGTGCCGTCGGGCCGTACGACGCTCTGGTCGACGACGGCGGCGCCGTACTGCGTCCCGTACAGGCTGCTGGTGGTGAAGTCGACGGGCCGGTCCTGGATGCGGAGGCCGACGGCGAGCGCCCCGGTCGCCATGGCGGAGCCGAGGCCGCCGGCGGCGAGGAGCGCGGGCACGGCGACGGCGAGGGACCGGCGCCAGTGGGTGCGTCCTTCCCCACGGGTGCTCACGTCACGGGTGCTCATGTCAGGGACGCTCGTGTCGGACGGGCTCATGGTGTGGTCACCGTGATGGTTCCGGGGAGGTGGACGGGGTTGTCGGTGGAGTCGAGGGCCGCGTGGTCGTCGACCGTGCGGATGGCGTAGATGTCGCCGGTGAAGTCCTCGGCTCCGGCGGTGAGCGGGATGAGGGAGCCGAAGAAGTCGAGCAGCCCCTGCACGCCGCAGATCTTGACGAGGACGCGGACGCAGACGTTGGTGATGTTCCCCCACATCGTCGTCGTCTCGGCCTTCCCCGCGCTGTCGTAGCCGCCGAGCGAGCCCTCCCCGGGCACGTCGATGGTGACGGTGTGTCCGGCCGCCCGCTGGACGACGTTCATGTGCGAGCGGATCTTGAGCTTGGTGAAGGTGTACTGGGTGGTGGTGCGCGTCGAGCCGTCGGAGAGCCGGATGGTGACGTTCTTGTCGACGGTCATCGAGACCGCGACCATGCTGTCGATGGTGACGTGCAGCGGGTCCGGGGAGGGCAGGAAGGGCACGCCGAGGGGCTCGACGGCGGCCGCCTCACCGGAGGCGCTGCTGGGCTGCCCGGACCAGACCGCCGTGACGACCGCGAGGAGCAGGACGGCCGCGACGGCGAGGGCCCGGTGGCGCGCCCCGCTCACCCGGGCCGTCATCCTTCCACCGCCCGGCCGCGCGGGCGTTTGACGCCCCAGCCGACCATCATGGAGCCGCCGAGCACGCCGAGCGTCATGCCGAGCAGGAAGCCGCCCAGGTTGGAGACGACCAGCGAGACCACGGCGAGGACCGCGCCGATCAGCCCGAAGGTGTACCGCTGGGCGGGCAGCGCGAGCGGGACGAGCCCGCAGAGGATCATCCCGCCGCCGACGAGATAGCCCGCCACTCCCCCGAAGCCGGTGCTCACGATCAGCTGCAGGGAGCTGAGGGAGAACTTGAGCACGGTCCAGCCGCCGGCCACCAGCCACACCCCGCCCCAGAACGGCCGGGTGCGGCGGAACGCGCGGAACCAGACGTACGCGGTCCGAAGGGGTGCCCCACTCACGCGGCTCAGCATGCGGTCGCCGTTCCCGCGACGACCCTGATCTTCAGGTCGGGCAGCACGAGCGCGCCTGCCATCTCGGCGTCGTACGCGGTGGCGTTCAGTCCGTGCAGCGCGATGGAGCTGCCGCCCTCGCCGCCGGCCGAGCCGAGTCCGAAGCCGCCGGGCACAGCGCCGGTGAGCGGCTTGCCGGCGACGGTGACCTGGTCGGCGGACTGGCCGAGCACCGCGTTCTGGAGGGTGGTGGGCCCGTAGGCCTGGAGTTCGGTGGCCTGGATGTAGAGGTTCGAGGCGTCGATGTCCGTGGTGAAGGTCGCGGGCGGGGCCGCCGTGACCTTCTGGCCGCCCGTCAGGAGCAGCGAGTACGGGACGCCGGCGATCGTCTGGTGGACGATGCCGCAGAGTCCGGCGAGCCCCGCACTGGCGAAGCCGACGCGCGCCATCGCGGTGTTGGTGGTCGTGGTGCCGTCGGGGCGCCCGACGGCGGGGGTGTTGACGATGGCGCCGAAGCCGCTGCCCTCGACACCGTTGGACGTCAGGGTGAAGGGCTGCCCGGTGACGCTGAAGTTGGCGGCGAGCGCGCCCTGCGCGAGCGCGGTGCCGAGGACGCCGATGGCGAGGGCCGAGGGGACGAGGGCGAAGGCGCCGCGCCCCCAGCGGGTGCCGCGTCGGGTGCCGTCGGCGGCCTGGGCGAGCATCCCGGTGTTCCAGTCGGCGGCCCGGGCGAGCATCCGGGTGTTCCAGTGGGCGGCGGCGCGGCGGGCACCGGGGAGGAGGTCGCTCATACGGATCCGCTCCCCACCGGCGCGGACGGGGCGGTACGGCGGAGGCGGCGCCGCCGGGCGGGCTTCTCCGGCAGCCAGGCGAAGGCCATGGAGCCACCGAGGACCGACAGGAACATTCCGGCGAAGAGGCCGCCGAGGTTGGACAGGGGGAAGGAGGCGACTCCGGCGATCACGGCGATGACTCCGGCGGTGTGGCGCTGTCCGGGCAGCAGCAGGATGAGGAGCGCCATGGCCATCAGGAGGACGCCGCCGGCCATGCCCGCGATGCCTCCCACGCCGACCTGGAGGATCTTGCCGAGGGGCGCCATCGGCAGGAAGAAGATGACGAACCCGCCGAGTCCGGTCCAGACGCCCGCCCAGAACGGGCGGGTGCGGCGCCAGCGGCGGAAGGCGATGCGCGCACGGTGCGGCCCGCCCGGGGTGGGCCCTCGGGTCGGCTCGGGCGGCGGATCTGTGGTCATGGGGGCCTCGCAGCGGTGGGTCGGGGTGGGAGGGCCGGGGCCCCGCGCCGTACGAGGGGTGCGGGGCCCCGGGTGGTGCGTGCGGTCAGGCGCCGCAGGTCTTGTCGCCGTGGGCGATCCCGATCGCGAGGTCCGGCAGGGTGATCGCGCCGGCGATCGTGGCGCCGTTGGCGTCGGCGTTGAGGTTCTTGATGTCGGTCCGGCCGCCGGTGGCGTCGAGGCCGAACTGGCCCGGCGTGCCGTCGTTGATGCCGGTGCCCTTGATCCCGGCGCCGTCGGCGGCCGCGCCGATGACGTTCGGGGTGGTGTCGCTCGCGTTGAGCGTGGCGGTGGCCGCCTTGAGGGCCTGCGCGTCGAGCACGAGCTTGTTCGCCTGGAGCCCGGCACCGGCGACGAGCTGGTCGCTGGTGAGCGGGGTCGCGGCGGCGGGCGAGGAGATGTTGAGGGACCAGGTGCCGAGGCTGCCGATCACCGGGAGGTTGACCGACTGGACGGCGTGGACGCAGATGCCGTCGAGACCCGCCTTGGCGATGCCGACCTCGGCGGCGCCCTTGGCCCCGCCGGCGTCGATGGTGTGCATGACCGCGCCGATGCCCTGCGGCGCGGCGACCGTCTTGGAGCTGAGGGTGAAGGGGACGCTGGTGAGCGAGAGGTTCGCGGCGAGCGCGCCCTGGACCATGGCCGTGGCCATGGCGGCGATGGCGGCCGTCGCGGGCAGGGCGAGGAACGCCGATCTGCGCCAGCGGGTGACGCCTCTGGTCTCGTGCTGCATGTGATCTCCAACCGTCGTGCCGCCGGGGTCGAATGACACTTAGCGGCTCCCTGTTCGAGAATTGGACACTCCCTGGAGAAGTGTCAACACTTCTGACAATCCTGCGGAGAAATCCCCCTGGACTAGGCTTGGCCGATGCCACGGTTCAGGGAGACGGTCCGGACACTGCTGCGCGAGCGACTGCTCGACGCCGCGTACGAGGCGGTCGCGGACCGCGGCTTCGACAAGCTGCGCATGGCACACCTGGCCTCCGCGGTCGGCGTCAGCCGGCAGACGCTGTACTCGGAGTTCCCCTCCAAGGAGGCGGTCGGCGAGGCCCTCTTCCAGCGCGAGCTGGAGCGCTGCCTCGTCGGCATCCAGCAGGGCCTGGACGCGCACCGGGACGACCTTCGCGCGGCCGTCGAGGCCGCCGTCGGTTTCACGCTCACGCTGGCCGGCCGGAACCCGCTGATCAAAGCCATGCTGACCAGCACCGGCGAGGACGGACTCCTCTCGTACCTCACGACCCGGTCCGCCGCGGCCTTCGACATGGCGACGGCGATGTGCGACGCGTACGTGACGGAGGCCTGGCCCACCATCGACCCGGTGGCGCGCGAACTGGCCGTGGACGCGGCGGTCCGGCTGACCGCCAGCCACATCGTCCAGGCCGGCCCCTCGCCGGAGGAGTCGGCCCGCCGGATCGCGGACACCGTGGTCCGGGTCGCCCTGAGCACCGGCCGGGAGCGGATCCCCGACCAGGGCCGGTCCGGCCCTGATCCGGCGACCAGGCCCCAGTAGTCAGGGGCCCGGCCCCCGGTACTCCTCCAGGACGGGCCGGTTGCCGATGTCCGGTGACGCGGAGACGGGGAAGGCCCGCACGCCGACCCTGCCCTCGACCCGGTCGAGCGCGCCCCAGCCGTACACCCGCGAGTCGTCCGAGAGGTCGGGGTTGTCCCCCAGGTAGAAGAACGCCCCCTCGGGCACGGTCCGCAGCGCGGCCCGCGCCGACCGGGTGCCGTCGGGCCCGCAGCAGGCGCCCGTACGGTGGGCCTGCTCCGCCCATGGGGGCGCCACCACCCGCCGCAGGGGCCCCCGGCCCCCCTCCTGGAGGAGCACCTGGAAGGGCTCGTCCGGCGTGGAGACGATCGCGACCCGGTCGCCGGGCAGCGCGATCACCCGCTTGACCAGGAGGGCGTCCTTCCCGGTGGCCCGCAGCAGCACGACGTCGAACCGGTTCGCCCGGCCCGCCGACCCCGGGGCGACGAGGATCCGGTCGCCCTGGTGGAGGGTGGGGGCCATGCTGGTGCCGTCGACCCGGACGCCGAGGGCCGTGACGGCGACCCCGGCGAGGAGGCAGAGCAGGACACCGGTCCCGAGGACGGCGCCGGCCGCCCGGCGCGGGTTCATCGGCGTCGGGTGCGGTCCGGCGGCCGTACAGCGCCGGACCGGTCGATTTCGGTCATGGCGGGAAGGTAGGCCGGGCGGCGGGCGGCGGCTGTGACCGTACCGCTCAGGGTTGTTGACCGCGCGTCTGATAGGACCGGGGCGTCTCGCCGGTCCAGCGCCTGAACGCCCGGTGGAAGGCGCTGGGTTCGGAGAAGCCGAGCTGCCGGGACAGCCGCTCGATCGACACCCGGCCGCCGGTCAGTTCGGCGATGGCGTGGTCGCGCCGCACCTGGTCGCGGAGCCGCTGGTACGTGGTTCCCTCGGCGGCCAGTTGACGCCGCAGGGTCTGCGGGCTGACGGACAGCCGGTCGGCCAGCTCCTCGGGCGTCGGCACCGGCCCGGCGGGCAGCGCCCGGCCGATCAGGTGCCGCACCCGGCCGGTCACCGTGCTGCCGTAGTCGGCGCAGACCAGGACGTCGACCGGGGCGCGGCGGAGGAAGACCTTGAGCGCCGCCGCGTCCCGCAGGACGGGTTCGTCGAGGTCGGCCCGGTCGAAGACGGCCGCCGTGCGTTCCGCGCCGAAGACGCAGGGCGCGCCGAACAGGAGGGCGTACTCGCGCGCGTGCCGGGGTGCGGGGTGGACGAACTCGACCCGCCGCAGGCCGATCCGGCGCCGGACGAGCCAGCCGGCGAAGCGGTGCGCCACCAGGACGGTGGACTCGGCGCCGAAGTGGAGGGGGTCGTCGTACCCGGAGACGTCGAACTCCATCCGCGCCTCGTCGAGTCCGCCCGTCCCGCCCGTGTCGGCCCGGCTCGCGCCGGTCCCGCCCGCGGGGGGTTCGAGGAGCCGGAAGCGCGGCCCCGCAGGGAAGAGGGAGTAGAAGGTCTGGGCGCGCCGGAGCGCCTCGCGCAGGGTCCGGCTGCCGTGGACGACGACGTGGGCCATCATCGCGAAGGTCCCGACCTTGCTGGGCGCGCCGCCGAAGCCGATCAGCTCGTCGTCGAGGGTGGCCCAGAGCGTTCTGACGAGTTGTCCGAACTGTTCGGCGGGGATCCTGGCCCGGTGCTCCTCCTCCAGGAGCCCGGCGGGCAGTCCGGCACGGGCGAGGAGCGGCCCGGGAGCCAGCCCGCGCCGCTCGGCGCCGAACAGTACGGCCTGTACGTGATGGGTGCTGACCGACGAGTTCACCGAAGCTAGACACTTTCATCGAAGGATGTCCAGGTTCCGACACTCTACTCAGAACTGTAAGGCTCTCGAAGTACGCATCCTGTGAACGGGACACAGCTCACAGCCGTACCGTCACCCGTGCAGCAAGCACACCGAGGAAAGAGGGGCAGTACATGAGCGGAGTGGCACGCCGGACGGTGGTCGCGGCGGCGGGCAGCGCGGGCCTGGTGGCGGCACTCGCCGCCTGCGGGGGCGGCGCGGACGAGGACAAGAACACGGCCCCGGAGGGCGGCGCGCTCGCACGGACCGGGGACATCCCGGTGGGCGGCGGGAAGATCCTCGCCGACAAGGGTCTGGTGATCACCCAGCCGAAGGCCGGAGAGTTCAAGGCCTTCTCCTCGAAGTGCACGCACGCGGGCTGCGCCGTGAGCAGCATCGAGAACGGGGCCATCGTCTGCCCCTGCCACCAGAGCCACTTCGACATCTCGGACGGCAGCGTGAAGTCCGGCCCGGCGACCGCACCGCTGCCGCCGGAGCCGATCCAGGTGGTGGGCGAGGAGATCAGCCCCGGCTGACGGCACCCCCGGTGCCCCCGGGCGCCTTCCAGCACCCCAGTACCTCGTCGGTCGTGGTGATCGTGGCGACCAGCGCGAGGGTGTGGCGGATCATCGCGGGGGTGTAGTCGGCCGGCACCCCCGCGACGGCGTCCGAGGGCACGACGACCGTGTAGCCGAGGTTCACGGCGTCGAAGACGGCGTTGGGCACGGCCACGTTGGCGGAGACCCCCGTGACGATCAGCGTGCGGCAGCCGAGGTTGCGGAGCAGCGCGTCGACGTCGGTGCCGGCGAGCGGCGAGAGCCCGTGGAGGCGCCGGACGACCAGGTCCTCGTCGGTGACCTCGATCGGTTCGGCGATCCGGACGGCCCTGCTGCCGCTGTGCTGCTGCACGGGCAGCCGGGCGGCGGCCGTGAAGAGCCGGGCGTTGGTGTTGGCGCCCCGCCCGTCGGGGCGCCGCTCGGCGACGGCGTGGATCACCTGGACGTCCGCCGCGTGGGCGGCGGCGACGAGCCGGGCGACGTTGCGCAGGGCGCCCGACGCTCGGGCGACGGCGGCCAGTTCGGGCAGGGCGCTGTCGGGTCCGACGACCCCCTGCTGGCATTCGACGGTGAGCAGGACGACTCCGCCGTCCGGGCGGATCCGCTCCCCGAGCCGTTCTCTCGGACTCTGTCCCATGGCCTCCCCCTTGCACGCGCGCGGTTGGCCCCCCATGCTTTCTGACGTCTCATCAGAAATCCAGAAGGGTGCGGACGATGACCGTCGCACAGCGCCGCGGACGCCGGATCATGATGACCCCGGCCGAGCTCGACTCCTTCCTCGCCGAACAGCGCACCTGCCGGGTCGCGACCGTCTCCGCCGACGGCCGCCCGCACGTGAGCGCGCTCTGGTTCGTCTGGGACGGCTCCTCGCTGTGGCTGTACTCGATCACCCGCAGCAGGCGCTGGGCGGAGCTGCGCGCCGATCCGAGGATCGCGGTCGTGGTGGACGACGGCGAGGAGTACGGGGAGCTGCGCGGCGTGGAGCTGTCGGGGACGGCCGTCTTCGTCGGCGAGGCGCCCCGCACCGGGGAGCCCTGCCCCGAACTCGACGTGCCCGAGCAGCTCTTCGCCGCCAAGAACTTCGGCCTGGACGCCATGCCGCACGACGGCCGGCACGCCTGGCTGCGACTGACCCCGGACGCGGTCGCGTCCTGGGACTTCCGCAAGCTCGCGGGCCTCTGAGACCGGCGCCTCGGCTCGCCGACCGCCGTCTCAGCCCACCGTCGGCTCCGCGGCCTCCCGCAGCGCCGCGACGACCGCCCGTACGGAGGGCCGGCGGCCCGCGTCGGCGCGCCAGGTGGCGTAGATGTGGCGCCGGACCTTCTGCCGTACGGGAACGAAGACGACCCCGTCCGGCACCGGACGCCCGAGCCGGGGCGTGACGCACACCCCGAGCCCGGCCGCGACCAGGGCCAGCTGGGTGTGGTGCTCCCCCGCGAAGTGCGCGATGCGCGGCTCGATGCCCTGCGAGCGCAGCGTGAACATCAGCCAGTCGTGGCAGAACTCGCCCTCGGGCCAGGAGACCCACTCCTCGTCGGCGAAGTCCTCCAGGTCCACCGCCTCCCGCCCGGCCAGCGGATGCCCGGCGGGCAGGGCGACATCGGCGGAGTCGTCGAGGAGATGAACGCGCTCCAGGCCGCCGGGGACGGGCGCCCGCTTGTTGCTCCAGTCCAGGACGATCGCCAGGTCGGCGTCGCCGCGCAGGACCGCCCGCACGCCCGGTTCCGGCTCCAGCTCCGACGTACGGACGCGGAGCTCCGGATGGCCGGCGCGCAGTGCGGCGAGGGCGGTCGGGAGCAGTCCGCGCGCCGCCGTCGGGAAGGCCGCGAGCCGCACCTCGCCCACGACCCGCCCCCGCTGCGCCTCGATGTCCGCCTGGGCCATCTGGACCTGGGACAGGATCCGGGCGGCATGCTCGGCGAGGAGCAGCCCGGCGTCGGTGAGCCGCACGCCCCGGCCGTTCTTGGCGAGGAGCTGCTGCCCGACCTCGCGCTCCAGCTTGGACAGCTGCTGGGAGACGGCCGAGGTCGTGACGTGCAGACCGTCGGCCGCGCCGCTGACCGAGCCGTGCCGGGCGACGGCGTCGAGGGTGCGGAGGCGCTCCAGGTTCAACATGTAAGCGATACTAAGGGGAAGGGTCGAGGAATTCTCGCTTGTTCTAAGACATCGTTCCCAGCACCCTGAGTGCATGAGCCCCGCAGCCCCGGCCTCCCCGCCCCCCGCCTCCTCCCGCCTGCTCGACTGGCGCGTCCGTTTCGGCGCCCTCGCCCTCATCTGGGGCTTCAGCTTCCTCTTCATCAAGGTCGGCACGGACGGCTTCGCACCCTTCCAGGTCACCTTCGGGCGGCTGCTCTTCGGTACGGCGGTCCTCGCCGTCGCGATCGCCGTGAAGCGGGACCGGCTGCCGCGCGGGGCCCGCGTCTGGGGTCATCTGACGGTCGCGGCCTTCCTCCTGAACGCGCTGCCCTTCTCCCTCTTCGCGTACGCGGAGCTGACGATCCCCTCGACCCTGGCGGGCATCTGCAACGCGACGACCCCGCTCTGGGGCATGGCGCTCTCGCTCGTGGCGCTCTCCGAGGACCGTCCGACCCGGGTCCGCGCGGCCGGTCTGGGCATCGGCTTCATCGGCGTCCTCACCGTGCTCGGCGCCTGGCAGGGCTTCTCCGGCCTCGACGTGACCGGCACGGCCCTGGCCCTGCTCGCCTCGTTCAGCTACGCGGTCGGCTGGATCTACGTCCGCAGGAACCTGAGCGGCACCGGCGCCTCGAACCTCTCGCTGGCGGGCTCGCAGGTCGGCCTGGCGGCCCTTCAGCTGGCCGTGGTCACCCCGCTGTTCACCTCGGTCCCGAGGTCGTTCGAGCTCATGCCGCTGCTGTCCGTGATCGCCCTCGGCGCGCTCGGTACGGGGTACGCGATGCTGCTGCAGTACGGCGTCGTGGCGGAGGTCGGCCCGACGACGGCCGCCATGGTCACGTACTTCATCCCGGTCATCGCCACGGCGGCGGGCGTCGCGCTCCTGGACGAGCGGCTCACCTGGAACACCCCGGTCGGCGCGCTCGTGGTCCTGGCGGGCGCGGCCCTCACCCAGACCCGCGGCTCCACCCGAACGGCGGGCGTGCGGGCCTCGGGCGGGCGCCTCTCCCTCTCCCGTGTCACTCTCCGTGACCCCAGCGAGGACAAGATCGTTCCCCGGTCATGAACCTCACCGCACTCCCCCGAACCCTGGTCGCCGCCCTCGCCGTGACCGGCGCCCTCCTCGGCTTCGCCGACGCGGCGCAGGCGGCCACCACCACCGCCGGCGCCGTGGCGGCCGTCGCTCCCATGGACGGTCCGGAGCCCGTCGAGCTCGACGAGCTGGGCCTCCCCGACCTCCTGGAGGACTGACCGCACGGAGCGGCGGGGCAGGGGAACGGCCGGACACCACGAGGGCGGTGTCCGGCCGTTCCGTTCGCTCCGGGCGTCAGTCGCCGTCCGACCGCGCCCCGCCGAAGAGGGTCTGCAGGGCGTCGACGGCACTGCCGTCGTGATCGCTCCCCGCCGTACCGCTGCTGCCGTACTGGACGTTGGCCGCCCGGTCGATCTCCACGACGGAGTCGGCGTGCGAGTTGTCGATGACGGTCAGCAGACTGCCGCCGGCCGCGGCCGGCGCGGCGCCCGCGGCCAGGAGCACCGCGGCCAGACCGAGCGTCTTCAACGGCGTCCTGAGCGGGAGCACGGGCCCCGCTCCCCTGCGCGGGATCACCGGGCTCACGCGCCCACCCGCTCGGGCGCCGCCTGGTGGCGGGCGATGTTCCGCTCCAGGAGCCGGGTCGAGGCGGCGACCCCGACACCGGTCTCGGGGTCGAAGGACGGCAGCCGGCCGTTGGCCCGCTTCAGCTCGACCAGAGCCGAGTCCATCGCCTCGTGCGCCGCGAAAAGACAGGGCGTGCTGTAGATCGCCACGTCGACGCCGAGGTCGGAGAGTTCGTCCAGCGAGAGCCGGGGCGACTTCCCTCCGGCGATCTGGTTGAAGAGCAGCGGCTTCCCGCCGACCACCTCGCGGATCCGGTGGATCCACTCGACGCTGCGCACGCCGTCCACGAGGACCACGTCGGCGTCGGTGGCGGCCAGGCACTCCGCCCGCCGCAGGATGTCGGCCTCGTCGGTGGCGTCCGTCCTGGCCACGACGACCATGTCCCGGCGGGTGGCGAGCACCATCTTCAGCTTGGCCAGGTACTCGTCGAGCGGCAGCACCTGCTTGCCGTCCGCGTGACCGCACCTGCGCGGCCGCTTCTGGTCCTCCAGGATCACGCCCGAGGCACCGATGCGCTCCAGGCCCTCCACGACGTGGCAGGCGACCTCGGGGTCGACGTAGCCGTCGTCGATGTCCACGAGCAGGTGGTGGCGGGGAAAGGCGCCGCGCAGCCGCTGCACGAAGGCCACCATGTCCGGCCAGGCGATGAAGCCGATGTCCGGGAGCCCGTAGTACGAGGCGGCGAAGCCGAACCCGGAGACGAACATCCCGTCGTAGTGGTCGGCGGCGACGGACGCCGAGTACATGTCGTACACGCCGATCAGCGGGGTGGTCCCCGGCGCCGCGACGGCCTCGCGCAGACTGCTTCCGTAACTCAGGGCGTTACTCAAGGCATGACTCCTGGTCATCTCGGGAGAACACGGCATCGATGAAGAACCGCCGCAACACGGCGGGGCTTTACCAAAACCTGATGATTTCCTGAACCACGGACGATCATCGCCATACGAGCGCTTTACTCACTCTCCCGGCGTAGCGCTTTCACCAGAGAAACGTCACTTGCACGACGAACGGGCGCGGCCCGTACGGCAGATGGGGCGACGGCGACACACCGCCCCCTACCCGTAGCTCCGCGCGGGCGCCGGCCCCGCCGCCCCCGCCACGGCCTCGGCCAGCGCCTCGACGTCCGTGGCGGCGAGGCCCGAGACGGTGAGCCGGATCGCCGGCCCCGCGTCCATCCGGAAGCGGGCGCCCGGCGCGACCGCCCAGCCCGCGGCGAGGAGCCGGGCCACCGCGCCGGTCTCGTCGGAGACCGGGACCCAGACGTTCATGCCGCCCCGCCCGTGCGCCTCGACACCGCGCCGGGCCAGGGCCCGCACCAGCCCGTCGCGCCGCTTGCCGTACGCGCGCGCGACGGCGGACGGGTCCACCGCGTCCGTGACCCAGAGGTGGGCGACGGTCCGCTGGAGCAGCCTGCTGACCCAGCCGGGGCCGAGCCGCTGCCGTCCGAGCACCCGGTCGACCGTCTCGGCGTCGCCGGTGAAGGCGGCGATCCGCAGGTCGGGCCCGTACGCCTTGGCGACCGAACGCACAAGCACCCAGCGGTCGGTGACGCCGGCCAGGGGATGCAGGGGCTGGGCGACGATGCCGTGCCCGTGGTCGTCCTCGACGAGCAGCACGCCGGGGTGCGCGGCGAGGACCCGCCGCAGCTCCCGTGCCCGGTCCTCGGAGACGCAGGCCCCGGTCGGGTTCTGCGCCCGGTCGGTGACGATCACGGCACGCGCCCCGTCCTGCCGGATCGCGCGCTCGACCGCCTCGGGGAGCGGACCGTCGTCGTCGACGGCGACCGGCACCGGGCGCAGTCCGAGCGCGGGCACGAGGTCGAGGAGGCTGCCCCAGCCCGGGTCCTCGACGGCGACGGCGTCGCCGGGCCTGAGGTGGGCGGTGAGCACCCGCTCGACGGCGTCGAGGGAGCCCGAGGTGACGCCGATGGGCCCCGGGGGGACACCGTCCGCGTCGAAGGCGGCGCGCGCGAGGCGGCCGAACTCCTCGTCGACGGGGGCCTCTCCGTACATCCCGGGCCGCTCGGCGTACCGCAGGGCGACCTCCGCGAAGGCCTCGCCGAGGGGCGGCAGCAGGGCGGGGTCGGGGTTGCCCCTGCTGACGTCCCGGACCCCGGCCGGGGCCTCCACACGGATCGAGCCGCGCGCGGTCGTGGCGGGCCGCGACCGCACCCGGCTGCCGCGCCGGCCGTCCGTCTCGATGACCCCGCGCTCGCGCAGGGTGCGGTAGGCGGCGGCGACGGTGTTCGGGTTCACGCCGAGCGTGAGGGCCAATTCCCGCATGGGCGGCAGCAGTTGACCGGGTTGCAGTGCACCCGCGCCCACTCCCCGCTCGACGCTGGCGGCGATGTCCGATGCGCGACGACCCTCGATCCGATACTCTCCTAGCACAAACATGATTATGCACTAGTGCAATGGAGTACGCAATGAGCGCCGCCGCCGACACGAGCACCTCCCCCGACACCTCCGCGCCGGGCGACGCCTACACGCCGACCGACCGGACCGTGCCCACGCGCTCCCGCCACCGCGCCTCGTACGACAAGGAGCTCGTCCACTCGATACTCGACGAGGCCTACGTCTGCCACCTCGGCTTCGTCCGCGACGGCGCCCCGGTCGTCCTGCCGACGCTGTTCGGCCGGGTCGGCGACCGCCTCTACGTCCACGGCTCCACCGGCTCGCGGCCGCTGCGCTCGGCCGGCGACGGCGTATCGGCCCCGGGCCTGCCCGTCTGCCTGACCGTGACGCACGTCGACGGCCTGGTGCTCGCGCGCTCCGCCTTCCACCACTCGCTCAACTACCGCTCGGTCGTCGTCCACGGCACCGCCCACCAGGTCACCGACCCCGAGGAGCTGCGGACGGCCCTCGACGCCCTGGTGGACCACGTCGTCCCCGGCCGTTCCGCCGACTCGCGCCCCGGGAACGCCAAGGAGCTCGCGGCCACCGCCGTGATCCGGCTCGACCTGGACGAGGTCTCGGCGAAGGTCCGCACCGGCGGCCCCAACGACGACCCCGAGGACCTCGGCCTCCCCCACTGGTCGGGCGTGATCCCCGTCCAGGGCGGCTACGGCACTCCGGTCCCGTCGGACGACCTCGACCCGTCCGTCGCCCTGCCCGCCTACCTCACCGCGCTCTGACACCACGCTCCGACCGAGGAAGGAAGGACCGGCGATGCTGATCCACCCCTGGGACGCCGCCCACGACGAGGGCGAGTGGCGCGACTGGCTCTCCCGGCACGACTTCGGCCAGCTCGCCGTCAACGGCCTGGCCGGCGAGCCGCCGTGGGTGCAGCCGACCCACTTCCGGTACGACCCCGAGCCCGGCCCGTACGGCAGGGCCCTGGCCCACCTGGCGCGGCCCAACCCGCTCTGGCGCGCCCTGGAGGCGAACCCGACGGTGCTCCTGAGCGTGGTCGACGACTACGTCTACGTACCGGGGCACTGGACGGCCCCCGAGGGCGCCCCGTCCGAGCACGGCACCCCGACCTCGTACTACGCGGCCGTCCAGCTGCGCTGCACCGCGCGCGTGGTCGACGAACCGGAGGAGAAGGCCGCCCTGCTCAACCACCAGGTGGCCCACTTCCAGCCGGAGGGCGGCACCGCGCCCGTCGCCCCGGGCGAGGCCCCGTTCGGCAGGCTCCTGTCGGGGATCCGGGTGCTGAGCCTGGAGGTGACCGACGTGCGCGCGAAGTTCAAGTACGCCGGCAACAAGCCGCAGGAGGTCCAGGACCGGGTCTCGCAGCGGCTCGCCGAACGGGCGGGCCCCGGCGACCTGAACGCCCGGGCCCACCAGCGGCGCCGCCGCACGAACGGATGAGACCGGTGGGGCGGGCGGCACCGGCCGCCCGCCCCACCGGCACCCTCCTACACCGCCACCGGCTCCCGCCTGCGCGCCTCCGCCGCCGTCCGTGCCTCCGCGAGGGCGAGGCCCGTCACGGCGGCGAGCAGCAGCAGGGTGCCGAGCACGATGGCGGCGGTGAGCCGCTCACCGAGCAGCGAGACCGCGATCAGCGCCGCGCTCACCGGCTCCAGGAGCATGATCACGGAGACGGTGGCGGCCCGGACGACGGCCGCCCCGGCGAAGTACAGCGCGTAGGCGAGCGCGGTCGGCACCGCCGCCACGTACACGAGCAGCAGCACCACGCTCACCGGCGCGTCGGTGTGCGGGACGAGCCCCTCCGCGAGCGCTGCGGGCAACAGCCCGACGGCCCCGATCGCGAAGGCCCAGGTGGTGGTCGCCAGGGCGTCCGAACCGCCGCCGTCCCGGCCGAGCCACCGGGTGAGCAGGGTGATCGCCGCGTATCCGGCCGCCGAGACCACCGCGAGGACGACGCCGAGCGGCCGCACCTCCGCGGCCCCGCCGCCCAGGACGAGCACGAAGAGACCGGCGAGCGCCCCGGCGACCGCGACGATCCCGCCCCGGCCGAGGCGCTCCCCCATGGTGATCCGGGCGCCGAGCGCGATGAGGACGGGTCCCGCGCCGAGGGTGACGACGGTGCCGACCGCGAGGCCGGTGGCCTCGACGGCGGCGAAGTACGCGCTCTGGAAGACGGTGAGACCGATCCCCGTACCGAGGATGCGGGCCGTCCGACGGCCGCGCGGTTCCCGCTCGGCGCGGGCGGCCGCCCGCCGGGGCCGCAGCGCCAGCGCGCCGAGCAGCAGGACGAGGCCGCCGAGGCAGCGCCAGAAGGAGAGGGCGAGCGGGCCCATGTCGCTGACGCGGAAGATCAGCGAGGCGGCGGCACCGGCCGTGCCCCAGGCGATGCCGGCGACGATCAGATAGAGGAGGCTCCGCCCGACGGACAGGGCGGATCCCGAGGAGTTCGACACGTGTGTTCTCCGTGGAAGACAGGAGCGAGAGGTGGTCGCTGGGCTCCGCGCGCGGGCAGCGACGAACCGCTCGGCGGCGAGGAACGCCGGCCGAGCCCGGTCTTCGTCGAGGAGAGTCTCCGCGCGCGCTAGGCGGCGGGAGGCGGAAGCACGGTCGCATGCATGGTCGGCACCCTACGATGCGGTCCGGCCGGCCGACAACTCCGCGTCCCGCTCCGCGGACTCCCCGGTTCCGGCCGCCGGGCCGGAGCCGGCCACCGGCTCGCTCGGCGGCGCCTTCGGCGTCGAGGACTGGGCGATGAAGGCCCCGACCAGGACCACCGCACCGCCGATGATCTGCGGCGCGTCCAGGTGCTCGCCGAGCAGGATCCAGGCCAGGACGGTCGCGACGACCGCCTCCAGACAGGCCACGACACCCGCCACCTGCGGGGAGAGGCGGCGCACCGAGATGACGCCGGTGACGTACGCGAGGACGGTGGCGATCAGCACGATCCAGCCGAGCAGCAGCCACGCGGGCACGCTGACCCCGTTCATGTCGGCCCGCCCGCCGAGGACGCCCCAGTCCATGCCCCACGGCCGGGCCACGACCGTGAGGACGAGCGCGCCGATGAGCAGGCCGTACGCGATGACAGCCACCGGATGGGCCCGCTCCGCCTGCTCGGACTCGTCGGCGCCCTGGTCGGAGAGGACGAAGTAGCCGACCTGGCAGCAGGCGGCGGCGAGGGCCAGGAGCAGGCCGACGAGGTCGAAGCTCAGCCCGGACCAGACCTGCACGACGCAGGCGAGACCGCCGGCGGCGAGGACGACGCCGAGGGCGGCGGCGCGGGTGACGGGCCGGCGCTGGACGAAGCGGACCCAGCCGAGGACGAGGGCGGGGGCCAGGTACTCGATGAGGAGGGCGACGCCGACGGGGATGCGGGAGATCGAGGCGAAGTAGAAGGCCTGGACTCCGGCGACGGCGAGCAGGCCGAAGCCCACGAGGAGGGCCGGTTTGCGGCGCAGGAGGTCGCGGTGGCGCCAGGCCACCGGCAGCATGACGAGCGCGGCGCCGGCGACCCGGAGCCACACCACATGGAGCGGGTCGAGTCCCGCCTCGATGAGCGGCTTGGCCGCCACTCCTGAACCACCGAATGCGAAGGCCGAGGCCAGGGCGAGTCCCAGGCCGGCGCTTCTCCCCTGAGACGCGTGCATCGGGCCATCATGACAGGACGCCGTCAGGGGCGTAACCCCCGTTACACCTGTTGAGACGGCTCCTCGTCACGGGCGGCCAGAAGGCCGGTGATGCGGGCGCTCAGCGCGGCCGGTTCGACCCCCGCGCGGCGCAGCACCTCGACGGCCCGGCTCTCGGGATCGGCGGCGACGGCGGCGAGCAGGTCGAGGCCGCGGGCCTGGGGCTCGCCGCGCTCGGCGGCCCGCCGGAAGGCACCCTCCAGGGCGGCGGCAGCGGCCGGCGACCAGGGCGAGGGGCGGGTGCCCGCGGGTTCGGCCCCGCGCGCGGCGGGCAGCAGGCGCCGGGCCTCCGACTGTTCCTCCGTGCGCTGCCAGCGCAGGCCGTAGCCGATGGACCGCTGGACGAGATAGCCGAGGACGCGGGCGAGCTGGTGGCCGCCCTCGAAGGCGGCACCGGCCTCGGGGTCGGACTCGACGAGCGAGTGCAGGAGGTGGGCGGTGTCGATCTGACGGTCACCGTCCCTGAGGGCTCTGCGGCGTGCGCCCGCGACGACTGTCGCGAGCGACGGCGTCAGGAAGGGCGCGAGCTCCGCGCGCGGGGCGACGGAGGACGGGAGCGGCTGAGGGCGCGGGACGGGATGGTGCACCCTCCCACCTCATCAGGCCGGGACGGCCGGAACATCACCGGGGAGAAGCATGTCCGCATCCCACCGGAGTTGGGCACGGGCGCACGGTTCCTCCTCCTTACGGATGAGATCGCGCGCGTCGACCCCGAGGGGCGCGCGCCGCCTTGCATTGCGCCCCCCTTGCAACCACGACCCCCTCCCCGGACGTCCTCCGAGCGTGTTCTGGATGGTGGCCCTGCCCTCACGCGACGGGCGGCAGTACGTGTACCGGGTGTACGCACCCCGGGAGGCACTGCCGGCCGATCTGTTCTGGGCGGCCTTCCACTGCCACGAGGAGGACGGGGCGCCACGGGCCTCCGACAGCTTCGACGCGGCCGAGATCTGGTGGATCGGCGACGGCGCGGGGCCGACGACCGCAGAACTGACGGTTCATCAGTATTGAATGTTCACGGCCGTCCCGCTACGTTCCGCGACACCGGAACCCAGTTGGCACGCGTGAAGGGGTGGTCTCATGGCCGAAGTCAGCGCGGAGGCACGGATCGAGGCGCCGGCCGGAAAGGTCTGGGCGCGGCTCACGGACTTCTCCTCGTACGGCGAATGGAACGCCACCCACACCAGCTTCCCGAACGGCGGCCCGGCCGCCCTGGAGGCGGGCGCCACCTTCACGGAGAACATGAAGCTGATGGGCTTCCCCGCCGAGGTGCTGTGGACGGTGGAGGAGCTGGAGTCCGAGCGGGCCTTCGCCATCAGGGGCAAGGGCCCGATGGGGGTCGTGGTCGCCACCCGCTACTCGCTGGCGGTGGAGGGGGACGCGACGACGGTACGGATCGACGGGGAGTTCACCGGTGCGGCGGTCTCCCTCATGGCGGGCAAGCTGAGGGACTCCGCGACGGCGGCGCTGACCGAGTCCCTGCGCAAGCTCGCGGGCCTGGTGGCCTGACCCGTACCGCGGAAGGACGGAAGGGCCCGGCGACCACGGTCGCGGGGCCCTTCCGCCCGATCTCGGCACGGTCGATCTCGGAGCGCGCCGATCCCGGCGCGCGTCGAACTCGCTGCTCGCCGAACTTACTGCTCATCGATCTCACTGCTCGCCGAACTCAGCGCTCGTCGACCTCACTGCTCGCCGAACTCAGCGCTCGCCGAACTCACTGCTCGCCGAACTCAGCGCTCGCCGAACTCACTGCTCGCCGAACTCAGCGCTCGTCGACCTCACTGCTCGTCGATCTCACTGCTCGTCGATCTCAGTGCTCGTCGGCGAGGATCAGATACAGCTTCTTGCGGGCCTCGTTGATCACGGTGACCGCCTTCTGCCGCTGCTCGGGGCTGCCGGTCTTCCAGACCTGCCCGAACGCCTCCATCAGACCGAAGCCGGCCTGCCGGATCTCGTTCACGGCGTCCCAGTCGACCCCGCGCCCGGCCTCCTCCCACGGCGCCTCGGGACCTTCCTCGGCCTCGGCGCGCCCGGTGTCGGTGAGCGTGAACAGCTTCTTGCCGCCCTCGGTGGCGCTGGTGATCAGCCCCTCGTCCTCCAGCATCTGGAGGGTCGGGTAGACCGAGCCCGGACTGGGCTTCCAGGCCCCGTCGCTGCGCTCGCCGATCTCCCGGATCATCTCGTAGCCGTGCATCGGGCGATCCTTCAGGAGCGCCAGGATCGAGGCGCGCACGTCACCGCGCCGCGCCCTCCCCCGGCCGCCACCGCGCCCCCGCCCGCCGAAGCCACCGCCACCGAACGGCCCGCCGCCGTACCCGGGCCCGAACGGCCCGAACGCGGCACGCCGCCCCTCGAAGTCCCCCCGAGGCCCGGGGCCGCAGCCTCCACGACCGTGGCCGTGTCCGTTTCCGTACTCGTGTCCATGTGAACGCATCGCAACGCTCCTTCCATCGAGAATCCATCGTCGAACTGTCGCGATGCCTCAACGATATATCGGAACTGTTCACCGAGCAATACCCGACAGGTCGGTCACGGAAGAACGCACTACCGCTGCGGGACGTCCCTGACGAACACGAGGCCGTCGCAGTCCGCGAGATGGGCCGGGTCGAACGGTGCGTAGCCGAACCAGGGGGACACGCGCGGCGCGGGCCGCGTATCGCCGAGGACGGCGGCAAGGCGCCGCGCGTCGACCACACAGCGGTCCTCCGGAAGCGCGTACAGGAGCCCCTCGACGGTGTCCTCCGGCGGCGCGTCCACGCCCTGGTGCCGGATCGTGCCCAGGGCCGTCGCCACGAAGGCGTACTCCTCGCCGAGCTCGGCGCTCACCAGCGCACCGGCGCTCCACCACTCCAGCGGCCGCCCGCCCATCCGCATCGAGCTCTTCTCCCGCTGGAGGTGGCCGTTGTGGGCGTGGACGAAGGTCGGACCCCGCTCGGCGAGCGCGAGCAGGTTGAGGGACATCATCCGGTCCCGTACGGCCACCAGCCGGGCCAGGCGGGCCGGCGTGGTGTCGGCCATCCAGTGGTGGTACCGCAGCAGACCGAGCGCGGTGCGCCCGTACAGGCGCGCCCGGTCCAGGTCCTCCGGCGGGCTCACCGCGTTCAGGTGCGGCCGCTGTTCGTCGAGCAGCGCCACCAGTTCGTCGGCGAGCAGCCGCAGCCGTCCGGCTTCGGCGGACCGCCCCACGGACCGGGAGGGGTCCATCATCGCGGCGGGCTCGGTCCACCGGTCGTCGCCGCCGAGCAGCTCGTCGAGCGTCTCCGGGGTGCAGGGGAGGAGGTCCGCGTCCACGTGGGCCGCGAGGTAGCGGTGGAGCGCGGTGAGGGCCTGCCGGGGGCTCTCGGCGGCGGTGATCTCCAGCGGGCCGTCGAATCCGGCGAAGCGGAGGCGCTCGGCGGCGGGCCGGCCCTCGTTGTACGCACGCATCCAGCGCACGAGTTCGCGGTTGGCCGCGAGGGCGCCCCACTCGTGGCTGAATCCGTGCTCCATGACCTCGTCGAGGGTGCGGGTGCCGGAGGTGACGTGGTCGTCCACGACCAGGCCCCTCAGGCAGTCGGTCTCGACCGCGATCGTCCGGTAGCCCTCCTGCTCGACGAGCTGCCGGAAGAGCTCGTTGCGCAGTTCGAGGAGGGCGTCCTCGCGGTGGGTGGGCTCGCCGAGGGCGAGCAGCCGGGGCCGGGCCGGAAGCAGCCCCAGGACGGAGGCAGCGTCGACGGCACGGGCGGTGTCCTTGATGTCAGTCGCCATGCCTTCAACGCTATCGTTGAACTTTCGGTGGAAACTTTTGAGCGATGGACTCCCCATAGAATCGATCTCATGGGGAAAAACCTTCAAAGCGGGGATCGAACCGGACCCAGGCTCAGGCCGGTCGATCTGGCGCGCGAGCACGGTCTGTCGACGCAGGCGGTCAGGAACTACGAGGAGGCCGGCATCCTCCCCGCCGCCGCTCGGACGCCCCACGGCTACCGGACCTACACCCCGCTGCACGCCGGGGCCCTGCGCGCGTTCCTGGCCCTGCTGCCCGGCCACGGCCACCCGACGGCGACGGCGATCATGCGGGCCGTGAACGAGGGCGCGGCCGACGGGGCGTTCCGTCTGATCGACGAGAGCCACGCCCAGCTCCTCGACGACCGGCAGACCCTCCGCGCCGTGGAGAGCGCCCTGCGCGACCTGGACCTGGAGCCCACGACGCGAACCGACCCCGGCGACACCTTCATCGGCCCGCTGGCGAGGAAGCTCGGCATCCGTCCCGCGACCCTGCGCGCCTGGGAGAACGCCGGCCTGGTCCACCCGCACCGCGATCCGCGGACCGGGTACCGCGTGTACGACGAGGCCGCCGTGCGGGACGCCCGGCTGGCCCACCAACTCAGGCGCGGCGGCTACCCGCTGGAGCGGATCGCCCCGCTGATCGCGCATGTACGGACGGCCGGCGGCCTGGAACCCCTGGAGGCCGCACTGACCGACTGGCACACCCGCCTGTCCGCCCGTGGTCGCGCGATGCTGTCCGGGGCCGCCGCACTGGAGGCGTACCTCCGCGAGCGCGGATGAGCCGCCTCCGGCTGGCATGATCGGCACCATGTCGACGAATCCCCTCCTGCTCAGAGCCCGCGAGCCCTGGGAGGAACTGGCAGGGGCAGCACAGTCGTTCACATCCGGGGGCGCTGTGAGCCCGATCGTTTCGCCGGATTCGGGCCTGTGCCCGCCCGGTTGGGTCGGTGTGGTCGCCCTCGGCGGATCGGCGCTCGTGACCGTGCCCAGCGAGAAGACCGCCGCGACCGTGCGCACCGCCCTGTCGGGCCTGCCGGCGGAGGCCCTGGTGGACGCCGCCGCCGTCCGTGACGTCCTGCCCGTGGCCAGGATCCTCGGACCCGCGACCCTGGCGTACGTGTCCCCGGAGGGCTTCCGCCCGGCCACCGGACCGTCCCCGGTGGAACGACTGCCCGCCGGCCATGCGGCCCTGCGCGCCCTCGAAGAGGCCGCCGGGCAGGACGACTCCGCGGAGGCCTCCCTGGACGAGATCACCTCGCCCGCGTTCGTGGTCCGCGAGGACGGCCGGGTGGTCGCCGCCGCCGGATACCAGGACTGGCCCCGCCGGACCGCCCACATCAGCGTGCTGACGGCCCCGGAGGCCCGAGGCCGCGGACTGGCGCGGACGGCGGCCTCGGCGGCGGTCGCCCACGCCCTCGCCGCCGGCCTCCTGCCGCAGTGGCGCGCACGTCCCCCGGCCTCCCGGCGGGTCGCCGCGGCCCTGGGCTTCGAAGAGCTGGGCGCCCAACTCTCCCTGGAACTCCCCTGAAGGAACCGACACCCACAGGGTCTGCGACACTCCTCCGATGACCTGCAAGGACACCACCGCGCTTCTCACCCACTTCACCTCCCCCGAGGAGCTGCCCGACGGGCTCGTGCAGGCCCTCGTGGAGTGCTGGACCGAGGTGAGCGACGCCGGCGGGGCGGCCGGGTTCCCCTTCCCGCCGGTCGACCCGGCGGAGGTCGCCGCCGCGGTCGACCGCATCGTCACGGGACTCGATCCGGAGAGCAGCCGTCTCGTGGTCGCCACCGTCGACGGCGCCCTCGCGGGCTGGCTCTGTCTCCGCCGCGACACCTTCCCCCTGGTCGCGCACTGGGGCACCCTGCACCACGTCCAGACCCGCCTCGGGGTACGAGGCCTGGGCATCGGCGCGGAGCTCGTGCGGCACGCCCGTGCGATCGCCCGCGACGAGATGGGCCTGGAGCAGCTGCGCCTCGCGGCACGCGGCGGCGTCGGCCTCGAGGACTTCTACGGCCGGCTCGGCTGGCGGGAGATCGGCCGCTGGCCCGGAGCCCTGCGCCTGTCCGCCGACGACGACCGCGACGAGATCCTCATGGTCCTGAATCCCCTGTGACCCCCGGGCCGCGCTGACGCTCCGCCCCCACCACGGCGACGCGCCCGCACGGCAGGCACCACCCGCACGAAGGAACGGGTCCAGTTCTCCGCGATTGGCCTTGGTCCGCGGTTTTCCTCCCCCGGTACGGTCGGTGGCATGCGCATCCGAATCGTCGACGCCTTCACCGACCGGCCCTTCTCCGGCAACCCCGCCGGAGTCCTGCTCCTCGACTCCTTCCCCGACGACGCCTGGCTCCAGAAGGTCGCCGCTGAGGTCAACCTCTCCGAGACGGCCTTCGCCCACCCGCTGCCCGCCGGCGGCGAGGCGGACTGGGCCCTGCGCTGGTTCACCCCGACCACCGAGGTCGACATGTGCGGCCACGCCACCCTGGCCACGGCCCACGTCCTGCACAGCACCGGCACCGCGAGCGGCACCGTCCGCTTCGCGGCCCGCTGCGGCCTCCTGATCACCACCGCCGAGGCCGACGGCACGATCACCATGGACTTCCCGACCTCCTCCCTCACCCCGATCCCCGTCCCCGAGGGCCTGGAGAAGGCGCTCGGCGCCGAGATCGTCGCCGTCCACGACACGGCCGACCACATCGGCGACCTCCTCGTCGAGCTGCGCGACGAGGCCACCGTCCGCTCCCTCGCCCCGGACTTCGCCGCCCTGAAGGGCCTCTCCTCGCGCGGCGTCATCGCGACCGCCGCCGCCGAACACCCGGACAGCGGCTACGAATTCGTCTCGCGCGGCTTCTTCCCCGCGGTCGGCATCGACGAGGACCCGGTGACGGGCAGCGCCCACACCGCGCTCGCCCCCTACTGGTCGGCGCGGCTGGGGCGCGAGGAGCTCACCGGCTTCCAGGGCGGCGCCCGCACGGGCCACGTCCGCACCCGCCTGCGCGGCGACCGGACCCTCCTGAACGGCCATGCCGTCACGGTCATCGAGGGCGACCTGCGGGTCTGACGCACGAAGAGGCCGACGCACCGGTACGTGCGAAGACGGACGACGAGGCCGACGTACCCGTACGTGCGAAGACGGACGACGAGGCCGACGTACTGGTACCTGCGAAGACGTACGAGAGGGGGTGTGCGGCCCGACCGGCCGTACACCCCCTCCTCCGCGTCCCGTCACACCGTGGGCAGCCAGCCCACCTTCCCGGCCAGCAGCCCGTACCCGACGAAGGCCACGATGTCGAGCAGCGCGTGCGCCGCGACCAGCGGCCCGACCCGCCCCCAGCGGCGGTAGAGCAGCACGAAGACCACGCCCATCACCATGTTGCCGATGAAGCCGCCGACGCCCTGGTAGAGGTGGTACGAGCCGCGCAGCACCGAACTCGCCACCAGGGCGGCCATCGGCGACCATCCCAACTGGCCCAGCCGGCGCAGCAGATAGCCGACGACGATGACCTCCTCCAGGACGGCGTTCTGGATCGCCGAGAGGATGAGCACCGGGTACTTCCACCACACGTCGGGCAGCGACTCGGGCACCACCGTCAGGTTGAACCCGGACGCCCGCGCCGCCAGGTAGAAGGCGAGCCCCGCGCTCCCGATCCCCGCCGCGACCAGCGCGCCGCGCCCGAGGTCGGACCACGGCCGGCTCCGGTCGAAGCCGATGGCCCGCAGCCCCCGTACGCCCGGCCCCTCGCGCCACAGCAGATGGGCGACGAGGACGACCGGCACGAGCGCGGTGGCGATGCCGAAGAGCTGCCAGGTCAGGTCGAGCCAGGGCCGCCCGGGAGCGTACGAGCCGTTGAGCGTCGCCGCCTGCTCCTTGAGCGACCCCGGCTTGGTCAGCGAGCCGATGAAGCTGATGAGCGCCGACACCCCGCTCGCCCCGAGCGAGAGCGCGAGGACGATGAGCGTCTCGGAGCGCAGCACACCGCGCGGCAGGCCGTCGGGGGGCAGGGAACCGTCCCTCAGTCGTTGCTCCGACACCACACCTGTCTCCACTTCCCCGTCGCGGGCTCACGCCGTTCCGGTGGCCCCGGCCGACCGGGGCCACCTGGACATGATCGCCCATGGAGGGGGCGAGGAGGAGGTCAGTCGATGCCCACCGGCCAGGTGTGCACCGGCTCGCCCGCGAGCATGAGCGTCCGGTACCGCAGGGTCGTCGCCGCGAGGGCCGCTTCCCGGTCGAGGCCCGAGTCCAGGGCCCGGTGGAAGGTGTCGGCCTGCCAGGAGGCGCCGTTCACCCGCCGCAGACAGCGCTGCTCGATCACTCCGAGGTAGAAGTCGCGGTCGGCGGGCTCGATGTGCCAGGCGTCGAGCCCCGCCGCGGCGAGCGGCAGCAGTTCGTCGAGGACGAGGCGCACGGCCGGCACGGTCGCGATGCCGCCGGCCCGCCCCGAGCGGGGCCAGCGCAGCTCCGCCTCTATGCCCTGACGGCAGGCGGTGTCGAAGTTGGCCTCGGCGTCCTGGAAGGTCATCCGCTTCCACACCGGCCGGGGGTCGTCGGCGAGCGAGCGGACGAGCCCGTAGTAGAAGGCCGCGTTCGCGATGACGTCGGTGACGGTCGGCCCGGCCGGCAGCACCCGGTTCTCGACGCGCAGGTGCGGGACCCCGTCGACCCAGCCGTACACCGGCCTGTTCCAGCGGTAGACGGTGCCGTTGTGGAGGACCAGCTCCTGGAGGCGCGGGACCCCGCCCTCGTCGAGGACGAGCAGCGGGTCCTCCTCGTCGCAGAGCGGCAGCAGGGCGGGGAAGTAGCGGACGTTCTCCTCGAAGAGGTCGTACACCGAGTCCACCCACCGCTCGCCGAACCAGGTGCGCGGCCGTACGCCCTGGGACTGCAGCTCGGGCGGCCGGGTGTCGGTGGCCTGCATGAAGAGCGGCGGCCGGGACTCGCGCCACAGCTCGCGGCCGAAGACGAAGGGCGCGTTGGCACCGAGCGCGATCTGGACGCCGGACACGGCCTGGGCCGCGTTCCACACGGCGGCGAACCGGGCCGGTGTCACCTGGAGGTGCAGCTGCACCGAGGTGCAGGCCGCCTCCGGCACGATCGACTCGGTGGTGCACAGCAGGCGTTCGACGCCGTGGATGTCGAGGGTGAAGTCCTCGCCGCGTGCGGCGAGTATCTGGTCGTTGAGGAGTGTGTAACGGTCGTTGTCCGAGAGGTTCTCGGGGACCAGGTCGCGCTGCGCGAGCGTCGGAAGTATGCCGATCATGACGACCCCGGCATCGAGTTCCGCGGCCTTGCGGTCGGCATATCCGATGCCGGTTCCGATCTCTTCCGCGAGCCGGTCGAATACGCGGCCGTGGAGCTGGTGGGGCGCGATGTTCACTTCGAGGTTGAACATTCCGAGTTCCGTCTGGAAATCGGCACTGGCGATCTTTTCCAGGACCGGGCCGTTCAGCATCCTGGGCAGCCCGTCGGCGCCGGCGAGATTGAGTTCGATCTCAACGCCCATGAGATTGCGGGGCCGGTCGAACCGTTTCTCCGCCAACAGCCGCGCGAGCCCCGCGAGACACTGCTGGAGCTTTCTGCGGTACTGCTGCCGGTCGGACGGGCCGAACCCGTCGGCCACGACCTTCTGCCCCATCGAAGCGTCCCTCCCCGAGTGGGCGGCCGGCGGGACGGCCGCGCGTCACGGACGATGATGCCCACCCCGCTGATCCACAACGCCTGCGGAACCGGCCTGTCGTTGGATAGGCTGGACGGAGCGCTCCACCGGCACATCCCGAAGGCAAGCGACACGCGACATATACCAATGTCATATTGTCCCGAGACTCCGGGTCGGAATTCAGCCGTCCGCCTTCGCGAGGAATACGCAGGTGGGATCGGTATCTTCCTCGTGATTCCGCTTCAACTCCCTGCGATTACGGCCTGATGACGCCTTGTCAGGAATATCCACGAGGTCTAGCGGAAACACTGTGTGAACACGTGTCGTATAAACTCCGCGGACGAGGCAGAGTGTTGGCGCCCGGCCATGGCCTCATGGCCCCTCTCTGGCCCCGCCGCCGACAGCGCCGTCGTACCTGCCCACGCATCACCGTGTCTCCTGAGTGAGAGGCGACCCACCATGCTCCGACCCTCCCCGGCCCCTGCGCCGGCCCTCCGCAGTGTCCTCGCGGCCCTCGGCTCACCGACCGCCGTCCGCGAGCCGCGAACTCCCGCACTGCGGGCCGCACAGGGACCGCTGAGCCCCGAACGCCCCCTGCCCGTGCACGTCCTCGACGTCACCGGAGCACCGGGGCTCGCACCCCGCACCCGGCTCGTCGGCTGGCGCTTCCTGATCCGGAGCGGGGACCGGGCGATCGCCGCCGCGGACACCATGCTCACCCCGGACGGCTGGGCCTTCTCGCACTTCTTCGAGGGTCCGTACGTCTCCGCCACGGAACAGGCCCTGCTCCAGGCCGAGGCGCTGCCGGTCACCTACCGGCCACAGCTGCTGTCCGTACCGGAGCTCTACATGCTGACGCTCTGGCTGCACACGGACCCGGAGGCGGACGGCACCACCGTCGCCCCGGCCGCGGCCGATCTGATGGTGCCGCTGGCCCCCGCACCCCCGGGGATCGCGGCCCACCGCCCGTACCAGGTCGCCGATCTCCTGCCCGTGCTGAGTACGCGACTCGCGCCGCCGCCCCTCCTGGGCTCGCCGGCGCCCGCCTGATCGACCCCACGCGTCGCCGCCCCGTGACCCGGCCGGGTCACGGGGCGCACTGCTGTCCGAGCCGTGCGCCCGAACGCGCCTCCCGAACGCCCCTCCCGGACGGACTAGCCCGCTGGGACCACCCCGAACCACCCGAAGAGACGGTGCAGTTGACCTGAACCGCCCCTGCGGGTGATGCGTCTTCCCCGGAGAGGACGAGCTGCCGCGAAATACCTGCGGAAGACCGTCCGTGGGGCAAGACTGGGACCGGAACCGAACCGACCGACGGGGGCGGCCATGAGCGAGCAGAGCCGCAGGACATCCACCACGACGCAGCGAAAGAACCCACCCATGTGCCAGCATCAGCCTGCCTGTCCCACCGCCGACTCCGCCGACCGGGAGGCGGCCCGACTGATGGCACACCACCCGGAGCAGGGCTGGAGCCTGCTGTGCAACGGTGTCCTCCTCTTCGAGGACACCGGTGAACTGCTGCCGGACGGGCAGATCATCGCCCCGCACCGGCCGCTGACCGCGGGACAGGTGACGACCGCCGCCTGAAGCCGCGCGGCAGGACACCGTACGAGGGAAACGCCGAGGGCCGGCCCGGAGGAGATCCTCCGAACCGGCCCTCGGCGCGTGCTCAGTTGTCGTACTCGTCCATCGGCGGGCAGGAGCAGACCAGGTTCCGGTCGCCGAAGGCACCGTCGATGCGGCGCACCGGCGGCCAGTACTTGTCGGCGGCCGAGACACCGGCCGGGAAGACCGCCTCGTCGCGCGTGTACGGGTGGTTCCACTCGCCGCCCAGCGCGGCCGCGGTGTGCGGGGCGTTGTGCAGCGGGTTGTCCTCGGCGGGCCACTGACCCGAGGCGACCTTCTCGATCTCGCCGCGGATCGCGATCATCGTGTCGCAGAAGCGGTCGAGCTCGGTCAGGTCCTCGGACTCGGTCGGCTCGATCATCAGCGTGCCGGCCACCGGGAAGGACATCGTCGGCGCGTGGAAGCCGTAGTCGATGAGGCGCTTGGCGATGTCGTCGACGCTGACACCGGTCGACTTGGACAGCGGGCGCAGGTCCACGATGCACTCGTGGGCGACGAGCCCGGCCGGACCGGTGTAGAGCACCGGGTAGTGCGGCTCCAGGCGCTTGGCGATGTAGTTCGCCGCGAGGACGGCGACCTGGGTGGCGCGCTTGAGGCCCTCGCCGCCCATGAGGCGCACGTACGACCAGGAGATCGGCAGGATGCCGGCGGAGCCCCACGGGGCGGCCGAGATCGGGCCGACACCGGTCTCCGGGCCCGCGGTGGGCTGGAGCGGGTGGTTCGGCAGGTACGGGGCGAGGTGGGAGCGGACACCGACCGGGCCGACGCCGGGGCCGCCGCCGCCGTGCGGGATGCAGAAGGTCTTGTGCAGGTTCAGGTGCGAGACGTCGCCGCCGAACTTGCCCGGCTTGGCCAGACCGACCAGCGCGTTGAGGTTGGCACCGTCGACGTACACCTGACCGCCGGCCTCGTGGACCTCGGCGCAGATGTCGGCGACGTGCTCCTCGAAGACGCCGTGCGTGGACGGGTAGGTGATCATCAGCACGGACAGCTCGTCGCGGTACTGGGCGATCTTGGCGCGCAGGTCCTCGACGTCGACCTCGCCGTCCTCCGCCGTCTTGACGACGACGACCTTCATGCCGGCCATCACCGCGGAGGCGGCGTTGGTGCCGTGCGCGGAGGACGGGATGAGGCAGATCGTGCGCTGCAGGTCGCCGTTGGCGCGGTGGTAGGCGCGGACGGCGAGGAGACCGGCGAGCTCGCCCTGCGAACCGGCGTTGGGCTGGATGGACACCTTGTCGTAGCCGGTGACCTCGGCGAGGCGGTCCTCCAGCTCGTTGATGAGCGTGAGGTATCCGGCGGCCTGGTCGACCGGCGCGAAGGGGTGGATCTGGCCGAACTCGGGCCAGGTCACCGGCTCCATCTCGGTGGTCGCGTTCAGCTTCATGGTGCAGGAGCCGAGCGGGATCATGCCGCGGTCGAGCGCGTAGTCGCGGTCCGCGAGCTTGCGCAGGTAGCGCAGCATCGAGGTCTCGGAGCGGTGCGCGTGGAAGACCGGGTGGGTCAGGTACGCGTCGGAGCGCAGCTGCCCGGCGGGAAGCGCGTCCTCGGTGACGGCGTCGAGGGCCTCGACGTCGGCCGTGACGCCGAAGGCACCCCAGACGGCGACGAGCTGCTCACGCCCGGTGGTCTCGTCGCACGAGACGGAGACGAGGTCGGCGTCGACGCGGTAGAGGTTCACCCCGGCCTCGCGGGCGGCGGCGACGACCTCGTCGGCCTTGCCGGGCACGCGGACGGTGAGGGTGTCGAAGTACGAACCGTGCACGACCTCGACGCCACCGGCGGTGAGACCGGCAGCGAGGATGGCGGCGTAGCGGTGCGTACGCTGCGCGATCTGCTTCAGGCCGTCGGGACCGTGGTAGACGGCGTACATGCCGGCCATGACGGCGAGCAGCACCTGAGCGGTACAGATGTTGCTGGTGGCCTTCTCGCGGCGGATGTGCTGCTCGCGGGTCTGCAGGGCCAGGCGGTAGGCGCGGTTGCCGTCGGCGTCGACGGAGACGCCCACGAGGCGGCCGGGCAGGGAGCGGGCGTGCTTGTCCTGGACGGCCATGTAGCCGGCGTGCGGGCCACCGAAGCCCATGGGAACGCCGAAGCGCTGCGTGGTGCCGACGGCGATGTCGGCGCCGAGCTCGCCGGGCGAGGTGAGCAGCGTGAGGGCGAGCAGGTCGGCGGCGACGGTGACGATCGCGCCGAGCTCGTGGGCGGCGTCGACCAGCGGCTTGATGTCGCGGACGGCACCGGAGGCGCCCGGGTACTGGATGAGCACACCGAAGACACCGCGCTCGGCGACCTCGGCGGGAATGCCCTCGCTCAGGTCGGCGACGACGACCTCGACACCGGTCGGCTCGGCGCGGGTCTCGATGACGGCGATGGTCTGCGGCAGGGCGTCGGCGTCGACGAGGAAGACGCCGTTCTTGACCTTGCCGACTCGGCGGGAGAGCGCCATGGCCTCGGCGGCGGCGGTGCCCTCGTCGAGGAGGGAGGCGCCGGAGGTGGGCAGACCGGTGAGGTCGGCGACCATGGTCTGGAAGTTGAGCAGGGCCTCCAGGCGGCCCTGGGAGATCTCGGGCTGGTACGGCGTGTAGGCCGTGTACCAGGCCGGGTTCTCCATGACGTTCCGGAGAATGACCGGCGGGGTGAAGGTCCCGTAGTAGCCGAGACCGATCATCGGGGCGAGGACCTGGTTGCGGTCGGCGAGCGTGCGCAGCTCGGCGAGAACCTCGGCCTCGGTGCGCGCGGCCGGCAGGCCCAGCGCCTCGGCGTTCTTGATGACGTCCGGCACCGCGGCGGCCGTGAGCTCGTCGAGCGAGCCGTAACCGACCTGGGCGAGCATCTTGGCCCGGGCCTCGGCGTCGGGTCCGATGTGCCGCTGCTCGAACGGGATGCCCTGTTCGAGCTCGGAGAGCGGAGTGCGGTTGGCGGTCATGTACGGAGGCCTCCTGGTCGTCACGACCTGCGAGGGGCACCACGGCGCGGGTACCCGGACGGCCTCCCCCTCTGTCATCTCAACCTGAGAGTTTCACCGGCACGCCTCGCGGCCCGCCGGCTTTCACCGTCGGTGAGAGCGGAATGCCGTCGGACATCCGCTCTGCTTTCCAGAGTGACCTCGTCCGCGCGGTACAGGGGCCTGAGAGATTCCGGGGAGGATTTGCTCCTTCGGCGCCCACCGGAAGGTTTCTCCGGGGGACTCTCCCGCACAGGGTCGACAGCCACAACCAGCCTACCAGCGAGGTTGCGGCTTCCATCGCTCAAGTGGCCGACATCCCAGATGTGCACTTTCGTAGGGGTGTAGAGCAGTTGCGACCAGTTGGAGGGACCGTGCAGACCGATATCGATCCGCGCAGCCTGATCGGCCGCAAGGCGTTCGACCGGAACGGGCAGAAGATCGGAACCGTGGACGAGGTGTACCTGGACGACGCGACCGGCATCCCGGAATGGGCCGCGGTCCGCACGGGCCTGTTCAGCAGGGACGCCTTCGTCCCCCTGGAGCCGAGCGCGCTGCTCGACGACGGCCTCCACATCCCGTACGAGAGGGCCCTGATCAAGGATGCCCCGGACTTCGGAGTGGGCCGCCACCTCTCGCCGGAGCAGGAACTCCAGCTGTACCGCCACTACAGCCTGACCCTCCCGCCGCCGCCCCCGGACACCCCGGACAAGGACTTCGGGCACCTGGCAGGCCAGGACGGCACCTGAACCCGCGGCAACACCCACCCACCCAGGGACCACCCCCGAAGGCCCACCAGGCACGCCGCAGGGGCCGACCGAGGGTCAAGCCCACAGGGCTACCAAGGACGCCGCCCAGACCGGCCTGAGGGCCGGCCCAGGGCCCGGGTGACGCACGGCTCCGAACGCCGCCGAGGGCGCTTTCCCGGCACAGGGGAGACCCGCACCTCTGCCCACCCAACCGCACGGTGGTGCGGATGGGAACAACAGCCCGGCCGCCAGGCCGGGAACAACGGCCCGGCCGCCAGGCCGGGAACAACGGCCCGGCCACCAGGCCGGGCACACCCCCCGCCAACGGCGCTCCACCCCCACGGGAGAACCCGCACCTCTGCGCACCAAGCCGCACGGGCGGGGCGGCTGAGCACCTCCAGCCCCGCCCCCAGCCCGGCCCCCGGGCCGCAAGGCCCACGGCCCACGGCCCACGGCCCACGGCCCACGGCCCACGGCCCACGGCCCACGGCCCCAGCCTCACGCCGCCGCATCCCCCCGCACCAGCGGCAACGGCTCCGACGGCTCCAGCTCCGGGTCGTCCACCGCGAAAGTCCGCACCCGCCCGGGCCCGGACCACGGCTCCTCGAACCGCACCGTGACCCGCCCGACCCCGCTCCCCTGGACCCACCCGGCCCCGTACACGGCGTGCCGTACGTCGTGTCCGGGCGCCCACACCCGCTCGGCGGCGGCCTCCGAAGCGGTGGAAAGCGCCGCCTCCACCTCCGCGGCCTCCTCGGGCGCGACCTCGTCCGCCGGCCGCTCCGAGGCCTCCGCCTGGGCGAAGAGATCCTCCTGCGTGTAGTCCGCCAGCCCGCTCACCCCGACCCCCAGCAAGCGCACGCCCCCCGTCGTGTCCACGGCCTCCAGGAGCCGCCCGGCGGCCTCCCGTACGACGCCCGGGTCGTCCGTCGGACCCCGCAGCGTCTCGGACCGGGTGAGCGTCGAGAAGTCGTACCGCCGCACCTTCAGGACGATGGTCCGCCCGGAGTGCCCGGAGGCCCGGAGCCGCCCCACGCACCGCTCCGCGAGCCGTTCGACCTCGATCCGGATCCGGACCCGGTCGTGGAGGTCCACGTCGAAGGTGTCCTCGACCGACACGGACTTGGCGTCCCGCTCGGCCACCACGGGCCGCTCGTCGTACCCCTGGGCCATCCGGTACAGCGAGGCCCCGTGCGCGCGTCCCAGGAGCCGTACGAGCTCGTCCTCGCCCGCTTCCGCGAGGTCGGAGACGGTGGTCATCCCGGCGCGCCGCAGATGCTCCCCGGTGGCCGGGCCGACCCCGGGCAGGATCCGTACCGATCGAGGCCCGAGCAGCTCCCGCTCGGTGCCGGGCTCGATGAGGACGAGCCCGTCCGGCTTGGCCTCCTCGGAGGCGATCTTCGCGATCATCTTGGAGCCGGCGAGCCCCACCGACCCGGTGAGCCCCGTCGTCGCGAGGATGTCGGCCCGCAGCCGCTCCCCCACGGCTCGCGCGCTCGCGCTGTCCTCGGCGACACCACCGGCTTCGAGGTCGACGAAGGCCTCGTCGAGGCTGAGGGGCTCGACGAGCGGGGAGAGCCGCCGGAGCAGCTCCATGACCTGCTCGCTGATGGAGCGGTAGAAGGCGAAGCGCGGCACGAGATACGCGGCGTTCGGCGCGAGCCGCCGCGCCTGGCCCATCGGCATGGCCGAGTGCACCCCGAAGCGACGGGCCTCGTAGGAGGCGGTGGCGACCACACCACGCGGCCCGAGGCCGCCGACGACGACGGGTTTTCCGCGCAGGCTGGGCTTCGACGCCTGCTCGGCGGCGGCGAAGAAGGCATCCATGTCGAGATGCAGGATGGTGGGCGCGGCTCTCACACGTCCGATGCTGCCCTACGCCACTGACAACGCCCCCGAGGCCCGCCAGGCCCCAGGGAACGCGCGCCCTCAGACCGCCTTGTCGCGCCGCCGCCGCGCCAGCTCGTCGCCCGGATTGTGCCCGACCAGCGTCTCGCCGGTGTCGACCCGCTCTCCGTGGAGCTGCGACAGCGCGGCCTCGACGTCACGCCAGACGACGCCGACGGCGATGCCGAAGACGCCCTGCCCGCCCTGGAGGAGGTCGACGACCTCGTCGGGCGAGGAGCACTCGTACACCGTGGCCCCGTCGCTCATGAGCGTCATCCGCTCCAGGTCCCGGAAGCCCCGGGCGCGCAGGTGCTGCACCGCGGCCCGGATGTTCTGGAGGGCCACCCCGGTGTCGAGGAAACGCTTGACGATCTTCAGCACGACGACGTCGCGGAAGCTGTACAGCCGCTGTGTCCCCGACCCGTACGCGGGCCGCACGCTCGGCTCCACGAGTCCGGTGCGTGCCCAGTAGTCCAGCTGGCGATAGGTGATCCCGGCGGCCGCGCAGGCCGTCGGTCCGCGGTAGCCGATCGCCGCGTCGGCGACGCCGGCACCGGTGTCCGTCCCGAAGTCGCCCACACTGCCGTGAAGCGGATACGGACCGCTCTCCTCGGACACACGTCCGAGCGAGCTCCCTGCCGTACCGTCCGCGCTGCTCATCACGCCGACCCTCCGTCCTTGACCTGCCCACACGAAGGTAGGCAGTCACTCGGGGTGCGTCAACGATCGCCACACTCGGCACGCCGAGTGATAATCACCCTGAGAGTGGTTTCGCGTGTCCCTCTCCGGGGAAAGGCTACTCGAATGCTCTGACGGCACCCCGCGAACGGCCTCCGGCCGCACCGCTCCGTCTCACTGGCTGCTGCTCCCGAAGTCCTCCGGTGAGATCTGGTCGAGGAACTCGCGGAACTTCTCCACCTCGTCCTCCTGCTCGTCCGGAATCGCGATGCCGGCGTCGTCCAGCACACCGTCACTGCCGAAGATCGGCGTTCCGGTCCGAAGGGCAAGGGCTATCGCGTCGGACGGTCGCGCGCTCACCTCGACGCCACTGGCGAAGACCAGCTCGGCGTAGAAGACCCCGTCACGCAGATCCGTGATGCGGACCTCGGTGAGCTCCTGCCCCACGGCTTCCAGCACGTCCTTGAACAGGTCGTGCGTCAGCGGCCGCGGAGGAGCCATCCCCTGCTGGGCGAAGGCGATCGCGGTCGCCTCACCCGGTCCGATCCAGATGGGGAGGTACCGATCGCCTCCCACTTCACGCAGGAGCACGATCGGCTGGTTGGAGGGCATTTCCACCCGGACACCCACAACGTCGAGCTCGTTCACACAGCAACCCTAGGACGTGCCCGACCGGTTTGGATAGTCGGGCCCCTCCGGGCCCCCTCCCCGAGTACCCTCCGAGGCCTCCCCGAGCACCCCCGCGCCACGGAAAGCCGGGCCCGGGAAGCGGGTCACTGCAGCCGGATCCCCAGGGCCGTCTGGACGAGTGCCGCGTGCAACCGCACCGACTGCGCGGCGAGCTCCTGCGCGGTGGCCTCCGCATGGGCCCTGGTCTGCGGGTTACGGTGCCGGCGCAGCGGCGCGACCACCTGCTCGATCAGCCCGGCTTCCCGGTCGGCGGCCGCCTTGACGGCCCGCAGGTGCCGGGGTTCGAGACCGAACCTCCCCAGATCCGCGACAAGCCTGGCGACGGTGACGGCCTCGGCGTCGTAGCCACCGCCCTCCGTCTCGGCGATCAGACCGTACGACTCCCACTCGGCGAGCTCGGTCTCGGTCACCTCGGCGGCGGCGATCAGCTCGTCCCGCCCGAGCCGCACGACGGTCGGCGACTCCGCCTCGTCCTGTTCCCAGGCCCCTTCGACGAGGTCCCGCCGCCGCCCGGGCGCCGGAAGCCTGATCTGCTCGCCCCGTTCCAGGGCGTCGAGGTGCTCGCGGATGACCTTCAGCGGAAGGTAGTGGTCCCGCTGCATCCGCAGGATGCGGGCAAGCCGCTCCACGTCCTGCGGGCTGAACTTCCGGTATCCGGAGGCCGTCCGTCGGGGCTCGACCAGCCCCTCGGCCTCCAGGAACCGGATCTTGGAGATCGTCACTTCGGGAAATTCGTCGCGCAGCTGGTTCAGCACCGTGCCGATGCTGACCAGCCGGTCGCCCGCGGTGGCGGTGCCGGATCCGGCACCGCCCATCGGTGTTCGCAGCATGGACCTTCCCTGAAGGGGCTTCCCCGAGGCGTCACACGCCTCGCTGGCTCGAGTAGAAGACCAGCCGGTACTTGCCGATCTGCACCTCGTCGCCGTTGGACAGAACGACCGAGTCGATCGGCTCACGGTTGACGTAGGTGCCGTTGAGGCTGCCGACGTCGGCGACGGTGAAGCTGCCGTCCTGGGCCCGGCGGAACTCGACATGACGCCGGGAGACGGTGAAGTCGTCCAGGAAGATGTCGCTCTGCGGGTGACGGCCGGCCGTCGTCAGCTCGCCGTCGAGCAGGAACCGGCTGCCCGAGTTGGGACCCCGGCGCACCACGAGGAGCGCGGAGCCCGCGGGCAGCGCCTCCACGGCGGCGATCGCCTCGGGAGACAGCGACGGAAGGGCGGTCTGACCGGTGACCTCCGCGTCGTACGCCTCAAGGCCCGAGATGGAGATCGTCGACGTCGTCTCCGACGCACGCTCGGCGGCGACCCCGCCCCGCAGCGGCGTGCCGCAGTGGGAGCAGAAGCGGCTGTCGGCCGTGTTGCGGTGACCGCACCTCGTACACACCGGCATGGACGCATCCTCCTGCCGCGGCTGCCCCGCGGAGGTCTGTGTCGCGTACGGGTCGGACGCAAACCCTCCACCCGTACTTGAGGTTGATGGTTCTCCGAAACCTATGCGGGCGGCACCGGCGGGGTCAACAGAAGACGCGCCCTGTGTGCCCGGAATGTCACCGCCCCGACCGTCGACCTCGTCGCGGAAGAGCGGGCGCTCGCCGCCCTGCTCCTCGCTCTGGGCGTGGCGAGGCGCGGCGTGCTTGGCGTTGCCGCTGTCCTCACGTCCGCTCTTGCCGAACAACTTCGCAAAAAAACTCACGGGCGATTCCCCTTGACCGAAACAGACCCGCCCGTGGGGCAGGACGAACCGAAATCCTTCACACCTGCCGACCCGGACACTTTCACAACGTCCGTATCCTCCGGACAGTTTCCACCACGCACCACCGTTGTGGTGCGCCGACCCCCCGCAACGTCTTGCCCTTGTCGCGGGACCCCCTCCGTCCCCCTCACTGGGAGGACGACTGAGCGTAGTCAGGCCGCTTCGCGGGTCGCAAGGCGTCGACGACGATCTTCGCCGACCGCTCCACCGTGGCTGTGGCCTGCTCCTTCTCCAGGGTCTGCACGACACCACCGGGGATGTTGAGCGCGGGCTCGAGATCCTCCGGCTTGCCGATGACCTTGAAGACGTACGGAGCGGCCACCTTCGTTCCATCGATCCGCATGTCATCACCGCTACCGGTGAAATAACTGTCCGCGACCACCCGGACACCGTTGACCTGGATCGCCTCGGCACCCGCCGCGCGCAGCTCCTGGATGGCGTCGAGCAGCATGTCCGACTCGACCGCCCCGGTGGGATCCCCCACGGTGAGGGTGATGCCCGGCCCCTCGGCGGCGACGCTGCCGGCCAGGATGCCGAGCTGCCGCTCCTTCTCCTGGGTCTGCTTGCGCGCCTCCTCGGCCTGGTCCGAGCTGGACTCCAGCTCGGAGCGCTGCTTCTCGAGGCGCGACTTCTCGTCCTCCAGGCGCTGCGTGCGGTCGTCGAGTTCGTCGAGGATCCGCACGAGGTCCTCCTGACGGGCCCCGCGCAGCGCGCTGTTCTCGCTGGTCGAGGAGACCTGGATGGCCAGGCCGAGACCGAGGACGAACAGCAGGAGCGCGACGACGAGTTGGGCCCGGGTCACCCGCGGCGGCCACAGAGCGGAGGCGAGCCTCCGCCGCCCACTCGGCCCGGCGGCGGCAGGCGCGGCGACGGGCACCCGCGCCTCGGAACCCACGGCCTCGGGCTTCGCGATCTCAGGCGTCTCGGGCGTCGAGGGCGCCGGGGGCGTCGGGGGCGCTTCGGACTTCTCGGGGATCCGAGGCTGCTCAGGGCTACGAGGCTGCTCGGACTCGGGCCTCCCTGACTCGGGCCTCCCGGACTCGGGCCTCCCGGACTCTTGCCGTCCGGACTCTTGCCGTCCGGACTCGGGCTGCTCGGACTCGGGCCGCTCGGAGTTCTGAGGGTTCTCGCTCATCGGCCTCACGCCCGGAAGACGTGCCGCCGGATGGCGGCCGCGTTGGAGAAGATGCGGATGCCGAGCACGACGACCACACCGGTGGACAGCTGCGCGCCCACGCCCAGCTTGTCGCCGAGGAAGACGATCAGCGCGGCCACGACCACGTTGGACAGGAACGAGACCACGAAGACCTTGTCGACGAAGATGCCGTCGAGCATGGCCCGCAGGCCGCCGAACACCGCGTCGAGGGCGGCGACCACGGCGATCGGAAGATAGGGCTCGACCACCGCCGGAACCTCGGGGCGGACCAACAGTCCGACCACGACTCCGACGATCAGGCCCAGTACGGCGATCACGATGTGCCCTTCCCTGTGTCGGCCGTGGCCCGACCGGAGGGCGTCGCCACCCCGGCCCCCCTCGGCTCTGCGGTACGTACGGTCAGGCTCGGCGCGGCCGGCAGGCGCACATCGCCCTCGGCCGAGATCCTGCTCCTGATCCCGAAGTTCTCCACCAGCGCATGCAGGTACTGCCCGTCTGCGCTGTCCTGGAACGCGGTGCTCAGCCGCTGTCCGTCCCCGATCGCGAGGACGGTGTACGGCGGCACCAGCGGCTTGTTGTCGACCAGTATGGCGTCGCCGGCGGCCCGGATCGCGGACAGCGATGTCAGCCTCTGCCCGTTGATCGCGACGGCCTCGGCACCCGACTCCCACAGCCCGTTGATCACCCGCTGCATGTCCCGGTCGCGGACCCGGCCCGTGTCGGAGAAGCCACTGCTCTCCCGCGGACCGCCACCACCGGAATCGGTGCCCTTGGCGTCGTCGACGACGAGCTTCACGCCGGGGCCGTGCACGGCCGTCGCGCCCGAGAGGAGCGCCACGAGCTCGGCCTGGTCGCCGCCGTGCTGCTGCAGAGCCTGCCGCTGCCGGTCCCCGACCTCGGTCCGGATCCGCTCGACGTCCTCCTCCAGCTGATCGGCGGTCGACGTCTCCTTCTCGATCCGGTCGATCAGGTCCTGCCGCTCCTTGGCGACGACCGGCGCGGAGATCCGCGCCTCGGCCGCCCCCACGGTCACCACGACGGCGGCGAGCAGAAGACCCGCGGCGACACCCAGCTTGGCCCGGAGGTTACGGGGCATCCCGCCGCCCTCGGCCGCGCGCCGGGCTGTCGCCTCGGCGTAGCCGTCGTCGAGCGCGTGGTCGATCACGTTGTTCAGCAGCGACATCGACGCGTCCGGACGCGGCGGCGGTGATCCGGTGCTCCGAACGGGGGGCTGCTGCGACATGCCGCACATCGTCGCACGTCGCACGGCCTACCGCCGAATGGCCCCCATGTACGGCCGGGAGGCACCCCTCGGGCACCTCCCGGCCGCGACCGCCCGAACCGTCAGCGACCTGCGCTGTCGACCACCTCGGCCCACTCGTCGAGCAGGGCCTGCGCGGAGGCGTCGTCGGGCCCCTCCGCCCACAGATGGGTGACGGCCTCGGCGGGGTCGGGCAGCACCATCACCCACCGCCCGTCGGCCTCGACCACCCGCACTCCGTCGGTGGTGTCCACGGACCGGCTGCCCGCCGCCTCCACCACCCGGCGCATCACCAGACCCTTCACGGCCCACGGGGTCGCGATGTCCTTCTTCAGGACGTGCGCCCGCGGGATCCGGGCGTCGATCTGGCTCAGCGTGAGCTGCGTCCGCGCGACGAGGCCGATCAGCCGCACGAACGCGGCGGCCCCGTCGAAGACGCTGCTGAACTCGGGCACGATGAACCCGCCGCGCCCGTCGCCGCCGAAGATCGTCGACTCCTCGCGTCCGACCCTCGTGAGGTCGTCGGGCGAGGTGGTCGTCCACTCGACCTGCGTGCCGTGGTACGCGGCGACCTGCTCGGCGATACGAGTCGTGGTGACCGGCAGCGCGACCCGCCCGGACCGCCGCTCGGCCGCCACGAGGTCGAGCATCACCAGGAGCGCGCGGTCGTCCTCGATGATCCGGCCCCGCTCGTCCACGAGCGAGAGCCGCTCGCCGACGGGGTCGAACCGGACGCCGAACGCGGCCCGCGCCGAGGCCACGATCTCCCCGAGCCGTACGAGCCCGGCCCGCCGGCTCTCGGCCGACTCGGTGGGGCGGGACTCGTCGAGCCCGGGGTTGATCGTCAGCGAGTCGACCTGGAGCCGCCCGAGCAGACTGGGCAGAACAAGCCCGGCACTGCCGTTGGAGGCGTCCACGACGACCTTCAGCCCCGCCTCGGCGATCCCGGTGGTGTCGACGTTCCGCAACAGCGAGCCGGTGTAGGAGTCGAACACGCTGGCCGGGAACGACAGGTCGCCGATCTCGCCCGGGAAGGCCCGCCGGTACTCCTGGCGTGCGAACACCCGGTCGAGCTTCCGCTGCCCGCCCTGGGAGAGGTCCGCTCCCCGTTCGTCGAAGAACATGATGTCCACGGAATCGGGCACCCCGGGCGAGGTCCTCACCATGATCCCGCCGGCGCTTCCCCGCGCGGTCTGCTGTCGCGCCACCGGCAGCGGTACGTTCTCCAGGTCCCGTACGTCGATGGCGCTGGCCTGCAGCGCCGAGATCACCGCCCGCTTCAGCGCCCGGGCACCCCGGGAGTGATCACGCGCGGTGGTGACGGTCGACCCCTTCTTCAGGGTCGTCGCGTACGCCCCCGCCAGCCGTACGGCCAGCTCGGGGGTGATCTCCACGTTGAGGATGCCGGAGACCCCGCGCGCTCCGAAGAGATGGGCCTGTCCGCGGGACTCCCAGATGACGGAGGTGTTGACGAAGGCGCCGGCCTCGATCGTCTTGAAGGGGTAGACGCGCACGTTGCCCTGCACGATCGATTCTTCCCCGACGAGGCACTCGTCCCCGATGACGGCTCCGTCCTCGATCCGGGCGGCCCGCATGATGTCGGTGTTCTTCCCGATCACACAGCCGCGCAGATTGCTCTGCTGCCCGATGTAGACGTTGTCGTGGACGACCGCCTTGTGCAGGAAGGCCCCGCTCTTGACGACCACGTTCGAGCCGATGACGGTGTGCTCACGGATCTCGGCGCCGGCCTCGACCTTGGCGTAGTCACCGATGTAGAGCGGTCCGCGCAGCTCCGCCTCGGGGTGAACCTCGGCGCCTTCGGCGACCCACACTCCGGGCGAGATCTCGAAGCCGTCGATGTCGACCTGGACCTTGCCCTCCAGGACGTCCGCCTGGGCTTTCACATAGCTCTCGTGAGTGCCGACGTCCTCCCAGTAGCCCTCGGCGACATAGCCGAAGATCGGCTTGCCCTCCTTCATGAGCTGCGGGAAGACATCACCCGACCAGTCGACCGGAACATCCGCTTCGACGTAGTCGAAGACCTCGGGCTCCATCACGTAGATGCCCGTGTTCACGGTGTCCGAGAAGACCTGCCCCCACGTGGGCTTCTCCAGGAATCGCTCGACCTTTCCCTCTTCGTCGACGATCGTGATCCCGAATTCCAGCGGATTGGGCACCCGGGTCAGACAGACCGTGACGAGGGCGCCCTTCTCCTTGTGGAAGGCGATGAGATCGGAGAGGTCGAAGTCGGTGAGCGCGTCTCCCGAGATGACGAGAAAAGCGTCGTCCTTCAACGCTTCCTCGGCGTTCTTCACACTTCCCGCTGTACCGAGTGGCTTTTCCT
Source organism: Streptomyces sp. NPDC015661 (assembly GCF_043077765.1). NCBI lineage: Bacteria > Bacillati > Actinomycetota > Actinomycetes > Kitasatosporales > Streptomycetaceae > Streptomyces > Streptomyces sp. NPDC015661. Next base: position 1,147 of record NZ_JBIBST010000011.1, on the reverse strand, counting down.
CGTTGGCATACGTGAGCTCCATCCCGAGCTCTTCTCCGTCGCCGAAGTAGTTCCTGACGAGAGAGGCGAGAAACTGCACGGTGACGACGGTCTCGTTGAGACCGTGCCTCTTGAGCAGTCGTAGGACGTGCTCCATGATCGGCCGGTTCACCACCGGCAGCAGAGGCTTGGGCATGCTCGAGGTCATGGGGCGAAGGCGGGTTCCTTCGCCACCGGCCATCACAACGGCCTTCATGTCGGAAGCGTCCTCCTTGAAGAGACGACGGTCCTGCCGACTTCACCTGTCCGCTCAGGGGCCCTCGGACGTCCTCGTTGTTGCCGGCGACGCTGCTCGACACAGGACAGACGGGCTCAATCGGCCGCGGTATCCGCCTTCACGAGTCGACGGACCTGGACCACGTAGAGGATCCCTGCCCACCAATACAGAGTTGTACCCCATCCGGCGAAGGCCCACCCGAAAACTTCAGCGAGTGACGAAAGCCAACCCGTTCCGTCACTGAGAAGCAGCAGCGGGAACGCGTACATCAAGTTGAAAGTGGCAGCTTTCCCGAGGAAGTTCACCTGCGGCGGCGGGTAACCGTGCCGGCGGAGGATTCCCACCATCACGAGCAGCATGGCCTCGCGCGCCAGGAGAGCGGCGGTCAGCCACAGTGGCAGGATCTCCCGCCACGTGAGTCCGACGAGAGTGGACAGGATGTACAGACGGTCCGCGGCGGGGTCGAGCAGCCGGCCGAGGTTGCTGATCTGGTTCCAGCGCCGGGCGAGTTTGCCGTCGAGGTAGTCGCTGATGCCGCTGAGCATCAGCACGAGCAAGGCCCAGCCATCACTGTTGGGACCGCCGAACACAGGTCGGAGAATCAGCCACAGGAACAGTGGCACACCCACGAGCCGAGCCATGCTCAGGATATTGGGGATGGTGAGGACCCGGTCGGTCTGAACGCGAGTCTCCTGGACCTCCACCCGGGGGCCTCCTGCTGGGAACGTACGGACGATGCCCCCCGACCTTACCCTCAGCCACAACACCGCCGTGCACAGGGGCACCGCCTGGCGGCAGAACGCAAAAATGCCTCAACCCCCGGACATGGTCCGGGGGTTGAGGCTAATGATTGTTCGGCGGCGTCCTACTCTCCCACAGGGTCCCCCCTGC